>NZ_JBCOIQ010000005.1:0-146364 GCF_040926185.1 Collinsella aerofaciens
ATGGCAGGACTCCGGGTCGCGGAAGCCGGGGCGAGACAGGTCGGATTTGAGGACGGCCGAAGAGGCGTCAGCAGGTCAGTGGGTCATCGTCCCGGCATTCGGCATCAGGGTAGCGCTGCGACGCGGAAATCGCGCGCTGTTGACGCGCCCCGCAGTGCCCGCTTCCCCCGAGAACAATTATCAGTGCAGGTTGCAGTGGTCACAATCTAGGCCGTTTAGCTACGATTACTATAATTTCCTTAACATATGACGAGCATTGAAACTAACTGGGGAGGCCGAATGCCGAGAGTTTATACAGGTTCTCACCTTATGCTTCCAAGATCTAAGAAGTACAGACATTTCGTTGAGAGCTTGCGGATCAAAGATGGGAAGCAAGTTGTTGACAGATTCCAGTACGGATACAAGGACCATGTTCGAGCGTTCGCAAGAGAGATTGTTGGCATGGCCGCTTGGGCTGCGTCGCATGGTGAGCCCGGCTTTGAGGACGTGCGCTCGAACACTGAGCTCTGCGAACCGTTGGTTTATTTCGACGGGAAAAAAGTAGACGTAACGGGTGTCGTTGATTACGATAGTTCGGAGCAAGTCGGTACATTTCGCATGGAAACCGCTGGAGGTTTGCTCGAGATACCCAACGTCCACTCTTATACCGTTTTTATCAGGTGGAAGGGTCGTTATCTTGCCTGTCTTTATAGGTGGCAGCCGGAAGCCGACCTTCTTAATGATGTGATCGTTTCGGCCATCGTAAAAAATGGGGACAAATTCAACTGGGTTTTATTTAAGGGTACAGAACAAATCAAATCGCTTGAAGACGTGGACGAGTTTGAATACGTACCTACGCTGAAGGATGCTTTCCTTGCAAGTTCCTCCAGAAGGGGCTTTGTTATCCTTGCAAAAGAGAAACAACCTGGCATATATGGCAATTTCTTGTTCGATGTCAACGAGCTCGCTTTTTACCAACTTGACGATTCGAGCGGTTCGCCGAGCTGGGCATTTCAGGAGGAACGACAGGGCCACGCTTCTGCAGACAATTGGGGACTGTCTTTGTGGTGGCATGATAGCGAGCTGCGCGCTCGCTACGGTTCGTTCTCGTTGGAGTCGACTGCGCCGAATGAGGATAAGGTTACTTTTCTTCTTCATGTAGAGAACAGCAAAATGTCGCTAATTGTTCAGCGCTACATTTCCAACGCCGATGCAGTCGAAGTAATCCCGAATTTATTTGATGATGACCAGACGATTAACCTCGCGGTGACTTATGTGAATAGGGCCGAGGATGCGAGATTTCTTTATTACTGTTTTACAAAAGAGCCCTCGCTTTTCTGTCACGCCATCTACGGAATCGGAATCGATGAGCTTGAGCGTGGTACCGAGAACCATTGGCTGGAGTATCAGAGCGTTTACCGCTATTCTCCCGAGGCATTTAAGCATTTGAAGCTTGTCGTGCGCGATCTCTATAAGCTATGCGGAGAAACGCCGCGGCGAGGACTGTTGCCTGAGGGGGCCTATCGATCTTGCTGTTCCCAGAAGGTGATGTCGATATTCATGGGCAACTATTTTGGCAGTAATCTGACAGAAGAACAGCGGCTATATATGTTCTACCACGGTGGCAAACAGGACTTTAGGGCGGAAAAGCAGAAATACGATGAGATCTTCCAGGAAATAGCCTCTGAGGGAACGTTAAATCACAGGTGGAAGGGTGAGTATACGTTATTCCAAATCATCCAAAGCTCATACCCAGATGCCATATTTCAGTATCACTCTAGCTGGCTTGGAAATCAGTCTCTCGATATTTTCGTTCCGTCGATTTCGACTGGGTTTGAATATCAAGGGCAACAACACTATCAGGCAATAGAGCTTTTTGGAGGCGAAAGCGCGCTTCTTGCTACGCAAGAAAGAGATAGAAAGAAGAGGCAACTCTGCGAAGAGAATAACGTGTGCCTAATCGAGTGGCGTTTTGATGAGCCACTTTCCGCGCTTGTCTTAAAGAGAAAGCTAGAAGCGCGTGAAATCGATACAGACGGCATCAGTTTCGTGGAGTCCGGTAATCCGGAAAAGACCAAGATTTCAAAAAAGAAAAATGGGTCTAAGCGGAAGCATCTCAAGTCAACGCAGGCCAAGAAAGAAAGGTTGCAGGGAAAAGACGTCCCCGAGGAATACAGGGCCCCAATTAAGCGCGCCAAGATACAGGAAGTACTGGTCGGTTTCCGAAGGATGTTTCCCGATGCCACCTACGCCGACATTGTGAGAATAACTGGAATATCTCGCCCGACAATAAACAAATATTTGGGTAAACCGACGTACCGTGGTTGCCCGAAGTACTGAGTTAAAAAACAAAAGAGGCTATCGGGAGACAGAGTGATGCTTTCAGTATCTTCAATGTCAGCCTAGATACAAAAGCTCTTTGGAAGCTTTAAGAGCGACGCTTTCATTATGAGAGTGTTGCTCTTTTTATACACGTGATGGCTGACGCGCTAGCCGCGTGTCGTTCCGGCAATGAAAATGGCAAAGCATTGGCATCGTGTGGCGGCCAGGAGCAGTCAGGTAGTCGCGAAGTTCAATGGACCCGTTGCATGCGCTTCAAATTCATGTCCGCACCAGTGGTTGCACTTTTGATTAACAGCACGAAGGCATCTGTCGTATATCTCATGCTGTAGATACATCGACGAGTTCAGAGTTGAAGGTGAGGCGAGCTTTTTTCGATACTCGGCGTTCGCCGCAGCAGGACTACGACTATGCGGCCGGGTGGCACCTCCGCTACGCCGCGTCAAGGGGGCCCATGAGACCCCGCACAAACCTCCGCTCCGCTCCGGTTGGTGGAGGTCGTCACGGACCTCCCTTGACCCGTCTTCGCTCCTGTGCGGCTTTGCAGGGAGCAAAGCCGACGACGACGCGCGGCGTCGCCATTCGGCTTTGCCCGCAGGGGCGAGATGTTGAGGGCCACGTGCCCGGAACGGAGGAAGACATGCAGCGGCTGATGACCGAGGAAATCGCCAAGACGGTGCCGAGGCTCTACGAGCAGGACGGGGCAGGGGACCCCACGGTCTACGCCCACTACTTCTCGTGCGTGAACGGATGGGACTGGTGGCTGCTCGAGTTCGACGGCACGGACGAGGCGTTCGGCCTCGTCATGGGCTACGACGACGAGCTGGGTTATTTCAGTCTCAAGGAGATGGCCGAGCTGAATCGTTCGATGGGTTTCGCCGCCGTCGAGCGCGACGAGCACTTCTCCCCGAAGCCGCTCAGCGCCGTCAGGATGAGGTAGCCGCATGGTCACGGTCGAGTTCGACTTTATGGGCGAGGCGGTCCGCCTCGCCCTCGTGGCCGGGGAGTACGTGGGCGGCGGCCTCGCCGTCCTCCTCCTCGACGCCACGGACCCGCGCTCCGAGGGCTACATGGCCGAGTGGGGCGTGCTCACGGCGAGCGTGCCGGCGGCCGCCGAGTGGTGCCGCGGGCGGGGCAACATCGCCATCGACGCCGCGGTCCCCGCGGCGCTCCTCGGGGCGCTCGAGGCCGCCGGCATGCTCCGCACGGTCGGCCGCTCGGCGGCGTCCGGGATGGCCCGCTACCCGCTGGCCACGGTCGCCGGGCACGCCCTCGAGAGCATGGGCGGTCTGCCCGAGACCCTTGAGGAGGCTCTCGGCTCGACGGTCGTCGTCGAGTACGAGTCGGGCGGCGTCGGCGGCGCGTTCGATGTGGGGACCGCGCCGGCGGGCTCGGATGAGCTAGAGCGACTCATCGCCGCCGCGAGGTCCGAGGCCGACGCGTTGGCAATCGCCGGCGGATGGGCGGCCGTCCGGGTCGGCTTCGGGGACGCCGAGACTATCGACTGCGAGACGGGCCGGACGGTATACACGGCCGGGTCGGAATAGCATCGGACCGCCACCTGCACGGGCACGCCGGCGACGGCGTGCCCCTCGCGGCGTTTCGCGGGGATGCCTCGCGCCATCCCCGGACCCCTGCGCGCCAAAGGGACGTGCCCCCTTGGAACCCCGGACCGCCGCCGGCGGGCCGTGAACGGCGGGACAATCGCTCGGCTTCAACTCGCGATCGACCCGCCGTGTCACGGCACGCCGGCTCTCGCTCCGGCTCCGCTCGATGGCTCCCCATGGGTCGCCATCACTGCGCCTCCGCTCACCTGCCCCGTTGCACTCCGCCCGCATGGGCTTCCGTTACACGGGCCATGCAAGATATGTATTCCGTGCAACGGAATACCTTGCCCGACCGAAGCCGGGATGTGCGGACCGCTCCGAAGTCGCTCCCGCAGAGCCGTGCAACAGCCTTGCCGGCTGTTGCACGGACCCCAGATATGAAAGCTCGCATGATCACCCAAGCGCAAAAAGACGCGCCGGCCATCGGGGTCGACGCGTCTCGAAACATCGCTCAGCGCAGCAATATTTACAGTTCTTTCTTACGGTGCCTTGATGCCCAACCTACTTTAGGGTCGCGTACATGACGGCCTTGATGGTGTGCATGCGGTTCTCGGCCTCCTGGAAGACGCGGGACTGCTTGGACTCGAAGACCTCGTCGGAGACTTCCATCTCGGTGACGCCGAACTGCTCGGCAATCTCCTTGCCGACCGTGGTGTTAGTGTCGTGGAACGAGGGCAGGCAGTGCATGAAGATGGCTGTGGGCTTGGCCATGGCCATGACCTCGGAGGTCACTCGATAGGGGCTCATGAGGGCGATGCGGCTCTTCCAAAGCTCTGCGGGCTGGCCCATGCCGACCCAGACGTCGGTGTAGATGACGTCGGCGTCGCGGGCACCCTCCTCGACATCATCGGTGACGGTGATGGTGCAGCCGTTCTCGGCGGCGATGCGCTCGCACTCGGCCAGGAACTCGGGATCGTAGGAGGTTGCGCCCTCGCCGGTGGCGATGGGGCCGCAAGAGCAGTAGTTGATGCCGAGCTTGGCGCAGATGATCATGAGGGAGTCGGCCACGTTGCCGGCGTGCTTGCCGAAGAACGTGAGCTTGAGGCCCTTGGTGTCACCGAATTCCTCGCGCATGGTGAGGATGTCGGCCAGCGCCTGGGTGGGGTGGAACTCGGTGGTCAGGCCGTTCCACACGGGCACGCCGGCGTTCTCGGCGAGGCACTCGACCTTCTCCTGCTCGAAGCCGCGGTACTCGATGCCGTCGTACATGCGGCCGAGGACGCGGGCGGTATCCTCGATGGACTCCTTCTTGCCCATCTGGGAGGAGCCGGGCTCGAGGTAGGTGACGCCCATGCCGAGGTCCATGGCGCCGACCTCGAAGGCGCAGCGGGTGCGCGTGGAGGTCTTCTCGAACAGCAGGACGATGTTCTTGCCCTCGAGGTACTTGTGGGGCATACCCATACGCTTGGCGTTCTTGAAGTCGGCTGCGAGAGCGAGCAGGTACTCAATCTCCTCGGTGGTGTAATCGAGGAGCTTGAGGAAGTGGCGACCGGAGAGGCTTACACCCATGATGGTTCCTTTCGGTAATGGTTTGAGGAGCCCGCACGCCGGGTGGATTGGTTGCCTGGCGTGCGGAGGGGAAATTGAGAACTAGATATCGGCGCGCTCGAAGGGCATGGTCATGCAGCGGGGACCGCCACGGCCACGAGAGAGCTCCTCGGAGGGGGCGACGAGCAACTCGACACCGGCCTTGTAAAGCAGGTCGTTGGTGACCTTGTTGCGTTCGTAGACGAGAACCTTGCCGGGCGCCACAGCCAGGGTGTTGGAACCATCGTTCCACTGCTCGCGGGAGGCCTCGATAGGATCGCCGCCACCGCACTCGAGCAAGGTAACCTTGTCCACACCGGTAGCAGCCTCGAGAATGTGCTCGAGGGTGTCGTCGATCTCCTCGATGGCGATCTCGCCGGGCTTGGCGCCGCGGGTAAGGCGGTAGACCTTGAGACAGTCGAAGATACCGGGGTAGACGGTGAACTTGTCGTAGTCGACCTGGGTGAAGACGGTGTCGAGGTGCATGAAGGCGTAGCCGTAAGGGATCTTGATGGCATAGATTGCCTCGATCTCGGAAGGCACCTCACCCCAGAACATGTTCTGAGCGAGCTCGTCGATGGCCTCGGGAGAGGTGCGCTGCGAGATGCCGATGGCGAGCGTCTTGCCGTTGATGTTCAGGATGTCGCCGCCCTCAATGTGGTACTTGGAATCGTGGTTGTACCATACGGGGGTACCTGCGTAGTCGGGGTGGTTGGCGAGGATGGTGCCGTAGAAGATGGTCTCGCGGTTGCGCTGGGGCCAGTACATCTTGTTGAGGCATACGCCGTGGCCTACGACCGCCAGAGGATCGCGGGAGAAGTAGGAGCTGGGCAGCGGGTAGACCACGAGGTCCTCGGGCTTGGCGTCCTCGGAGTCCAGAATGGACAGAGAGGCAGAGGTAGCCGGGATGTCCAGGTCGCGATAGTACAGACCGCCCATGCAGGCGAGCACGAACTCGTAGTTGTCCTTGATGGACGAGAGCTTCTCGCGTACGACGGCCTCGAGCGTGGGGTTGGCGATATTCGCCTCGGAGATGAACTTCTCGAAGAACTCGCCGCGTGCGCTGGGTACGAGGTCCATGGTTTCGGCAAGCATCTTCTCCATGTAGAGAACCTCGGCACCGGCGCCGCGCAGGAGGTCGGTGAAGGCGTCATGCTCCTTTTGAGCCCAGTCGAGATCGAAAGCGTCGTGGATCCAGACCTTCTCGAAGTCCTCGGGGCGCAGGTTAACCAGGTCCTTACCCGGACGGTGGACCATGACGCGCTTGAGCTGGCCGATCTCGCTGTGAACGTTAAGTCCCTTGATTGTTGTCATATTGACTAACCTTTCTGAACGTTACACGCTACCCCACGACGGGGAGCATGCTGGAAACGGATACGAACACGAGGTTGATAACAGTGACGACGAGGAAGAACTTCCATGCCGTCTTCCACCACTGGCCAAGGGAGATCTTGCAGACGCCCAGACCGGCGACGAGGATAGCACTCGTGGGGCAGATGAGGGACATGGTGGTCCCACCCATAGAAAGCGCGGTAACGGCACCCTCGGGGTTGAGGCCCATGAGCTCGGTCAGAGGACCGAAGATGGGCATGGTGAGGGCCGCAATCCCCGAGGAGCTGGGGACGAGGATGGCAAGCACGTTGTCCACGGCGTACAGGATGGTGGTGAACAGCACGGGAGGGATACCTGCCAGGCCCGTGGCCATGGCGTTGAGAATCGTGTCGATGATCATGCCGTCGTTGGCGATGACGAGGATGCCGCGGGCGAGGCCGACGACGATAGCGGAGAACGCGAAGTCCTTGATACCGGCGACGAACTCACTGGCGATGGTGGCCTCGTTCATGCCGCCGATGATGCCGGAGAGCAGGCCCATGGCCAGGAAGATGCCGGCAATCTCGTTCATGTACCAACCCTGGGTGACGAGACCCCAGATAATGGCGCACATACCGGCGACGAAGATAGCCAGGATGGCCTTCTGGCGACCGGTGAACTCGACCTCCAGCGCGTTATCGTTGACGGAGAACTCCTCGCGCTTGGCGAAGTCGTCCTTGTAGGTGATGGAGGACTCGGGGTTCTTCTTGACGTGGCGGGCGTACATAGTGACCCAGGCGATGCCCACGATGGTGAGGACCACAAAGGCAATCATGCGCAGCCACAGCTGGGGGTTACCCTGGATACCGATGACGCCCTGGGCGATAAGGACGCTGAAGGGGTTGATGGTCGAGGCGATGTATCCGATACGGGCGCCGACGAAGACGACCATGAAGGCGGTCATCGAGTCGAACCCCATGGACATCATGATGGGAAGGAAGATGGCGAAGAACGGCAGGGTCTCCTCGGCCATGCCGAAAGTGGTGCCACCGAGCGCGAACAGCGCCATGCAGATGGGGATGATCAAGATGTCGCGCTTCTCGAAACGCCTGACCACACGGCTCATACCGTTGGTAATGGCGCCCGTCGCGGTGATTACCTGGAAGGAACCGCCGACGATGAGGATGAACGCGACGACCTCGACGGCCTGCTGGATACCGACCGCGGGAGCCTGCAGAACGTCGAAGACGCCCTGGCGAAGATCGACGGTCGCACCGTCCTCATCGACGGAGACCTTGTCGACCTCCTGATAGGTACCGGCCACGGTGACCTCACGACCCGCGACCTCGGTGCGCTCGAAGGCACCCGAGGGGACGAGCCACGTGAGGGCCGCGAACACCACCATCAACGCGAAGATGATGGTGTAGACATGAGGCACTTGGAACTTCTTCTTTTCTTCAGCCATGTCTCCTCCTTATTGCTTCTATCCACGGCGCCGCAGCGCCTGTTTGACGTGAGTCCATTGTTGGACATCGCGTCACACGCGCCGCACGCGCTGCGCCCGATGGCACCGTTTGCGGCGGCAAGCGTCAGCTAGGTTGATGTTAAACGTCAATACGCAAAATAACGATTGATATATAATGTCAATTAACCAGCACTAGGCAACATTACGGTATGGCATTGCGCTACAGTGCCTATATACAGATGCACGAGGTACGGAGATAGGTATGCAAAACGCACTGCACGTCGTCAACGAAACGGGGACGCTCAAAAAGGTCCTGGTCCACTCCCCCGGTATCGAGACGGCGAGCTTTACGTCCGATGAGTTCAGCAGCGTCTTCGCGCTGCGCCCCACACGCACGAGCTTCGACTACGACAAGGCGATCGAAGAGCACCGCAACCTGGTTAAAGCTTTCGAGGACAGCGGCATAGAGGTTGTATACCTTAAGGACCTCGTGATCGAAACCGTCGAGCATGACGAGCAGGCACGGCGCGAGCTGACCGAGTCGTTCCTCAGCACCTGCAGCGTGAGCGGCAACGAGCTGCTAGGCGCCCTGCGTGCCTATCTTGAGAAGGCTACATCCGCAACAAATCTGGTAAACATGATGCTCGCCGGCATGCGCTACGAGGACGTGCTCGACCTACCCACGGCGACTTCTTCGCTCGCGCAGGCAGTCGGCATGGGCTTCAATCCCCACGGGCTCATGGTCAACCCCATGAACACGCTGTTCTTTGCCCGCGACCCGTCTGTGGTCGTGGGCAACGGCGTATGCTGCAACCACATGTACTGGAACGATCGCAACCACGAGGCCACGCTCCACACCGTCGTCTTCCGCCATCATCCCATGTTTAAAGACACTCCCCTGTGGTTCGAGCCCGAGAGTTCCTTCCATATCGAGGGCGGAGACATCCTCAACATGGACGAGAAGACCGTGCTCGTGGGCATGTCGCAACGCACCGAAGCGGCGGCGATCGATGTACTCGCGGCCTCGCTGCTCTGGAACCCGCAAAGCACCGTCGACACCGTGTACGTCGTCGAGGTGGAAGAGAACGGTACGCGCATCCACCTAGATACGTACCTCAACCGTATCGGCCCCGAGACCTTCGTGGTCGACCGTGCCATCGGCGAGAACCTTCACGCATACAAGATTGAACGCGGCCGCAAGCAAGGCACCTGCACGGTCGTATCGCTCGACTGCGACCTGGACCAGCTGTTGGCATTGGTTGCCGATGTACCCAGCGTGCGAACAATATCGTGCGAAACCCCAAGCTTCAACAGGACCGTAGAGGGAGCCGCCGTGGAAACCCTCGTGCTCTCCCCCAATAAGCTGTGCGTCTCGGCCAACAACGCCATCATGAACCGCAAGCTCGCACGAGCCGGCTTCGACCTCATAGAGATTTCCCTCGACGAGTTGACGAGCGGGTTTGGTGGCCCCAGCTGCCTGTGCATGCCACTTGTTCGCAAGCTGGACTAATGGACAAGGGAAGCAACATAGCTCTCCTGCGCGAGCAGCTGGGGCTCACTCAGGCCGAATTTGCCCGCGACCTTGGTGTTGCAAAAGAAACCGTATGCCGATGGGAGAAAAACCGTACGGCGATTCGACCGAGACATATCCAAAAGATGGTCAAGCTGTACGGTGTGACGGAAGACGACATCTTAAGCGACAGCATAGGACTTGCCGCACGAGAGGCCCTACGCTCCGCCAAGGGCGAGGGGTTGAACCCGCAAACTCGCGACGCGTTTCCCATCCTGCGAATCAAGCGATCGGGAAATGGGACCTCGTTGCAAAGCGTAGGCGCCACGCTCACCCCCTCCGACATAGCAGAGAGGCATCTGCACGCCGCGTACGTGCAGATGAACAACAAGGACATGACGCTGCTGTATCCCCAAGGCACGCTGCTGCTGGTCGACCCAGACGTGAAGCCATACAACGGCTGTACGGTGGTGGCGGCCATCGACGCCGTCCGCGTGCTGATTCGCAGGTACAGCATGGGAAACAACACGATCGTGCTTTCGACGCACAGCTATGACTCGACTGCACCCGACCTCATTCTGGATCGTAGACGTGTTCGCATTATCGGTGTGGTCGTGTGGTATCGGGGCGCAATGGACATTGTGTAGCCGCGAGACAACGAGTGGCTTTTCGCACGTGGCCACGGAACGGTTTCTACAGCCCGCACGGACAATCGGACACAAAGACACGCCGGCCATGTAGACCGACGCGTCCTGAAACATCGCTTCACGCTGCAATCTCCATTACCGCCACATGGTGCGCATCACGGGTAGGTCCTACAGGCTCAAGGATGCCCCGGCGGAGAGGAAGAGAGGGCCGTAGGGCGGTTGGGGCGGCGTTGTCGAAGTTGGGTAAACGGAGTGACTCCGTTGGGTAATTTACAGTAGCGCAATTGACCGATTTCCCATTGACGGTAACAAAAGTCAATCCCTGCCCCTTCCGTCATCCGCGCCCTCGCGGGCGAGCTCCCAGGCCGCCCGCATGGCAAGGTCGATCCCCCTTGCCGTGAACCTCATGATCCGCCCGGTCGAGCGGTTGACGGCGTAGCCGAGCCTCGCGCCGTTGATCTTCCGCGTCTTGCCGAGGGACTTCGAGTGGTAGCGGTACTGCAGCGCCCCCCGCTTGGAGCGGGCGACCTCGATCCCGTCCGATTCCAGCAGTCTCGCAAACTCCCCAAAGCGATCGGGGCAGTTTTTGAGCCTCCCGACCTCCTCCGCCCTCTGGGCGATGATCGCCCGGACCTTTGCGTTCTCGGACTTGCCGGACCGCCCCTTCTTTGCCATCTCGCGTTCCTCGCGACCGGGCTGGCGCGCGTGCACCCGCGAGTTCGAGAGGCCCCTTTCGAGCTGCCTCAGGCCGTACTCCGCATCGAGGTCCCTCACCGTCCCCACGCGGGATTTCGCCGCCGCCCTCGCCGGCCCGTCGTTCAGGCGCCGCCCCGTCTCGAGGTCCGTCCTGTTGATTGCGAGGTGGGCGGCGAATCGGGCCGAGCCGTCCGACTTGCACCTCTCCTCGTGCAGCACGATCACGATCTCTTGGTTGGGATAGCGCCTGGCTATATAGTCCCTCGCATACTCCATGCAGCGCGAAGGCGTCATCGGCCCGCCGTTGCAGGAGCACTCATCCGGATTGAAACCGATCACCTGATGCTGCATGTACGTGCACCTCGCGCCCTGCTTCCCGGGCCGGTTGTGCCCGGCCGCCTCCCGGGTCGCATCCATCTCCTCGAACCAGCGGCCCTCGTTGACGATGTGCTGGGTATCGTGGTCTAGGACCTTCTCCCTGTCCCAATCGAAATAGCGCCTGAGGTTCCGGAGGTGCTCCCTGCTCATGACGCTCGTCTGCTTGATTGCGGTCATCTTTCGACTCCCCTCGAAGTCCACCGTCAGTCGACGAAGAGGCCGGACCATCCATCGGAAGCAGGCGCCTCCGCGGGCCCTTCCTCGAATTCGGGGGCCCACAGATCGACGCCGTCCGTCCGGCCCGCCCGCCTCGATACCAGCCTGGCCTGGTATTCCATCCTTTTGGCCGTCTCGTGCTCGCGCGTCCCCAGGTCGAAATGCCCTTTCGTCGGCATCCGCGTGCAATCGCAGACGGGCGCCCGGAAACATCCCGCATGGCCCCTGCCCACGCCGTTCTCCGCGGTCTTCACCACGATCACGCCGTCCTTGTCGGGGGACATTTCCGTCCACTCCCAGGGGTGGATCAGGTCGTCGGCATGCTCGCTGTAGGATGTTGACCCCGTGCCGCCCGAGGGCCCCCTGCTCGAGCTGGTTCCCATGGTGTGCCGCGTCGTCTTCCCGACAAGCTCGGTGAAATACTGGCGGTCCTCGGCCTCGCCCAGCTTCATGGCGACCTTGACGCCGCAGTTCGCCAGGATCTTCTTCCGTCCGTCGCGCTCGCCATACTTGTTGAGCTGGGAGATATTCTGGACCGCACCCATCCAGAACAGGTCGTACGAGCGCCCGAGGCTGAGGAGGCTCGGCAGGCACTCGACCTTCGGCAGGTTCCCCCATTCGTCACCGAGGATGGACACGGGCCTCGGCAGCTTGCCGCCGGATGCGTCCGCGATGGAATACACAGCGGAATAGAGCTGCTCGAACAGGACCGCCGCGATCGCGTTGTAGGGAGAGCCCTCGTCCATCACATGGAGGAATAGCGCGGTCTTCTCGCCCAGGATTCTCCCCGGCTCGATATCGTTGCCCGAGGTCATGCGCGCAATCGGCGCCGACGCATAAATCCTCAGGTTGACCTTCAGGGTGGAGACGATGCTCCTCAGCTCGTTGCCGCCGCTCGAGATGAACTGCGAGGCGCGCGAGCGGGCCGGGTGCCCCTGCGGCAGGGAGCGGAACAGGCCTTTCAGGGGTTCGCACGGGTCCTCGCCGGCACCCTCCGTCCCCAGGCATATGATGTGGTAGACCGTTGCGAGGTGTCTGCAACTCCGCGGGCAGCCCTCGTCCAGTACGGTCAGAATGATCGTCGCCGCCAGCAGCGACCGCGCGGATTCCGTCCAGTGGGTCGCCTTCGCATCGGCCTCCCCCGCGATTAGCGTACGGGCGACGGCGTCCGCGGCCTGCTCCGCCGCCGGCAGGTCTCCCCCGCTCGCAAGCCTATCGACCATCTCCAGGGGATTGAACGTGTCGCTCCTCTCGGGATGCTGGGCATCCAGCAGAAGCACCCGGTAGCCGCGACGCTCCAACTCATCGCCCGTCAACTCGATGAGCTCGCTCTTCACGTCGGACACGATGATGGTCTGCGGTATCGATTCCCCGTCATCCGCCCCATACGTCAGCAGGTCGATTGTCGGGATCAGAATCGACCTGGATTTTCCTGCGCCCGTCGAGCCATCGAGGAACATATGACGTCTCGGCTCGAACAGATACCTGGAGCCGAACAACGTCTTCTCGAACCCGTACACGAATCCCCTGCTTTTAGGCTGTCCGTGCCCATCCCAAATCTCCGAGCCCCGGATGGTCTCGGGCCCCGTTTTCACCCGCGCCTCCCCGAACACGCCTCCATCGGTGGCCCGCTCCTTCGAGGAGGCCGATAGCTGCATGAGCAAGAATATCGACAGGAACAGGGCGAACGAGGCGAGGCAGCCCGGGATGCAATGGGGCGCCACGTTGACCCACCACCAAATGATGCTATCCACGCTCAGGGCGAATCCGATTGAGCTCAGCTCGATCGGAAGTCCGAGGACCACGCAATCGAGGGGGATGGCGACAAGGGGCGCAAGCCCC
Source organism: Collinsella aerofaciens (assembly GCF_040926185.1). Classification (GTDB taxonomy): domain Bacteria; phylum Actinomycetota; class Coriobacteriia; order Coriobacteriales; family Coriobacteriaceae; genus Collinsella; species Collinsella aerofaciens_BC. The sequence continues at coordinate 13,519 of NZ_JBCOIQ010000005.1, forward strand.
GCGGTAAGCAGCGCCGCGAAAGCCAGCGCCATGACCAGCTTCTCCTTCATGTGGACCACCTACCCCCTTGCGCAGGCGAGCAGGTCGTTGACCCAGCCCACCGCGGTCGAGACGATTGAAGTCGCCCGATTGAGGTTGTTGAGGACGATCGGGTCGGACCCGTAGGTGTTAAGGGCGCGGACCGCCTGGTTGAGGTTCGTGCCGATCTTCTTCAGCTCGGTCCTGATGCCGGCAAGCTCCCCCGTGTCGGCGACCCTGACCGGCTTCTCGCCGCAGAGCAGGGCGGCGTCACGCATGAAGGTGGACGCTGGCATATTCATGGCCGCCGCCTTCTCCTCGATAGCCCTACGCTGCGCCTCGCTCATCCGTACGTTGATATGCGCGTTCATGGAAGTCATAACCGTCCATTCCGGGCGGGGCCGACGCATCGACCCCGCCCCTTTTATTAAGTTGAAATTGCTTGGAGCATCCGACCGATGCGCCCAATCCTCGCCCGTGCCCATACATCAAAGGGAACTCCCGGCAATGTTCCGAGATATATACGGTATGGCCGCCATTGATCCCTATAGATATCAAGAGCATCGAGCAGGCGTTCCCGTTCCCAAATGAGCTCGGCTGCCGAGAGCAAAGGAAGGTCCCTGTTCTCGGCGCGCGCGAGCTCGTCGGACGACAAGCATGGGTTGGGCGCCCGGTACCTGCCGATGCAGGGCCCGGGCTCCATGGTTAACCGATCTCGGTGAACGTCGCGGCGGGGGCGTTGAACTCGAACTCAACGACGCCGCATGACCCGTATCGGTTTTTAGTGACAGAGGCGATGACAGGCCGCTTTTCCTCCATCATATTCGCGTTGCGCTCATCTGGTTTATCACCTTTGATGGAAAGGGACATCACGAGATCCGCCGAGTACTCGAACATATTACAACCGCCAATCGCTTGAAGCCCGGTGGTCTGCTTGTCGTAGTTGACGCGGTTAATTGATGAGATAGCGAAGAGTGGACAATGGGTCTCATCCACAATCCTGCGGAGCTCGGAAGCGACGAGCTTAAGACCGATGCGCTCATCAGCGATGCGAAGGTCTTGGGGCAGCGAGACAATCTGGGCGTAGTCGACGATGACCAACGGCGGCTCGCCGAATTTGCCCGCGACTTCCTCGATCGTCCTTTTCATCTCGGCGTTCTTAATCTCCCCGGCAGCGATAAACATTCGCTCGGCGATGCTGCGGGCGTAGATATCGAGAACCTTCTTGAAGAGCCCGCGTTTGTCCTCAGACATGCCGTCGCCGCTCATGTCGTCGTGTGTGAGCTCGCCGCCCGAGATGCGGGTGAGGCTCTTCGCGAGCATGCTGTCTCGCCCGAGCTCGCCCTCAAAGATGACCACCGGATGGCCAGCAATGGCCCATCCGTCGGCGATTTGCTGCATAAAGGTAGTCTTGCCAGTGCCGGGGCCACCCGGCACGATGCACAGGTATTGGCGCACGCCGCCAAGAAGGGCGTCGAGCTTACGGTGCTCGATATGGCCGAGCGGCCTATTGCTCAGGATGTCAAGCGCGGTCTTATCCAGGCCTTCGCTCATCGGTTCTACCAACGACACGGACCGCTCACCTCCAACTCATGGAGGTATGCAAAGAAGCTCGATTCAAGGATGTAAATGCGGCGATGCAACGCAATCGCGCGCCCGCTCTCCTTCATGAGCTTCGATGCGGTGACCGGGCTGAGTCCGGTCATGTTGCTGACATCGGAAATGCCGAGAAGGCGTTCGTGTCCCAAGTCGGGGCCAGAGGAAACCGCAGGTAATGCCTGTACGGCAACGTACGGTTCGGGTTCTCCAATCATCATGGTAGAATCCTTTCATGCTGGCTCGCCCTTCCCTATCTAAGTTTGGCGACGAAGGGGGAGGGGCGGGCGGCTTTTAAATCAACGACCGAAGTTAAATAACTCCTTTCCGACAAGCTGGTCAGGCTTTTGCTTAACACCATTATAGCATTTCGTACAACGATTCGTCTTCTATATCTAATTGTCTTTCGAACCTTTTTTCGAACAATATAGATTTTTATGTCTAGCTGAATTACAATCATATACAGAGATTGGAGTTGCCATGGGCCGTTTACCATTATCCGGAAGCAAGATGAAAAAGATTAAGTACGGAACTACTGTTCTGGAAACCACACCCAGGAAAATCGAAGAGCTGCGCCGTAAGAACCCTGAATCGATCAGGAGCACCGGCGAGGCGATCGACTACCTTTGCAATTTGCTTACAGGGCTTACGCCCCGATTTGCAAAAGTCCTGGAGGACGCTTGTGCCAAGGAGATCCGACTCATCACTAACGAGATGAGGGCCCTTCCCATCGACGGGACGGAAGAGCTGACGTTTAGCACTAAAGAGCTGGAACGTGAACAGTTCCAGCGCCTCTACGACCATCTATCCCTCTACTATAAAGAGGCAGAGGAGCCCCAGGGCATGAGGCGCATCAACCTTTCGGGCGGCGACTACGCGGTCTTTCCCTCGTCATGGACGCTTCTGGAGCCGGAAGATTGCGCAGAATCGTGCAGCCAGGTCGGAATAATCGAAATTCGCGGCGGAGCAAAGTACGACGCGCCCCATTTTGTTTTCTTCCACAATGGTGACTATAGCCAAAAAGACAAACTGCAGCGCGCAACCAAGCTCTGGCCCCGCATGGCCGATGTGATCCGCGACGAGGTCAAGCTGGTCACAGACGACGAGGGGCATTACCTAAATATGGACGAGCACCTAACCGCCCCCATCATCTGCTATTTCAACGTTCTGGATGCCAGCTACTACCAGTCAATGGAGCTGGAGCCGCCATACGGCGCGATGATCTACCGAAACAATGTCGCTTAGAAAAGAGGCCCGATAGGGCCTCTTTTCTAGCCTTTCAGCAGATTGTCCAACGCAGACGCGGCCTTCTGGTCATTTGCCTCAATAAAGTGGCTATAGATAGACAGCGTCGTAGATGGGCTGGCATGGCCCAAACGCGCTTGGATCGTTTTGATATCGGCATTGGCTCCGACGAGCAAAGTCGCCTGCGTATGCCTCAGCTCATGAGGCTTCAGTCCGTTGTAGCCCGTATAGCGGGTACGCTTGACGCCGTCACTCCCGACGACTTCCCTACTCTCCTCAAAAGCACCGAAGCCGTTTTTCGCCGCAAAGAGCCTAAACGCCCTCGAATAGTTATGTCCATCCATCCGGGTCACTAGAGCCCGTTTGCCGCCGGCGGCATCGACGACACCAATGGAATGGACAATGGGTGTTTCTCCAGTCTGGCCCACCGCAAAGGAGTTGAACTCGCTCCGCTGGATGACTTTCCACCTGTCCAAATAATCGGCAAGTTCATTCCCTATCGAAATCTTGCGCCTACTCATCTTCGATTTGGGCGGCCTCAACGTCCTGTCGTTCGTATATTGCTTTACTATCCTCAGAGTCTTGGCCTCGGGGTCATAATCCTCCCATGAGAGACCAAGGGCCTCCCCCTTCCTCAAACCACAGAGAAGCAGAAGCATCGTGCACGTGATAAAGGAAGACGGCTTCTCCTCCAAAAGGACCGTGAGCAGCCTTGCCGCCTCTTCGGCGCTCAGCGCCTTACGAGCCTCGACATTCTGTTTAGGCAGCTTCACTCCCCTGCAAGGATTCTTGCCCACAAGGTCGTTATCAACGGCATCTTCCATTATCTGTTTGAGCTTGATGTGGATGCGGCGAATTTCACTCTCGCTGAATCGGCGTTCTTTTCTGGCCTTGGCATACGCAGCGCGAATGTCATCCGATCTAAGCCGATCGAGATCAGGATTGCCAAACAGCTCGCGTATGTGACGGATATCCAAACCTTCGCGCTCATAAGCAAGTGGTGACCCCATGGTCGACTCTCTATTTGCATGAAACCTGTCTGCGTAATCCGATAAACCAAGGGGGCCATTATCCCGGCTGGAAGCACCCTCGAGCTCAGCTCTATAGGCTTCTAGCGCCTTGGCAACTTCGCTCGGCCAGTTTTTCGGGTTCTTGCTTCTGCAATGAACCCTACGCGATGGACTACGACGGTACCGTCCCGTCTCCGGATCCTTTCCTAGAGAAAAGTAAATCCGATAGACCCCCTTGGTCTTATCGATGCATTCCGATGTCCCTCGAGCGGTCTTTTTTATCGTGCCCTGCAATCGTATCCCTCGCTGATTTTCAGTTAGGCTGTCGGTCGAAGCTTTAAAGGCTTCGCCCGACAGCCTAACTGAAATTTTTCACTCTTTCAAGTCCAACCAGAGGTGAAAAGAGTGGGAAATATGATTCTAATAGCTAGCTCGATAATTGCTAATTACCTATTTTTACCTGCGCTTCTTTTAAATTCAGTGAAATTGGCTTCATCTCGTCAAATGCCGAATTCACGTACTCGTAAAGCGGGGGTCACCGGTTCGAGCCCGGTCGCTGGCTCCATTGCACAAGATAGCCGCCTTCTGGCGGCTTTTTTGTTGCCGATTTCGGGCGCGCATCCGCCAATCCAAGCACAACGCCGCCGGAAACTCCCCTACTCAACAAAAGCCCCGCCAACCGCAATCCCCAAAGGAACCGCGATCAGCGGGGCCCAAGCGAGCTCCCCCAAGGGATAACGCTCGCAACACGAACAGCTCAGCCGAGCAGCGCGCTACTCCTCCCAGTAAGCATCTGCAAGCAGCTTAAAGCAAATCTTCTTGACCGGCTGCGCGCCATCGCCCGGGAACTCGAGCGTGGGCATGTGAGGCTCGCCGGCAACAAACAGCGCAAACTTGTCGTCAGCAAGATCGCCGGCGATCGAGGCGTCGGAATCGACCAGATCGTAGTCGTCCTTCTCGTCGAACTCCTGGACCAGCGTCAGGCTGCCCGTGGCAACCTTAAAGGCCTCGCGACCCTCGACGTCGATCTGCAGGTCGTGATAGCGCTGATGCGTCTCATAGTGAGCCTCGGCCTCCGGACGCGTCGTGGGAGCCATGACGTTCGCAAAGACCTTGTCGCCCAGAATCGGATGGCTGCCGACCTCGAGCTTCGCCGGATCGTTCTCCTCGAGCCAGTCGATCAGCACGTCGAGGCCCTTGAGCATTCCGCGGTACTCCTCGATATCGCCCAATGCACCGTAAATCATCTAAATCCCCTCTCGGATCGCTTCTTTGGCGGCTACTCGGCAAACGCATTACCGACGCTGTTGCCACCCACATACGTCTCGACCAGGGTAAGGTCGGGATTGAACACGACAACGTCGGCGTCGCGCCCCGACATAATGCTATCGCACTTGTCGTCGACATGAGCTAGCAATCGATGCCGGGGCCGACGCCCAAGCCCTTACAGCTCGGTCACGACAACGCCGTTGTAGACCTCGTCCCAACGATCCATAACCAAGTGGCCAGTCATGGGATCCATGGCGTTGAGCTTGCCGCAGGTGTTGGCGGTACGCAGCACCGTCTCGTCGTCTGCGCCAGCAGCGATGGCATGTGCGAAGCCTGCGATAGTGGAGTCACCAGAGCCCGTGGCGTTAACGGCAGGGATATCGGGCGTCTTTGCGCGGAACGCACGGCCATTGTGGAAGCCAACGGAGCCGGCAGCGCCCATGGACACGACGACCCAGGGGATATCGGAGAAGCGGGCATCAGAGGCAAGCGCGGCGCGGAGCTCGTCCACATCGTCGGTGGTAAAGCTCGTGCCCAGAAGGCCGTTGATCTCGGTCAAGTTAGGCTTGACCAGCTCGGGCTTAATTTCGGACTTAAGGGCGGCCTCGAGCGAAGCACCCGAGGTATCGAGCAGCACCTTGGCGCCGGCGTTCTCGGCAATGCCCGTGATCTTGGCATAGTAGTCTGCCTCGACACCGCGGGGCAGCGACCCCGAAATAGTGACGACGTCGGCCTTGCCCGCAAGCTCGGTAAACTTGGCGGTAAAGGCATCGAGCTCCTCGGGGGCAATTGTCGGGCCGCTCTCGAGCAGCTCGGTCTGGTTGCCGGCGTGGAGGATGTTGAGGCAAATACGGGTCTCGCCCTTGATGGGCACAAAGTCGTTGTTAATACCGTTGGCGTCCATGAGCTCGGCCATGTAGGCGCCCATGTGGCCGCCGAGCAGACCGGTTGCCACAACGTCGTCGCCCAGCTGACCCAGTACACGGGCCACGTTGAGGCCCTTGCCGCCGGCGGTCTTTTCGGGCGTCACACGGTTGACGTCGTCGATAATGAGCTCATCGAGCTGATAGCGCGTATCGACAGACGGGTTCATCGTAACGGTGAGGATCATTTTTAGCTCCTTATCTCGCAGGCTCCTTATGCCTCGCGATACGAGTCGACAAAACGGAATTACAGAATCTCAATCGTGAACGAGCGAACGACGGTCTCCTTGGGCTTGGCGACAAGGCAGCCGCGCTTATGCTCAAGCACGTCGTCCTCATCGGAGCAGGTCGAAAGGCCGCCCCAGGGCTCAACCGCCACAAAATCGCCCTCGGGCTTGCTCCACACAATGAGATATGGGAAGTCCTCAAAGCTCAGGCGGACGCCCTTGTCCTCGCCCTTTTTGGAAAGCGTGACCTGACGGCTCTCGAGCACGTCAAAGATGGTCTCCGCAAAATCGAAGAGCTCATGTGACAGAGGCAGCGTCTTTCCCACCATGGGGTTCTTGGAGCGATTGGTCACGTCAATCAAGCCAGTCGAGGGGACGGCGGTGCAGAGCTCCGCAGCCTCGTCCTTCTCAAAGCGCAACTCGTAGTCCGTATAGGCCTCGCCCTCATCGAGCGGACACCTAAAGCCGGGATGACCGCCAATAAAGAACGGCATGTCCTCGGTGCCCTCGTTGGTGACCTCATAGGAAACGCGCACGGCAGCGTCCTCGAGCGTATAGCGGGCGACAAGCTTAAACGGATACGGATAATCGCTCAGCAGCGCGGCGTTATCCTCCGAAGCCAGGCACATCGCCAGCTCGTTCTCGCTCTGGCTCAGCAGCTTCCACTCCTGTTTGCGCGCAAACCCATGGCGAGCGAGCTTTACATGATGCCCGGCAAACGTCATGGCGTTGTTATCGCGCAAGCCTCCGCAAATCGGGAAGCAAATCGGTGCCTGGCCGGACCACACGGCGGGATCGCCCTGCCACAGATACTCGCGACCTCCGGCCTCGATCGAGGTAAACGAACCACCAGCCGTGGACACCTTAATAGAAATCGAATCGTTGGAGAGAGCGTATTCCATTGCCCATCCTTTCGAACAACTGCTTTTTGCTCGCAAGTACCCGTCTCGGCCCTGACCAAAGGACAAACCCGCACGTTCATCGATGCGTCCGGTATCCCAGCCATGTAACGGGGTACCATACAGACATTGATGCAATTACAGCTGAAAGGCCTTCTTATGCGAACCATCATCCTCTACGCCTCGCGCCATCACGGCAATACGAAAAAGCTCGTGGACGCCATCGTCGAGGCGCACCCCGAGATCGATACCCTCGACGTGAAGTCACTCGGCAAAAACGAGTACCCCAACCTGCACGAATATCATCTAATCGGCGTCGCCACGGGCATCTATTACTCCGAGATCGACAAGGATATGGCACGTGTACTGACCAACGTGCTGCAGCCGCAGGACAAGGTGTTTGGCCTTATGACCTACGGTGGCAAAAACAAGTGGTACGGCAAGGATATCGATGGCATCTGCCGCATGAGGCAGGCCATCTTTATGGGTGTCTACGGCTGCCCCGGCTTTGATACGTGGGGGCCGTTCAAACTCGCCGGCGGTGTCCAAAAGGGACACCCGACCGCTGAGGAAATTAAGGGCGCCGTCGACTTCTTCGACAAGATCGAAGATGAGTACGGCGATATCATCGTCGAAGAGTACGCCAAACGTGAGAAGCGTCTAGCATACGAGAAGGAGCATCCTGCAGGAGGCCTGGTGGCCGGCGTTAAGCGCACGGCAAAGAAGATCGCTAACAAGCTGTAACTGTGAAGGTGCTTTTGAGCGTTTAACCCATACGGCGGGTCCGAGCAGATTCGGGCCCGCCGTCTTTTTCTATCGTTACTCGGTAAAGGCGTTGCCGACGCTCTGGCCGCCAACATACGTCTCGACGAGGGTAAGCTCATGGTCGAACACGACAAAGTCGGCGTCGCGACCCGGCATGATGCTGCCGCACTTATCCTCGATGTGCGCGGAGCGTGCCGGCACCTCGGTTGCCATGCGAATGGCGATATCGGCGCTGGCGATGCCCCAGTCAACGATGTTCTTGACGCCCTGGGCAAGCGTGAGCACCGAGCCGGCAATGCTCTTGCCGTCGGCGAGCCAGCACAGGTTGTCCTTCATGATGACGTCCATGCCACCACTGGTGTAGCTGCCCTCGGGCATGCCGCCGCAGCCCAGGCAGTCAGTGATGAGCACCGTGTGTTGCCAGCCCTTTGCCTGCAGCAGCGCCTTGATGGCGGCAGGGTTAACGTGCTTGCCGTCACAGATGATCTCGGCGTAGGTCTCGGGCGTGGACATGGCAGCGCCCACGACACCGGGCTCACGGTGATGCAGCCCGCGCTGACCGTTATAGGTATGCGTAAAGCAGCTGGCACCGGCGTTGATGGCGGCGATGCACTCATCGTAGGTGGCGTCGGAGTGACCGATGCTGGTCACCACACCCTTGGCATTCAGAGCAGCCGCATAAGCAGCGGCACCGTCGCGCTCGGCCGCCATGGCGCTCTTGACGATGCGACCGCCCGCAGCCTCCTGCCACTGATCGAAGACCTCCTCGGAGGGATCGATAAGATAAGCGGGGTTCTGCGCGCCCACGTGCTTCATGGTAAAGAAGGGGCCCTCCAGATAGATGCCCTGAATGCGAGCACCGCAGAAGTCAGGGCCGCGACCCTCGTCCGCCTGGGCGATGGCGGCGCAGGCATCCTTGATCTGCTCGACGCCATCGGTGAACGTCGTGGGCAGCCAGCTGGTGGTACCGCGACGGGCGAGCTCGGTCGAGCTGATATCAATGCCCTCGGGATCGTTATCGGTAGTCGAGTGGTTATAGAAGCCATGGATGTGAGTATCGACCATACCCGGTGCGATCCACGATCCCGTGTAGTCCTTGATCTCGCAAGAGGGCTCGTCGGCCTGCCAGGCGCCAAAAACCCCATCCTCGACCATAAGATAGCCGCCCAGTTGCGGGCCTGCCGGCAAGAAGAACTTGTCAGCCTTAATTGCGTACGTGCTCATATGCACTCCTTGCTTCTAAAGCAGTTGACTGTGGTAATGCTTATACCCGGTCCATGTAAAAACAAAAAGCGCCCGCCCGCCGTTATGAGCGGACGGGCGCCCTTACAGGGGGACGCGATTAAGCGGTGAAGGGGTGAATCGTCACACCCTTGACCACGCGGTTGACCGTGCCGGTGGGGCTCGGCGTATCGGGCGTGTTGCCCACGCGCACGGAGTTGAGCAGGCTGATAGCCTGGGCAAACATCACGAACGGCAGGGCAAGGTAGCCCTCGGGAAGTGCCTCGTAGCCCTTAAAGGTGAAGGACTCACCCTCATAGACGGTGGCACCTTCCTGCTGAACGGCGATGGTGTGCTGAGCGATCTCGTCGCCACCGATCTCGTTGAGGATGTCGATGTCGTACTGACGGGTGTAGGCGTCGTTGTTGACGAACACGAAGACGAGCGTCTTATCGTCGACGAAGGACTTAGGTCCGTGACGATAGCCCATGGAGGTGTCGTAGGAAGTAGCGACCAGACCGTGAGCGAGCTCGAGGATCTTGAGCTGGCTCTCCTGGGCAAGGCCACCGAAGGAGCCAGAACCCAAGTAGGTCACACGGTTGAAGTCGCCAGCCAGGTAATCGGCGATCTCGGGCTCACGGGAGATGACCTCCTCGCCCATCTTGGCGATGGTCTCGACCCACTCGGCCTTCTGCTCGTCAGAGGCAGTGTCGAAAATAAGGGTGGAGAGCAGGGTCATGCAGGAATAAGAACCGGTCATGGCGAAGCCCTTGTCGTTGGCGCGCGGAATGAGCAGCGTCAGCGCGTTGGGATCATCGGCAGACTCGACGGCGAGCTTGCCCTCGGGAGCGCAGGTGATGTTGAGGAACTTGACGTTGTGGACGAGCTCCTTGGCAACGGCAACGGCAGCAAGGCTCTCGGGGCTGTTGCCAGAGCGGGCAAAGGAAACCACGAGCGTGGGATCCTCGGCGCGCAGGAAGTCGCGCGGGGCGCTCACGATGTCGGTCGTGGCGATGGGCTTAAAGTCGTAGAGATCAGTGTTGCCAGCGTGACGCAGGTACGGGGCGCAGGTATCGCCAACGTAGTCGGACGTACCGGCACCGGTGAAGACAACGGACAGACGGCCCTCGCCCATAGCGCGAGCCTCGGCCAGGAAGGCCTCGATGGCCTCCTTGTTCTCGCGATAGATGTTGAGCGTATCACGCCAAAGCTCGGGCTGCTGAGCAATCTCGGCAGTGGTGATCTGGGCGCCGAGCTCGGTGAGCTCCTCGACACTCTTCTCGAACATTTCTAATACCTCTCTCTAGAAGTAATCCTCTGACGTGCAATTATACACTTCGGTTGGTTATCTGGTAGTAACCAGTTAAATGCAAAGAATCACCATATGGAAACGATGCGGACACTAGTTGCTACGCTGGTGGTAAACCTTGTATTTAAACTGATCGGCACGAGCAACCGAGAGTGTATACTCCACAACCTCGTTTGACTCGTTATACGTAGTCCTGACCAAATCGAGCACAGGCGAGCCCTCGACAATTCCCAAAAGGTGGGCATCGGTGGGACGGGCTATGCTCGCATAGAACTCCTCTTCGGCCACGCGTATCTTTTGCTGAAAGTCCTGCTCAATCACATCGTAAAGCGGCTTACGCTCCAGCAGCGGTCGCTTTAGGGACAGAAATTGACGAACCGGTAGATAGCTGCGTTCGACCATCATGGGCATGTTATCGGCAGAGCGAAGGCGCTTGAGCTTAAAAATGCGATCACCGATGCGCAATCCCATATGCTCGGCCAGATTCTTATCGGCCTCCATCTCGCAAAACTCGAGAATCGTGGTCTCGGGTTCTCGACCCATCGCGCGCATCTGCTCGGTAAAGCTGTAGGACTGCATAAGATTGGTTGCCTTTGCCGAACGGTCGGTCACAAAGGTACCGCGACCGTGCTGCCGAACCACCAGTCCTAAACGCTCCAGTTCCTGCAGAGCCAGGCGTACCGTAGTGCGCGAGAGACCATAGCGCTCCGAAAGTTCGCGCTCGGAAGGAATCATGTCACCGGCGCGATATTCATGGTCAATCTTTTCGGTCAGAATATCGACCAGCTGATCGTACAGCGGTTGCTTACGCGCTCCGATCGCCATCCTATCCTCCCTTTTGCTCGAATTCGGCTAACTACCTAGGGTGTTATGCATTATCTGTCTGCCACACCCGAATCATTAAGAAAACAAAAGCCGCGCGCTCTTTCGAGCACGCGGCTTTTAACATACACATGGCTTAAGGGGTCGGGGTGTGAGCCGCGTAGGGACACACCCCTCAAGCTAGAGCCTTACCAGATGCTCGGCCAGAGACCAAGCGGGCCAGCGCCCAGGATGCCAAGGACGAAGAGCAGGAGAATGCCCTTGGTCGGGGTCCAGCTGTGCTTAGCGAACATGTAGTAAAGCAGCAGCGTAAGCATAAGCGGGACGAGCTTCGGGACGATGGTGTTGAGGGTGTCGGCAACAGAGAAGTTGACCGGATCCTCGGTGACGGTGCCGTAGGTAACGGACTCCATGCCGTTGCCCAGATCGGTGACGCCGCACTCGACAGCGTTGCCGTCGGCATCGGAAGCGGTAAGGGCGTTGCCGTCCTTATCGGTCATGGCGATGGTACCGGCCTCAGCGGTCTCGGTATCGATGCCCTCCATACCGGTGAAGTTCTCGGCCTCCTTCTCGGAGACGATCACGGTAGTAGCGGAGAGGCCACGGGTGGTGCCGTTGGGGATCTGGAGGTTGATCTGGGTGCCACCCATGGTGACGACCAGGCAACCGACGACGAAGACGCCCATGATGGAAGCGGCACGCGTGAAGGCCTGCATGTTGGCGGTCAGAGCGTCAATAGCGCTGGTGCCAAGCTTGTAGGACCAGTTCATGAGCCAGAAGCGCAGAGCGAACTGGACGACGTTGAAGATCACCAGGAAGATGATCGGTGCAGCGGCGTTGCCGTTGATGGCCATGTTGGAGGTGATGCCGGCCGTGATAGGCACGAGCGTCAGCCAGAACAGGGCGTCACCGATACCACCGAGCGGGCCCATTGCGGCGACGCGGACGGCGCGGATCGTGGGGATGTCAACCTTGTTCTGCTCGAGCGAAAGCACGATGCCCATAACAAAGGTGACAAGGAACGGGTGGGTGTTGAAGAACTCCAGGTTGTGGCTCATGGAAGCCGCGAGGTCGTTCTTGTTGGTGTGGATCTTCTCCAGACCGGGGATGATGGAGTAGAGCCAGCCAGCGGCCTGCATGCGCTCGTAGTTGAACGATGCCTGCAGGAAGCAGGAGCGCCAAGCCATCTTGTTGAGGGTCTTCTGGTCGAGCTGCGGAGCAGGAGTGAGATCCTCGTAGTGCTCCGGGATAACATACTCATTAGATGCCATCTTCGAAGTCACCTCCGTCAGAAACAGCTGCACCCTTCAGCTCGGTCTGCTGCTGGAAGTCCCAGAAAGCGATGCCGAAGCCGATGAGAGCGAGGATGAGCAGAGCAGGGGTTGCCAGCGAATCGTTGGCAACGGTGATGAGCGCGAGGCCAAAGCCCATGAGGAAGAAGCCCCACATATCGCGGTTCATCATAACCTTGAGCAGGACGGCGAAGCCGACGAAGCGCATCATGCCGCCTGCAGCGGACAGACCGGTCTGCAGCCAAGTCGGGATGGCAGAAGCGATGGTCTGACCGATGGTAGCGCCAGCGATGAAGAACAGGGTGACGACGACAGCGAAGATCAGGCCGAGCAGAGCCATGGCGAAGTAGTTCAGGCGCTCGATGCCCTTGGTGTCCGCGTTGTGAGCCATGTTATCGGCCGTGGACATAAGCGGGGACATAAGCGTGAAGACCAGGGTAACGCCAAGCTGGCCAAGCAGAGCGAACGGAATGGCGAGGCCGACTGCCGCGTTGGGCTCGAGGCCCGTGGCGATAGCGAGAATGGCTGCCATGATGCCGCCGATGACGGCGTTAGGCGGCTGAGCGCCTCCGATCGGCATGTTGCCGATCGTCATGAGCTGATAGGTACCACCCACGAGAAGACCGGTGTTGAGGTCGCCAAGGATAAGACCGATGACGGCGCCGGTGACGATGGGCTGATAGAGAGACTCGAGGAAGTCAAACTGGTCGATTGCCGCGATGAACGTGACGACGAAGACCAGAGCGATCTGGATGATCGAGTATTCCATCTTGCTCCTCCTTTCAAAATGTATGTACGCACTTTGGATTTCACGTACAGAACGTCAGGGTTTCACTCCTGACAACGTGGATCACGAGGATTACGAGAAGAGCTTGCTCGTGTCCTCAACAGGCGTGCTCGGAACGCGCCTGATCTCCAACTCCACCCCCAATTCCTGCAGCTCTTTAAACGCAGCGACATCCTCGTCGTTAACTGCGACGGAGGTGGCGACTTGGCGCTTTCCTTCCGACATGTGCATGTTGCCGATGTTTACCTTCTTTATAGGCACACCGCCCTTGACGAGCGTAAGCACGTCTTCCGGTGTTTCGGCCACGATGAAGATCTTCTGGCGCGGGCTCGCCTTGCCAATGACGTCGATGGTCTTCTGCAGAGAGAAGAAACGCGTAGCGACGCCGGCGGGAGCGGCCATCTTCATGAGGTTCTGGCGCATGGTGTTGGACGCCACGTCGTCGTTGGCGACGAGGATGAGGTTGGAGCCCAGGGTGGAGTTCCACTGGGTGGCAACCTGACCATGAACCAGTCGGTTATCGATGCGGGTAAGAAGAATGTTGGGTTCTGCCATGTTGATCAGCTTCCTTTCGTTATTTGCTGACGACAGTTACTTGATCTCCTGAATCGCGTAACGCGAAACATCTACGACGGCTCCGGATCGGACTTTGATCTGGACCTTCTCGCCTTCGATGCCTTTGACGGTTCCGTAGATACCGCCGGCGAAAAGAACCTCTTGACCCGGCTTGAGCTCGGTGTGCAGCTCCTTGAAGTACTTCTGCTTCTTCTTCATGTTGATTTGCGACCAGATGGTGTAAATCAAGCCCATGATGACAAGCAGGCCTAAAAGGGCGACCGAGGAGCTCAGGACGTTGGCTCCGAAATCGGCCATTAGATGCCGTCCTCGTCGCCGAAGATATCCTCTTCCTCGGAGCCGGCAACGGATGCGACCGTCTGGGCGGTGACGCCCGTCTGGCCAACGGTCACGGCCTGCTCGCCAAGCTCGGCGAGCGTGGCATTGCCGCGGAGGAACAGAAGCTCAATAACCATGGGAAGGTTGGTGCCAGTCAGAACCTCGACGTTGTCGACATCCTGGGCAATCATCATCGACTGGTTGAACGGGGTGCCGCCAAGCAGGTCGGTAAAGACGAGCACGCCATCGCACTCCTCGCGCATGGCGGTAATAGCGGCGCGGAGATCCTCACCGTAGAAAGCAGCCTGGTCGCCCTCAAAAGGAACGACGGTAAAAGCGGGCTGGTCGCCGGCAACCATAGCGATAGCGCTAGCTAGGCCGGGTGCGAACTGTCCATGACCGGTAAGAATAAAGCCAACCATTCAAATTTCCCTTCCGAAGGTGTGTACAATCTGAGTCCGATGATTTTCGGAAGCCAGCGGGCGCTCGCCCTTAAAGCTTCTTAGAAAGCGTTCTTTGAAGACCAGTGGTTTCTAAACTGGTAGTAACCACGTGACGTGTTGTTGTCACTATATCACCCCAGAAGAGATCGCTTTCGTTGATTCATACGGTAAAACGTTTTTGCACCGCTCACGGTGATAAATCGACCGTTTACCGGTCATTAACACTTCTACCTGCGGTTTTGAAACCGTTTCGAAATGCTTTGGCAAAAAATCGGATCTTTTCCTGTGTCTAAACAACGCAGGGCGGCTAAAAATAGCGTGTAGAAAAATTGCAGGTCATTGTGAAGATATGTGAATTGGTCTTTTTGACTTAATACCAGTTAGAACCAGTTTTGAGATTATCGGTGAACGGTAGTTTTCGACCGTTCACCGGTTACTTGTAATCGTTTGCAGTTGTTTTCCCATATGAATCGGGGAAACGCGATGGAGCGCTTGCGCGATCACACAATCTACCTTTCCAATCTCAACAGATGGCTCTACAACGCAAAACCCCCTAGAACGATGTCCGTTCTAGGGGGTTTCATCAGATATTTCAGCTTCGCACTCGAAAGGTCGGACAAACCTTACGCAAACAGGCCGTAGATGCTGATGTTGGCCTTGGCGTAGAGGCCGTTGGCGTACTCGGTCCACTTGGAGCTGGCGCTCGAAGCCTGCGAGGAATACTGCTGATAAGCAGTATAGTAGGCGGTCATGGCCTGCTTATAGGTAGCGCTATCGGCCGTAAAGGCATCATCGGCAAAGGCCTTGGCATAGGTGCTGTCGGCATCCTTCCAAGTGCCCTTTGAGCTATCCCACTCATCGCCGGCAAGGTTGATGATGTAGTCGGCGTAGTCCTTGCTCGCGGTCTCCTCGTTGCCGTCAGCAGGCTCGGTCGGGGCGGTCGGCATGCTTGCGGAGCTATCGCCCACCTTCTTCTTGTAGAGCTTCTGCAGCGTCGCGGACTGGCGGACGATCTGCTTGGCCTGGTCCTTGGACACGCCGTACTGCGTGGCCATGGTCTTGTAGTCGGAGGTGCCGATGGAATCCTCGGCGTACTGCTTCATTTCCTTGGAAGAGACGGTAATGCCCTCGTCCTCGGCAGCGTCCAGCAGAATCTGGTTGCGCACGTAGGACAGGATAACGTCGGCAGACGGAGCGGTGTAGTTGCCGTCGTCGTCCTTGACGGTGTCGAGGCTGTACTGGCTCTCGATGGCCTCACGCGCGGTGATGTCGCTCTTCTTGCCGTTGTAGCTATAGCTTGCCACGGTCGAATCGAGCTGGTCCTCGGTCAGGGTCGACGAGCCGACACCCTTGCCGCCAAAACCACCGTTGCCAATAAAGAAGCCGACCACGGCAGCGATCACGATGGCGACCACAAAGGCGACAATCATCGTCTTCTTGTGCTTACAAGCGTGGTCGTCCACGTCGGAGTCGTCATCCTCGTCCTGCTCCTCGGGCATGAGGTTCTCGTCGGCGGCGTCCGCGGCGAACTTTGCCTCCAGGCGAGCGTCCTCCTCCTCGGCGGTCGTGCCGGCGGCAATATGCTCGGCAGACGTGCCGGCGACCAGGTCGATCTTCTCGTCCTCATCACCGTCGGGGCCTTCGCCGCGCTCGATGATCTGGATGCCGTCGATCTCGTCCTTCTCGTCCTTCTTTTGAATCAGACCCATATCAGTTACTCCTTGTTAGGAAACATAGTCCTCAATAGAATACGCCCGGCAGAGCGCCGGGCGTATTGATTCTTAGGTTATACGCAAACACTTAAGTACTATTTAGGCGTTTGCAGCGTGCATACCTTAGACCAGGTGCGCGATAACGGCATCGGCAAAGGCCTGCGTGCCCACAGCGCCCTCAACGGAGCCGGTCTGGGCACGACGCACGTCACCGGTAACCTGCTCGCCCTCGTCGAGCGTGGCAGATACGGCGGCGCGAATGCGATTGGCAGCGTCGTTCTCGCCCAGGTGATCGAGCATCATCGCAGCAGAGAGGATCTCGGCCGTGGGGTTGGCGATATCCTGGCCGGCGATATCGGGCGCGGAGCCATGCGTAGCCTCAAAGATTGCGCAGTCGGCACCGATGTTGGAGCCGGGGGCCATGCCCAGACCGCCCACCAGGCCGGCGCACAGGTCGCTCACGATGTCGCCGTACAGGTTGGGCAGCACCAGGACATCGAAGTCGTTGGGGTTCTGGACCAGGCCCATGCAGGTGGCGTCGACGATCTTGTCGTTGAACTCGATATCGGGATAGTTGGCGGCCACCTCGCGCGCCACGCGCAGGAACAGGCCGTCGGTCGCCTTCATGATGTTGGCCTTGTGCACGGCCGTCACCTTTTTGCGGCCGCAGCGGCGGGCATACTCAAAGGCATACTCCACAATGCGGCGGCTCTTGGCGATGGAAATCGGCTTAATTGAAATGGCGGAATCGGCGGCGAAGGTCTTTTGACCCGAGCGCTCGACGAGCTGCGAGAGCTCCTCGACCTCGGCAGCGCCCTCATCGAACTCGATGCCGGCGTAGAGGTCCTCGGTGTTCTCGCGCACGATGACCAGGTCGACGTCGCGGAAGCGCGAGCCGTCGCCCGGCTGCGACAGGCAGGGGCGCACGCAGGCGTACAGGTCGAAATGCTTGCGCAGGGCGACGTTAACGCTGCGGAAGCCCGTGCCGACCGGCGTGGTGATGGGGCCCTTGATGGCAACCTTGGTCTCGGCGACCGCATCGAGCACATGCTGGGGCAGCGGCGTGCCAAACTCGTCCATGACGCCGGCGCCGGCCTCCTGGACGTTCCAGTTGATCTGGACACCGGTGGCCTCGACCACGCGGCGCATGGCCTGCGTAATCTCGGGACCGATACCGTCACCGGGAATCAGGACTACATCGTGCGCCATAATCTGTTACTCCTCGTCTTCGGCGTCGTCAGATTTTTTAACGCTAGCACGCTTCTTCTTTTTGGAGAGATTCAGGCCGAAACGTTTAACAAGCATTTCGCAAATCTCGCTCGAACGGGCCTTGAGATAGCTGCCCTTGCCGTTCTCGGCGTCGAACTTAAGGCGCAGCGCGAGCTTCTCGGCGACCTCGGCGTCGATCTCGCCCTGGCCAAACTCGTACAGGCAACCGAGCATATCGCGATACTCAAGGTCGCCGTGGTAGCACTGGATAGCCTCGTCCAGGATGGGCCAAGCCTCGCGCGAACGCTCGACGCTCGTGGCGCCCCACACGCACAGCAGGCGGAAGGCGGCATAGCGCAGCGTGGAGGAAATCTCGTCGAACAGCGCGGTCTCGGCGCCCTCAAAGGCATCGCCCAGCTGCTCGGGGCAGGTGGTGGCGAGCGCCGCAAGGGCATCGAGGGCCTCCCAGCGGGTCTGAGCCTCGGGGCGGTCAAGTGCCTCGATCAGCGCGGGCACGCAGGGCACGACGCGCTGCGGATCGCGCTCGGCAAGCAGGTGCAGCACGCGGGCGGCAAACTGACGGATACGGCGCGTGGGGCAGCCGAGCTCCTTGACCAGACGGTCGACGGCGTTCTCGTTCTCCTCTGCCAGCTGAAGCCGTGCCAGCTCCTCGTCGGTGAGCTGTTCTTCCTTGTTTTCTGCCATAGTTACCTCTTCTTACTATTTCTTAGCGTGCTTGCCAGCACCCTTGCTGTCATCGGTGACCGAGATGAGCTGTCGGTCGGCCGCGCCATTGCGGCGTGCGCGGCGACGCTCCTCGGCATCGCCCGCGTCGGCGGCGGCGCGGTGAGCCTTGTTGACGTTAAAGACCTCGTCGTGCTTGCGCCACGGGCCGACGGACTCGCCAAAACTCATCTTAAGGCCGGCGATAAAGCCGCCGAGCCAGCCGATCGGCGCAAACTGCACCAGCGGGAACAGCGAAAACACCCAGGTTAGCAGGACGACTGCCGCCGCACCTGCAAAATTGGCGATCCAGTAGTCGCGCTTGGTGATGACGCGCTTTTCGCACGCCCACTGGCCGCACAAAAAGCCGATGTAGATCGCAAAGAGAAAGAGCACCAGCGCAAGCACCACGAACGTCCAGCTCATGGGCGCTACTCCCCGTGATGGTGGCCGCAGCAGCACTCGTGGCCGTCGTCATGGCCGTGGCCGCCGCAGCACTCGTGGTCCTCGCCATGGTGGTGGCCGCAACCGCACTCGTGGTCGTCGCCATGCTCGCCGCAACCGCAGCCTTCCTCGTGAGCGCCATGCTCTTCGGGACGATACTGCGACCAGTCCAGACCGGCGGCAATGGCGTCGGCCTCCTCCTTATAGAGGACCGTGATGGCCTGGGTACCCAGCTTGGCGCCGCCGATGGCGTCGAGCATGTCATAGAGCGTAAAGGCGACGTCGGCGCCGGGCAGCGCGAGCTCGCGATCATCGGCGTAGGCGAGCGCCAGACGCAGGTCCTTAATGAAGTGCTCGACCATAAAGCCGGGCTTGTAGTCGCCGTCGAGCGCCTTGGGCGCCAGGCTCTCCATGGCGCCGGACTTACCGGTGCCGCCCAGGATCATCTGGCGGGTCTTCTCCAGGTCAAGGCCGCTCAGCTCGGCAAATGCCATGGCGTCCGCCATGCCGACCATGCAGGCGCCCAGCGACACCTGATTGGCGAGCTTGGCAGCCTGGCCCTTGCCGGCGCCGTCGAAGCAGCAGATGTTGGCCGCAAAGGTGGCAAGGATGTCGCGGACCGGGGCGATGTCGTTCTCGGTAGCGCCCACGATAGCCGTGAGCGTGCCGGCGATAGCACCCGACTCGCCGCCGGTGACGGGGCAGTCAAACGCCATGCGACCAGAAACCTGGGCGGCCTCGGCAATGTCACGGGCGAGCTCGGGCGAGCTCGTGGTGAGGTCGATCAAGACCGCGCCCGGCTTGGTGCACGCAAGCAGGCCGTTGCCCGCCAGATAGAGCTCCTCGACCTCGGAGGGATAGCCCACCATGGTAAAGACGACATCGGCGTTCGCCACGGCCTCGGCCGGCGTATCGGCCCAGACGGCGCCGCGCTCGATAAGCGCGGCGGCCTTGGACTTGGTGCGGTTGTTGACCGTGACGGGGTAGCCGGCGTCCAGGATGTGGCCGGCGATGGGGGCACCCATGATTCCGGTGCCGATGAATGCGACGGAGAGCTTGTTTGCCATGAAACCTTTCCTTTTGGGTTGGGTGTTGTTACCAGGTTGAATACTCGATGCCAGCGTTTGGGCAGTGACTTGAGGGCGTTTGCGGCCGCAGCGCTCGCCTACTCGCCACGTACGCGACGCGCGATGCGGTCGGAAAGCGAGGCCTTCTCGGCGCGGTTCTTACCCCAAAACGCGCAGGCCACCATGCCGGGACCCACGTGCGAGCCGATGGTGGGGCCCACGGAACTGCGGATGATGGTGACGTCGGCGCAGCCTTCCTCCTTGCGGATGGCGGCCTCGAGCCAATCGCCGTCCTTCTCGGCATCGGCCGTCATGATGGCGATGGGCATAGTGCGATCGGGCACGTAGTTCTCGCGGAACGACTTGAGGATGGACTTGAGCGCCTTCTTGCGGCCGCGGTTGACACCGATGAGCGACAGCGAGCCGGCCAGGTCGTAGGAGAGCTCGGGCTTGACGTCGAGCTTAGCCGTGAGCTGCGCCGCCGCGGGCGGAATGCGGCCGCCGGCCGCCAGCGCGTCAAAGCTCTCGAGCGTAAAGTAGCCATGGACGTAGGTCTTGGCCTCGTTTGCCCATTCGACCAGCTGCTTGGCAGTTAGGCCCGCCGAGCGCTGACGGACTGCCTCGAGCGCCAGCAGCTCACCGGTCGCGCAAGGCAGGGCGTTATCGACAACGTACAGCTCAAAGTCGGGATACTCGGCACGCACGGCATCTGCCGCCTGGCACGCGGAGTTGTAGCTCGACGACAGCGCCGAGGTAAAGCACAGGTAGACCGTGGGCGTGCCCTCTTTGGCGCACTCGGTAAAGAACTCGATATAGCGACCGAGCGACACGGCCGAGGTGGACACGCGGGCGCCGGCGCGCATGCGGTCGTAGAACTCCTTGGGCGTGATACTCGACCAGATGTCGTCCGTGCGCTCCTCGCCATCGATGATGAAGGGGAAGCCCAGGATATCGACATCGAGGTTCGCGGCGACCTCGGGGCTAAAGTCGCAGCAGGTATCGACGACGATGCGGCAGCGGTCTGAATGGCCGGCGGATGCAGCCTTGTCCATCAAAGCGACTCCTTACGTAAAAAGGCGGCCACCCGCATGGGATGGCCGCCAGCCGTTAACTCATGCAAGTTAACGTATTTTACTCGTCAAGTGTTTCGATACGGGGCTTGATGATGCCATATCCACCATTCTTACGGTGATACACCACATTGATGAGGCCAGTCGTCGCGTTCTCGAACACGTAGAAGTCGTGGCCCAGCAGATCGGTCTGCACCAGCGCCTGCTCCTCAGTCATCGGGGTGACGTCGATGACCTTCTCGCGGACGAGCAGGTCGTCGTCCTCCTCGGGCAGCAGCAGGTCGGCCAAATCGTCGACGCGCTCGACCGGTGCGACATCCGCAGCGCTGGCACCGCCCTGGCGGTTGTCCACGACCTTGGTCTTAAACTTGCGCAGCTGGCGGGTGACCTTGTCGGCGGAGAGGTCGATGGCGGCGTACATATCGGCACCGTGCTCGGCAACGCGAATCACAGAACCGCGAGCGCGAACCGTGACCTCGACGATTGCCGGGTTGGGGTTCGAGGGGTTCTTCTCATAGCGAAGTACAACGTCGACCGTCATGGGCTCGATATCGAAAACCTTGAGCGCCTCGCCGATCTTCTCATCCACATGCGCACGCAGAGCATCGGTTACCGTCGTCTTGCGTCCAGAAACCTTGATATCCATACGTGGCTCCAATCTGCCTCGGGGACTTACTGTACTGGCTATGTACCCATTGCCGTGCATTTAATCACGCGGATTCCCAAAGACCCGAATAACGATTGCTTGATACCGCATACCGAAGTCTCGTACTTTTCCATGGCAAAGTGCGCTATAGGAGGGAGCCGACAGATTTGTATTTGGTCCCGAAAATTGGCTTTGACCTGCTGGTTTTATAGGGATGAAAAAGCCGGGCTCCCCTATTGGGGAAGCCCGGCAGTGCATGTTGAAACCGTGAAGAGGTGTCCTTTCCAACGTATAGGAGACACCACCCCTGGCAATAACTAGCTATTGAGTTTGTTAATGTCATCGTCAGTGATGGTGCCTTCCTGGCTGGACGATTTGTCCTCGGAGGATGCGGTCTCATTGTTGGAATCGAAAGACTCGCTGCCGGAGGACGTGGTCTCACTGGACTCAGAGTCGCCCGGTTGCACGTTAGCGCCCGAAACCGTCTTAGTGGTGAGGTCGTAGGGAATCTGACCGTACCAGACGCAGTGAACCGCCTCGAGCGTACCGTCGACCGTGATGTCGTCGAGGGCATCGCTCACGGCACGGCACAGTTCGTCATTGGACGAGAGGCCCGCAACACCAAGCGTCGAGGGCGCCTCGAGCGCACCGACATAGGAGACCTCGCTCATCAGGCGTGCAAGGTAGCCGCCGGCCGTGGAGTCGCAGACCACATAGTCGACCTCGCCGGACTCGAGCGCCTCAAAGCACTCGTTGATGTTGGAGTAGGTCTTTTGGTTGGCGGTGATGCTCTGCTTAGCAAGCGCCTCCTGCGAGGCCGAGGACATCTGAATACCCAGAGTAGACGTGTTAAGGGTATCGGTGGAAACGCTTAGCGACCCACCATCGCTGGTTTTTCCGAACACGGAAGCGGCATCGTACAGGCAGGTGCCGAGCGAGCTAACGTCCCCGTCCGTGGAGTTGATCTCGCCGATAAAGATATCAGCCTTTTTGTCACCGAGCGCGGAACCCGCCGAGGATGCATCGACAAAGGCGACCTTAAGGCCCATGCGGCTTGCGAGGGCGCGGGCAGCGTCGACTGCATACCCCGTGAGCTCGCCGTCAGCGCCCTGCATGGCCTGCGGCGCATCGGAGGTATCGAGGGCAACCGTCAGGGTACCGGGGGTGACCAGGGCATCATCCGACACCGCGGGCGTGACGGTCTCGTACTCGATCTGGTCGATCGTGGGAGTCGTGAACGTAGACAGCGGGTTGAACGCGCATCCGCTCAGGCCCAAAACGGCGATGACCGCTGCGGTCCCAGCACCTAACCGAGCCGCGTGCATCAAGCTGCCCCTCACCATGTCCACTACCCTGCCTTCTGTGTCGTATACGATCCGTGCGTTGCGCGGAATATCAGATTGTTCCCACCAGCTGACCTGGTATTTGACCCCACACTTGCGCACCGGGGTGTTTGCTCGGGAGGCCGCAGCCACCTTCACGACTGGCCCGCTCGCCCGCGAGGCGGTATTGCCCCAAAGAAAGTAGAACGGACGGTGCGGCTTACATCTAGGACGCGCCATGATCGCGCCGCGCGCACGCGGTCGCTTACGTGGATCCCTTTGACCGCGTCTGTCTTGGACTAGGACGGGCATTTCGTCCGTCCGCAACCACAGCCTGGTAGGAACGTAGCGCATTATAGCTAAGTTCAAGCTATAGTTTAAGGTTAGGGGCGTCATTCGCATCGCGAGTACAGATTTCGCAGGTCGGAGTGGGCTATTCGTGCCCCTGTGAAGCCCGGAGCTCCCCCTATGGGGAGCTCCGGGGCACCCTTCCTAGGGTGCTGTGGCCAAAAAATGGCAAATATGAGTACTGTCACCAATTTAGTAACAGGCAATTTTGGCCTCTCGGACAGATTATGCGCTCAGTGTCGCCAACCTGATGCTTAGTTATTCTACATTTGTTTATTATCTTCTTACTTTATGACGCCCCCGAGTCCTAAATTCCTTGATTTTGCTGTTACTGATTTAGTGACAGTACTCATATTTGCCATATTTTGGCCAGGGCATATGATTAACCCCCTATTTTCGACGTGAATTAGACCGGCTTAAGCCCAAAACACGCCCGCAGCGTGTTAAGCAACGCCTCTTGCTTCTTCCTGCGGGCATCGACACGATTCCGGTACCGCTTTCGCATACGCTGGTGCATGCGCCATGCGAGCGCTTCCATCGCTTCCATGTCACAGAGCATTTCGCTATTGACCGTCGCGACCTCGATTCCCATAGTAATCAAGCCCGTGTTGCGCTTTTCATCATGGATACGTCCCCTCCGAGAGGAATGGCCCAGCTCACCGTTGTATTCCAGGTCAAACCGGGCCGCTTCTTGATACGCATCGCAAACTGCATGAGGCATCCCCGAGATTGCCTGCGCGCGGTCATCGAACTCGATCTTGTAGTCGGTCTTAAAGGGACCGCAGGCAAATCCGCCATAGGAAAACGGAAGCGAAAACAGAGCGAGCATGATGCACTCCATGGGCGAGCGCAGGTTTTCTGACAGGTGGGGACACAGGCGCAGCAGCTGTTTGGCCACATTCCCCTTGCATGCCGCAAGGTAATCTGCCAGGCGATCGGGCGTCAGCACCGGTTCGACTTCAAAGTAGCCCACGTCTGCTGGCTGGTCCTTGTCCTTTGCAAGTTTATTCGTAACAGGCGAGGTGTAGGGAGGCAGATACTTCCCGCGGTCGCTCAGTGAAATCTTAGAGCACAGCTCCTGGGCCAGGGCAAACGCCTGGATGCAGCCGACCTCGCGCGCAACGGCAACACAAAGGGCCTCGGGAGATAGACTGTACACCCCCGGTTCCACCTCTAGAATCGAGCCGGCAGGCAACCCGGAACACACGGACCAGCCCACGCCAGGTATGCGGCGGCGCTGCGCCGCAGATCCCACCAGCAAGCACAGATCTTCTTGCACCTCGCCGCTTTTGGCTCCAATTCGCACCAGGTCGGGAAGATAGATATCCTCGGTCGAAGGCGATAACGTACACAGCACGCGACACTCCTCCTCGGGCTCAAAGTCCTTCCAGCCGATGTAGCCCATCTGCCGGCGCTCGGCTCGAATCATGCGCAACGCCGAGGCGCCCGTCAGGATCACGGAAGCCGCTAGCTGCTCTTTTGTCGGTTTATTGCACTGCCTGATTGTTACCGCCACATGAATCACCCCTACCAAACGCGTGCGATAGCGAGGCCATCAACGGCCGCGGCACCGGCGCGCTTGAGTTCCGCCGAAGCCGCTGCCATCGTCGCACCCGTGGTGATAACGTCGTCGATAAGCAGCAGGCGGCGGCCCCGCACGTCCTCAACGGTCTCGTACATGCCTCGGGCGCGTTCACGGCGTTCTTCACGACCGAGTTCACGCTGGTCGCCATGGCCGTACTTAACGAGGGCTTCGAGCAGAGGAACACCCGACAGCTCGCAAAATGGGCGCGCAATGGCCTCCATATGATCAAAACCACGCCGCCGAAACGCTGCCGCCGTCGCAGGCACAAACACCACCGCATCCGCACCGGACAGCACACCTCCGTAGCGATCGGGCGCTACGACCTGGGCATGCAGGGCGGTGTCGTAGAGCAGCTCCGCCAGATACGGAGCCAGACGTCGCTCGCCCGCATCCTTGTACGCTTTAATGATGCGCGGCAGCGGATGCGCATAGACGGCGCACGCCAGGCAGCGATCGAGCGCCTCCGCCATTGCCGAGGACGTGCTCTCGACCGAACACTCAGTGCACAGCAAATCCCCAAACGGGGCGCCGCATCGGGTGCAGCTATGACGTGGGTCGATGAGCGTGAGCGCAGCCAGGCAGTCTTGGCAAATAAGCGTACCGGCGCGCTCGCAGCCGGCACATCGTGTTGGCGACAATGCCTCGAGCGCCTCGCGTGCCACCCGCTCGGCAAACGGTAGCAATTCGTCCGCAAACGGCAGGGCGCCGGCGCCCTGCAGGCGGCTCAATATGTTCAGATGGCTCTTCAAGACACAACCCTCCCTACGTTCGGTCGCGGGGAGGGTTGTTGATTCGGCGCTATGATACCCCGATGCGCTCGGGGCAAGGCGAGCTAAATCCGCTCGCGGGCGTTATTCGCCGGCGGGCGGTTGTGGTGCGGACGAAGACGGGGTCGAGCCCTCACCACCATCCTGGCGCGGCTTGCGGGAACGGCGACGGCGACGGCGCTTTTGACCCTGGTCGGCCGAGCCCTCGCCACCGCGGTCCTCGCGCGGCTCGCGCTCGTCGCGAGCGGCGCCACGCGAAGCCTTGGCAGCCGCTCCCCCGCCATCTCCGGGACGACGGCGCGTGACCTTGACCTCGCCATCCGAGACCTGATCGGCCACGGAGGGCACTGAGGGCTTCTGCTGCGCGCCCGAGGAATGGCGACGGCGCGGGCGCGGCACGCGCTCCTCCTCGCCACGTGACTTGCCGCCCTTGTCGGCAGGCGCATCGGAGGCCGAGGCGCCCTTGGAAGCGGCACCAGCCTCGCGAGCAGCTGCGGCGCGGAAGGCGTCCTCGCGCTCCTCGCTCGACAGATGACGGCGGCGACGTCGTGTGGGGTTCATGCCGCCGCCGCGATTCTGCTGCTGAGGCTGCTGAGCCTCGCGCTCGCGGGAGGAGTTCTTGCCCGCGGCTGCAGCCTCGGTAGCATCGCCCGAGCCCGTGCGCTTGCGGCGGCGACGGCCATCGGCCGCTCCCTCGGCCTCGGGTGCCTCGGCCTTGCCGCGACCCTTACCGCGGCCGCGACCCTCGCCCTGGCTCTGACCGGCACGGGTATCGGCGTCCGCATCGCGACGGCGGCGCTTGGGCATCGACGTGCCAGCCAGACGGTCGGCACTCGACAGGCCATCGCCCACGTCGACGCCGTTCTCGCGGTCGAGCTCCATAAGCGCCAGGCGCATCTCGGGCGACTCGATACGCTCGAGCACATCGCGCGTCACGCAGTCGGGGCGGCAGTTGCAGCCCTGCTCGGCGGCCTTCTTTTTGCAGCCCTCAGAGCAGGTCATGTCGGCCAGGTTGACCTTAAAGACTTTGCCGTTCTCCAGGCGCAACACCAGCTGCTCACGCGGCGTGTCATATTCCTGGATGCGCGCCTTGCCAAGCGGCGTATCGATGAGCGTCTTCTTTTTGGGCGCACGGCTCTTAAAGTCCTTGTACGCTTCGAACTCATAGCGCAGGCAGCACATCAGGCGGCCGCAAACGCCGCTGATCTTGGAGGAATTGAGCGGCAGGTCCTGCTCTTTTGCCATGCGGATCGAGACGGGCTCAAACTGTCCGCCAAAGCGCGTGCAGCAGAGCTCCTGGCCGCACTGGGCATAGCCGCCCACCAGGCGGGTCTCGTCGCGCACGCCGATCTGGCGCATGTCGACGCGAATGTGCAGCGTCGAGGACAGGTCCTTGACGAGCTGACGGAAATCGACGCGCTCCTCGGCCGCAAAGTAGAACACGGCCTTCTCGCCGCCAAACAGGTACTCGACGCCGACCGGCTTCATCTCGAGGTCGAGCTCCTTGACCAGACGGCGGAAGTCGACCATGGCCTCGTCACCCTGGATAGCCAGGTCGTCGGCAAGCTGCAGGTCGATGTCGCTCGCTACGCGCAACACAGGCTTGAGCGGCTGACCGATCTCGTCTTGCGGCACCTCGAAGGGGTCGGCCGTGACCAGGCCGATCTCGGTTCCGCGCTCGGTGGAGCAGATGGCATAATCGGCCTCGAGGATATCCAGATCCTGTGGGTCGAACCACAGGTCGCGCGAGGCGTAGGTAAACTTAACGGGTACGACTAACGGCATTTCAGTGCCTTCCTGATATCGAACAGCATGACCTCGATGGCCAGCTGGGGAGTAACGTTTCTGGCGATGTTGCGCTCAGCGGTGGCAACCGCCTCGAGCGCCCGGGTGGCACCCGCAACATTCGTCGCCGCGGCAAGCCGCCCGATCGTGTCGCGCACGTCCTCGTTCACAACGTCTGCCGCCCCATCCTGTAGCGTCAGCAGCACGTCGCGCATGAGCGTCCGCGCGCTCGCCAGCGCTTCCATGATACCCGAACGCTCGCGCGCGTTGAGTTCGCGCTTGTTGCGGTCCTCAAGCTGCTTCAATGCTCCACGCGACAGGTAGTCGGCATTTTGCTCGAGCACCTTTTCCTGCGTGGACTTGACCTCGGCGAGCGGCGCCTTAACGGCGACAATGAGCGACTTGGCGCGACTGAGCACATCGGCCTCGTCGGCGGCGATGAGCGAGTCGATGGCACGGACCATCTGGCGACGGGCGTCCTGGCGCTCGGCGCTCTTGAGGAACTCGATACCGCGCGTGGGGCTTCCCGCTACGGCGACGGCCATGCGGCAACGCGCAGGGTCCTGACCGGTGGCGCGGCTCACGGCCTGCGCGGCGACGGCGGGCGATACCAGCCGAAACGGCACGCACTGGCAGCGGCTCACGATGGTGGGCAACATCACGTCTGCCGAGGTGCCCAGCAGGATGAACATAACGCCCTCGGGCGGCTCCTCGAGTGTTTTGAGCAGTGCGTTGGCGGTGTTGGCGCGCAGTTGCTCGGCACGGTCGATGATGTAGACCTTGGCCTTGGCACGGATGGGCGCCAGAGGCACGTCATCGAGCAGCTCGCGGGTCTGGGCGATGAGGTAGCCCGTGGCGCTCTCGGGCGTGTAATAGTGCACGTCGGGGTGTGTATGGCGGGTGACGCGCACGCAGCTATCGCATGAGCCGCAGCCATCCTGCTCGCACAGGAAGGCTTGGGCGAGCGCCCACGCGGCGTCGAGCTTGCCCGCGCCGGGCGCGCCCAAAAACAGGTAGGCGTGCGATGCGCGACCGCTGGCGACGGCATTGGTCAAAAAGTCGCGCACGCGCTCTTGGGTGTCGAGCTTGGCCAGTAGGCTTGCCTGAGCGGGGGCCATGCTACTCGGCCTCCTGGGCAAGCGCGGCGGTGACGGCGTCCTGGGAAATGTCGAGGCCGTAGGCGCGAACCTGCTCGACCGTCTGCGCGAAGACGTCCTCGATGGACGCGGTCGCGTCGATGAGCTTTACGCGGTTTGGTTCCTCGGCGGCAATGGCGCAAAATCCCTGGTAGACGCGCTCTTGGAAGGCCATGCCTTTTGCCTCCATGCGATCTGCCGCGCCACGGGCTGCCATGCGTAACGCCGCCTGCTCGGGTGTGATGTGGTAGACGAGCGTGAGCGCCGGATGCGTACCGGCGACAGCCAGGTTGTTGGCATCGCGTACCATCTGACGGTCGAGGCCATCGGCAAACGCCTGATAGCAGGTTGTGGAATCGTAGAAGCGGTCGCACAGGACCACCTTGCCGGCAGCAAGGGCGGGAGCTATGACCTCGTGCACCAGCTGGGCACGCGCCGCCTCGTAGAGCAGCAGCTCGCAGGTGTCACCCATCGCCGTGTTGGCGGGGTCGAGCAGCAGAGCACGGATCTTTTCGCTGATGGCGGTACCGCCCGGCTCGCGCAGGCTCACAACCTGGTAGCCAGCGAGTTCGAGCGCGCGGGCAAGCAGGCGCGCCTGCGTGGACTTGCCGGCACCGTCGACGCCCTCGAGCGTGATAAAGCTATGTTGAGCGGGCTCAAAAGCCATGGGCGCAGCCCCTTCCTACAAGGCGCGTAAATGCGATTTATAGCAACCAAGCCATGATACCCCAGTGCTCGGTGCGTCCCCAATGGCTAAAGGTGCCTTTCCAAAGTTGCGGTGAAATAGGGACTGATTGAAGCTCTGAGACCGCCAAACAGTCCCTATTTCACCGCAACTTATGATGGGGAATTTTGGACGCTGGGTATAATCGTCGTATTGCATTGAAATGTGGCGAAAGGAGTGGCAATGTCTCGGTATTGCGCCTCGTGCGGCAAGCTTCTTGCAGATGATGCCAAGTTCTGCACCTCGTGCGGTGCACCCGTTGAGCAAACAACCGCGAGCGATAGCCAGCCCGCTTTTGAGCAGACCGGTTCCCTCGATACGCCGCAAGCCAAGGCGGACGACCCCCTCGCCTATCGCCCCGACCCCGCCGCAGGCCCCGCGACCGTCGAGACTACGCAGCGCGTACCCGTCGCGAGTGGCTCGCCCCAACAGCAGCCGGCTCCCGCATACGCGCCCGCTTCACCACAGACCCCCGCTCCCAAAAAGAGCGGCACCGGGCCGCTTATCGCCGTTATCGTTGTGCTGGTGGCGATCATCATCGCCCTGGTCGTTTTCTTTGTGATCAAGCCTTTCGACAACGCCGCCACGCAGACGACCGCCGAGGTAGCTAAGCTGCACCATGACGTCGACGACGATGACCTAAAGCCTCTCGGCGATCCCAACAGCCTGTACGACGATGATGACGATGACGACGACGAGGATGGCGGCGAAGCAACGCTCTCCGAGCAGAATCTCTACCGCCGACTAAGCGAATACTACGACTTGCTCGAAGACCTCGACAACTACGTCCGTGGCTGCGCGCAGAACTTCAACGGCAGCTATCTGGAAGAGGATCGAACCACCCGTCAAAATCTCGCCGACGTCGCCGAGCGCACGGAGAACACCATCGAGCAGTATTACGACATCGTCGAGGACCTAGACGTCCCGACGAGCTCCAAGAACTACAGCTCCTGGAAGGACATCATCGCCCTGTACGACGACCTGGATCACCGCATTGACGCAATCTGTGATGCCTGGGAGATCAGCCTGAAATACGCCAAGCCTGCGGACCACAAGAATGAGATCGTGGCGCCGCTGTCGCGCGACAACGTGGCGGGCACCAATGACAATAAGTACCGCCTAGACTTTGAGGAGCGCTATCCCGGCGCCAAACCCGTCGAAGTGAACTAGTCACATGCGACGGTCTTAAACGACTAGTCATTAAAGAACGTCCCCAATGACTGCCTAAAAAACGAGCGAGGATCGCGGGGTCCTCGCTCGTTTTTGTTTTAGGTGATGTTTCGACCGTGCGGCTACTTGTCGGCAGCGGTCTTTTTGGTAGTCGACTTCTTGGCCGTCGTCTTTTTGGCGGTCGTCTTCTTGGCAGCAGTCTTCTTTGCCGCCGTCGTCTTCTTTGCCGTACTCGCCTTGGTCGCAGTTTTGCGGCCGCGAGCCGGCTTCTTCTCCTTGGTCGGGCAGTCCATGTTGACGCAGATGCGCCACGGACCGCGCGCCGTGTTGACCACCACGATGGGGGCACCGCACTCGGGGCAGGTCTCGCCCGTCGCCTCGAGCTTGCCACGCGCCGGCAGCGGATAGCTCACGCCGCAATCGTCATAGTTGGTGCAGCGGATAAAGCGCTTGCCGCTCTTCTCGCTCTTGTGTGCGATCAGGTCGCCATGGCGTCCGGCCTCGGCACACACCTTGCACTCGCCCACCTTAAGGTCGGGCTCGTAGTTGGTGGGGCACGTCGGGTTCACGCAGATCTCGAAAGCCTTCTGGCGGAACGGCTGACACTTAATGCGCGGCGCGCCGCACTCGGGGCACACGGCTGCCTCGCCCTCGAGCGGGCTTACCTTGACGCCGCTCGGCACCGGATAGGTCACGTCGCAGTCGGGCCAGCCCATGCAGCCAATGAAGCTGCCACGGGTCTTGGCGCTCGTCTTCATAACCAGGTCCTTGCCGCACTTGGGGCAGGCGCCCACGCGCGCATCGGCCGTAACGGCGTCGCTGATGGCGTCGCCCAGCTCCTGCGTGTGCTTGAGCAGCTCGTCGAGCACGCCAGCCAGCAGCGCGCGCGAGTGCGTCACGACATGCTCTTCGGTGTCCTCGCCGCGCTCGACGCGGGTCATATCGCCATCAAGCTCGCTGGTCATATCGGGGCTCGTGATGCGCGGGGCAAATTGCGTCAGCGCGTCGATGATGGCGATGCCCAGCTGGCTCGGCTCAACGGGATCATTTTTGAGATAGCGCACGGCATACAGGCGCTCGATGATGCTCGCACGCGTGGACTTGGTACCCAGGCCGCGCTTTTCCATCTCCTGCACGAGCTTGCCCTGGCTGTAGCGCGCGGGCGGCTCGGTCTGCTTGGCCTCGAGTTTAATGTCGAACACATCGACCGTATCGCCCTGCTCCAGCGGCGGCATCTGCTCATCGCGCTTAAGTCCATACGGATACGCCTCGCGGAAGCCCGGAGTCACGAGCACATCGCCCGAAGCCACGAACGGCTCACCGTTCACGTCGAGCTCGAGCTTGGTGTTCTCGATGGTCGCGGGACCCATAAGCGTCGCCAGGAAGCGACGGGCTATCAGGTCGTAGAGCTTGCGCTGGCCGCCGTCGAGCGTGGACGGATCGCCCTCGCCCGTGGGGTAGATAGGCGGGTGGTCGGTGGTCTCGACTTTACCGCGCGTGGGCTTCATGGGGCCAGCGAGTACCTTTTTGCACACGGGCGCCAGCGCCGGGTTGATCTTTGCCAGGTCACTCACCACGGCGCCCAGATCGAGCGTCGCGGGGTACACGGTGTTGTCGACACGCGGGTAGCTGATGAGGCCCGCCATGTAGAGGGACTCGGCGATGCGCATGGTACGCGCAGGCGAGATGCCCTCGGCCGCGGCGGCGGCCTGTAGCGAGGTCGTCGCAAACGGCGTGGGCGGCTGCTGCTTGCGGGAGCGCTTGGTCACCGCGGCGACGGTTGCCGTCTCGGCGCCGTCGACGTGACTATACGCCGTCTCGGCAGCATCCTTGTCGGTAAAGCGCGCTGTCTTGTGCGCGATCTTAAAGCGATCGTCCTCGGCAGCGCCTTGCGCGGCGCCCATGCCGCGAATCTGCCAATAGTCCTCGGGCACAAACGCCATGCGCTCGCGCTCGCGCTCGACCACCAGGGCAAGCGTCGGGGTCTGCACGCGGCCGGCGGAGCGCACGTTACCAAAGCCGCCAAACTTGGCGAGCGTCAGGTAACGCGTGAGCACCGCACCCCAGATAAGGTCGATGTGCTGACGGCTCTCGCCGGCGTCGGCCAGGTTCTGGTCGAGCGAGACGAGATTATCGAAGGCGTGCGTAATCTCGGCCTTGGTAAACGAAGAGTACTGGGCGCGGGCGACCGGCAAGTCGGGCGCAACCTCGCGCACCTTGTTGAGGGCGTCCGAACCGATCAGCTCGCCCTCGCGATCGAAGTCCGTAGCGATGATGACGCTGTCGGACTTCTTGGCAAGGTTCTTGAGCGAGCGAATGAGCTCCTTCTCGGCCGGTAGTTTAATGACGGGCGCCCAGGTGAGGTAGGGCAGGCTCTCGAGCTTCCAGCCCTTGATGGAGATACCGTCGGCAAGAAACGGCTTGCGCTTGGTGTCGTAGGGCGGACGAGCCAGGCCATCGGGCATGTCGGCCGGCAGCATCTCGCCGTCCTCGGTGACCGAATACCAGCCCAGCTTTTTATCGAACAGCACGCTGTCGCAAAAATCGGGCGCAAGGATGTGACCGGCCAGGCCGATGGTCACGCACTCCTCGCCCTTCCACTCAAAACGGTAGATGGCGGTGTTGTACACCTTATCCTTTTTGGGTTTACCCGTGGACAGACGCTCAGCGATCTGACGCGCAGCGTCGTTTTTCTCGGCGATGATGAGCTTCAAAAGAGGCTCCTATCTCGTATCTCTGCGGCTACGCCCGCCCGTATGGCGGCCGACTTACGCCCTTGCTTGCTCAATCTGCCCGATGAGCCAATCGCACCAGGCATCCATGCCCTCGCCCTTGCGCGCGCTCACGGCAAACCGCGGCGCCTGCGGATTGAGGTCATCGAGTGTCTTAGTATACCTATCCATGTCAAAATCGAAAGCCGGGGCCACGTCGACCTTGTTGAGCAGCTGTGCGGCGGCGTGTTGGAAGATGCCCGGGTACTTGATGGGCTTGTCGTCGCCCTCGGGCACCGAGAGAATCATGATGGACAGGTTCTCGCCCAGGTCAAAATCGACCGGGCAGACCAGGTTGCCAACGTTTTCGATAAAGATGACGTCGATGTTCTCCAGACCGACGGCCTGGTCGAACGCATCGACAGCCTCCATGATCATGTTGCCCTCAAGGTGGCACAGGCCGCCCGTGTTGATCTGGATGGCGGGCATGCCGGCTTCCTTCATGGTGATGGCGTCGACGTCCGAGGCGATATCGCCCTCAATGACGGCACAGCGCAGGCCAGCCTTGTCGCGCAGGCGCTCGTTGGTGCCCAGGATCGTGGTGGTCTTGCCCGAGCCGGGGCTCGACAGCACATTGATCACATAGGTGTTTGTCTCTTTAAATCGCTGTCGCAGCTGATCTGCCAGGCGCTCGTTGCGCGACAGAATCGGCGACGCGATATCAATCGTTTTCTCGGCCATATTCGGCACTCCTTACTTCTGCCCCTTTATACCCCGTCCCCAGATGGCTGATAGGCTAATCATCGGGGGTTTCGATTTCGATACTTGCGATGTCGAGCTCGCGGCCGTGCAGTAGGCGCACATTGGCGCCGCCGCACTGGGGGCAGCGGCAGTGGAAACGGTCGTGCTCAAAGACCTCACCGCAGTCCAAGCACTCGCTTTGTGGATGGACCTCCTCCACGGCAAGCTCGCAGCCGCGCGTGAGCGGGTCCTCGTCACGAAACGTCTCCCACGCAAAGTCGAGCGCCTCGCGCACGACCTCGGTCATATCCCCGATACGCAGCGTAACCAGAACGGCGCGCGAGGCCCCCGCCCCACGCGCCGCGCGAATCACTGTATCGAGTATGCCGTTGACAATGCCAACCTCGTGCATACCGATTTACTCCTCGTCGTCCTCATCGTCCGAGAACAGGTCCAGACGACTCACAAACAAGCCCTCCTTGCCCTCGCGCGCGGTAATGACCACACGGGCGATGGCGAGCGAAATCTCGTAGAGCGAGAGCAGGGCGCCGTACATAAGGCCCAGGGTGACGGGCGATCCGTCGGGCGTGATCACAGCCGAACCCACGAGCAGGCCTACGTACACGTAGCGCCAGGCGCTGCGGAAGGCCGCGTAGGAAACGATGTGGAAGACGGACAGGTAGAAGATGATGAGCGGCAGCTCAAACGCCACACCAAAGCCGATCATAAAGAGCAGCTCCATGTTGACGTAGTTCTCCAGATCGGGCAGCGCCGTAGCGACGGCCGAGGTCTCGCCGATGAGCCACTCAAAGCCCGCGGGAATGATGATGAAGTAGCAGAAGATTGCGCCCAGGAAGAACAGCACCGTCGAGGCGAGCACCGTGGGCACGACCCACTTGCGTTCGTTGGGGCGAAGCGCCGGCAGGAAAAACGCCAGAATCTGCCAGATGATCATAGGCGTGCACATGACCACGGCCATCTTGATGGCCAGTGAGAAGCGCAGGCCAAAGCCGCCGAGCGTGGTGGTGATGTAGAACTTACCGTCCGGCACAAAGGAGCGGATGGGGTCTTCCAAGATGTCGAGCACCACGGGCGTGGCGAAATACAGCACGATAGCGGCGGCAAACACCGACACGACCACGATGGTCAGGCGGCGACGGAGTTCTCCCAGGTGATCGAAGAGCGGCATTCGCGCAGGTCCGATAGGCATTACTCATCGCCT
Source organism: Collinsella aerofaciens (assembly GCF_040926185.1). Classification (GTDB taxonomy): domain Bacteria; phylum Actinomycetota; class Coriobacteriia; order Coriobacteriales; family Coriobacteriaceae; genus Collinsella; species Collinsella aerofaciens_BC. The sequence continues at coordinate 48,621 of NZ_JBCOIQ010000005.1, forward strand.
CCCTTCGGAGCGTCGGCAGCAGCGGTGTCATCCTCGGCCTCGAGCTCGCGAGCGAGCTGGTCGACGACGGCCTTGCGCTTGCGGGGACGACGGGCGTAGAGGTCAGCCGTCGTGGGCTCTGCCGGCTCGGGCTCGGGCTCGGCGGCAGGAGCGGGCTCGACAGCGGCTGCAGCCTCGGACCCGGCAGCGGCGGGTTCGGGACCCTCGGCTTCAGCCTCCTCAGCAGCACCTTCGCCCTCAGTGGCACCCTCGCTCGCGGCCTTCTCGGCGGCAAGGCGGGCGCGACGCTCGGCAAAGGTCTCCTTCTTGGCGGGCGCTGCCGTCTCGGCGGCATCCTCGTCCGCATCGGAATCGTCGTCGGTCGCAGCAGCCTTCTTGGGCTTGACCGGGGCCGACGCGGCCTCGCTCACCGGATCGATAATCTCGGACTGAACAACGGCCGTCATCTTTTCCTGCGTCTCGCGGAACTGACGGATGGCACGGCCGATCGTGCGGCCCATCTGCGGGAGCTTATCCGGGCCAAACAGCAAAAAGCCGAAGACCACGATGATCGCGAGCTCACCCTCTCCAATACCAAACACACATACCTCCAAGGCTCGATGTGAGTCGAGCCCGCACCGCGCCATTCGGCCGGAACTCGTCTATTCATTCGGTCAAGTATAGCGCCCGGACGCCAAAACGTCCGAGCGCATCACAAACATATGCCAAACGGCACGCCCTTTTGGGGGCAAAGATTATGCAGCGGTGATCGAAATCTCCTGGTCGACACCCAACAGCTGAACCACGCGCATCACCGGGGGCTGCACGTTGACGCAGCCAAAACGCTTGCCGTGGTCGACCGCGTGGTGCGCGGCGCCCACGAGCACGCCAATGCCCGTCGAATCGATGTAGCTCACCTGGGCAAAATCGAGCTCAACGGCCTCGGTGGGCTGCTCGAGCGCCAGGTCGATGGCGTTGCGCAGGCTATCGGCGTTAGAGATATCGATCTCACCGGTCACCTTAATGGTGTAGAGCTCTGGCGTGGGGTTGGTGGAAATACCCAAATCCATGTATACGCTCCTTTACGTATCGAAAGTGCGGATAGTACGGGAAGCCGCGCGTTAGGCGCGCTCGGCACGAGCAAGCTCGGCAGCGACAAGCTTAACGGCCAGCACCAGCACATCGAGCGCGGCCTCCAGGTCCTCGACCGTGGGATAGCTCGGCGCGATGCGGATGTTGGTGTCGCGCGGGTCCTTGCCATAGGGCCAGGTGGCACCGGCCGGCGTGAGCTTGACGCCCAGGTCGGCGCAAAGCGCGGCGACCTTTTGGGCCGAGCCCTCGGGACCATCGAAGCTTACAAAGTAGCCGCCGCGGGGGTGCGTCCAGGTGGCGCAGCCCGTGTCGCCCAAGCCCTCGGTGAGCTTGCGCTCGACGGCCTCAAAGCGCGGACGCAGGAACTCGGCATGCTTTTTCATGTGCTCCTTAACCGCCTCGATGGTGGGAAGGAAGCGCACGTGACGCAGCTGGTTGAGCTTGTCGGCGCTGATGAGGCCGGCCTTCAGGCGCTTGGAGAACTCGGCGATAACCGCGGGGCTCGCACCGATAAAGCCGATGCCGGCGCCCGGGAAGGTGATCTTGGACGTCGAGGCAAAGGCCACCACACGGTCCTCGGTGCCCGCCGCGCGAGCGAGGTCAAAGATGTTGGCAAGTTCGTCGGTCTCGTCGTACAGGTCATGCACGCAGTAGGCGTTGTCCCAGAAGATGCGGAAATCGGGCGCGGCCGTGGGCATCTCGACTAGGCGGCGCACGGTGTCCTCGCTAAAGGTGATGCCCGTGGGGTTGGAATACTTGGGCACGCACCAGATACCCTTGATGGAGTCGTCGGCAGCAACCAGGCGCTCGACCTCGTCCATGTCGGGGCCGTTGTCGGTCATCGCGACGGGGACGTTCTCGATACCCAGATCGGCGGTGATGCCAAAGTGGCGGTCGTAGCCGGGAACCGGGCACAGGAACTTGACCTTCTTGCCGTCGTGCGCGGCCTCGTAAGCCTCCCAAGGGTCGCTACCACATGAGCCGCAACGCCAGAACATACCGGCGATATCGTGCTCGATCAGCAAGCTCGACGAACCCAGCACGAGCGTCTGCTCGGCGGGGCAGCCCAGGAACTCCCCTGCCAACTTGCGTGCCGAGGGAATGCCCTCAAAACAGCCGTAATTGGAGCAGTCGACGTTGCCGTCGTGCAAATCGGCGTCGGCATTGAGGATATCGAGCATGGGTCGAGAGATGTCCACCTGAGAGGGCGACGGCTTGCCGCGGGCCATGTCGAGCGCCAGGCCCTTGGCCTTGACCTCGGCGACCTCGGCTTTGAGTGCCTCGATGGCGGCATCGAGTTCGGTGGTTTCCATCTTCTGGTAGATCGTCTGCATGTGTGCGACCTTTCGCGAAGCGGGACGTTGCAGTTCGTCTAAGTATAGACCGCCACCGCCGCAACGGTATGAAGCCGTGATAGATTAAGTTCATCGCAATGAATTACGAATCGCCGCGCATGGCGGCGTGGGGCGCCCAAGGAGGCACTATGGAGTACGGATCGTTTAGGGCCGAGGAATTCGGCGACCTGCAGCGCCTGGTCGACGGACTGTTTTACGATCGCCACGCCATCGACCGCCTGGACCTGATCGTGCAGGCCGAGATCTTGGACCTGGCGCCCGATCTCATGGAAATCGTCAACCTGCTACCGCCCGGCTATTACGACCGCCAGTCGCTGTGTGACCAGCTTAACTCGGCCCTAGCCGCCCACGGCTGGGGCGCCGTCTACGGAACCGTGGAATAAGCCTCGAGGCCGGCGATTTGGCCCGCTTCCCGACCTTGGCGAGGCTTGTTTTAGGGCTTGTGGCCAAAAAAGGGCAAATATGAGTACTGTTACTTTTTTAGTAGCAGCGATTCAGGACCCAAATCGACATTTTTGCGCCCAAATTTCCTTTCCGAGCAGTAGCTGTCGCCAAATTTGAGTCAAGCGATTACTCGTTAACGTACAGATAACAAGATTGTGTTCATTATTTTCCACACCTAAAATGAAACGCCGTTTGTGACAGTACTCACAAACGGCGTTTTTTGACCACTGGGGTGTCTGGCAGGCGGCAAACACCGCCCGAATCCGCATTTTGAACGCGCCTAAACCGGTTCTGAAGCCGGTTTTGTGCTCTTACTCGTTTTTGGGCGCGGGGTGCTTGCAGATCACACTCATGTAGATCATGCCAAGCACGGCCGCGGTGACAGAGCCGGTGAGAATAGCGGCCTTGGCTGCAAGAACCTCAAACTGGGCCGTCGGGAAGGCAAGGCCGCTGATGAGAATCGACATGGTAAAGCCGATACCGCCCAGAATGCCCACACCGGCAATCATGTGCCAGTTAACGTTATGCGGCAGCTCGGAGATCTTAAGCTTAACCAGGGCAAACGTCATACCAAAGATGCCGATCGGCTTGCCCAGCAGCATGCCAAAGTACACGCCGAGCGTCACCGGGTCGGTGAGCAGCGTGCTCATGTCCACGCCCACTAAGCGAACCTGAGCGTTTACGAACGCAAAGATCGGCAGGATCACAAAGTTGACCGGCGTGGAGATCAGACGCTCCATGCGGATGAGCGGCGGGGTCACGCGGTGCATGACGCGCTCGACCTTGGTGGTCGAGACGGTAAAGTCATGCTGGCCCAGGATGTGTGCCTCGTCATCGTAACGGTCATCGAGCAGCGGCAGGCACTCGCCCAACCAATCGGTGAGGCTATCGAGCTTGACGCCGCACTTGGCCGGGATGGTAAAGGCCAAGATGACGCCAGCAAGCGTGGCATGTACGCCGCTCTTGAACATGCAGAACCACAACAGCAGACCCAGTACCGAATACGGGGCAAGGCGGTAATGCTGCGTCTTGTTGAGCCACACGAGCGCGCAGGTCACAAGCGCGGCGGCGCCCAACCAAAACGGATTGGGGCTCTGACCGTAGAAAATGGCGATGGCGGCGATGGAGATGAGGTCGTCGGCGATGGCGAGCGTCGAGAAGAACACGCGCACGCCGTTGGGCACGCGATTGCCCAAAAGCGACAGCACGCCCAGCGCAAAGGCAATATCGGTTGCCATGGGAATGGCCCAGCCGTTGTGCGCGCCGGCATGGTTAAAGATCAGGTAGATGCAGGCGGGAACGACGACGCCGCCCACGGCTGCCAGCATGGGAAGCATGGCCTGACGCGGGTTTTTGAGCTCGCCGACCGTCATCTCGTACTTAAGCTCAATGCCCACCAACAAAAAGAAAATCGCCATGAGGAAGTCGTTGACGAAAAGCTCAACGGTGAGACCAGCCGTAAGGTTGCCCAGACCCACATACAGCGGGGTCTCCAAAAAGTGATGGATGGCCTCGTAGGCATCGGTATTGGCGCAAATGACGGCGGCGATGGCGGCAATCACCATGACCGCGGCGGAAATCGTGCCGTTCTCGGCGATGCGCTCCCAAATGTCGTGACGTTCAAAGCGCTTGCGCTCACGAACGTTGAACAGCTGCTCAGTTGCTGCCATGGGCGGCTCCTTTCACGGGAAAGTTCCCGTCTTAAAAAAGCACGGCCCGCCCAAGTGGCGGCGCCGCGCTCTAACGTATTACGCTTGCATCTAGCCTACCCTGCACGACAAGCACGCAGGCGTGGCCGAAAAGCGGAACCACAGGTTGAACATTATTTGCTCAACGGCACGGGCACACCTGTCCGAGAGACGACGCGGCGCCGTGCACAAAAAACGACCGGAGCGCGGGGCGTCCGCGATCCGGTCGTGGCGTTCGGTCAACTAAACCTAGCAGGCGGCCATGATGGGGGCAGCGACCTGCTTCTTACGGGAGAGGACGCCCGGCATCCAGACGCCGTCGTGCTCGTCGGCAATGCCCAGGCCCTTCTGAGCGGCCTCGGTCTCGCCCTCGAGCAGGACCTGCGAGCCCTCCTCCATGATGTCGGTGATGCACAGGACGATGCCGTCGGCACCCTTCTCGGCGGCGTAGGCGCGCATGGCCTCGCGGATCTCGTCGATCATGCCGAGTGCGCGGCTCTTGTCGACGGTCTCGTACTGGCCGATGAGCAGCTTCTTGCCAGCGGGCTCGAACATCTTGATGTCGTTGCCGACCATCTCGGCTGCGGTGAAGGAGCCGGACGGACGGGTGAGGAAGACCTCCATGCCAAACTTGACCGGGTCGACGCCCACCTGCTCGCCGAGCTTAGCAGCGACGGCGCGGTCGACATCGGTGGTGGTGGGGCTCTTGAGCATGAGCGTGTCGGTCATCATGGCCGAGAGCAGCAGCTTGGCCTGGACGTCGGAAAGCTCAACGCCGAGCACGCCGGCGAGCTTGGTGACGATGGTGCAGCTGGAGCCCCAGGGCAGGCAGATGTAGTGCAGCGGGCCGGCGGTCTCGAAGTCGCCGATGCGGTGATGATCGACGACACCAAAGACCGTGGCATCCTTAAGGCCGGCAACGGACTGGGCAGACTCGTTGTGGTCGGTGAGAACGACGAGCTGACCGTCCTCGACGGACTCGATCACGCGGGGCTCGGCAATGCCGGCGTCGGCAAGCAGCTTGGCGGACTCGGCCGGAAGCTGACCAAGGGCGCAGGCCTCGTAGGTGTTGCCGGCATACTCAACCTGGTTGAGCAGCTGGGACAGGACGACGGCGCTCATGATGGCGTCGTTATCGGGGTTCTGGTGACCAAAGACAAGAACGTTTGCCATGGATATCCTCCACTTGATATGTGTACTTGGACGTGGCTATGGTAGCACGCTGACGCCGAACCTTATGAGACGGAAGGGTCGCGGCACAATTTGGGGCAAGCGCTGAGGCGAGGTCAGGGACGAAGCCTGTCCCCCTTTCACCACCTGCCCCCGCACCAGCTATTTACCGGCGGCGCGCAGGGCTACGTAGGCGGCACCGATGATGCCGGCGTCGTTGCCGAGCGAGGCGACCCTGACGGGCGTCTCGCGCGAGGCAGAAAGCGCGTACTGCTTAAAGTGCTCGCGGACCTTGTCGAGGTAGACGTCGGCCGAGGCGGATGCGCCGCCGCCGATGAGGAACATCTCGGGATCGACCACGTTGGCAATGAGCGCCAGGGCGCGACCGAGATAGTCGGCCATGGTATCGGCCGCGGCCAGCGCAAGCTTGTCGCCCTCGCGGCAGGCTTGGAACACGTCCTTGGAATCGGAGGGGCCGGTGAGCTCGATGGGCTCGACGCCCGCTTTCTCGCACTCGGCAAGGTAGTTGCTCACCACACCGGTGGCGCTGGAATACTGCTCCAGGTGGCCATGGCCGCCGCAGCCGCAGGTGCGCTCCTCTTCGGGGTTCAGGCACATGTGGCCAATCTCGCCGCCGGCACCCACAACGCCCGATACCACGTCGCCGTTAACGATAACGCCACCGCCCACGCCGGTACCGATGGTGACCATCACCACGTTCTGTACGCCCTTGGCAGAGCCGAGCCAGGCCTCGCCCATGGCAGCGGCGTTGGCATCGTTTTCGTACTTAACGACCGCGTCGGGGCAGTGCTCCTGGATGGCAATCCTCAGTTCAGGCAGGTTGATAGCAATGTTGGCCTTGACCTTGGCATCGCCCGAAGCCGGGATGGGGCACGGAACGGCCAGACCAATGCCCGCCACAAAGGCGCGCGGAATCTGTGCCTTGGCGATCACCTGATCGATAGCCTCGGTCACCGCGGCAAAGCCCGCGGCGTCAACGATAGGAGGCGTGGGCACGCTGGCCTTGGCAAGCAGGTTGCCGTCCTCGTCGAACAGGCCTTCCTTAACCGAAGTGCCGCCAACGTCGATGCCGATGTAGTACTGCTTAGGTTCCATGGGAGCCCACCTTTCTCGTTTAAACATTGCCTGTATGGTACCGCTCCCCAGGCAAAAACCTGTCAAAAAGGGACAGGTTTGTTTTGGCAGGTTTTATCTGGGAAAACGCAAGGCATGAGATTCGGAGCGCTGGGCGGCAAAACGGCCCAACCCCATCTTCGAGCCGATCAATTTGCTCAATACCACATTATTCGAGTGCATATTCATTTAGAGCGCTCTAGTTTTTAAAGAGAAGCGTTTTTTAATTAAACCTTTCTCGAACTTTTCAAAAACGCAATAGGGATGCTTAGGTGTTGACTATACTTTCTTCTGTACTCAATCAAGCCGGAAAGGAGGTTCCATGATTCCCAAATACGAGGCGATAGCTGCAGATATCCGTCGAAGCATCGAGGACGGCGCTCTTAAACCGGGCGACAAGCTACCCACCGTCGTTGAGTTCTGCGAGCTCTATAGCGTTTCCAAGATCACCGTCAAGCGCGCGATCGAGCAGATCACCGAGGAGGGTCTTGTTACCAGCCGTCGCGGGTCGGGCACCTACGTTAAGGACACGGCGGGTCTTCCCGACCAGGCGTTTTTCCAGGGCAAAAACGACCGCGCCCAGGGCTTTTCGTATGAGCACCGCGGGGAGAAGGTGACCTCGGTGGTCTACGATTTCTCGATTGTCAATCCACCAGCGGACGTCGCAACTCAGCTGGGAATTGCCGAGGACGACTTTGCCTATCACATCGTGCGCGTGCGCCAGGTCGACGAGAAGCCCATCGTCATCGAGTACACCTACATGCCTCTCGAGCTGATACCGGGCCTTAAAAAGAAGGACCTATACGGATCGGTCTATAGCTTTATCCGCGAGCAATGCGGGCTGAAGATTTCGAGCTTCCACCGCACCATCCGCGCCGTGGCGGCAACCGAGGAAGAGGCCGAGCGTCTGGGCACCAAACCCGGCGCTCCCCTGCTCGAACTCAACCAGATTGGCTTTTTGGATAGCGGCAACGCCTTTGAGTACTCGATTTCGCGCAACGTCGGCGACCGCTTTGAGCTGCACAACGTAACGTTGGCATAGGTTTTTGTAGTCATGCGGGCGCTCGTTATGACTCGATTAGAGCGGGCGGCCGCGCAACACCGTGGGAGTATGAACATGTCCGATTTGATTAAACTGACGCCGATTTTCCACGAGAAGATCTGGGGCGGCCGCCAGCTCGAAACCGTATTTGGTTACGACATTCCCGAGGGTCCCATCGGTGAGTGTTGGGCTATCTCGGCCCACCCCAACGGCGACTGCCAGATCGCGGAGGGCCCGTATGCCGGCCACACGCTGTCGTGGCTGTGGGCCGAGCACCGTGAGCTTTTTGGCAACTGCGAGGGCAAGGAGTTCCCGCTGCTCATTAAGATTCTGGACGCCAAGGACGACCTTTCGATCCAGATTCACCCCAACGACGAGTACGCTGCCGAGCACGAGAACGGCAGCCTGGGCAAGACCGAGTGCTGGTACGTGCTGGACTGCGAGCCCGGCGCCACGATCATCGTCGGGCAGCGCGCCAAGGACCGCGCCGAGGCCGCGCAGATGATCGAGGGTGGCCGCTGGGACGACATGCTCAACGTGCTGCCGATTCACAAGGGCGACTTTTTCCAGATTGACTCCGGCACCGTGCACGCCATCAAGACCGGCACGCTCATTTTGGAGACGCAGCAGTCGAGCGATGTGACCTATCGCCTGTACGACTACGACCGCCCCGGCACCGACGGCAAGCTGCGCCCGCTGCATATTGAGCAGAGCCTCGACTGCATCGATTTTGATGTTCAGGCGCCGACCGACGGCACTGTGACCGCACCCGAGGTCGACGGCGTGACCGAGCTCGAGTCCAACCCCTGCTACACCGTCGATCGCGTGCGCGTCGACGGCAGCAAGACCCTCGAGCAGCGCTGGCCCTTCATGTGCCTGTCGGTCATCGACGGCGAAGGCACCGTCTGCGGCGACCCCGTCCACAAGGGAAGCCACCTGCTGGCCCCGAGCACCGTCAGTTCCATCGACCTCGAAGGCAAGATGGAACTGATCATCAGCCACCTGTAGGTCGCAACAACAACCAAAACGAAACAAGGGGCTCCCCCGTTCTTCAACGAGGGAGCCCCTTGCCATGTCTAAGTATTCAGCCCACCCGGCTCTCCAGATCAAAAAGCGAACGAGCAAAGCGACGTTCGTCCAGCAACGTTACCCAAGGACCTGGGCGGGCGTATAGGGCAACATCGATCGCGAGTTCCGCACGAGCCGGAGAGCACTTAATGTGCTCTCCGTGCGAGCAGGACTGCCCGAGCAGGCGATGTTGCCCCATACGCCCGCCCGGGTCCGCCGGGATTACGACAGCTTGACGATTGGAGCAAAGCCCTTCATCAACTTTTTGGTCTGGCCGGTCTTTTCGAATTGGACCTCGATCATGTCTCCGGCGACCGAGATCACGGTGCCCGTGCCAAAGGTCTTATGACTCACGGTATCGCCCGCGGCAAAGTCCTGCGACGCGCTGGCGCGATCGACCTTGCGCTCCACCGTCGGCGACACCTTGGACGACGGCTTTTTGGCTCGCGGCGCGCCCGAGCCAAAGGTCGAGGCAACGCGGCCGGCGTCGGGCGAAACCCCACGATGGCGCTCGGTCCCGTAACTGCTGCCGCCAAAGAAATCGTCGAAGCTCGACCCGCCGCGCGAGCCAGAGCCGCCCGTCGAGCGCGTACGCGAGCCAAACACCTTGCCGCCGTACATATCCGAGCCCATGCCCGATCCAAAGGTGCCGTGACGGTCGCCGCGCTTCTCCCAGCCCGTGCCCTCAAAACCGGCAGAACCGATGCCGCTAAACTCGATGTCCTCGAACGGAATCTCGTTGAGGAAGCGCGAGCGCGGGTTGGCAGAGGTCAAGCCGTAAGTGCGACGCGTGGCCGCATAGGTCAGGAACAGGCGCTTGCGAGCACGCGTGATGGCGACGTAGGCCAGGCGACGCTCTTCCTCGAGCTTGCCCGGATCGTCACTACCGCCAAAGTCGTGCACGTGCGGGAAGATACCCTCCTCCATGCCGGCCACGAACACCGCGGGGAACTCCAGGCCCTTGGCGGAGTGGATGGTCATCATGGTGATGGCATGTGTCTCGCCGGCCAGGGAATCCAAGTCGGAGCGCAGGGCCAGCCACTCCATGAGTGCCGGCAGCGCCTTGCAGGTGAGCGGGCCGTAGGTGCGCTCGATCTCGTCGGCATGCACGGCACCCGCCGGCATCTCCGTCGGCGCGGCATACGCGTTGCCCGCGATGGCGGCGGCCAAGGCATCCTGCGGCGAGAGCGCCGGAGCGGCTAGGTTATCGAGCGGATTGGAACCTGCGGCATCGCGCGCGCCGACGAGTGCCTCAAACGAGGATGCCGGAGCGGACGGTCCCGGCTCGGGCGCGGGCGCACTCACCACGACGGGCTCGGACTCGGCGCCGGCAGGCACGTCGGCAACACCGGCCGCGCGCAGCTCTTCCAAGCTCTCGAGCGTACCCTCGATATCCTCGTGCGTCTCCTCAAATTCGGCGGCGACGCCCAGGAATTCCTGGATGTTCTCGGCGCGGCTCTCGGACTCCATGGTGCCCTCGGCGCGAAACGCCTGCAGCAGACCCGTCTTATCGACAATCATCTCGACGACGTCCTTGAGCTCGCCGCTCATGCGGCGACCCTCGCGCACCAGCGACACAAAGCTCGACAGGCCATTGCGCACCTTGGCGCTAAACATACCGGTCTCGGCGCACGCGATCTCGCAAGCCTGGAAGAACGAGCAACGATTGTCGCGCGCCAGCTGCTCAATCTTTTGGATCGAGGTGGAGCCGATGCCGCGGCGCGGCGTGTTGATGACACGCTTGACGCTCATCTCGTCGGCCGGGTTCACGATCATCTTGAGGTAGGCCATGACGTCGCGGATCTCGGCACGGTCGAAGAATCGCGTGCCGCCCACGATCTTGTAGGGCACGCCCGCGCGCAGGAACATATCTTCGAGAATACGCGACTGGGCGTTGGTGCGATAGAACACGGCGATGTCGTCGTAACTCGTGCCCTTGGCGTGTAGCTTCTCGATCTCGCCGGCAATCCAGCGGCCCTCGTCGCGCTCATCGCTTGCCTGGAAGGCCTGGATCTTCTCGCCATCGCCCTCGGCCGTAAACAGGCGCTTGTCCTTGCGCTGCGAGTTGTGGCGAACAACGGCATTGGCGGCGCTCAGGATGTGACCCGTGGAGCGATAGTTCTGCTCCAGCTTGACGGTCTTGCAGTTTTTAAAGTCCTTCTCAAAGTCCAGGATATTGGTGATGTCGGCGCCACGCCAGCTATAAATGGACTGGTCGTCGTCGCCCACGACCATGAGGTTTTGGTACTTGGCGGCCAGCAGGTTGGCGATCTCGTACTGGACGTGGTTGGTGTCCTGATACTCGTCGACGCTAATGTAGCGGAAGCGCTCTTGATACTTGTCGAGCACCTCGGGGCGGGTGCGCAGCAGCTCGAGCGTGCGCACGAGCAGGTCGTCGAAGTCCATCGCGTTGGCGGCGCGCAGGCGGCGCTCCAGCTCCAGGTAGACCTGCGCGGCCTTTTTGTCATTGGGGCTATCGGCGCTCTTGAGCATGTCCTCGGGGCCGATCATGGCGTTTTTGGCCGAGCTGATCTTGCTGCGGATCATGTTGATGGGGAACTGCTTTTGCTCGATGCCGAGCGCCTGCATAATGTCACGCACCATGCGCTTTGAGTCATCGTCATCGTAGATGGTGAACTGGCCGGTGTAGCCCAGCAGATCGGCGTCCTCGCGCAGCATGCGCACGCACATGGCATGGAAGGTGCACACCCACATGCCACGGGTGCCGCTGGGGATGAGTGCCGTCAGACGCTCGCGCATCTCTGCCGCAGCCTTGTTGGTAAACGTAATGGCAAGAACCTGCCAAGGCTTAACACCCAGGTCGCCGAGCATATGTGCGATACGGAAGGTCAAGACGCGGGTCTTGCCCGAGCCGGCGCCGGCGAGCACCAGCAACGGGCCCTCGGTGGACAGGACCGCCTCGCGCTGGGCGGGATTAAGGCTGTCGATGTCGACGAGCGGCTTGGCGGGCTTGGGCGCCGGCGCGGGAGCGTCGTAGATGTCGAGCGGAACGAGCTCGGGCTCCGGCGCGGCGGGGGCGGTGTATGCATCGAGTGGCACGGGTTCCGGCGCGGGCGGCACGGGTACCGCGGCGTTCTTTTCCCAGGGCAAGGGCTGGGTCATGGGCGACTCCTCATCTGACGGACGGCGCGCCTGCGGGCAGCGCCATAGTTTGAGCCGTACCAGTATACCGAGCCGCGCGGACACCGACGCAAATCACACCACGACTCCGCGCACCGCCACCACCCAAGCGCCCCAAATAAGTTGCGGTGAAATAGTTCCTGAAACCAGCCTTCTGGCCCCCAAACAGGAACTATTCCACCGCAACTTCGATTGGCTTGGAGGGCTAGAATATCTACCACTTCTACCTCATCCCCACATGGCAGGAGGACCTCTGTGAAGCATAAGGTGCTCTATTACATGGTCGACGGTTCGACCGAGGCGGGCCAGGCGGCGCTCGACGCAATCGAAGGCGGCAACCAGATTGAGCTGGTGGGCTGCGCGCATGAGCCCAATGTCTGCCCCACTGCCGAGCAGCTGGCAGGCTGCGAGGGCTTTGTCGGCGAGTTCGGTCCCGTTGACGATGCATGTGCCGACGCTATGGCAGCCGCGGGAATGCGCATTGTCTCGAACATGTCTATCGGCCTGAACCACGTTGCCGTCGACCGGCTGGCCTCAAATGGCATCACCGTCACCAACTGTCCCGGATACTGCTCGGACGATGTCGCCCAGCACACCGTTGCCCTGATGCTCGACCTGATGCGACAGGTCACGTTGCTCAACCGCGACGTGCGCGACGGCGCCTGGAATCCGCTGGGCGGGTATACCATGCACCGTACGCAAGGCCGCACGTTGGGATTGGTCTTTTTTGGCAGCATCGCGCGCGCCGTCGCGCCCATCGCGCAGGCGCTCGGCATGAAGGTACTGGTGTGGGCGCCGACCAAGACGGCAGAAGAGCTTGCCGCCGCCGGTTGCGCCAAGGCTCAAACGCTCGATGAACTGCTCGGCGCATCAGATATCGTCAGCCTGCATTGTCCGCTGATTCCCGAGACCGAGAAGCTGATTGGCAAGCGCGAACTTGCGCTTATGAAACCCACGGCATTTTTGATTAACACGGCCCGCGGGCCCATCGTGGATGAGAATGCCCTAGTCGCCGCGTTGGACGAGGGCATCGCCAGCGGTGGCACGCGTGGCATCTGCGGCGCCGCGCTCGACGTGCTCGCCGATGAGACCGCGCCCAACCAGGCTCTGATCGCGCACCCGCGCTGCATTGTCACGCCCCATTGTGCGTACAGCACGCAGGAAGCCTACGACACCGTCCGTCGCATGTCGCTGCAGGCCGTAGTAGACAAGCTCGTCTTTAACCGCAAGCCCGAACACACCGTTACCGAATAATTGGTGCAAAGCAACCTGACCCCAATGCACCAATCACGGAACCGCCGATGCCATGGCAACGGCAGCGAGCGGCGGCCAGAGCGAACAAATTGGCATGAAAAGAGGGCGGCATAGACCTTTTGGTCATGCCGCCCTCTTTGAATGACAAGTTGTCGCTCTGGACGCCGCGCAGCGTCAACCAAGTTACAGGCCGAGCATAGGCTCCAGGACGAAGAAGTATGCGAGCACCACGATGCCCAGGACGATGCGGTAGACGCCGAAGCACTTAAAGTCGTGACGACGGACAAAGCCCATGAGCCACTTGATGGCGATGAGCGAAACCACAAAGGCCACGACGCAGCCCACGCCCAAGATGGCGACCTCGTTGGCGCCAAACGTGCCGCCCTTAATGAAGTACTTGACCAGCTTGAGCGCGCTCGCACCGAACATAACGGGGATGGCCAGGAAGAACGTGAACTTGGATGCCACCGAGCGCGTGCAGCCCAAAAGCAGGCCACCGATGATGGTGGAGCCAGAGCGCGACGTACCCGGCACCAGCGAAAGTACCTGGAAGCAACCGATGCCCAGCGCCGTCTTCCAGCTCAGGTCCTCGAGCGTAGTGATGGAGCCAAAGTCCAGGTCCTCGTCATCGTCCTCATCCTCGGCAACAGCCGCCGCGGGCGCCGCAAAGTGCGCACCGGCGGGACGTCCACCCGACACCACAGCACGCGAACCAAACGAACCGGCAACGGCCATTTCCTCGCGCTTGCTCGCGCGCCAGTTCTCGATCACGATAAACAGCACGCCGTACACAATGAGCGCCAGCGCCACGACGGGAGCGTTATAGAAATGCTCCTCCATCCAGTCGTTGAGCGGCAGGCCGATCGCCGCGGCGGGAATGCAGCCGAGCACAATCTTGCCCCACAGCACCCAGGTGTCGCGACGGCCCTCCTTGCCCTTGCTGGGCGAGAACGGATTGAGCTCATGGAAGAACAGCACACAGACGGCCAGAATGGCGCCGAGCTGAATCACGACCAGGAACATATTCCAGAACGTCTCGCTCACGTTCATCTTGACGAACTCGTCCACCAAGATCATGTGACCGGTCGACGAAACAGGCAGCCATTCGGTGATGCCCTCGACCAGGCCCATGAAGGCAGATTTTAGAAGCTCGATAATATCCAAAGGGACCCCCTCGTTAGACACCCGCCGGTAGATGTTCTGCGGACGATGCGGGCGATGTCCCATTATCAACCGTTGGCGGTGCGACCGCGCCTACCCTTACCAAAAAACTCGCCCGTTCACAGAATTGCGAGCAGTCAAACCGAAATCCTTGGGTATAACTGCAACAAGATAAAGTGTCCGGCGGCCAACGCGCCCGCGCCCGCCCGACGCACGAGCCCCGCGCCCGTGCGATAGACCAAGGAGGAAACCATGAATGAGGGCTACACCAAGGTATTTGTTTCACTCGACGGTACTGAGCAGCAGGATTTTGTGCTCGCACGCGCCATCAAGGTCGCCGCGAACAACGGCGCTAAGCTGATCATCGGCCACGTCATCGACTCCACCGCGCTCGAGAGCGCCGGTTCCTATCCGGTCGACCTGGTCAACGGCTTGGAGGAGGCCTTTAACAACTCCATCGCCAAGCAGCTCGAGGAGGCCAAGGCCAATCCCGACATTCCCGAGGTCGAAGTTATGATTCGCGCCGGCCGCATTCGCGAAACCCTCAAGGACGAGATGCTCGACGTGGTCAAGCCCGACCTGGTGCTCTGCGGTGCCCGCGGCCTATCCTCGATTAAGTATGCGCTGCTGGGCTCGATTTCGACGTTCCTGCTGCGTAACACGGACTGCGACATTTTGGTCGTGAAGTAGGTTCCTTCCCGTCGGCGCAAGGCCTGCGGGGTTATCACGCCGACGTCCTCGCCGCTTCGCGGCTGCGGGATGTCGGCTTAGATAGCCCCTCCCGGCCTTGCGCCTTCGTCACCGTACTTCAACGAGTTATCTGATTAAAAGATGGCGTGCCGCCCCGTTTGGGGCGGCACGTTTTTGTTATGGGGCGATTCTGTTTAGGCGGGTTTGTACTTCTGGAATGATCTTATCGAACATTGCTTCTGCCTCAGGGAAACCTTCTTCTTTGAGGCTGCGCGCTGCATCTCTCAGTGCGTCTGGCACCTCACTGCAGGTGTCGTTAATCATTCCGGTGACGATCCCCTGGGGCAAACCCGCCTCGGCCATTTGCCTCAACACCGACTCGCGAGTCACATCATCGATTTTTCGGCTTCCGCCAAACGAAACCCCCATCTCGCGAACGAGATTGGGATAGATCGTTGTACACAACACGTCGTAGAGCGGCGCCAACCTCACTTGCTTCCAGTCCTCGTCCCACACGAGTGACCAATTCTTAAGATGGTTGTCGCAGTTTCCTACGGCATAATCGAACAGTTGGTTATAGCCAACAAGAAACCTATCCTCCATCTGATTCGTCGACACCCTTCGTACCGCGTCGACGATAAGCCCCAGGTAATTGACGCCCGTTGGCTCATATTTAAGCTCGCGCGAAATGCCTTTTGCCTGACAAATGTCCTCCTGGTGCAGACGATTTGGAACCAGCAGCCCATCGAGCGAACGACCACCATTAGACATCGCTCGGTCAAACCGCTTCACGGCGATAATCGGTTCGGCATCTTCAACTCGAATTAGAAAGCACTCTTCGGCTGATAGATCCATCAGCGAAGCAGCTCTCACGCACATCGCTTCACAAACCGTCTCGCCCGGAAACGCCTTCGACCCCGCTTTGAGGATATGCGTCGATGGGGCTGCCCCGTGGGGCAGATACCATCCGCCGCATGAGTCATCACCCGCATGGTAGAGGCCGATTTTCGCCTGAGCGCCCGCAAGGGAAATTCGACTCTCGAGCGCAAGACCAAAGGCCACCTCCGCTGGCGCGTACGCCAGCTTGTTCAGCTGCTTCTCCCCTATCTCCTCATAGCCCATTTCGAGACCGTCGGCCGAAGGTTCTCGCGTCAAAATCAAAGCGCCGACGGGTTCGTTGCGAACCAAATCGAGGACCTTAAAGTAATCGCCGCGTTCCGCCCGAGCCTTTTTCTCAAGGTCTCTATTGAGCTGTCCCTCTGGAATAATGCCGGAGAAAAAGGAGCTCGTTACGTCCGGGCTGAATGTCTCGGCCGACAAGGGCAACGAGGACGAAATCGGAACCGCGTCAGCATTCTCGAGGTACTCGGGGACATAGGTGAATAGCGGAAGCCCAGCATTCTCTTCCAATATGCCAAGCAGCTGGTAGGATCCCTTAAACTCACGATGAACGAACAGCGTGCCGCCCATTATTTTCCCCTCACCTTCAGAATAAAATCGATATCCACGATGGAGGCGTAGTCGAAAATGACGCCGATTTCGACCGTTGTCCGCCCCCGCTCGATATCGCCTATCACACGAAGGCTGCGACCCGTCATAGTCGCGACGTCGCGTTGAGTTAGACCAAGTTCACGCCTTCTAAGCCTAAGGGCCTTCCCCATCTCGCCCGGATCGAAAACCATGCGTTCCGAGAAAGCAGTTTCAGACGGCTTAAGTTTGATGCGCCCATCGAGCACTTTAGTCGTTGTCACCGTTCTCATGTCGCTCCTTAGCTATGTTCCCATTCGTGAACATAGTATAGAACTGTAAAGCTATGTTCCCGAACGTGATTATAGCTTTACAAGTAATACCTATATTCACGTTCGTGAACATAGTAGCCAAAGCAATCGTCATCCTCCTAAACGGGAAGATTCCGTCGATTGCGCCACGCGGACCGGCTACTCGAAGTATTGGAACTTGTTCGTTGAGAAGGCGAAGGTTACGGTGAAGCCTTCGCCGGGCTCCGACGCTGCGGTGACGTCGATGCCCATCTTGGAGCACAGGCGCGCCACCAGGTAGAGGCCGATGCCCGTTGTGCGCTTGGTGATGCGGCCGTTGTCGCCGGTAAAACCCTTCTCGAACACGCGCGGCAGGTCGGCCGCGCTCACGCCACAGCCGTTGTCGGCAACGGTCAGCTCGATGCGCTCGCTTGCCAGGCCCTCGTCCAGCAACGCGCCCGAAAACGTGATCTTCGCACCATCCTCACGTGCGTATTTAATGCTGTTCTGAATGAGCTGGCCCAGAATAAACTCGAGCCACTTCTCGTCGGTAAAGACCTCGAAGTCGAGGTTCTCGCACACCGGGGCCACATGCGCCGCGATGAGCTCGCGGGCGTTGGCTTTAATCGCACCCGTCACCAAGGTCTTAAGGTCCCAGCGACGAATCAGGTAGTCGCGCTCCACGACTTCCGAGCGCGCATAGTACAGCGCCTGGTCGATATAGCGCTCCACGCGGGCAAGCTCGCGACCCAGGTCATCCACACGCGACAGATCGTCTTCGCTGCCGTCCTGGTTTTCCAAAAACAGATGGGCTGCTGCCAGGGGCAGCTTGGCCTCGTGGACCCAGCTCTCGATATAGTCGCGGTAGTCATCGGTCTGGCGCCGGCCTTCCGCCACCTCATCGCATGCCGCCTTGCCCACCCGGCGCAAGACCTCGTACTCGAGCTCGCCCTCAGCATAGGTCGGGCATTGCACCATCTCCTGCACCCATGCGGGACTCTCGAGCTCCTCGGCCGCACGCTCCAGCTGGCGCAGAAAACGACGACGGCGCGCGTACTCGATCACGATGCCGAGCATACCAAAGATAAAGGACACACCGACCGCCACGACCACGATAGAAACGGGTGCGCCGGCGACCGTCAGCACAAAGCAGCTCAGCAGCACGCCGCACGTCCACACGGCGACGAGAAGCAGCGCATCTTTAAAGAACTTGCCAAACGACATAGCCGGCCCCTAGACCGAATAGCCCTGGCCGCGGTGCGTTGTCAAATACCCCTTGATGCCGATTTTTTCGAGCGTGGTGCGCAGGCGGTTGATGTTGACGGTGAGCGTATTGTCGTCCACGAAGGCGTCGGAGTCCCACAGGTCCTGCATGATGGCCGAGCGCGAAACGATCTTGCCCGCGCGGCTCAGAAACAGCGAGAGGATACGCAGCTCGTTTTTGGTGAGCTCGGTGCTGGTGCCCGTTTGTGTGTTGGTGACCATGGAGCGTGCGAGGTCGAGCTCCAGTCCCTTGTGGACGAGCGTGCTGCGCTCGCCCGCCGTCGCGGTGCGACGCAGTAGTGCGTTGATGCGCGCCACGAGCACACGGGCGCTGTAGGGCTTGGGAACAAAGTCGTCCGCGCCGAGCGTCATGGCCATGACCTCGTCAATCTCGGTCGTGCGCGAAGTGAGGACGATGATGGGAACCTCGGATTCGCGGCGAACCTCATGGCAGATATGCTGGCCGTCCTTGACGGGAAGCGTCAGGTCGAGCAGCACCAAGTCGGGCGCGGCGGCGAGAATATCGCGCGAAACATGCTCGAACGATTCGCAGGCCTCGACCTCAAAACCGGCACGGGCAAGGATGTCGGCAAGTTCGCGACGAATGGGCTCGTCGTCCTCAACGATATAGATCAGCGCCATGGATTCCGCTCCCCTCTTGGTTGTCTTGCCACCATTATGGCTGCGAAACTGCAGGTGCGCGCCACGCACGTCGCCAAGGTGACAGAACTGTTCGCGAGCGGGGGCGTTTTGTCCGCCTTACGCTCGCGACGGGAACGGGGACCAAAATGATTATTAAATCCCCGTCCCAGAATAATCATTTAGCGACGGGCGCGGAGCTTTTCGTAGCCGTCGGCGAAGAAGGTGACCATAGCAGCGTCCGCCTCAGCGGCATCGGTATCGTCGGCAGGGACCACGCCGTGCTCGTCGCTCACCAGAAACAGCGCGCCCTTAAGCTGCGCAGGAATATCTACGCGCGTGACCGGGATGCCCTTGGTCTGGGCCAGCTGCTCGATGAGCGTCGCCGTGCCGCACAGGCACTCGTCCGCTGGCGCCACAAAGGCAAGCTCGCCGTTATCGACGGCGGCGAGCAGCTCGGGCGCCACGCCGGTTTCGTCGGCCTCGGAGCGGGCCTCGGCGGAGCGGGCACGTAGCGCCTTGGCCGACGTATCGGCTAGCGGCTCGTACTCCCCCACCGTCATGGCGGCGTTGCCGTTGACGTCGATCACCAGCATGAGCACGCCGTCGCGTGCGGTGTAATCGCCCTCGGCAAGCGACCACTCAACGTGCTGCTTGGCCCAGCTGAGCATGTTATGGGTAAGCGGCTCGCCCTGCACCAGGCGCTCGGACAGCGCGCGAATATGGCGGTTGAGCATGGGCACCTTTTTGTTGGACATGCGCCAACGGCAGACAAGCGCGGGCTTGTCGAGCGTAAACTTCTCGACCGCTTCCTGATTGGCGCAAAAGTCCTCGTACGCACGCTGATCCTCGGCATTGCCAAACAGCTCGGCATCATCAATCTGGGGCATGGTTGTACCTTTCGTGTTAGTCATTCCGTCCTCTTATACCAAAAAGACGGCCCTCCAAACGGAGCGACCGTCTTTTGCGGAGATTATTTTGACGATATGGTCAGGCGACCGATCAGCTTAATGGGATAGAACAACATCCCATTAAGGGTTTTCCAAGTGCCCGAGATTGCCCCGAAAGAGGAGCGCCGCGTACTAAATGTACGCAAGCGACGGTTTGAGGGGCAAGGTCGGGTACTTGGGAAAGCCTCTAGTGCCTAAAATGCCTGGCGCCCGTAAAGACCATAGCAATACCATGCTCGTTGCAGGCCTGGACGCTCTCGTCGTCGCGCTTGGAGCCGCCGGGCTGGATGATGCAGGTCACGCCATGTGCAGCAAGCACGTCGACGTTGTCGCGGAACGGGAAGAATGCGTCGCTTGCGCAGGCAAAGCCGCCCTTCTCCACGCCCTCGCGCTCGCAGAAGTCCTCGGCACGCTCGCAGGCCAACAGTGCAGAATCCACGCGGTTGGGCTGACCCGGGCCCATGCCAATGCCGGCCTTGCCCTTGGAGACCAGGATGGCGTTGGACTTAACGCCCTTGCAGACCTTCCAGGCAAACTCGAGCTCGGCCATCTCGGCGTCGGTGGGCTTGCGGTCGGTGGGGAACGTAAAGGTCGCGGGATCCTCGGTCACGTGGTCGACTTCCTGCACCAGCATGCCGCCGTCGATAGAGCGCAGCTCCACCTGGGCGCCGTGGTCCACGCCGCCGGTCGCCAACACGCGCAGGTTGGGGCGCTTGGCCATGCGCTCGAGCGCCTCGGCAGTGTAGCTCGGGGCGATGATGACCTCGACGAACTGCTTGTTCTGATCGGCAAAGTGCTCAACCAGCTCATAGGGAACCTCGCGGTTGCAGGCGATGATGCCGCCGAAGGCGCTCTTGGGATCGCAGGCGAAAGCGCGGTCGTAGGCGGCCGTGATGTCCTCGGCCACGGCGGAGCCGCAGGGGTTCTGGTGCTTGAGGATCACGCAGGCAGGCTCGTCGAACTCGCGGACCAGGTTCCAAGCGGCGTCGGCATCCAGATAGTTGTTGTAGCTGAGCGGCTTGCCCTGGATCTGCTCGGAGCCCACGAGCGGGAACTGCGAGCTCGCGGTATTCTCGCAGCCCTCGGCAAAGCGATAGACCGTGGCCTTCTGCTGCGGGTTCTCGCCATAGCGCAGGTCGTCGACCTTCTCCAGCGAGATCTCGAGCTTGGCAGAGGTATCCGCCACGTCGCTTGCCTGGGCGGCGAGCCAACGGGAGATAGCCGTGTCGTAGGCGGCGGTGGTCTGGTAGACCTTCACCTGCAGGCGACGACGGGTGGAAAGCGTGGTGCAGCCACCGGTCTCGTGCATCTCGGCCAGGACGGCATCATAGTCGGCCGGGTCGGAAATGACGGTAACGCTCGCGGCGTTCTTAGCGGCAGAGCGCAGCATGGAGGGGCCACCGATGTCGATGTGCTCGATGGCATCCGCGAAGGTGACCTCGGGGTTGGCGACGGTCTTCTCGAACTCGTACAGGTTGACGACCACCAGGTCGATCAGCTTAATGCCGTGCTGAGCGGCCTCCTGCATGTGCTGCTCGGAATCGCGACGGGCAAGCAGCGCGCCGTGAACCTTGGGATGCAGCGTCTTGACGCGGCCGTCCATCATCTCGGGATAGCCCGTGAACTCCTCGATGGGGGTTACGGGAACGCCCGCGTCCTCGATGGCACGAGCCGTGCCGCCCGTAGAGATGATCTCGACGCCAAAGTCGTCAACCAGCGTCCGTGCGAAATCGACGACGCCCGTCTTATCGGTAACCGAGATCAACGCGCGTGCGATCTTCACATCAGATCCCATGCAGTCCTCCTGTCTGGTACGCCGCCGTGCTCTGTGAGTCGGTGATACGTCGATCTGCAGCGCTCGCGCAGCGGCATTGAAAATACTGATTCAATGTAGCGCATCGAGCGCGACGATGCACCCCGCAACGCACGGCTGTGCAGAAAAAGCTTCGAGCGGGGGTTGCAGGAGCGCCACTGGGCACGGTGAGTTCATGGAACACAGGGGCACCATAATTAGATGCCAATGGCGTGGTAGAACTGTGCTCGATATGCATCCGCAATAGAAAGAGGCACCATGGTCTCGCGGGTTCTCTACCGACCGTTTGATACCGAAGATTTCGACGCCATCGCGCTGATCCTGCAGCAGCTTTGGCACAACAACTCGGATAACGATGAGTACAACCGCCTTGAGGCCGCGTGCGATCTTGCCTACTGCCTTTCTTCATCGACGTTTTCACAGGTTGCCGTAATCGACGGTCAGGCGCGCGGCATTGCGCTTGCACGCGCAGGACAGAGCTCCGGCGTCACTATCAACGAACATTGGATGGATACTGAGCGTGCACTGCTGTCGCAGATGCGCGAGCTGGAGCCCGATGCGTGCGCCGAGTATCTCTCGTTTGTGCGCGCAACCATCCGAACCAACAACCGCCTGCTCGAGAGCAGCCCGTTACCGCACGACAACGAGGTAACGCTGCTTGCCGTGGATCGCGACGTCCATGGCCTGGGCGTTGGCTCGGTTTTGCTCGATGCCGCGGTCTCGTATCTTTCCTCGCGCGGGGCGACCAGCGCACACCTGTACACCGACTCCAACTGCTCGTGGAAGTTCTACGAGTTGCACGGCTTTAAGCGCACCGCCACGCACCGCGCCAACCGCGAGGAACGCCGCCACGCCATGCCGCGCGAAAGCTTCCTCTACGAGCTGGACCTAACCGTCTAGGCCCAGCAGCCATACCTAGTCGTTGGGGACGTTCTTAAATGACTAGTCGCTGGGGACAGTCTTCGTAGGTAGCGCATAAAAAGGGGATGGGCTTTCCCCGACAGCTGTCGAGAAAAGCCCATCCCATAGCTTACGACCGTTAGAACGTTCCGCCGCCGCCACCGCCGACGCCGCCTCCGCCGCCGCCCGAGAAGCCGCCGCCACCGCCGCCGCCCGAGCTGTCGGAGCTCGAAGCCAGCTCACGGATGCTCTCGTGATACACATCGTTAAATGAATCGAGCGGCGAATCGATACCGTAATGATGGTAGTACCACCAGTAGCAAGGGTAATTGTCGTAGAAACCGTCGGCCTCGCGCACCTCGGGAGGAACAGCCTCGGCAAGCTGACGCAGGACTTCCTTCGAAACGCCCAGCGCCGCACCCATCACCAGCAGCTTGTTCCACAGTACCAGATCGCCGGGGACGGCTTCCTTTAGGCGCGTGAAATCCTCGAGCCAATGCTTAAGCGCCTTGCAGCGAGCCGCAACCTCGGCGCCCTCCGGCGTAAAGCGGCGGAACGTAAGGCCCACGCCAATACCCACCAGCACAATCGGCACCGAGATAACCGCGGCGACAATGTTCGCGTGTGCGCCGTCGGTAAAGAAGATGGATCCCGCGGGAACACAGGCGATCAGAATACCAAGAACCAGGCAAAACACCATTGCGACAATGCCGTCAGAGGCAACGTACTCGCTATCGGCCAGCTTGCCCTTAACGGTGTTCTGATAGTCCTCGAGCTTGTCGCCCACGGGCGTAGCGTGCTGCTTGACGTAGTGCTGCAGCTCGTCGAACGTGCGCGAGCGATCGCCGTTCTCGTCGGGCTTAGCACCGGCAAAGAAGACCTTGAGCACCATGCGGTCAATGCCCTTGGCCGACTTCCAACCCGCATCACTCACCGTCACGCGATACGTTTGCTCTTCTTTTTCACGCCCCAACAGGCCTTTCTTGGCCTTGGTCACGGTCGCCTGCTCCAGCTTGATCACACGGTCGTCGGTGAGCTTCATGAGCGTGGCGATATATGCCTGATCGGGCACCTCGTTCCAGCTCATGAGGGCCGAAAGCACAGCGGGATGGTCGGCCGAAGGCACATCGCGGAAATATTCGTCCTGGAAAAGCGGCTTTGGCTTGCGGCGGCGCAGCTTGAGCACAACGATTGTGCCGGTAAAGGCCACCGCCGCGACAACACTTAGCACGGCAAGTACATTGGCAATCATGCGAGCGTGAGCGCGGCGGGCGTTAGCTTCGTCGGCCCATTCCTTCTCTTCGCCCAGGATCGTTGACATGCGTTCTTCGCCCGAGGCGGCAAGCTGCGGCACCCAGTCGCTGGGGAAGGCGATGCGCGCCTCGGCGAATTCGCCCTGATGCACGCAGGGAATGGTATAGGTGACCATGGGTTCATCCGCATCGAGTGACACGTCGCCCGTCAGCGGACCGTGACCCCATGCGCGGAAGTTATCGCCCTTGACGGCCGCCGTCCCGGCAGCGGCATTTGCGAAGTACACTTCCATCTCGACATCGTCGGAATCCGCGGACCAGCCGTCACCCACGAACTTCCAGTAGAGCTCGGCGGTATCGGCCCAGTTCATGACCGCACCGGTCATGGTGTAGCTCACGTAATAGATCGCGCTATCGCCGCTCTCGTGGGGGCTGAACACCTTAATCCTTACGCCGTCACCGGTCTGCTCGACCGTGTAGACGCCAGAGTCGCCCTTGTTCGCGCTATCGACTTTGTTAAACGCGGTGTCCTCTTCCTCGACACTCAGCACGTCGACGCCCGCCGTGCCGCCCTGCTGGTTGGTGCCCGTATTGATCTCCCAAAACACGCCGTTGATGTCGTCGTCGAAATCGAACTGGCGTCCCTCGACAACGGTCAGCGATCCATCGGCCTCAACCGTGGCGCCGATGTAGGTTTGGCTCATGGAGTAGCCGTCGGCGTGTGCGGCGGCAGGCAGCAGCAACAACGCAAGCGCGACGAGTGCGCAGACGGAAGCGAATCGCGCGAATAGGCGGCGCTGCCGACAGGTCTTGGCAACGGGGGCGTTCATAGGCACATCCTTTGTCTGTGATACCAACAGCGTCATTGTCCCACGTTTACGGGCGCACATGACGAATATCTAGGCGACCGGAGCGCCAAATGGGACAAAAGTCACGCCCGCCGCCAGCAGCTAGTCATTGGGGACGTTCTTAAATGACTAGCCGTTAGGGACACTCTTTGGCATGGCATGCACCAACGATAGATACCATTTCACAGCTCCGTCACAGGTGTAGTGGCTTTGTGTGGGCGCGGCATGCGCTGATTGAGCCGCCAGCCGAGGGGCATAAAGCAGTTGAGCGAAAACGGTTTGCCCCTTTGCCGTTCGCTCGAGGATCATGTCCCCCTTTTCCGCGGAAACCCCGGCAGTTGCGAAGAGCTGCCGGGGTTTCTGTCGTCTAAGGCGCCGAATTGATGGACAGGAATCAAAGCGCCGAGTCTGCGGCCCGCCATACGCAATGCGGGGCTTCGACAACTTGCGGACCACAGTGACGTCTCCCCATTGCGCCCCGCGCTATACTCGTCCGCATGGATATCAAAGCACGCAACATAGCAACGCCCGCCGCGGACGCGCCAACGACGCCGGCCGCCTCTGCCCCCGCGCCCGTCGTGGGCCGTTTTGCCCCGTCGCCCTCGGGCCGCATGCACCTGGGCAACGTGTTCAGTTGCCTGTGCGCGTGGCTTTCGGCCCGCAGCCAGGGCGGCCGCATCGTACTGCGCATCGAGGACCTGGACGATCGCTGCAAGCGCCCGGAACTTGCCGCTCAACTGATTGACGACCTGGCCTGGCTGGGGCTTGAGTGGGACGAAGGTCCCTACTACCAGCACGATCGCCTGGACTTGTACGAGGACGCCCTGCACCAGCTGCAAGACGCCGGCCTCACCTACCCCTGCTTTTGCACGCGCGCCGAACTCCACGCCGCGAGCGCGCCGCACGCCAGCGACGGCACGCCCATCTATCGCGGCTCCTGCCGAGGGCTTTCGGCCGAAGAGGTCGCCCGCCGCAGTGCCCTGCGCGCCCCGGCCACGCGCCTGCGCGTGCCCGCCGTCGACGACCTCGCAGACGATGTGATCGAATTCGTGGACCGCACGTACGGGGCCCAATGCGAAGCGCTCGCCACCGAATGCGGCGACTTTTTGGTGCGCCGCAGCGACGGCGTGTTTGCCTATCAGCTGGCCGTGGTGGTCGATGACGCCGCCATGGGTGTTACCGAGATCATACGCGGATGCGACCTGCTTGGCTCCACACCACGCCAGATCTACCTGCAGCATCTGCTGGGCCTTCCCACGCCGCACTACGCGCACATTCCGCTGCTCATGTCACCGGACGGCCGCCGCCTTTCCAAGCGCGACCGCGATCTGGACCTGGGCGAACTACGCGCCCGCTTTGGCACGCCCGAGGCACTACTGGGCTGGCTCGCCGGGCAAACAGGCATCGCGCCAGACACCACGCCGCGCTCTGCCGAGCAGCTGGTCGAGCACTTTAGCTGGAACGTCATCCGGGAGCATCGGGAAAACATCACTGTAACGGTCGAGTAGCCAGCCACCGCGCCTCTACGCAACATCCCAGGGCTGGAGTTCGTCGCCTAGGCGAACGATGCAGTCGTAGAGCACGGTGTGGCGCTCGGCCGGATTGGCATCCCGATGAAAATGTCCGTAGTACCAGCGCTTGTAATCCAAGCGGTCTTCCAGCTCATCGAAAAATGCCGTAAGCCGATCAACGGCGGGGTAATTCCAGCCGGGTGCCGGATAAAGCGTGGGCGAAAGCATACGCGTTGAGCAGGTGTGGGTGACCACGTAGTCGACCTTCCAGCCCGCGCTGTCGAGCTTTGCCCGCGTCTCCTCAAAGTTGCGCTCGTCCGGCAGCTCCTGCGGCCACCAGCTGGAATACGGAATGCGGTATTCCTTGTCCACGCTCGTGGCGCCACCCATGGTAAAGATCATTGAGCCGTCGAGTTCAAAAACCTCGCCGCGCGTCAGGCGCCGTATGGGAGAGGTGTCCGACAGGCGCTGCGTCAGCCCGCCGTGCCACAGCTCCATGGGACGCTCCGCCCAGTGATCGAAACGCTCGTGATTGCCGTCGACGAACAGCACGGTATAGGGACGCGATTCCAGCCAGGCAATATCGGCACATTCCTCGGCAGAGAAATCCCACGGAAAGCCAAAGTCGCCCGCGACGATGAGATAGTCGTCGCTCGTCAGGCTAGCCCCAAGGTCCCAATCGCGCAGCTTTTGCATGTCGAGGCCGCCATGGACGTCGCCCGTCACATAGACCGTCATCGGATTACCACTTCCCTGTAAGTCGCTAGACCGCATTCTGCACGATCACTAAGCCAACCGTTCCAGCCCTTCCACCCCTTAGGGCTTACCCTTCGTTCTTCCATCCAAACGGGTCAAGCACCCAAAAAACCAGATCGAGCACGCCGCCGGTCATCATGGCGCCGGCAAGGGCCATGCAAACGTGCAGAGAGCTGGCACTTCGGAGCACGTCGAATGGCCCCAGAACAGCCAGCAGCGCAACCGCTGCGCCGACAAGGCACAGCGCGAGGCACGGCCCTGCGTCCCTGACGCACTTCTTTGCGAGATGCTTGGTGTTGTCACTCATCAATATCGAACTCCTTAGAGGGTCGTCGTTCAGATGCATGCCGCCGCGGCAGAGCAGGGCGGCAGGGAAAGTGTCACATGTCGTGCGGACATCAATGGAGAAACCGCCTGCTCGACCAACCCTTGACGCCGTTTTGCACCGGCGCCCCATCCCCGTTATCGAGGTCTAATACTTTTCCGCGAAGTGAACGGCTGTTTTTGGACCCCTGGAGCATCCGCATTTTTCAACGGCAAAATCGCAGGATTCCGGCAGCAAAACCGCAGGAAACGGCACCTCTCAAGTGTCGATGCTTCGGGTGTCCGCTTTCACTCGTTCACTTCTCGGAAAAGTATTAGACCTCGCTGTCGGCCGCCCCAAAGACCTGTCCTTCCCTTCCCCACGCCACGCAAAACCGGCCTTCCCCTTGCCTGCGCGCCCCGCGTCACGCGCTTCGCCACCCAAAAACTCATCCAACATTAATCTTGGCTCAAGAATCGCTTAATCTATAACCTGCACTATAGAGTTCGACCAAGGGCGGGGCGGCGTCACGCAGGCCGCCGAACGCAACGCTCGCGCCCGGGCAGATCGCCCGGCGTCGCGCCCATCGAACGAAAGGAACAGGTCATGGACGACCTCGAAAAAGTTGAAACCATCCGCACCAAGTGCAACGTGAGCTACACCGATGCCAAGGCCGCGCTCGACGCCGCCGACGGCAACGTCGTGGATGCCATCATTTGGCTCGAGTCGCAGGGCAAGACCCAGACCACGTCGGCGCACGCCGCCACCGAGTCCGCGCCAGTCGATGAGCCCTCAGCCGAGATGGTCGCCGCGCAGGCCGCCTACGAGAAGTCGAGCGAAAAGACCGACTTCTCCAAGAAGATGGACAGCGTGTGGGAGTACCTCAAAAAGCTCTTCCGCCTGAGCCTGGACACCAAGTTTATCGCCACGCGCCGCGACGCGATCATCCTCAACATTCCCATCCTGATCCCCATCGTCGCGCTGTTTGCCTGGGGCGCCACGATATGGCTGATGCTGATTGGCCTGTTCTTTGGCATGCGTTACCGCATCGATAGCGACGGCGACGTACCCGGCAGCATCAACAACCTTATGAATCACGCTGCCGATGCCGCGGACGACATCAAGCAAAATCTCAACGACGACAAGTAATCTCAGACGGGGGCACGCATGGCACGGATCCTGATCGTAGAGGACGAGGAGAAAATCGCCCGCTTTGTGACGCTCGAGCTGGAGCACGAGGGCTACCAGGTGGAGCACGCCGCCGACGGCCGCACCGCCGTGGACCTGGCGCTGGAGCGCAACTACGATCTGATTCTGCTCGATGTGCTGTTGCCGCAGCTCAACGGCATGGAGGTGCTGCGACGCGTCCGCAAGCACAAGGATGTACCGGTGATCATGGTCACCGCGCGCGACGCCGTGATGGACAAGGTGGCCGGGCTCGATGCCGGCGCCGACGATTACCTGACCAAGCCATTTGCGATTGAGGAGCTGTTCGCACGGATCCGCGTGGCGTTGAAGCGCTCGGAGGCCGTGCGGGCGGCTTCGGGCGTTGGCGGCGCCGGCGCCGGGACGGGCATGGCGGCCGGTGCGGGCGTCGGCGCCGGTGCGATACCCCCGGTCAGCGGCTCGGCCCAGGCATCCGCCTCGCCCTCCCCCGCCGCGCTCGTCGTGGGTTCGGTCGCGCTCGATCCCAACCGCCGCGAAGTCACGGTCGGCGGCTCGCCCATCGCGCTCACGGCCCGCGAGTTCGATGTCCTCGCCCTGCTTATGACGCATGCCGAAACCGTGCTCACACGCGAGCGCATCGCGCACGAGGCGCTGGGCTACGAATACGTGGGCGACACCAACAACGTCGACGTGCACATCGCGCACCTGCGCGCCAAGATCGAGGACGCTGGCGGTGTCCGCATCCTCCAGACCGTGCGCGGGGTGGGCTATGTCTGCCGCGCGTAACGCCGAGACCAAGCGCGTCACCTCCATCGCCCGCGCCATCAACTGGAGCTACATGTGGCGCCGCTTGGTAAGCTACGTCTGGCTGGATCTGTTACTGCTGCTTGTTGCGGCGGCGATCCTCGTCTATGGATACAACCAGACGCTACCCGACGGCGCGTTTACCGCAGAATGGATTCCAGGCGCCACCGTTCACGGCATGTCGCTGACGCCAGCACGCGGCTGGGATCTGACA
This sequence comes from Collinsella aerofaciens, assembly GCF_040926185.1. GTDB lineage: Bacteria > Actinomycetota > Coriobacteriia > Coriobacteriales > Coriobacteriaceae > Collinsella > Collinsella aerofaciens_BC. The sequence goes on from NZ_JBCOIQ010000005.1 coordinate 78,018, forward strand.
ACGCTTACCTATACCGTCGAGCTTGCGCGTACCACCAAGACCTTCCCCCTCGCGCAGGATCTGGTCATGCTGTGGCCCCTTTATCTTGTCGTTGCGGGCTGGCAGGTCATCAGCGTGCTCAACATGCTCGGCGGCGCGAGGCGCGTGCGCCGTACCATGGCGCCGCTCAACGACCTGGCCTTGCGCGTGGACGAGCTCGGCCGTATGCAATTCGCCGGCGGCAAGATGGAAACGCTGGAGCAGGCCATCGAGCGCGCAAGCGTCGACTCGCCAAGCGTCACCACCGGCGACGCCGACTTGGCGAGCATCGAGGTCGCGCTCAACCGCCTACTGCGTCAGATGCAAGAAGCAAAGCTGCAGCAGATGCGCTTTGTCAATGATGCGAGTCACGAACTGCGCACGCCCATCGCGGTGATTCAGGGCTACGTAAACATGCTCGATCGTTGGGGTAAGGACGACCCGGACGTGCTGGCAGAGTCCATCGCCTCGCTCAAGACCGAAAGCGAGCATATGCAGGAGCTCGTGGAGCAGCTGCTGTTTTTGGCGCGCGGCGATGCCGGCCGCACCGTGCTGCGGCGCGCGAATACCAACCTGGCCGCACTGGTCGGCGAGGTTTGCGAAGAATCGCAGATGATTGATGCCACGCACGCGTATCGGCTGGCCTTTGACGCTGCGCTCGCCAGCGACCCGCGCTGCGACGCGTCCGTCGATGTCGCGCTTGTGAAGCAGGCTCTGCGCGTAATCGTGCAGAATGCCGCCAAGTATTCGGACGCGGGCACGACCGTCACGTTTGCCATAACGCCCGATGCGGGCACGGGCGCGATTGACATAAGCATTGAGGACGAGGGCATCGGCATGAACCAGGAATCCGCAGCTCACGCGTTCGAGCGGTTCTACCGTGCCGACAACGCGCGCGATGTCGGCGCACAGGGTTCGGGCCTGGGGCTCGCCATTGCCAAGTGGATTGTCGACAGCCACGGCGGCGTCATCGGCGTGACCTCGGTCGAGGGCGTCGGCAGCCGCTTTACGATTCGCCTGCCGCGGTAGGAAGCCCCTCGACATAAATAAAGGGATAGGGCCACGCAGCCCTATCCCTTTTTGCTAGCTATAGCAGCTTGTGCGCTACTCGCGGCACAGGTGCACGGCAAAGCCGGCGAACTCGCGCTTAAAGTACACGAGCTTGGTGCTACCGTCGGGCAGCAGCGCGCGCGACTCCTCGTTGACCTCGAGCCCGCGCTCGGCAAACCACTTCTCGGCCGCATCAATGTCGTTGACGGCAAAGCCGATGTGGCCCTTGGTGCCACGACCATTCTGCTTCATGACCTCGACCAGCGAATCGTTAAAGTACGAAACCGGGGTCTCGATAACGGGCAGACCCATCATCGTCGAGAACAGCTCCGCGATCTCCAGGGCGTCTGCCGGGTCGGTGGCGTTAATGCCCACATGGGCAACGCGCATGCCAAAGAGCTCGACCGGATTGGCGTTCTGCTCACTCATGCAGTCAGCGCCTACTGAGCCATGACGTCGAGGACGGCCTTCTCGGCGGCGACGCGGTTCATGCCGGTCATGAAGGGCACGCCGCTCACGTACGGGCAGGTAAGGCCCTCGGGGGCAACGGTGGTGGCGATCAGCAGATCGGCGCCCTCGTCGCAAACGTCCTTGGCCTCGGAGATGGCGCACTGCACGATCTCGTACTTGTCGGCGTAACCGTTGGCGTCGAGCATGGTGGCGACCTTCTGGGCAACGAGCGTGGAAGTAGCAGCGCCAGCACCGCAAGCCAAAACAATCTTCTTCATAGGTAATGTCTCCCTTCGTGGTTTACTTTAGGTAAGTGTACCGCAGCGAGCGATGGCACTCAGCCTCGATGAGCTTTTATGCCAGTTTGCTTGCGCGCTGCGTATAATACATCTAGTACGTGTTGTCATACCGCTCGCTTTATGAGCGACTAAGGACCCTAATATGCCCGATTCCCGCACCCTCTGGACCGCCGTCGTCATCATCTGTATCGCCGTGTCGGTATTCTTTAGCGTAAAAAAACGCACCACGTTTAAGCGCCTGCAACAGCTTATGGCTGCCAAGCAGTGGGACGAGTTCGATCGCTTGCTCGACGGCAAACTCACCAGCATGCTGTACCCGCGCTATAACCGCGACTACCTGCGCCTGAACTCATATCTGCTGCGCGAGGACCACAAGCGCGCCGACGAGATGTTCGATTTGCTGTTGGGGCTTAACCTGCCCAAGATGCAGCGTGTCGACCTGGTAATTAAGGCCTTTAACTACTACGTTGGCCAGGAGGACCGCAAAAAGTCCAAGGAGCTGCTGCACGAGATCAAAGGCTTTGAGGGCGGCCAGGCCGAGGCAGTCGCACACGAATGCCAACTGATGTACGACACGATGATTCTCAAGCGCCACAACGACATTCCCGAGCTGGAGCGCATGCTCAAGGAGGCCGGTGACGACAAGGTCAAGAGCTGCCGCTTGGAGTATCTGTTGGCTCTGCAGTACAAGAACAAGGGCGACGAAGCCAAGTTCCAGGAGTTCCTGGAGAAGTCGGGGCAACACTCGATGGCCGTCAACGCGTAACGGACGGCTTGTGCTAGACTTCTAGTCTCACGGGGGCGTGGCGGAATTGGCATACGCAGGAGACTTAAAATCTCTCGCCGCAAGGATTGTGGGTTCGAGTCCCACCGCCCCTACCATATGGAGCTTTCGAGCCCGTGTCCCCAAGGGATGCGGGCTCACTTCTTTTAGATGCCGGTGGGACTCGAACCCGCGAGGGGGGGGCGAGCGTCAAGCGGACGCGCAGCGTCCGCAGCGAGCCGGCGAGGGCGCCAGCAGGCGTCCGAAGCCGGTGCGGATTTGCGCAGCAAATGCGCGGACGTCCCACCGCCCCTACCATTTGGTTTTTACGAGCCCGCGTCCCCCAGGGATGCGGGCTCGTTTCTTTTACACGCCGGCGGGGCTCTAAGTTGCGGTGGAATAGATCCTGTTTATACCGTTTACCAGCTTATTTAGGAACTATTTCACCGCAACTCAGAGGAAGACGGTTAAAGAGCACTCAGGCTCGGGGTCCAGCCGATGGTGGGAGTCGCGCCGTCGAGGGTTTCGTTGATAGTGGCGGCCATGCCGGCGAGGAGGCTGTTCTCGCTTACGGTGAGCGCATCGTAGCCGCCGGCACGCATGAGCTCGCGGATCACCACGGCGCCGGCCAGAATCACGCCCGCGCGCTTGGGCTGCACGCCCGGCAACGCGGCAATGCCTGCAACATCCAACGCAGACATGCGCTCGATAGCGGCCGAAACCTGATCCAGCGAAAGCTCGCGCAGGTGCACAAAGCTCGAGTCGTACGGTTCCAGCTCGTGGACCAGCGCCACGAGCGTAGTAACGGTGCCACCCACGGCAACCAGGCGCTCGGCGCGCTCAAAGTTGCTGGGCAGGCTCTCAAAATAGGCAGCAAACTGCTCGCCCGCCCAGTCGGCAGCGGCCGTAAGCTCGCCCGTCGCAGGCGGCAGGGCCGAGAAGAAGCGCTCCGTTACGCGACGGCATCCAATGTCCAGCGAGCGCGTGCCCTCCAGCGCAAAGATCCCTCGCTCCGGTGCGTACACGCCCGTCGCGAGCTCCGTGGACCCGCCGCCCGAATCGGCAACGATAATGCGCTCGCCGGCAAAGTCGTGCGCCACGCCAAAAAACGTCAGGCGCGCCTCGACCTCGCCCGGAATCACCTGTGGCTCGAGCCCCAGCTCGCGCAGACCGTCCAACAGCAGCGCGGCGTTGGACGCATCACGCGCAGCGCTCGTGCACGTGGTGCAGATGCACGCGGCCCCAAAGTCGCGCGCCTCGGCCACGAACATGCGGCACGCGGCGAGCACGCGTTCCACAGCCGCCTCGCAAAAGCGACCCGTCGCGTCGACGCCCTCACCCAAGTCTGTAATCTCGGTATGCTTGGACGATTCCACAATCGCCCCGGCCTCAACCTGCGCCAACACCAGTCGCGACGACACCGTTCCCAGGTCGATCGCCGCCACCTTATATCGTTTGCAATCTGCCATTGCGGGCTCCCCTCCGGGCGCTACTCGCCTATTCGCCGCTGGACGCGACCGTCTGACCCTCGACGCCGTTAAAACCAAACAGCATATCGAGCGCCTGAATGTACCACGGCGCGTCCTTGCCGACTTCCTCGATCTCCTTGGCCACTTCGCTGGCCTTCTTGGCGTTCGACGACTTCTTACTCGACGACGAGTCCGAATCGTCGTCCAGGCCCAGCACGTCGATCTTGGTCTCGCCGGGCATCACCAGGCCCAGGTCCTCGGTCGCCGCATCCTTAATGCCCTCCTCCGAGAGCAGTTTGTCGACGCTTTTTTGCAGCTCGTCATTGTATTGCTCGCGAATCTCGACCTGCTTGGCCAAGATGTCGCTCGAACGCTTGGCCACGTACAGGTCGCGCACGGGAAAACACAGGCTCACGAGCGCCAACGCCACGACGATACCGATGAACAGAACACGCTGTGGTCCGTGGGTAAAGTCGTAAATCGCCTTGACCACCGCGTTGTCGTTGGCGTAGCGCATAAAGTCCGAGCCCGAAAAACGGTTCGAGGGCCTGCTCGATTTGTCGTGTACCTGAGTCGAGGGACGCGACGCATGCGACGAACGTGCCGGGCGCACCGGTCCGTCTGTCGAAGTATTCACTTGAGCATTGGGGCGCGAGGTACCTGTCGGGCGCTGCGTGGAGCGATCGACGCCGGCGTAGGCGGACCCACCGAGCTGCACCGTGCGCGCACGGCGAGGCGACGGCTCGCGCGAACCGGCGGAATAGTACCTGTTGTCGTAAATCTGATCCATGTGCGCCTTGTGCGGTTGAGGTTTGTTTGCGCTAAGTCCTTTAGTTATAGCACGAGCGCCCGCACCGCCTTCGCCAGCCTTTGCTCGACATAAAAAAGGCGCTGAGCCATATGGCCCAGCGCCCACAGCGCTTTGCGGCGTCCAGCCAAGACGGGGCGGAACCGAGTCAGCCTCCCCCTCGCCAAATTCGCCCGTTTAGCGAATGTTGTAGAACGCGGCCTTGCCGGCGTAGCGCGCGCTGCCCTCGAGCTCGTCCTCGATGCGGATGAGCTGGTTGTACTTGGCGATACGGTCGCTGCGGCACGGGGCGCCCGACTTGATCTGGCCGGCGTTGACGCCCACGACCAGGTCGGCGATCGTGGAATCCTCGGTCTCGCCGGAGCGGTGGCTCACGATGCAGGCGTAACCGGCCTCCTTGGCGGTCTCGATGGCCTCGAGCGACTCGGTGAGCGTGCCGATCTGGTTGACCTTGACCAGGATCGCGTTGGCGGCACCCAACTCGATGCCCTTCTTGAGGCGCTCCGTGTTGGTGACGAACAGGTCGTCGCCCACCAGCTGCACCTTGTTGCCAATTCGACGGGTAAGCTCGACCCAGCCGTCCCAGTCCTCCTCGGCCATACCATCCTCGATGGAGATGATGGGATAGGTGTCGACGAGCTTCTCCCAGTAATCAACCATCTGAGCACTCGTATACTCCACGCCCTCACCCTTGAGCTCGTACATGCCGGTCTCGGCGTTGTAGAACTCGGTGGACGCCGGATCCATGGCGTACATAAAGTCGACGCCGGGCTTAAAGCCAGCCTTCTCGACGGCCTTGGTGATGTACTCGAACGGCTCGGCATTGGTCTTAAGGTTGGGGGCAAAGCCGCCCTCGTCGCCCACGCCGCCGCCCAGGCCGGCCTCATGCAGCACGCCCTTGAGGGTGTGGTAGACCTCGGCGCACCAACGCAGGCCCTCGGCAAAGCTCGGGGCGCCCACCGGCATGATCATGAACTCCTGGAAGTCGACGTTATTGTCGGCATGCACGCCGCCGTTGAGGATGTTCATCATGGGCGTGGGCAGCAGATGGGCGTTGACGCCGCCCAGGTACTGGTACAGCGAAAGACCCGCCGACTCGGCAGCGGCGCGGGCGACGGCCAGCGACACGCCCAGGATGGCGTTGGCACCGAGCTTGGTCTTGTTGGGGGTACCGTCCGCGGCAATCAGCGCGGCATCGACGGCGCGCTGGTCGAAGGCGTCGAGGCCCACGACGGCGTTAGCGCACTCGTTATTGACGTGCTCGACGGCCTGCGAAACGCCCTTGCCCAGGTAGCGGCCCTTGTCGCCATCGCGCAGCTCGCAGGCCTCAAAGGCACCGGTCGAAGCGCCCGAAGGCACCATTGCGCGGCCAAAGCTACCGTCCTCGAGCACGACCTCGACCTCGACAGTGGGATTGCCGCGGCTGTCGAGCACCTCGCGACCGTAGACGTCCAAAATATCGCTCATGTTGTCTCCCTCTCACTTGGAAACGGGTTGAATGCTTGGCGACACGGCTTGCACGCTACAGCGGCGCGCAGGTTCATAAGTTAGCCTTATCGCACTTTTTGCATTATGCCCTAAGTTAGCCAAGGGATACAATCTTTTTAAAAAATAATAGGGGCGATGGGACAAGTCCGTCCCGTCGCCCCCGCAGTCTTACTCCTCTGCCTTTGCGGCATCCCAGAGGTCATTGAGGCCGTGGGTCGAAAGCTCGGCCAGATCAACGTGGGCGTCGGCCGCCATCTGCTCCATCGCGGCCCAGCGGCGGCGGAACTTTGCCGTGCTGGCGCGAAGGGCGCTCTCGGCGTCGATTCCTTCTTTGCGCGCAACGTTGACTAGGGCAAAGAGCAGGTCGCCAAACTCCATCTCGCGCTCGGGCGAGCCGGGCTCCTCGGCCTCAAACTCGGCACGCTCCTCAGCTACCTCGTCCCACACATCCTGGACCGTCTCCCATTCAAAGCCCACGGCCGCTGCCTTGCGCGACACCTTCTGCGCCTGCATCAGCGCCGGCAGATGCGTGGGCACGCCGTCGAGCAGGCCCTCGGGCGCAGCCTCGCCTGCTGCCACGGCCTTGTCCTTGGCAGCCTTCTCGGCAAGCTTGACCTCATCCCAGATCTTGAGCACCTCGTCGGAGCTCTCGGCGTCCGCATCGCCAAACACGTGTGGGTGGCGGCGGATGAGCTTGGCGTCGATATCGCGCGCCACGTCGGCCAGCGTAAACTCGCCGGCGTCCGCCGCAATCTGCGCATGCAGTACTACCTGCATGAGCACGTCGCCGAGCTCCTCGCGCAGATGCGTGGCATCATCGGCCTCGATGCAATCGAGCGCCTCGTAGGCCTCCTCGATCATGTTCTTGCCGATGCTCTGATGCGTCTGCTCGCGATCCCACGGGCAGCCATCGGGCTGACGCAGACGCCAGATAGTCTGTACCAGATGCTGCAGCTCGGCCGACGCGTCGACCAGCGTGGACAGGTCGCGCGAACCCTCGGCATTTTGCTGAGCCATGTGCTGCGCCATGGTTATTCCTCCTCCAGGACCACGTGACGGAACGCGCCGCCCTCGTAGATGCCGTAGCTGTGCGTACCGTCCTTGGGAATGCTCACGCTGCCGGGATTGAAGAGCCACAGGCCCGGGTGCGCGGCGCTTGCCTCGTTAACCTTGATGTGCGTATGACCGTAGACGAGCGCGGAGCCCTCGGGCAGCGCGGGCGCGTGGTCGACGCTGTTGTGCATGCCGGCGCCAAAGACGTGGCCGTGCGTCAGGAACAGCTCACGGCCGGTCTCGTCAAACAGCGTGGCGTAGTCGGCCATGACCGGGAAATCGAGCACCATCTGGTCGACCTCGGCGTCACAGTTGCCGCGCACCGCGATGATGCGGTCGGCCAGGGCATTGAGCAGCGGAATCACACGCTTGGGAGCGTAATCGCGCGGCAGGTCGTTACGCGGGCCATGGTAGAGCAGGTCGCCCAGCAGGACGATGCGGTCGGGCTGCTCGGACTCGATGGCGGCGACCAGGCGCTCAGTCCAATATGCCGAACCGTGGATGTCGGAAGCGATGAGGTATTTCATGAGGGATCCTTTCGGGATGGAGTTGACGGAGCCGGTCGCGGCGCGCCGCACGATCTTGTTATTCAAATCGCAGCGCCGCGCTCTGAGCCGCCTGCATCACGCGCTGGAGCGGTACGTCGTGCTCACGGGCAAGACGGGCGCAGTCTTCGTACTCGGGCGCTGCGCGCTCGCTGCCGTCGGGCAGGGTGGCCACCTTGACGGACACCTCGCCCCATGGCGTCGTTACGCGCTCAAAGCGGCGTGGCAGGCAAACGCGCTCCATGACCTGGCGGCGGATGGCATTGGTCGTGGTTTCCAAAAAGATAATCGTCTGCAGGCGCTCGATATCCTCGTGGGTACAGATTACCTGCAACTGCCAGCCGGGACGGCCCTTCTTGCAATAGAGGGGCAGCCAGTGCGCCTCGCGCGCACCGGCCTCGCGCAGGCGGTCGGCGGCGTAGGCGAGCACCTCGGGCGACGCGTCGTCGATATCGCATTCCAGCTTGACGATGGTCTCTGGCGCATCGGTCTCGCGGGACAGCGGGGATTTGCTATCGCATGGCATACGGTCCGGCTCCTTTCCGCACGGGCTCGTTTTGTTCACCCAAACGCTAACACATCGCGGGCGGCGTGGGGGTGTCGTCATGGGATGGGCGCGACTTTTGCCCGTCACGGACGTCGGCGTGCGCCGCCTGCCCTTTCCAGTCGGTTTCGACTTGCAGCGTTCCCGCCGCGCCGAGGCTGCGCCATTACAATGGAACGGATTCGCCAAATGCAAAGGAGCCGCCATGTCCGCTTGCCCGCTGGTCGATTGTCACACCCACACCTCGTTTTCGGACGGCCATGCCTCGTTTGAGGACAACGTCCGTGCCGCTGCTGCGGCAGGCTGCCGCGTCATGGTCTCGACCGACCACCTCGCCCTGCCTGCCAGTATGGATGCTAACTGCGAGGTGCAGGTCGTCGAGGGCGACCTGCCGACGCATCGTCTGGCCTTTGAGGACGCCCGCAAACTCGCCGCGCAGATTGCGCCGGAGCTCACCTTTATCTACGGTTTTGAATGCGATTGGTACGAGGGCTGCGAGCCCTTGGTAGAGCACTGGTCCCAGGGCGCCGTCGTACGTCTGGGCAGCGTGCACTGGATTGGCAACCCGGGCGATATTGCGGCAGGCGCCGCGGGCACGGCAGGGACAGAGGACGTCGCGCGCCCCGATACACCCGATTCCCTTTGCGGCTGGATCGACGACGATACCAACCTGCATGTTTGGGAAAACCTGGGCGTGCGCGGCGTGTGGGAGCGCTACGTCGACGACTGGTGCCGTGCTTGCGAAAGCTCACTCAACTTTGATGTAATGGCCCATCCCGACCTGGTCATGCGCTTTTCGAAGGAAGGCTTCACGCCCGATTTTGATCCGGCACCGTTTTGGGAGCAGATGGCCGAATGCGCTCACGACACGGGTCGCCGTGTCGAAGTCTCGACCGCCGCGCCGCGTAAGGGCCTCGACGACTATTACCCCTCGACGGGGCTGTTGCGCCGCTTCGCCCACGCCGAGGTGCCAATCACCTTTGGCTCGGACGCACACCGCGCCTGTGACATCTGTTGGAATATCCGCGAAGCGCAAGCCCACGCCTACGACTGCGGCTATCGAACCTTCGACATCCCCCACCTCACCGGAGAATGGGAGTCCACGCCCCTCGTCTAAGATTAGTCGTTGGGGACGTTCTTAAACGACTAGTGGCGGCGGGCATTGAGTTCGCCGGCCAGTTCGTCGAGGGTGATGCCGTAGCGCTCGAGCGTCACGAGTAGGTGGTAGATCAGGTCGCCGGCCTCGTAACGGATGTGATCGTGATCGTTATCCTTGCAGGCCATGATCACCTCGCTCGCCTCCTCGGCAAGCTTCTTGAGCAGCTCATCCTCAACGTCGGTCAGCAGACGCGCAGTATAGCTCTCCTGTGGCGACGCGTCACGACGGCCATGAATCACCTCGGCCAGCCCCGTCAGCGTCTCTCCGATATTTCCATCCTGAACATTTGCGGTGCGCACACCCATGGTTCAATCCTTTCTGGTTGGCCAAGCGCCTGGTCGAGCGCCCGCCCTACGCGAGTTTCTTAAAGAAGCAAGTACGGTTGCCGGTATGGCAAGCCGGACCCGGAGAATCGACCTTGGCCAGTAGCGTATCGCTATCGCAGTCGGCCCAGAGCTCCTTGACCTCCTGCATGTTGCCGCTCGTCGCGCCCTTGTTCCAGAGCTCCTGGCGGCTGCGGCTCCAAAACCACGTGGTGCCGGTCTTGAGCGTCAGCCCCACCGACTCCTCGTTCATCCAAGCAACCATAAGCACCTCGCCGGTGTCATATTGCTGAACCACACAAGGAATCAGCCCCTTGGCGTCATATTTGAGCTCGGACGCAGTTGTCACTTGCTCCATTTAAAAATCCAATCTCACGGGGATGCCTTGGCTGGCCATATACTCCTTCACCTGGCGAATGCTGAAGGTTCCAAAGTGAAAGACGCTCGCCGCCAGCACGGCATCGGCTTCGCCCTCGATCACGCCCTCGGCAAAATGTTCGAGTGTGCCCACGCCTCCGCTCGCGATGACGGGAATCGGCACCGCGCGCGCCACGGCGCGAGTGAGCGCCAGGTCAAAGCCGGCCTTGGTGCCGTCGCGGTCCATGCTGGTCAGTAGGATTTCGCCGGCGCCGCGACGAGCCGCCTCCTCGGCCCACGCCACCGCGTCGATACCCGTAGCGTTGCGGCCGCCCGCCGTAAAGACCTCCCACTTATCGGCGCCCGGCTCTCCGGGCAGCCCCACGCGCTTGGCATCGATCGCCACGACCACGGCCTGGCTGCCAAACGCCGCGGCGGCCTGGCTGATCAACGACGGGTCACGCACGGCGGCAGAGTTGAGCGACACCTTGTCGGCACCGGCGGCAACCATGGTGCGCATGCCCGCCAGGTCGCGAAAGCCGCCGCCCACGGTATAGGGAATGGCCAGCTCCTCGGCAGCATGCGCCGCCATCTCGATAGTCGTCGCACGGTTGTCGCTCGTGGCGGTAATGTCCAGGAAGACGACCTCGTCCGCACCCTCGCGATCGTAGGCACGGGCCAATTCCACCGGGTCGCCCGCATCGCGCAGGCTCACAAAGTTGACGCCCTTGACCACGCGGCCGTCCTTAACATCCAGGCAGGGAATCACGCGCTTGGTAAGCATGGGCTACTCCTCCCCTCGGGCGGCGGCCAGCGCCTGGGCCAGCGTAAAGTTGCCCTCATAGAGCGCGCGGCCGGTAATGGCGCCTTCAATCGCGCCCTCACCCACCGCGGCCAGCGCGCGGATATCGTCGAGCGCCGAGATGCCGCCCGAAGCCACGACGGGAAAGCCCGCGACCTCGGCCACATGGCGATACGCCGCCACATCGATGCCCGTCTGCATGCCATCACGCGCGATGTCGGTATACACCAGATGCTTAAAACCCAGCTCGGAAAGCTGCGCCACGGCGTCGTCGAGCGCCACGCCCGCGCCGTCGCGCCAGCCGTTCACCTTGACCTGGCCGTCGCGCGCGGCGATATCTGCCACCAGCAGCTCGCCAAAGCCGCGAGCTGCCACCTCGGCAAAACCCGGCTCGGTCACCAGCACGGTGCCCAGTGCGATACGGCGAGCACCATAGCCGGCCAGCTCGTCGATGCGTGCGAGCGAGCGAACGCCGCCGCCCACGTCCACGGACAGACCGTCAACGCCGCAGATGGCCTTAATTGCCGCCGAGTTGGCAGCGCAGGTGTCCTCGTCCTCGCCGAAGGCAGCGGACAGGTCGACGACGTGCACCCAGCTCGCGCCCTGCTCGGCAAAGGAGCGGGCAACGGCCACGGGGTCGTCGGAATATACCTTGCAGCGGCTGCGGTCGCCGCGCTCCAGGCGTACAACCTTGCCGCCGATCAGATCGATTGCGGGAAACAGGATCATCGGCCGACCTCCTCGACGATGTTGACGAAGTTCTTAAGGATGCGCTGACCCAGCGCGGAGGATTTCTCGGGATGGAACTGGCAGCCCCACACGTTGCCATGGCGCACGATGCACGGGAAACTCCGTGTATAGTGCGTGCGCGCCAACACATCGGCGGCATCGACGTCGTCGGCCACCGCGTAGCTGTGGGTGAAGTACATGTTGGCGCCCTCGGCAAAACCGGCAAGCAGCGGATCAGCCGCACCGGCGGACGTCATGTGCACCTGGTCCCAGCCCACGTGCGGCACCTTCAGGCGGCTCGACTCCAGGCGCGTGCACGAGCCGCGCATAATACCCAGGCCATCGACCCAGGGACCGCCAGCCTGCTCGGGAGCATTTCCGTCCGCGACCGCGCCCTCGTCTGCCGGCACGCCCTCGTTGCCGCGCTCAAAAAATAGCTGAAGGCCCAGGCAGATGCCGAGCAGCGGAGTTCCAGCGGCGACGGCATCGAGCACGGCCGTCTCCTCGCCGCTCTGGCGCATAAAGGCAATCGCGTCATAGAACGCACCCACGCCCGGAATGACCAGGCCGTCGGCGTTGCGGATCCGCTCCGGATTGTCCGACGTGCAGGCGGCGGCACCGGCGCGTGCAAGCCCGCGCACGACGCTCGACAAGTTGCCCTTGTGGTAGTCGACCACCACGATCTTCGGTTCGCCCACGCGACCCTCCCTTTTCCCATCGTCCAAAACCTGTCCCTTTTTTGGCAGGTTACAGCGAGCCCTTGGTGCTGGGGATGCCCTGCACGCGGGGATCCAGCTCACAGGCGTGGCGCATCGTGCGGCCCACAGCCTTAAAGGCGGCCTCGATAATGTGATGCGAGTTGCCGCCCGCCAGCTCGCGCACGTGCAGCGTGAGCTTGGCGTCGCGCGCAAAGGCATAGAAGAACTCGACGGCCAGCTCGGTATCGAAGCTACCCACGCGCTCAGTCGGTACGGGCAGCTCGCAGTAGGCCTGTCCACGGCCCGAAATATCAACGGCAGCCATCACAAGCGTCTCGTCCATGGCAATCGCCGCGTCGGCAAAGCGCGTAATGCCCGCCTTGTCGCCCAGCGCCTGGCAAAACGCCTCGCCCAGCACAATGCCCGTGTCCTCGACGGTATGATGCGCATCGACCTCCACGTCGCCCACCGCGTGCACCGTCAGATCGAACAGGCCATGGCGGCCAAAAGCGTTGAGCATGTGGTCGAAAAACGGCACACCGGTCGAGATATCGCACACGCCGCTTCCATCCAGGTCGAGCTTTACGACAATGTCGGTCTCGCCCGTCTTGCGGGTCACCTCGGCATAGCGGTCCATCTACATCTCCTCCTTCACCAGCGCGGCAAACGCAGCCAGCACCTCGTCGTTTTCCTGCGGGGTGCCCACGGTAATGCGCAGGCAGTCCGCGAGCCCCGGCGCGTAGCTAAAGTCGCGCACCAAAATCGAATACTCGTCGCGCAGACGCTCGCGCACGCGCGTGGCATGCGACGTGCGCACGAGCACAAAGTTCGCCGCGCTCGGCCATGCCTCCACGGGCATGCCCTCGGCAGCCATTGCACGCAGGGCGCACAACTCGCGCTCGCGCTCGGATGCGACCTGTGCCACCACAGGCGCATACGCATCGCGGGCACGCACGCAGGCAAGCGCGGCGGCCTGGCTTAGCACGTTAACCGAGTAGATTTGGCGAATCGCCGCAAACACATCGATGACCTCGGGCGCCGCGATCACATAGCCCAGACGCGTGCCGGCGGCGCCAAACGCCTTGGACAGCGTATGCAGAATCACCAGGTTGGGATGCTCGGCGATAAGCCCCTGCGCCGTGGTAGCCGCGCCAAACGAATCGTCCGCAAACTCAACGTAGGCCTCGTCGACCATGACCATGCCGGGGCATGCATCGCACAGGGCCGCGACAAAGTCGAGCGGCGCCACGTCGCCCGTGGGGTTATTGGGCGAGGTCACGATGGCCAAGTTGCACTCCGGCGCCGCGGCGAGCATGGCTGCCTGGTCGAGCTCAAAGCTCGTCGGATCACGCCACACGTCGCGCACCTCGGTCTGGCACAGAGACGCAAAGAACGCATACTCGCTAAAGCACGGCGGGCAGTTGAGCAGGGTCCGTCCCGCGCCGCCAAACGCCAGCAGGTAGTTATAGAGCAGCTCGTCGCCGCCGTTGCCCACGCAGATGTTCTCGCGCGTCACGCCATGCCGGGCAGCAAGCTCGTCGCGCAGGTCGTTCGACATGGGGTCGGGATAGCGGTTGAGCGGTGTGGCAGCCAAGGCCGCATCAACCGCCTCGCGCACGCCGGCGGGCACGGGATAGGTGTTCTCGTTGGCCGAAAGGTTGATGCGCGTGGGCGTAAAGTTAGGATCGTAGGGCTCAATACCGGCCAAGTAGGGCTGGACGAGCTCCTTCATGCGGGGCGTCAGCTCGGCCATATTAGGCCTCCTCGCCGGTCGCGCCAACGCCATCCGCGCCCGCAGCCGCCAGGTCAACGCCCTCGGCAACCGTCGCCACGGCGTCACCCGGCCAGGCAACCTTAGTCAGGTCGGCCGCGGCCAGCGACGCGGCGCTCACGGCATCCTCGCCCTGCTCCAGCACGCGGCGACGCAGAGCGGCGGAAAGCGCGTGCGCCCACAGGCCCTCGGCCTCGGCCAGGCGCTGCGTAGCGGGAGCGTCGGAGAGCAGGCCCTCGGGTGTATAGCAAATGACACTCGAGCGCTTGACGAACTCTTCGACCGAAAGCGGGTTGGAGAACATAGCCGTGCCGCCGGTCGGCAGCGTGTGGTTGGGTCCGGCAACATAATCGCCGAGCGGCTCGGAGCTCCAAGCGCCCACAAAGATGGCACCGGCGTTGCGGATACCACCAAGCAGGCCCATCGCATCCTTGCAGTGCAGCTCCAGGTGCTCGGGCGCCACGGTGTTCACCGCCTCGACGGCAGCGGCCATGTCGGCGGCCACTACGATGGTGCCCTCGTTATCGAGCGAGGCGCGCGTGATCTCGGCACGCGGCGACTGCGCCACCAGGATGTCGATACCCACCTCGACCTCACGCGCAAACTGCTCGTCGCAGGTCACCAGATAGCAGGCTGCCAGCGGATCGTGCTCGGCCTGGGCCATCAGGTCGGCAGCGACCACCATAGGCTTGGCCGTGGCATCGGCCAGCACGCAGACCTCGGAGGGACCGGCGACCATATCGATACCCACATCACCCGAGACAATCTGCTTGGCAGCGGCGACAAAGGCGTTACCCGGGCCGGTAATCTTGTCGACACGCGGAATGGTCTCGGTACCGTACGCCAGCGCGGCCACGGCCTGGGCGCCGCCCACCATATAGATCTCGTCCACGCCGCCGAGCTTTGCCGCCGCGAGCGTATACGGGCTAATCAGTCCATCCTTTTGCGGCGGGGTTACCATGACCACGCGTTTGACGCCGGCCACCTTGGCGGGAATGGCGTTCATAAGCACGGTGGAAGGGTACTGTGCACGACCGCCCGGCACGTAGATACCGGCCGCAGCAAGCGGGGTCACCTTAACGCCGAGCATCGTGCCGTCCGGGCGCGTGGTAAACCAGCTCTGCTCGACCTCGCGCTGGTGGAACTCGCGAATCTGGCGTGCAGCCTTTTCGAGCGCCGCGACAAAAGCGGGATCGAGGCCTTCGAGCGCGGCATCGATCTGCTCTTGCGGTAGACGGAAGCTCTGCAGTTCAACGCCGTCAAAGCGCTGGCAATAGTCGCGCACTGCGGCATCGCCGTTGGCACGCACGTTGGCCACAATATCGCGGGCGGCGTCGACGATGTTTTGCGGCAGCACGCCCTTACGGTTGAGCTGGTTGGTAACGAGGCGCTCACCGGGAGCAAGCTTGATAGTCTTCATATCGGTATCCCCTATCGGTCGAGGTTTTGTTCGAAAAACGAGAGACCGGGCGGCGGCGCCAATCAGCCCGCAGCCCGGACGTTGGGGCGCCCGTTGCGTGCTCGCGCTATTGTGCCGAGCCCGCAACGGGCTCAAAATGCTTGTCCTTCACGGCTGCCGCCAAGCGATCTGCCAGATTGCGTACGCGCGGATCCAGACGTGCGGCGCCTGGATTGACAAAGAAGCGGGCCGTGCAGTCCATGATGCGGCCGGTGATGACCAGGTCATTGTCACGCAGCGTGGCGCCCGTGGCGGTAATGTCCACGATGCGATCGGTCATGCCGACAATGGGGCCCAGCTCGATGTTGCCGTGCAGCGAGACGATGTCGGCGTTCACGCCGCGCTCGGCATACCAGGCACTCGCGATGCGCGGGTACTTGGTTGCCACGCGAAGCGACCCACGTCGGGCATAGTTGCGCTCGGCCTGGCCGGCGCGCCACGCGGGCTCCGCCTCGATAAACGTGCACAGACCGTAGCCCAGGTCGACCAGCTGCAGCAGGTTGAGGTCTGCCTCGATAAGCGAGTCCCAGCCGCAGATGCCGCAGTCGGCACCGCCGCAGCCCACAAAGGCGGGCGCGTCGCTGGGACGCACGATGACAAACTCGATATCGCCGACCGCACCCTCACCGGCCTGTGTGTCGCGGCCGCGCACGATGAGGTGACGACCGGGGTCACGCAGCTCAGAGACATCCAAGCCCGCGGCCTCGAGCACGTCGAGCGTGTCGGCCTTAAGCGAGCCCTTGGGCACGGCAATGCGCAGCGGACCCTCGGCACCGCGCCCCACGGCGTGATCGCCATCGGAAGCAGCGTCCTCGGCCGAGGTGTGCGCGGCCTCCAGACGCTCGAGCGAAAAGGCGAAGCCCGCCGCCGGCACCTCGATGCCGTCGCCAAATGCACCGGTAAAGATGGAGTCGTAGCGTCCGCCCGAACCGACCGGATCGGGCAGTCCGCCGGCATAGGCCTTAAAGACCAGGCCCGTGTAGTAATCAAACGAGTTCATGATGGAGAAGTCGAAGGACAGCACCTGAGCGTCCTCGGGAGCCAGGCCCTCGACCAGGGCACGCAGCTCGCGCGTGAGCGGCGCGACAATGCCCGCCGCCGCCAGGAGCGCGTCGACGCGGTCGAGCACCTCGGCACCACCGTGCAGGCGCGGCAGCTCGCTAATGGCGGCCTTGACGGCCTCGGGCTCGGTGCTTGCCGCCACGCGGGCATCGAGGCCCACAAAGTCGTTGGCGTGCACGCAGCGCAGGGCCTCAGCGGCCAGCTCGCGATCCTCGCACGCCGCGAGCAGTTCCTTAAACGGACGCACGCTACCTGCGATAATGCGCGCATCGGGCAGTGCCAGCTTACGCACGGCCTCGGCCACGAGCGAGACGATCTCGACATCGCCCGCGGTATCGCCCGCACCGATAAGCTCAAAGCCCAGCTGTGTAAACTGACGCGAGCCACCGGCATTGCGCTGGCACTCGCGAACTACCGGCGCCTCGTAGCGAAGGCGTAGGGGCAGGTCGGCCGCGCGCATGCGGGTCGAAACCAGACGCACGATCGGCAACGTGTTGTCGGGACGGACCACCAGCAGGCGGCCATCATCGTCAAAGAGCTTAAACGGCGTGTCCGCGATGCGGCCGCCCTCCTCGAGCGAACTCTTGTCCTCGAGCAGCGGCGTCTCGACCGGCAGGTAATGATGCTCCCTGAAGCAGCCCTTCACCGTCAGCGCAATCTCCTCGCGCGCCTGAGCCTCTTCGGGCAATATGTCCCGGAATCCCCACGGTGTGGCCGTCATCTGGTGAGCCTCCTCATGCTGCGTCTCATATAGAACAGAAGACCGGCATAGCTCCGCCGGTCTTCTGGGTACTTTAGCATACTAGAGTGTTTGCGGGGAGAATCGTCGCTTGCAGCTCATAGCGTATTCATTTGGAAACATAGGGGAAAGCGTGTCCCGCCCGCCAGCCAAAAACTGGGATGCGGTTTCCGGTTGAGGTCCTCAGCGGAAAGTGTGTCCCATTCTGAGCGCCTGTTCTGGGACGTGCTTTCCGCCAGAAGCCTCAAGCGGAAAGCACGTCCCGTTTCTCAAAAAACGTCAAACGCCAACTCGGCGCCCTGTCCCACTTAGGCGCCAATCGCGCGTCGGTACTCCGCCATAACCTGAGCGTCGGCAGCTGCGGGGTCGGCAAAATAGCGCCAGTCATAGGTCTCGGCCGAAACAACTCCGCGATAGCCGCGCGCCACCAGCCTATCCAGGTCGGCGCGCATATCGCGGTCGCCGTCACCCCAAGCAAGATGCGTCGTGCCATCTGCCGCAACATCGACAAAATGCACGTGGGCGACATCATCGCCAAGCAGATCGAAATAATCGTCGATGGTATCCCCTGCCACCGCCATAGCGCCCAAATCCAGACACGCCTTAAGTGCCGGATGATCAACTGCCTCGATCATGCGCTTCGTGTCGGCCGCCGAGTTCACGATCATCGACTCAACCGGCTGTAGGGCCTCGAGCACCAGTCGCACGCCGCGCTCTCCCGCATGCTCGGCAATCGCACGCAGCATCGAGGCGCTGCGACCCCACGCGTCCTCGATCGGCTCGTTCAAAAATGCCCAGCCGCTCGAGACCATGACCTGCTCGGCTCCAAGTTCCGCCGCGATATCCACAACGTTCTTAAAGTACGCGAGCGTGCGAGCGCGCGCCTCATTCCCGCGCGCCGCGATATTCCACGGCTTGGGGTTGTTCTGTTCGGGACAAAGCCCCACAATCCGAATCCCATACCGCTGTGACAGCTCCTGCACCTGCTCGAGCGAATCGTATCCATGGCAATCGACATACAGATGCATCGCCCCGGTCCAAAGCTCGCAACACGTGTAGCCCGAGGCCGCTGCCGAAGAAAAGAATTCCTCAAGGTCAAAATAACGATGGCTGATATTCATGACGGCAAGCTGGGGATAGCTCATAATTACTCTCCAACCCAAGCGAGGCCCCGTTCCATATAGGAGCGAGGCCCGATTACACAAACGTTATTTGCTCTTAGTAGTCGAACTGGTGATAGTAACGACGGTAGTTGAGGTTGTGCTTGGTGACCGTCTCGTAGTAAGCGGCAAGGCGATCGGTGATCAGCGAGGAGAGGATCCACGGAGACACGATGACGCGGAACTCGTCGTCAAGGCCGGGGATCGCGAACTCGGCGGTGTCGATGATGTTGATGTCGGTGTCGCCGGTCACGCCGCGGTTGAGGAAGGCGCGGACGCGCTCGTCGAGCTTGCGGTTCTCGTCCTCGCCCATGAACAGGAAGACCGGGACGCCGGGCTCCACGAGCTCGAGGGTGCCGTGGAAGAAGTCGGCCGAGGTGATGTAGCGGGTGCGCTTCCACTGCATCTCCTCGAGGATGCACATCGAGAACAGGATGGTCTCGCCCCACAGGGCGCCGGAGCCGATGAACATGGTGTAGGGGGCCAGGGCGTACTTCTTGGCGAGCTCCTCGGCGCGCGGCTCGAAGCTCTTGCGGATGTCGACCAGGTGGGTCCAAACATCCTTGGTCTGCTCGATGAACTTATCGAACTGCGGGAAGCAGCCGCGGCGGTTGAGCAGGCGCAGGCCGAAGCAGTCGGCGAGGTAGTAGCCCATCTCGCAGCCGCCGTTACCATGATCGGAAGCCATCTTGACGCAATTCTCGGCGCCGACAGCCTGGCCGATGGGGCCCTCGGGCTTGGTCATGGCGTAGACGCGAATGCCCTTTTCCTTCATCTTCTTGACGGCCTCGAGGACCTCGGGGGTGGTGCCGGACTCGGAGGCGGTGAGCACGACGGACTTCTCGGTCATGCGCTTGTGGCCCATGACGTTCCACTCGGCGGCGTGGATCAGGTAGACCTCGAGGTCGCGGTCGCCGAACTTGTTCATGAGGTACTCGAGCTGCATGAGCTCGTCCCAGGTGCCGCCGACGCCCATCAGGAACACGGCGTCGTAGCCCTCGTCGGCGACCTTGTCGGCGAGCGCGGTCATCTTCTTGCCGGTCTCATAGACGTTCTTGCCGTCCTCGATGTAGCCCTCCTGGCTAAAGTGCATGATCTCGATCTTCTCGGTTTCCTTCATGGCTTTTCCTTTCTGTCCAGCACGCGAATCTATACATCGCGTTTCTTTTCGATACCAATTATAGACATACACCCAACGTGTTTTTAATACCACTTTTCAATCTGTTCCAATCCTCGGTGAACGGTCGAATTTCTCTGGTGAGTGGTATTAAATTAGAATTGAATGTATAGCTAACACCTCTGGCGCCTCCCTTGTGTGACAAAGAACAGCGTTCCTACCAGCGCAATAATGGTCGATGCCCCAAACAACACCGCCTGGACGCCCAAAACCTCCGCCAAAAATGGAGCCGCCAGCAGCGGCACCACGCCGGCGCTCATCAGGCCAAAACGCACAAAGCCGGTAATGCGCCCCAGGTATTTGATGTCGGCGCGCTCCTGAATCAAGATCATCTGCAGCGGCTCCAGGAACCCCCAGGCCAGACCGTTAATCGCCTGACCGATAATCGCGACCCCCAGCATATCGGTGCCCACGTACACCATGGACCCAATGCCCACGGCCATGAGCGCGCCGAGCAGCAATCGCAGGTTGACATGGCGAGCAGAAAGCTTGGTCAGGATGAACGCGCCCACCGAGGAAGTGAGGCCCACGACCGAGGACAGCCAGCCCAGCCAGACGATATCCACGTTGAGTACATCACGGTAGAACAACGACTCCAGCGAATCGAACGCGCCAAACGCAAAGAAACCCAAAAAGCCCGAGATAAAGATGAGGCGCAGGTCGTGGTCGCGAAACGTAAGTCGCGCGCCCTCGGCCATGCCGCCCAGAATACCGCCCTTCGGCTTCTCCCCTTTTGCGGGAGCAACACACTCGTGACAGCCCAAGGAGAGCACGGCCGCCACACCCATCATGCCCGCCATGAGCAGATAGACCGATTGCGTGGCAAAACAGCTCACGATGGCACCGCCGAGCAGCGGGCCAGCGGTATAGGCAATATTGCTGTAGAACACCATGAGGCCGTTCACGCGGGTACGGCCCTCGGTGGTCGACTCCAGGTATCCCGGAAACGCATGCGTGCAGGTGTTGATAAAGCCGCCCGCAAGTCCCAAGACGCACGCGGCAAACACAAGCCCGGGGACAGACAACGGCGCCAACCCCACGCCAAGCGATAGCACAGCCGTAATCACGCACGTCACAAATGACGTCCGGCGCGGTCCAAAGCGGTCGATGACCGAGCCCGACACCATATTGCCCACCGACGTCATAAGATTGCGCACGAGCGTAATGGCGGCAACCAAAAAGGCCGTGCCGGCCAGATCATACGTGGCCGCACCGATAAGCCCCAAAAAGTAGACCGCGTTGTTGGCACACCACTGCAGGGACTCAATAAGAATCAGCCTGACCTCTGCCGGCGTCAGGCGCATTGCTTCGCGATCCTTCGCGAACATACGAACTCCTTCTATACAAAAAGGGGATGGAGGGCATAGGCCTGCTCCATCCCCTTTCCAGGTTGCAACGAAAATCTATGCAGCCGGGCCCTTACGCCAGCACACCGAAGAACGCGCCGATGATGCCCACGACCATGGTGGCCACGATCAGCACCATGGGGTTGATCTTCTTGGACAGCAGCCAGTAGTACAGCCAGAAGGCGATCATGCCGAGCATGCCGGGCATGATGCCGTCCAGGATGTCCTGGAGGGTCTGGGCGTCCTCGCCCGAGCCGATGGCCACCGGGATGCTGGCCCAGAACATGTCCTTGCACATGGCGCCCACGACCATGACGCCCACGATGCCCACGCAGGTCATGATCTTCTGCATGAGGCCGGTCCTCTGGGCCTCGTCCAGGAAGCCCACGCCCAGCTCGTAGCCCTTGACGGCGCCCCAGACGCGCAGCGCGAAGCCGGGGACGTTGTAGATGAGCAGGAAGGCGATGGGGCCGAAGGGGTTGCCGGCCTGGCACAGGCTGATGCCCACCGCGGCGGCGACCACGCGCAGCGTCGACAGGAAGATGGAGTCGCCGATGCCGGACAGCGGGCCCATGAGGGCGGCCTTGACGTCGTTGACGCTCTCGGGCTCGATCTCGCCGCGGGCGACCTTCTCCTCCATGGCCATCGCGATGCCGCCGACGAACGGGGCGAACTGGACGGTGATGTTGAAGAACGCGCAGTGGCGGTGCAGGGCCTCGGCGTAGTCGTCGGGGCGACCGGCGTAGATCTTCTTGAGCATGTTGGCGACCATCAGGCAGAAGGCGATGTTCATCTGCTTGTAGTAGGTCCAGGAGAACTCCATGCCCAGGGCGCCGACGTTGACGGCGCTCTTGACGAGGTCGGAGCGCGTGATCTTGTTCTCGGGACTAGAAGTCATCGTCCTCATCCCCTTCCGCGGAGAGCTGGGGCTGGGCTCCGCCCAGGCCGAGCAGGTCGAACTTGTCGATGCCGATGATGATGGCGATCAGGGCGACGCCCAGGACGGGCACGTTGGCGTAGGAGCACAGCAGGAAGCCCAGGAAGTAGAAGGGCACGAGCTGCTTGGTGAGCACCAGGCGGCCGAGCATGGCGAAGCCCATGGCAGGCAGGATGTTGGCGGCAACGCCGCAACCGTCGATCACAAAGGTCGGGATGAAGTCGAGCAGGCCCTGGATGGCATCGGAGCCCAGGTAGAATGCGCCGCCGCACAGCAGGAAGTACTCAAGGCAGCCAAAGAGGCCCATGCTCCAATGTGCCGCGTAGATACCCTTGAGGTTGCCCTTGGCAGCGCACTTGTCAGCAATGTCAACAATGATCGAGAATCCAGCATCCGTAATGTTGCCGATCGTCAGCGAAAGGACGGCGATAGGCATGGCGAGCGCGATGGCCGTCTCGGTACCCTGACCGAGCTGAATGGCAAACGCGCAGGCGAGCACGCCGCCGACGGTTTCGTTAGGCGGTACGTAGGCGCCGATGGAGATCGAGCCCATGAACAGCAACTCCAGGCTGGCGCCAACGGCAAGGCCGGTCTGCAGGTCCCCCAGCACCAGGCCCACGAGCGGGCACAGGACGATGGGGCGGAACGCGTAGAGGGTGCCGAGCTGGTAGTCGAGACATCCAAACGCTCCGACTAAGCCGACGAGGATTGCTTGGACAAGCATAATTCCTCCCAATAAGGAATCTCGAACCGTCGTCACTCCCGTCGCGCGCGTTGTTGATATCAATTCCGGGAGTTCGATTCCACGGCTCGAAGCGTACCTGGTGTGCTGCTAACACCCATGCCAGGCACAAATGATTTGATACCAATTATAGGTATGCAGGTCCTCACTATTTAATACCACTCGCTCAGCGGGGTGTTTTTTACCGTAAACGGCAGACGTATCCCATCAGGCGCGCTCTTTGTTTCGATGGCGGACAAGCGCCACCAGAAAGCCATCGCCAAAGGCATCGTATGCCAAGTTGCCTACAATCACCAAAACGATAATCGCCGCGCCCAAAAACTCGTTCCAGCGAAAGACCTCGCCAAAGAGGAGCGCCGACCAGCAGGGAGCGAGCACGACCTCGCTCATGCAAACCAAGTTGGCCGCAAACGCGTTAGTGCGCGCAATCCCCTTGGCATATAGCACGCTCGCAAGGCCACTGCAAAAAAGGCCATGCACCAGCATGAGCCCCCACTCAAATGGTCTCACGGAGTCTAGGGCGCCAGCAAAATAGACGATCGGCAGCATCGAGATACCGCAGGAGATGAGCGAGGACACCATGGGCGACGCATCGGGGCGAGAGTTCAAAAAGAAACACAGCCCAAAGGTGGCGCCCGAAATGACGGCAAGCAGGTTGCCGAGCATGCCCTCGGCACTCAAATCGCCTAAAAAGAAAAGTCCCATACCCGTAAAAGCAACCACCACGGAGGCAATCTTCGCAGGCGAGGGCAATGTGCGAGCTGCGAGCGATTGATACACGATAACGAAAATCATCGAGGTGTACTGCAGGACGATCGCGTTGCCGACCGTCGTGAGCTGGTTGGCAAAGTTAAACGTGGTGCCCGTCACGAAGTTGCAGACGGCCACAAGGACAATAAGACGGCTGACGCGAAGGACGGGCCTGCCGACGAGCAGGATAAAGAGCGCCATAAATATTGCCGTGACGGCACCGATCAAAAGAGCTGACTGCGAATTGGCGCGAACGAGGATGCCGATAAAACTCCACAAGAGCGCCGTGCCAAATAGATACATCGCCCCGCTCACGCCATTATCGGGTGGATTGTCAGATCGAATCACGAAGCACCTCCAACTAGCTTTCGGTAATAAAAAACGGCGACCGCAATGGTTCGCCGTTTCCCTTGGGGGCAGATAATAGGCCGGGCCCTTACGCCAGCACGCCGAAGAACGCGCCGATGATGCCCACGACCATGGTGGCCACGATCAGCACCATGGGGTTGATCTTCTTGGACAGCAGCCAGTAGTACAGCCAGAAGGCGATCATGCCGAGCATGCCGGGCATGATGCCGTCCAGGATGTCCTGGAGGGTCTGGGCGTCCTCGCCCGAGCCGATGGCCACCGGGATGCTGGCCCAGAACATGTCCTTGCACATGGCGCCCACGACCATGACGCCCACGATGCCCACGCAGGTCATGATCTTCTGCATGAGGCCGGTCCTCTGGGCCTCGTCCAGGAAGCCCACGCCCAGCTCGTAGCCCTTGACGGCGCCCCAGACGCGCAGCGCGAAGCCGGGGACGTTGTAGATGAGCAGGAAGGCGATGGGGCCGAAGGGGTTGCCGGCCTGGCACAGGCTGATGCCCACCGCGGCGGCGACCACGCGCAGCGTCGACAGGAAGATGGAGTCGCCGATGCCGGACAGCGGGCCCATGAGGGCGGCCTTGACGTCGTTGACGCTCTCGGGCTCGATCTCGCCGCGGGCGACCTTCTCCTCCATGGCCATCGCGATGCCGCCGACGAACGGGGCGAACTGGACGGTGATGTTGAAGAACGCGCAGTGGCGGTGCAGGGCCTCGGCGTAGTCGTCGGGGCGACCGGCGTAGATCTTCTTGAGCATGTTGGCGACCATCAGGCAGAAGGCGATGTTCATCTGCTTGTAGTAGGTCCAGGAGAACTCCATGCCCAGGGCGCCGACGTTGACGGCGCTCTTGACGAGGTCGGAGCGCGTGATCTTGTTCTCGGGACTAGAAGTCATCGTCCTCATCCCCTTCCGCGGAGAGCTGGGGCTGGGCTCCGCCCAGGCCGAGCAGGTCGAACTTGTCGATGCCGATGATGATGGCGATCAGGGCGACGCCCAGGACGGGCACGTTGGCGTAGGAGCACAGCAGGAAGCCCAGGAAGTAGAAGGGCACGAGCTGCTTGGTGAGCACCAGGCGGCCGAGCATGGCGAAGCCCATGGCAGGCAGGATGTTGGCGGCAACGCCAAAGCCAGCAAGGACAAAGGGCGGGATGAAGTCGAGCATGCCCTGGATGGCGTCAGCACCCAGATAGAACGACAGCGAGCACAGCAGGAACGCCATGATGATACCGGTCAAACCGATCAGGAAGTGCATCGCATAGACACCCTTAAGGTTGCCCTGGCCGGAGAAGACATCAGCGCGGTCAACCAGGATCGGCAGGGCGGCGTTGAGGATGTTCTTGATGGCAAGGCACAGCGTGGCGATGGGCATGGCAAGCGCGATGGCTGCCTCGGTGCTCTGGCCCAGCTGGATAGCGAAGGCGCAGGCGAGCACGCCGCCGATCGTCTCATCAGGCGGCACGTAGGCGCCGATGGAGATCGAGCCCATGAACAGCAGCTCCAGGCTGGCGCCGATCGCGAGGCCGGACTGCAGGTCCCCCAGCACCAGGCCCACGAGCGGGCACAGGACGATGGGGCGGAACGCATAGAGCGTACCGAGCTGGCAGTCGAACTTACCAAATGCGGCGATAAGTCCGATGAGGATTGCTTGGGTAAGCATATATCCCCCTTTCCTAATAGGACACTACGAAGAGCTCAGACTCTTCGAAATTGAACGCCTAGAGCACGCTGGCGCAGTCAACCTTGGGGTCACCGGCCAGGGGTCGAATCTCGACCTCAACGCCACGATCCAGCATCTCGCGCACATCGACTTCCTCGGCCGCGGTCAGGAAGATCTGACGAGAGACCTGACGAGCATCGGGACGCTTCTCGTCCTTGGGCTTGGTGTTGCCCAGGTTGACCGACTTGATCTGCGGGCAGCCCTCAACAAGCTGCTTTGCCTCAGCAATAGTGGCGACACAGATGATCATCTTGTACTTGTCGGTCACGCCCGAGTTGATAGCTTCGATTGCATGCTCCATATCTTTGATGACGAGCTTGCAGCCGGCAGGCCTGCCCATCTTGAGCGTCGTCTTCCACACCGGGTCGTTAGCGACCTTATCGCCCACGCAGAAGATGCAGTTGGAGCCAAGGCCCTGAACCCAGGAAACTGCGACCTGGCCATGAAGCAGGCGATGGTCAACGCGAAGTAGCTGAATCATAATGTGACCCCCCAAAGGTCTTGTGCCGTCTTACGGCGTGTCAGTAGGTGCTGCGGATTAGAACTCTTCTTCCTCGTCGTCATCGACCAAAAGATCGTTGACAAACTTCACGCGCGTATCGTCCGCAGCGACGATGGCGCGAATCGTCTCCTCAACCGGCGCCGACTCGTCAGAGAACAGCAACTGGATGAGGAGAGGAAGGTTCATGTTGGTAACGAGGTACGTGCGGGGACGCGTCTGGACGATCTTGGTAAACTCGTTGTTGACGCTGCCGCCAAAGAGGTCGGTGCAGACAACGACATCAT
The DNA here is from genome assembly GCF_040926185.1 of Collinsella aerofaciens. GTDB lineage: Bacteria > Actinomycetota > Coriobacteriia > Coriobacteriales > Coriobacteriaceae > Collinsella > Collinsella aerofaciens_BC. The sequence continues at coordinate 104,586 of NZ_JBCOIQ010000005.1, forward strand.
CGTCAGCAGACATGCCTGCCAGCAGTTTTTGGGCCTCCTCGGCCACGTCCATGCGGCCATCGACGAACATCGAAAGATCGTGGACGTTGTCGCGAGCGCCCGAGAGCAGCTCGACGCTCTCCTTGATGCCGGTAGCGAAGTGCGCATGGCTGGCGATGATGTACTGTCTCATTCTGTGTTCCTCTCAATAGCCCGGCACGTTCCCGCACCCGTTTTCTTTAGTAGTCGAACTGGTGATAGTAGCGACGATACTTGAGGTTGTGCTTGGTGACCGTCTCGTAGTAGCGAGCCAGGCGGTCGGTAACGAGCACCGTCAGAATCCACGGAGACACGATGACGCGGAACTCGTCGTCAAGGCCGGGGATCGCGAACTCGGCGGTGTCGATGATGTTGATGTCGGTGTCGCCGGTCACGCCGCGGGTCAGGAAGGCGCGGACGCGCTCGTCGAGCTTGCGGTTCTCGTCCTCGCCCATGAACAGGAAGACCGGGACGCCGGGCTCCACGAGCTCGAGGGTGCCGTGGAAGAAGTCGGCCGAGGTGATGTAGCGGGTGCGCTTCCACTGCATCTCCTCCAGGATGCACATCGAGAACAGGATGGTCTCGCCCCACAGGGCGCCGGAGCCGATGAACATGGTGTAGGGGGCCAGGGCGTACTTCTTGGCGAGCTCCTCGGCGCGCGGCTCGAAGCGCTTGCGGATATCGAGCATGTCCTTCCAGATGTCCTTGGTCTGCTCGATAAACAGATCGAACTTGGGGAAGCAGCCGCGGCGGTTGAGCAGGCGCAGGCCGAAGCAGTCGGCGAGGTAGTAGCCCTTCTCGCAGCCGCCCGAACCATGGTCAGAAGCCATGGCGACGCAGTTCTCGGCGCCGACAGCCTGGCCGATGGGGCCCTCGGGCTTGGTCATGGCGTAGACGCGAATGCCCTTTTCCTTCATCTTCTTGACGGCCTCGAGGACCTCGGGGGTGGTGCCGGACTCGGAGGCGGTGAGCACGACGGACTTCTCGGTCATGCGCTTGTGGCCCATGACGTTCCACTCGGCGGCGTGGATCAGGTAGACCTCGAGGTCGCGGTCGCCGAACTTGTTCATGAGGTACTCGAGCTGCATGAGCTCGTCCCAGGTGCCGCCGACGCCCATCAGGAACACGGCGTCGTAGCCCTCGTCGGCGACCTTGTCGGCGAGCGCGGTCATCTTCTTGCCGGTCTCGTAGAGCGCCTTGCCGTCCTCGAGATAGCCCTCCTGGTCGAAATGCATGATCTCGATCTTCTCGGTTTCCTTCATTTGTCTCTCCTTTCTGGGGTTGTTTCCACATCCCCCATGCCAACGGGCATCAAAACCCGCTTACATTCCGTAACACTCAGCCGCTTTGGCCTTAAGCGCATTGACTGACTCTTCGTAGCCCTCTGCCTTGACCTCCATTTGCTTGGAGACGGCATCGAGATACGGGTGCACGTTCCATGACTTCAGACGCTCGGCGATCATGGCCGCAATCGTCTGGAAGAACACAAGATTGGGAATTGCGCTGAGCAGCGGAGCCACCTGAGGCACCGCAACCTCGTGAGCCCTACCCTTGGGATGGGCCGTGAGCAGCACCGTTTTTGCCGTAACGTTCGATAGCGCATCGGCGATATTCGCAAGACGCTCCGACCCCTGCGGATCGTCGACGATAAACACCAGATAGCCCGGAACGATCTGCATTTCGGGACCGTGGACGAACTCCTCGCCTTCGTGATGCATGGCAGGAATCTTGATGGTCTCGCTCAGCTTGAGCGCTGCCTCCTCGGCAACACCATAGTTGGGGCCGTTGCCGACGACCATGGCGGGCATGTGCTCAGAAAGCTCGAGCATGTGATCTTGGACATATGCCTCGGCGGTCTTGCACATCACGGCATTAGCCTGGATAGCCTCGCGCAGGTCATCAAGACGCTGAGCAACGCCCTTGGCGTCAATCGTTCCGCGCGCCTGACCGCCGTAAATACCAAAGAGCACCAGGTACTCAACGAGAACCTCGACGCCCAGAGTCACAAAGTCCACCGACTCGACGCCCACACCGTAGTCAAGAACGATGTCAGCGTGTTCCTTGATGGGTGCCTCGACGTTTGCCGTGAGCGCAACTGCAGCCATATCGTGTGCGCGCATGTAATCGAGCGCCGCAATCGTATTGGTTGAATAGCCGCTCTGCGAGACGGCAATGTTAAGCGCATGCTGTGGATAGGTGTGTTCAAAATCGACGAAGGCCTCGGGCGTCACAACGGACACCTGCATCTGCAGCGCATCTTGCAGGTAATCGCGGGCGCAATCCGCAGCATGGCGCGACGAACCCGAAGCAACGATGCGCAGCGCGTCAAAAGAACCGGACTGGAAAATATCAACGAGCTGCGCTACCAGCTCAGACGAACGCTCGAGGTTCTCTCCCATACGCACATGGGCAAGCTGAACGTAATCGAGCATCTTCATCGTCTCACCTCGTAACAAATCATTAGTATTTGATATCAATCACAGTTACAGGTTACAGCTTTTTGATACCTCTTTGTCGATTAATTTATCCCCTTCGGCGAACGGTCGATTTTGAGCCATGTAAGGTTGTATATACAGCTGACCCAACGATCAAAACTGGTTAGTTTCCCAGCCGTTATTCACAAAATACCAGCTAGTACGTATAGGTGTAGCCGCCCGTATCGCCACGATTGAAGGACTTTACATACTCGATAGCCTGACCGCTCGCGTCATAGCTCACGCATTCCAAAAGCAAAACAAGATCGCCCTGTTCCAGTCCAAGGAGGCCGGCATCTCGTGCGCCCAGTGCCTCGATATCGAGCTTTTCCTGTGCCATGACTGGCTTTCGGCCCAGCATCTCATAGGTCTCGTACAAACTGAAGACCGACACGTCAATATCTTCGATGGTTGGGAACAGCAGGCAGGGAATCAGCGCCGTCTCAATCGATACGGGGCTACCGTTTATGCAGTTCAGGCGTCGAACGGAATAGAGCAGGTCGTCCTCGGCGATGCCAAACAGGTCGGCGTAATATGGCCCCGCATAACGCTTGGAACGCGCGAGAATACGGACGGACGGCTCGCCGCCCGAAGCACGGACCGATTCACGGAAACCGACCGTGCGTTCAAAAAAAGCAGGTACTTTCTGCGCCACAAAGGCACCTTTTCCCCGAACACGGCGAATCTGCCCGCGTCGAACCAGCTCATCGACAGCGCTTCGGATGGTCAAGCGTGTCGTACCAAATTCCTCGGCGAGGTCTTTTTCGGACGGAATCATGGAACCCGTGGGATATGCACCGCGCTCGATACGTTCCTCGATGCAGCGTCGAATGCGCATATAAACCGGGGTGGCATCTACTGTTTCAGCCATTGTTCACCTGCCACGCTCCTCATGCCGTTCTCTTCGCCGTTATCGGCAAAGCGGAACTTTGTGGGCAAAATCACCGATTTGCAATGCTCCACAAAACGCATGTCCTTATCAAATTCGATCGAGCTCTCATAGAACACCGGCGTTCCCTCTTCTTGCTGGAGCAGCTCGGCCTCTTCGACGTTCAAACGCGAGATGGAGATATGCTCACGTCCATGCTCAACGCGCACGCCACCTTCTTTGAGCAAGACATCGTAAAGGCTCTCACACTCAAAATCGTGCTCGGGAAGCGATGGGCACAGGGACAGGTTAACGTGAGCGGTCTCGATTGACGCCGGCTCGCCCTCAATAAGTCGAACGCGCTGCATGCGGAGCAAGGGAGCGCCTACAGCCACCCCAAGCTTGTCGGCAAGCGCCTCATCCGCCTCGATGGTCCCGGTGGAAACCAGACGAGAAGAGGGGTGCAGGCCGGCAGTCCGCACAGCATCGGAAAAGTTATACGTTTCCTGGAAGATGTTCAGCGGCTTGGGAGGACACACATACGTGCCCGATCCGCGACGGCTCTCGAGCGTTCCACACGAGATAAGCCGCGTGATACCGGCACGCAACGCCGTACGCGAAACGCCAATCTCTTCGCACAGCACGCGCTCGGCCGGCAGGCGATCGCCGCCGGCAAGCTGATGGTGCTGGATATACCAAAGAATTCCCTCAACAGCATGATCTTTGGGGGGAATTGCATAAGATTCGCCTGCCATTGCACAGACTCCTCATTCAAAAATGAATGTCACCAGAATTAGGCCAGCCCTCCCATGGCATCAAACTCGGCCTTGATTTTCTCGGCGACATTCCGATACGACTTATATAGGTTTGAATCGCGTTTGACTTCGTCGGTCATAACGGGAATCTCTAATTTGGAAACCTCGTCTTTTCCCGTCTGAACCGCCACGACAACGCCCATACCAAGACACATATTACGCTTGGCAGCGTTTATTTTTGCCGCCTTCGCGGGATTTGCCAGAATACGCTGGGCAAATTCCTGTTTTGAAGGCGTCTCGTCAGCCTCCGGATCGCCAGCCTCGGCCACCTCGCACTGCAGAACATCCGCATAGTCAAAGATCTTCGGCTGCGCACCGCGCTGATGCACGGCCCACTTGCGACGCGTAGCATCCTGGTAGATGGCCGGCAAAAACGTAAACCGCGGCGGGTCCAAAATAGTATCCGTGATGGTAAACACATCGGGATCAAAGGCGTCCTGCGGGTTTTTCTTCTTGAACAGCCCCATATCAGCCTCCCGTACTAGCATTAAATAACTCAAGCCGAATATAGCACCAATTTCAAGCCGGCGCTTTACCGTATCGGTGCGTGGCGTCTATAGCTCGCTCAGCGGGGTGATACGGGCGAGGGCCGGGGTGGTTGGTATAGGTTTTGGAAGTGGGCTTCGCGAACTTCCAAAACCTATACCAACCACCCCGGCCCCGGCGATTTAACCTTGGCTGACCAAAGGTAGATGCGCTGTCTCTAAGGCAGCAACAGCAAAGTCCCCATTACATTAAATAATTATCAGACCCGCAGATCGAAACGGTCGAGAGGGCCCTGTCAGGCGGGGTGACTTTGTCCGGGGAAGTTCGCGAAGCCCACTTCCCCGGACAAAGTCACCCCGCCTGACAGGGCCCCAGCGCGAGACCGTCCCGGATGCTACACACACAGCATCGTTACTAATGGGATTGTCAAAATGGAGCAGATGATCGACAGGAAGGTGCACTGCATCATGGGGCGTGCGTCCTTTCCGTATTGAAGGCAGTACAGTGTGCCGTTGCTGCCAACCGGCATTGCCATCTCGAGTACGAGCGTCGTGATAAACATGGGCGTCATGCCCGGCCACACGCGGGCCACGGCAAGGCACGCCACCGGGACGATAACCAGGCGAAACGCCACGGCGACATAGGCACGCCAGTTGGTGAGCATGTCGAGCGGACGATACTTGGCGATGGACGACCCCATGAGCAGCAGCGCCGCCGGCGTGGTCATGGTACCCACGATGGAAATCGAATCGCCCACGACGCCCCAATCGGTCCATCCGGTCAAAACGACAATGAGCACGACAACACTCGCAATAAGGCCAGGGTTTTTGCAACAAGCGGCAAGATTTCGCAGCTGCTTCTTAAGGCCACCTTGTACGCCACTAAAGAGCATGACGCCGACGGTGAACATAAATATGTTAAGGGGAATGAGCGCAATCGAAGCGTAGAGCAGCGCCTGTTTGCCAAGCACCGCCTGAATGACCGGAAATCCGATAAAGCCGGCATTACCAAAGAGTACGGCAAAACGATACGAGCACTCGGTTCCCTTAGGCACACGAAGGGCAGCGGTAACGACAAACGCGATTACGATCGCCACCACATACATGGCAATAGACAGACCCATGAGCGAAAACGTATCGGCAACGCTCGGTAGCTTCACATCATCGCCCAATGCCGAAGAAAGCACCAAGCACGGCAACGCCACCTGAAGCAGCAAACGCGAAAGCTCGCGCTCAAACTCTGCCTTCATAAACCCCAGCTTGGAGATACACCACCCCAACAGGATCGGCAAAGAAACCGTCACCATCTGCAACGCCACGCTCGTAAAGCTCATCTACTCCCCCTCTTAGCTATTCCACGAGGGCCGGGGTGCCTGCTTTGTTTTGAGAAGTGGGCTCCGCGAACTTCTCAAAACAAAGCAGGCACCCCGGCCCCGGCAATGCAATCCTAGCTGACCAAAGAAAGATGCGCAGCCTCCAGGGCAGCATCAGCAAAGTCACCGTTGCATTAAAAATTTTCAGCCCCGCAGATCGAAACGGTCGAGAGGGCCTTGCCCGGGAGGGTGACTTTGTCCGGGGAAGTTCGCGAAGCCCACTTCCCCGGACAAAGTCACCCTCCCGGGCAAGGCCCCAGCGCGAGGCCGTCCCGGATGCTACTCGTTGTCGCCAGCAGTTAACTGCGTTGCGGAGAGTGCGCCGTCGGCTGCGGTTGCGGCAGCGGCGTCGGGCCAGACCCAGTCGGTGAAGGCCGGGTGATCGTAGCCCTCGTCGCAGGCGAACTCGAAGGCCTCGGTGCGGAAAGCCTCCCACTCGTTGATTTGCTCGGCAAACTTGTCGGCATCGACCATGCGCAGCACGTCGGCAGCCAGGGCCCAGCGGTCCATGTTGTTCAGGCGCAGCATGTCGAACGGCGTGGTCGTGGAGCCCTTCTCCTCATAGCCGTGGACGCGGAAGGCGTCGTGGCCGGGGCGGTTCCAGATCAGGCGGCGAATCGTGCCGGCATAGGCGTGGAAGGCAAAGAGAACGGGCTTCTCGCCGCAGCCGAACAGCTCGGCCCAGCGCTCGTCGCTGATGGCCTGGTCGTTCTCGCAGACGTTCTGGATCTTGAGTAGGTCGACCACGTTGACGAACCACACCTTGATGCCCAGCTCGCGCAGCATGTCTGTCGCGGCCAAGGCCTCGAGCGTCGGCACGTCGCCGCAGGTGGCGACCACGACATCGGCCTCGGCGAGCGAGTCGGCGGTCGATGCCCACTCCCAGGTCGCGACGCCCTCGGCGAGCTCCGCCTTGGCCTCATCGACCGTCTGGAAAGTCGGGGCGGGCTGCTTGCCGCAGAAGATGGCGTTGACGCAGTCGGTGGACTGGTAAACGCGCTCGGCCACGGCAAGGGCCATGTTGGCGTCAGCCGGATAGTAGGCATTCACGATATGCGTATCGTTGGCCTTGTTGAGCAGCAGGTCGATAAAGCCCGGGTCCTGGTGCGAGAAGCCGTTGTGGTCCTGACGCCAGACGTGGCTCGACAGCAAAATGTTGAGGCCGCTGATGGGGGCACGCCACGGAATCTCGCGCTTGGTAGCCTCGAGCCACTTGCAGTGCTGGTTGACCATGGAGTCGACCACGTGGACAAAGCTCTCGTAGGAGCTCCACACGCCGGAGCGACCAGTGAGCACGTAGGCCTCGAGGAAGCCCTCGCACTGGTGCTCGGACAGCTGCTCAACGACCTTGCCGGAGCCGGCCAGCAGCTCGTCGTTGGCCTCGTCCTCGTAGAAGCCGGCATCCCACTGCTTTTTGGTCACCTTGTAGGCAGCCTGCAGGCGGTTGGACGCGGTCTCGTCGGGACCGAAGATGCGGAAGTCGTCCATGTTCTTGGCCAGAACATCGGCGGTGTACTCGCCAAAGACGCGGGCGGCCTCGGTGGAGCCCCAGCCGTGACCCTTACTTGCGACGGGAACCTCGTGGGCGTGAATATCGGGGAGCTCGAGCTCGCGGCGCACCTTGCCGCCGTTTGCGTTGGGGTTGGCGCCGATGCGTAGCTCGCCGGTCGGCATAAAGGCCGTTACCTCGGGGCGCACCTGGCCCTCGGGTGTAAAGAGTTCCTCGGGCTTGTAGGAGCGCAGCCACTCGCGCAGCACGCGGAAGTGCTCGTGGGTGTCCTTGGCACTCGCCAGCGGCACCTGATGTGCGCGCCAGGAGTCCTCGGTCTTCTTGCCATCGATGTGCTTGGGGCAGGTCCAGCCCTTGGGCGTACGGAACACGATCATGGGGTAGGCCGGGCGAACCACGGTCTCGCCTGAGGCGGCCTGGGCCTGCGCGGTGGCCTTGATGTCACAGATCTCGTCAAAGACCTGCTCAAACAGGGCAGCGAAACGCGCATGAATGCTTGCGTGGCTCTCGTCGTCAAAGCCGGCGACAAAGAAGTGCGGCTTATAGCCCATGCCCTCAAAGAACTTGGTGAGCTCTTCGTCGGACACGCGGGCGAGGATGGTGGGGTTGGCGATCTTGTAGCCGTTGAGGTGCAGGATCGGCAGGACGATGCCGTCGGTTGCCGGGTTCACGAGCTTGTTGGATTGCCAAGAGGTCGCGAGCGGGCCGGTCTCGGACTCGCCGTCGCCCACCACGGCCACGGCCAACAGGCTCGGGTTGTCCATGACGGCACCGTAAGCGTGGCTGAGCGTGTAGCCGAGCTCGCCGCCCTCGTGGATGGAACCGGGCGTCTCGGGCGCAAAGTGGCTCGGGATGCCGCCGGGATAAGAGAACTGGCGGAAGAACTTCTGCAGGCCGGCCTCGTCATTGGTGATGTCGGGGCGAATCTCGCGGTAGGTGCCGTCGAGCAGCGACTGAGCAGTACCGGCGGGGCCGCCGTGACCAGGGCCCATCAAGAAGATAGCATTCTGGTTGTGGTCGGTGATCAGACGATTGACGTGACCGAACAGGAAGTTGATGCCGGGCGTGGTACCCCAGTGGCCAACCAGGCGGTGCTTAACGTCCGGACGACCAAAGTCGCGCACCTCACCGGTTTTCTCATCAACAAAGTCGGGGCGCATTAGCGGGTTAGAGCGAAGGTAGATCTGACCGACGGACAGATAGTTCGATGCGCGCCAATACAGGTCGACGCCCTCGAGCTCGGAAGCCGGCACCTCGTGGCCCAGCTTTTGCCACGGCGTCCCCAGTGTTTTAGCCATTGTTTATGTCCCTTCGCTGTGTGGTCACCCTCCGATACGGCAACCTTTCGTTGGGACTAGTATATTTGCTAAAACGTTTTATCACTGTGAAAAAACGTTTTATCATCGCTATCTATCCTGCAGCTCGGCAAAACTGGACACTCACCTGCGGCATTATCTGTCACAGGTGCTCCACATTCGATCTATACGAATTGGTAAACGTGTTTAGTTATGTTTAGTAAGATTGAGCACGCTGCCCTTAACGATAAGCTCCGGCTCCAGAACGACCTCTTCGGCACGCCTACCGCCCCTACCGGCAAGACGCTTGGACATGCAGCCAAAAGCATGCTCCGCGAGGATACCAGGATCCTGCTCAATCGCGGTCAGCGCCGGCTCAAAGAGAACGTCGGCGGCCGAGTTGTCGTAACTCACCACCGAAATGTCGCCCGGAATGCTCTTCCCCATCTCGTGTAAGCGCTTGAGCAGACCAAGGGCAATGTTGTCCGAGCTTGCAAATACGGCGGTGGCGTCGGTCGCGAGCACCGCCTCCGAGGCCTCGTAGGCACTCGGAATGTAGTACTCGCTCTCAAACTCCAAACGCGCGTCGATAGGCAAGCCAACCTCGCGCAGTGCGCGCTCATAGCCGGCAAGTCGCTTACGCCCCGTATTGGAACGGCGCGCGTTAACCAAGCAGGCAATGCGACGGTGGCCCTGCTCGATCAGATAGCGAGTGGCCATGTAGCCACCCATCTCGTGGTCGAACATCACCTTGTCGCACTCGAGCCCCTCAATGGCACGGTCGACCATTACGGCCGGGATGGGCAGGTGGCTGACTTCTTCGCGCAGGGCGCGGTCGTCGGAGAACTCGTCGCCCACGACCAGGAAGACGCCATCGACGCCGCGCGTCACCAGCTGGCGCAGCAGCTCCAGATCGTCATCGGCGCTTCCACCCGAGCTGGTAATGAAGAGCGCATAGCCATCCTCGCGGCAGCGCTTTTCCAGGCTACCGGCGAGCGAGGCAAAAAAGCGGCTCTCGATGTTAGGGACGATAAGGCCCAGCGTGCGCGACTCGCGCATGACCAAACTACGCGCAATCTGGTTAGGAACATAGTGGTTGCGCGCCGCGACCTCCTTGATGAGTTTGCGGTTTTCTTCCGAGATGCGACAGGGCCGATTATTGAGCACAAGCGAGACCGACGAGGGGGAAAGCCCCACCTCCTGGGCGATCTGCTTGAGGGTGACTTTGTTGGCCATCTCGCTCCTTCCGGGTTTACGCGCAATCTCTTGAAAGTATAGCGACTACCCCTCTACCTCGGTGATAAACACTTTACCAATCCGGTAGACGGCTGTTTTATCGCCGTCAGCGCACCAAATCCGTCCGGGTGGGGTATATTGCAATCGATTGATGACGACGACCACCAAAAGGCGGATATTCATATGCACGAGAACGACTTTTTTAACGAGGACCTGCTGTGCGCGCTCGCTGGCGTTGCCGGCGAGGACAACGTGTTGATGAGCGAGCCCATGCGCGAGCACACCACGTTTAAGATCGGCGGCCCGGCCGACGTCTTTGTCACGCCCGATACCGAGCAGGGCCTCGTCGCCACGCTCGATACCTGCTATCGCTGCGACCTGCCGCTTACCATCGTGGGCAACGGCTCCGACCTGCTTGTCGGCGACAAGGGCATCCGCGGCGTCGTCGTGGCGCTGGGCGAAGGCCTCTCCGACATTACGGTCGACGGCACGCACGTCACGGCGGCAGCCGGCGCCTTGCTTTCCGATGTCGCCGCGGCGGCAGCCGAGGCCGGCCTCACCGGCATGGAGCCCATCTCGGGCATCCCCGGATCGGTCGGCGGCGCCTGCTACATGAACGCCGGTGCCTACGGTGCCTGCATGGCCGATGTGCTGGAGTCCGTGCGCGTCTACAAACCCGCTCGCCAGCTCGACGACGGCACCCGCGGCAGCGGCAATATCATTGAGTTCGATGTCGATGAGCTCAACCTGGGCTATCGCAAGAGCCGCATTGCCGACGACGGCTTCATCGTGCTTTCGGCCACCTTCAATCTCGCTCCGGGCAACGCCGCGATGATCAAGGCCGACATGGACGACTACCGCCAGCGCCGCGAGGACAAGCAGCCGCTCGACATGCCGAGTGCCGGCTCCACTTTCAAGCGCCCCGAGGGCTACTTTGCCGGCAAGCTCATCATGGACGCCGGCCTGCGAGGACACGCCGTTGGCGGCGCGCAGGTGAGCGAGAAGCACTGCGGCTTCATCGTCAACGCCGACCACGCCACCGCCGCCGACGTCGACGAACTCATCCGCCACATCCAGACAACCGTCAAAGACCAATTCAACGTAGACCTAGAACCCGAAGTCCACCGAGTCGGCGAATTCCTCTAAAAAAAGAAGGCCCCGAAAGGGGCCTTCACCATATTTATTCAGATAACCCAGTCCGGTGTGTCGCGCTCAGGACCCGAGAGGGCCGGGACAGCCCGAGAGGCATAAGGTTGATCGCGAGTTCCGCACGAGCCGGAGAGCACTTAATGTGCTCTCCGTGCGAGCAGGACTGCCCGAGCAGGCAACCTTATGCCTCTCGGGCTGTCCCGGACCAAGCCGCAGTTACGACAGCGCAATACCGCCAAGCCAGCCCCAACGCACGCCAGAGCCAGTGCCATAGAAGCTAATAAACGAATCAAGCGACTTAGACGTAATGGCACCCTCGTTGCTCATAACGATGCCGCCGCCAACGTAGATACCCACATGACCGTAGATAAGGCCCGGAGCACCCGTGCCGCTATGCGATGAGTCGGCCACGATCATGCCCACCTGCAGCGCCGAGCGGTCGGAGCTATAGCACCATGCGTTAAACATATCGCACGCGTTACCGCCAAAGTAGCCAACGCCGGCGTTACGGAAGACATTGGTAACCCACGCCGCGCACCAGTTCTGACCCGGCGAAGGCGTGGAGTAGCACGCGTTGACGACGGCCTGCTGTTTGCCCGAGCCGGCATTCTGTTGCGGGGTTCCGGGCGCATACGATCCGCCACCCGAGCTTGAACCACCCGAGTAGGAATTGTTCTTGTTCGCGGCAGCCGCGGCAGCGGCAGCCTTCCTAGCAGCCTCCTCGGCCTGGGCGGCAGCGAGGATCTCGGAATCGCGCTGAGCCATGAGCTCCTTGACGTCGTCGGAAAGACCGTTCAGCACAGTCTGGACTTCTTGCTGCTTGGCCTGCATATCCTGCATCTGAGCAGTCTGCTGGTCCTTGAGCTTCTCTAAGTCGGCCTTCTGCGACTCGAGCTCGGTCTTTTGCGCATCGAGCTCTTCCTGGATAGTCTGAATGTCCTCGATGGCGTCGCGGTCGCTCTTGTTGATCTTCTCAACATAGTGCGCATTGGCGACGAGTTCCTCAAACGAGCCAGAGGCCAGCAGCAGCGACAGAATGTTCGTGCCGCCGGACTTGTAGCTGGCGGCCACGCGATCGGAAAGGTCGTTGCGCTTCTTCTTGAGCTCGGCCTTCTTTTCATCGATCTGGGCCTGCGTGTCGTCAATCTTGCCCTGGACATTCTCGATGTCGTTGAGGGTCTGGGCATTCTTGTTGGCCAGCGCCGCATACTCATTTGCGATGCTGTCGAGCTGGGCCTGAACCTCGTCGAGCTGGGCCTGGGCGGCATTCAATTTATCGGTGGTTTCTTTGGAAGCCTCCGCCGCATGGGCGCGAGTGGGCAGGCCAAAAAGAACTGCCGCAGAAGCGGCGCCGAACAGGGCCTTAAGGGCAGTGCGGCGCGAGAGCTCCTGGGAAAGGATGGAATCGCTGTTTGGTGACATATGTACTCCGTTACATGCTTATTTATATGTCGCTCAACTCATACATATTAGCGTACATATGGCGCGTCCCAACGATTTCCACGAACGGCAGGAAACTACAAGGTCGGCGGCTCGTAAGCAATTGTCAAATTTGAGGTAACAATTGAGCAAGCTCTTATATGAGTACGTTAACATAATCCTCTGCTTTTCCTACAGTGCACCATTTGGGCGTCCCCGCCTGCGCTATACTCCCCTCTAGAAGTGTTCCTGATTCGATAGGAGACTACATGTCCAAAGCACTCGACCCCAAAGACACCTGCGTCCTCGTTACCGGTGGCGCCGGCTTTATCGGCTCGCACACCGTCGTTCAGCTGCTCGAGGGTGGCTACCAGGTCGTCATCGTCGATGATCTCTCCAACTCCAGCGCCGTCGCCGTCGACCGCGTCAAGACCATCGTGGGCGACGAGGCCGCCAAGAACCTCACCTTCTACGAGGCCAACGTGCTCGACCGCGATGCGATGAACAAGATCTTCGATACCCATCAGATCGACCGCGTCATCCACTTTGCCGGCTTTAAGGCCGTCGGCGAGTCAGTGAGCAAGCCCGTCGAGTACTACCACAACAACATCGAGAACACCCTGGTGCTCATCGACGTCATGCGCAACCATGGCTGCAAGTCCATCATCTTCTCGAGCTCCTCGACCGTCTACGGCGACCCGGACAACCCGCCCGTCACCGAGGAGGATCCTAAGAAGCCCGCGACCAACCCCTATGGTTGGACCAAGTGGATGATCGAGCAGATCCTTATGGACGTCCACACCGCCGACCCCGAGTGGGACGTCGTGCTGCTCCGTTACTTCAACCCCATTGGCGCTCATCCGTCGGGCCTGATCGGCGAGGACCCCAAGGGCATCCCCAACAACTTGGTGCCCTATGTCGCCCAGGTCGCCGTGGGCAAGCTCGAGGCCGTTCAGGTCTTTGGCAACGACTACCCCACCCCCGACGGCACCGGCGTGCGCGACTACATCCACGTGTGCGATCTGGCCTCTGGTCACGTTGCCGCCCTTAACTGGATGAACGGCAAGACCGGCGTCGAGATCTTTAACTTGGGCACCGGCACCGGCACCTCGGTACTCGAGGTCGTCGCCGCCTTCTCCAAGGCTTGTGGCAAGGAGCTGCCCTACGTGATCCGCGAGCGCCGCGCCGGCGACATCGCTGCCAACTGGTGCGATGCCTCCAAGGCCGAGCGCATGATGGGCTGGAAGGCCCAATACGACATCGCGGACATGTGCCGCGATAGCTGGAACTGGCAGAGCCACAACCCCAACGGCTTCGCCGACGCCGAGTAGCAAAAACCTACATACCGCTCTTGCCCCGATCTCACGTTGTGAGGTCGGGGCTTTTTCATGGCATGTAACCATTCGCCGAAAATCGACCAACTTTTTTATCTTGCCTGTACATGTTTAAACAACATGTTTTACAATAGGCGTATCGAATCAGAACATCGGAGGCGGACTGCACACCCATCGGCAGGCCGACCCCACAACAAGAAGGTTGGTGAGCGCATTCATGGAGCGTGCAAGCGGCGTCCTCATGCCCGTCTCATCTCTGCCCGGACCATACGGAATCGGCGGCTTTGGTTGGAATGCCTACGACTTCGTCGATTTTCTCGCCTCGTGCAAACAACATTACTGGCAGATTCTGCCCCTTACGACGACCAGCTATGGCGATTCGCCCTATCAGTCGTTCTCGGCCCGCGCAGGCAACCCCAACTTTATCGACTTTGCCGAGCTTATCGAGGCAGGGTATCTGGAGCAGCGCGATATCGATGGCGTGTATCTGGGATCCGACCCCAGCAATGTCGACTACGGTGCTATCTTTGGCGGCCGCCGTCAGATTCTCGACCGAGCCGCTGAGCGCTTTGCTGCCGACAAGCCGGCCGATTTCGATGACTTTATCCAGGCCAACGAGGACTGGCTCATCCCCTACTGTGAGTTTATGACCGTCAAAGAGGAGTGCGGTCTCAAGGCGTTTTGGGAGTGGCCCGCGGAGCTCCGTACCCGCGGCGAGGCTTCCGCCAAGGTCTGCGCCGACCATCCGGCGCGTATGCTCTACCACCAGATGACGCAGTACTTCTTCGATCGCCAGTGGAGCCGCCTCAAGGCCTATGCCAACGAGCGCGACATTCTCATCATCGGCGACCTGCCCATCTATGTCTCGCGTGACTCCGTCGAGATGTGGGCGACGCCTGAGCTCTTTAAGATCGACGCCGCCGGAAATCCGGTGAGCGTCGCCGGCACGCCGCCCGACCAGTTCTCGGCCACCGGCCAGTACTGGGGCAACCCCATCTACGACTGGGACGCCATGGAGTCCGACGGCTTCTCCTGGTGGGAGGGCCGCATTCGCGCCGCCCTCGACATGTACGACGTCATCCGCCTGGATCACTTCCGCGGCTTCGAGGCCTATTGGGAGGTGCCGTTCTCCTCGCCCGATTCGTCCTACGGTTCGTGGACGCAGGGTCCCGGCCTCAAGTTCTTCAAGACGCTCGAGGAAAAGCTCGGCACGCTGCCCATCATCGCCGAGGACCTGGGCTTCCTCACCCCCGGCGTCATCGACATGCGCGACAACTCGGGCTTCCCCGGCATGAAGATCCTGCAGTTTGCCTTTGAGGGCACCAACTCGTACTACCTGCCGCATAACTACATCGCCAACACCGTCGCCTATGTGGGCACCCACGACAACGAGACGGCGCGCGGTTGGTTTGAGGGAACGGCTACCCCGCGTCAGCGCGAGCAGGCAGCCCTGTACACCCATCAGCAGGCCGGCGAACCCATGACAGATGCACTCAATCGCACCATCGCCGCCAGCGTGAGCGACACGTGCATCTACACCATGCAGGATTTGCTCAACTTGGGCAACGAGGCGCGCATCAACACCCCTGCCACGCTGGGCGGCAACTGGACCTGGCGCATGCTCGACGGCGCCATCACCCGCGAGCTCGAGCACAAGCTCACCGACTGGACCGAGACCTACTTCCGTATCCCGTCGGAAGCCGAAATCGAGCTTCCTCAATAGGAGCTACCGCGCCCGACCCCTCCCCACCGTGCGGACGCGCTTGCTTTTCCCGCGCGAGGCCACCCCAATCCCCTCGCGCGGGCTTCTTATGAATTGCAGACATGAAACAACCCATCACAGGAGAAAACATGCCCCAAATTAACCTCATGGAACTCGCCGAGCAGTCTTTTGGCGCCTCGCTCGAGCAGCTCGACGACCGTCGCATTTACAAGCTGCTGGTCAAACTCGTGCAGGAGCGCTCCGCCGCCCGCCCGCTCAACAACGGCAAGAAAAAGCTCTATTACATTTCCGCCGAATTTTTGATCGGCAAGCTGCTCATCAACAACATGATCGACCTCGGCATCTACGACGAGGTTAAGGACCAGCTCACCGCCGCAGGCCACGACCTCAACAAGATCGAGGAGTTCGAGGTCGAGCCGTCACTCGGCAACGGCGGCCTGGGCCGCTTGGCCGCATGCTTCCTGGATTCCATCGCCACGCTGGGCTTGACCGGCGATGGCGTGGGCCTCAACTATCACTACGGTCTGTTCCGTCAGCGCTTTGTCGACAACCAGCAGAAGGCCGTCCCCGACGAGTGGCTCGGTGAGCAGGACATCCTAGTCGACGATGACCGCACCTACACCGTCGAGTTCGGCGATTTTGCCGTTACCTCCAAGCTCGTCAACATCGATGTGCCCGGTTACGGCCAGCCCACCAAGAACCGCCTGCGTTTGTTCGACCTGGCGAGCGTCGACGACGGCCTGGTCCCCGGCAGCTCCATCGACTTCGACAAGACCGAGATCGCCAAGAACCTCACCTTGTTCCTCTACCCCGACGATTCCGACGAGCAGGGCCGCCTACTTCGCATCTATCAGGAGTACTTCATGGTGAGCAACGCCGCCCAGCTCCTGATCGACGAGGCCGTCGAGCGCGGCAGCAACCTGCACGATCTGGCCGATTACGCCGTTGTCCAGATCAACGACACGCACCCCACCATGGTCATTCCCGAGCTCATTCGCTTGCTCACCACCGAGCATGGCATCGAGTTTGACGAGGCCGTGACCATCGTACGCTCCATGGTCGCCTACACTAACCACACGATTCTTGCCGAGGCGCTCGAGAAGTGGCCGCTCGCCAGCCTACAGAAGGTCTCCCCTGCCATCGCCGACATTATCGTCAAGCTCGATGAGATCGCGAAGGCCGAGCACGATGACCCGCGCGTCGCCATCATCGACGAACACGATACCGTCCACATGGCCCACATGGACATCCACTTTGGCTTCTCCATCAACGGCGTAGCCGCCCTCCACACCAAGATCCTGGAGGACACCGAGCTTCATCCGTTCTACGAGATCTATCCCGAGAAGTTCTCCAACAAGACCAACGGCATCACCTTCCGCCGCTGGATCCATGGGGCCAACCCCGCGCTCGCCAGCCTGCTCGACGATGTGATCGGCACCGACTGGCGCAGCACCGGCGATCTGAGCAAACTCGCCAAGTTCGCCGACGACAAGGACGTTCTTGAGCGCCTGGCCGCCACCAAGGTCGAGGCCAAGGCCATCATGCGCCAGTTCATGGCGCTCGAGCAGGGCGTGACCATTCCCTCCAACGCCATCATCGACGTCCAGGTCAAGCGCATCCACGAGTACAAGCGCCAGCAGATGCTCGCGCTCTACATCATCTGGAAGTACCTCGATATCAAGAACGGCAACAGACCTAAGCACCCCGTCACCATCATCTTTGGCGGCAAGGCGGCGCCTGCCTACACTATCGCGCAGGACATCATCCATCTGATCTTGACGCTGTCGCAGTGGATTGCAAACGACCCCGACGTAGCTCCCTACCTGCAGGTTGTCATGATCGAGAACTACAACGTCACCGCCGCCGAGCGCGTGATCCCCGCCGCCGACATCTCCGAGCAGATCAGTCTGGCCTCCAAGGAGGCGAGCGGCACCTCCAACATGAAGTTCATGCTCAACGGCGCCCTAACCCTGTGCACGCTCGACGGTGCCAACGTGGAGATTGCCGAGCTCGTGGGCGACGAGAACATCTATACCTTTGGTGCCTCTTCCGAACAGGTCGAGCAGCTCTACGCCGACGGCACCTACAACGCCGGTGTGCTCTACCGCAAGCCCGGTATTAAACTGCTGGTGGACCTCATCACCAACCCGGCCTTTATGGCGACCGGCAACGCCGAGCGCCTGCAGCGCCTGCACGATGACATTAAGGGCAAGGACTGGTTTATGGCCCTGCTCGACATCGAGGAGTACATCCAGACCAAGGAGCACGTGCTGGCCGACTACGAGGACCAGGACGCTTGGATGCGCAAGGCGCTCATCAATATCGCCAACGCCGGCACCTTCTCGTCCGACCGCACCATCTCCCAGTACAACGACGAGATCTGGCACCTGAACTAATTTCGCTTCCCTTACCCATCCTCTTGAGAAACGGAGTCGTGGCAACACGGCTCCGTTTTTTGTGCCCGCACGTTATCCTGTGACCCGACTCGACCGAAGAATCTCGATCTGTAACAGCTACTCGGTAAAA
This sequence comes from Collinsella aerofaciens, assembly GCF_040926185.1. Classification (GTDB taxonomy): domain Bacteria; phylum Actinomycetota; class Coriobacteriia; order Coriobacteriales; family Coriobacteriaceae; genus Collinsella; species Collinsella aerofaciens_BC. The sequence goes on from NZ_JBCOIQ010000005.1 coordinate 122,811, forward strand.
ACGGCCCCAGCTGTTACAGATTGAGACATACCGGCCCCTCCCCTTGGGTTTATCTCAATCTGTAACATCTAACGTCCGAAATCGGCCCTACCCGTTACAGATCGAGACAAACGACCGGTCAGACAATCCCAGCACAAAGAAAGGCTCCCCTCTCGCCCAGTGGACGGGAGGGGAGCCTTATATGTGACCGCGGCAAAAGGATGGCAATACCGCAGTCGCCCAAAGGGAGGGCCCGGATGCACCAGGCCTAGATAAGGTTCTTGCCAGAGACCTTATCGAAGAGGTGGGTCGCGTTCTTCTCGAACTTGAACCAGATGGGGTCGCCCGCCTTGAGCGCGCCCTTGGCCTCGAGGTCGACAACGGGAATGATCAGGACGAACTGGCCATCGGGAGCGGTCACGTGGACATGCTCGGTCGAACCCATGAGCTCGGTCACCTCGACGGTACCCTGGAGCGCGCCCTCCTCGTCCTTGTCGGCAAGCAGAATCTGCTCGGGGCGCACGCCGGCCGTGATCTCCTTCACGTCGCCGCCGTCCCAGTTGAGAGCAAGCTGAGCGCAGGTCTCGGGAGCGAGCGCCACGTTCATATCCTCGGTCTTGACGGTAAAGCCGTTGCCCGAGCGCACCAGCTGGGCATCGAAGAAGTTCATCTGCGGCACGCCGATAAAGCCGGCAACGAAGATGTTCGCGGGATGATTGAAGACCTCCTGCGGGGTGGCGATCTGCTGGACGACGCCGTCCTTCATGACCACGATACGGTCACCGAGGGTCATAGCCTCGGTCTGGTCGTGAGTAACATAAATGAACGTACCCTTGATCTCGTGGCGCAGCTTAATGAGCTCGGCACGCATCTGGTTACGAAGCTTGGCGTCCAGGTTGGACAGCGGCTCGTCCATCAGGAAGACCTTGGGGTCACGCACGATGGCGCGGCCGATAGCGACACGCTGGCGCTGGCCGCCGGAGAGCGCCTTGGGCTTACGGTCGAGGTACTCGGTAATGCCCAGAATCTCGGCAGCAGAGCGAACCTTGCGGTCGATCTCGTCCTTGGGAACCTTCTTGAGCTCGAGCGTAAACGCCATGTTCTCGTACACCGTCATATTGGGGTACAGAGCATAGCTCTGGAACACCATGGCGATGTCGCGGTCCTTGGGTGCCACGTCGTTGACGCGCTTGCCATCGATGAGCACATCGCCCGAGGTGATGTCCTCCAGGCCGGCGACCATGCGCATCGTCGTGGACTTGCCGCAGCCAGAGGGGCCAACGAGAACGACGAACTCCTGGTCGTGAACGGTGAGGTTGAAGTCCTCTACAGCGAGCACACCGTCCTCGGTAACCTTGAGGTTGTGCTTCTTCTCCTCGGTCTTCTTCTTTTTGCCAAAGAAGCCCTTCTTTTTGGACTCGGTGTTGGGATACACCTTCTGAACATGCTTGAGAACGATCTCGGCCATGTCTTTACCTTTCGATATGCGGCGCCATGTTGAGGGCGCCGCAGAAACTTGCAAAACAGTTACGGCATCAGCCCTTGACGGCACCTGCCACCACACCGTCGATGATGTACTTCTGGCAGAGGATGTACATGATGACGATGGGGATAACGACCATCATGATGCAGGCCATCATGGGGCCGAGCTCGACGTGGCCGTAGCCGCCGCGGAAGTACTGGATCAAGATAGGAATGGTCTTGTACTTGGTGGAGTCGAGCGTAAGGTAGGGCAGCAGATAGTCGTTCCAGACCCACATGGTCTCGAGGATGCCGACCGAAAGATAGGTGGGCTTCATGATGGGAAGGACGATCTTAAAGAACACCTGGACCGGGTTGCAGCCATCAATCATGGCCGCCTCCTCGATCTCGAGCGGGATGTTCTTTACAAAACCGGCGAACATAAAGACCGCCAGGCCCGCGCCAAAGCCCAGATAGATAAAGCAGATGTTGAACGGCGTGTTAAAGCCGATGCGGTCCGCCAAATTGGACAGCGTGAACATGAGCATCTGGAACGGCACGACCATCGAGAACACGAACAGGTAATAGAAGAAGTTCGAGATCTTGTTGTTGACACGAACCACGTACCAAGCGCACATGGAGCAGCACACCAAGATCAGCACGACCGACGTGACCGTGATGATGAGCGAGTACATAAATGCCGAGGCAAAGCCCTGCTCGTTAAGGGCGTGCATGTAGTTTGCGAGGCCGTTGAACGTCTCGGGCGTGAGCAGATCGAATGCCGTGGTGGTGCTGATTGCGGTCGCTTTCTTAAAAGAATTAAGCGCAATCATGAACACGGGGTAGATCCACGCGAGCGACAGGATCGTAAAGAAAATCGAGAGCGCGCGGTTGATAACCTTATCGCGTTTCATTACTGCTGCACCTCCTTGGACCTCGTGGCCTTAAGCTGGATCATGGAGATGGCCACGACCAGGATGCAGAAGATAACCGCCTTGGCCTGACCAATGCCCTGCCATGCGATACCGGCACGCGAATAGAACGTGTTGTAGATGTTCAGGGCGAGCATCTCGGTGGAGTGCGCGGGGGCGCCGCCGGTAAGGGCGAGGTTCTGGTCGAACAGCTTAAAGCCGTTGGTGATGGACAGGAACAGGCAGATGGTGATCGTCGGCATCAGGTTAGGGATCTTAACCTTCCAAAACGTCTGCCATGCCGTGGCACCGTCGACCTTGGCGGCCTCGATGTAGTCGGACGGAATAGACTGCAGACCAGCGATGTAGATGATCATCATGTAGCCGACCTGCTGCCACAGGGTCAGGATGATAAGGCCCCAGAAGCCAGCAGCAGAGTTAAGGGCGATGAGCTGGGCGCCCACGTTGGAGAGCAGGCAGTTGATCAGAATCTGCCAAATGTAGCCCAGCACGATGCCGCCGATCAGGTTAGGCATAAAGAAGATCGTACGGAAGATGTTGGTGCCCTTGAGCGCTTTGCGGGTGAGCGCCTGCGCGATGGCGAGGGCAATCACGTTGATGAGCACCGTCGACAGGAAGGCAAACGCCACCGTAAAGAAGAACGACGTGGCAAACTGCGGATCGGACAGTGCGCGCACGTAGTTCTCGATACCGACAAAGTGCGTATTGTTGATGGTAATAAACTGGCAGAACGAGAGATAGAAGCCCTGGATAAAGGGAATCACGAACCCGATCATAAACGCCAGGCACGTGGGCAGCATAAAGAGCGGCCACCAGCGCTTGAGTGCTTTGCCCATAGAAGGGTCCTTTCAATATGCAGGGGGCGGGCAAACCAACGTCTGCCCGCCCCCTGTCGCTAATCAGATAGCTTGGGCAGCAACTACTTACTCGGAAGCAGCCTTCTCGGTCTTCCAGCCATCGACGAAGGCGTTCTTGACGCCGTCCCACTTGCTGTTGTCGGCAGCATAGGCAATCAGAGCCTGCTTGAGGTTCTTCTTCCACTCCTCAGAGGGGATGTAGACGAAGTCCCAAGCGACGGTCTTCTTGCCGTCCTTGGCCATGGCAACGGCCTGCTGCGAGAAGACGTTGGTGGTTTCCTTGGCGCTCTTGAACGGGGCGGTCAGACCCATCTTGTCAGCGATGATGCTGGTGGCGGTGTCAGAAGTGACGCACCAATACATGAAGTCCTCGGTGGCCTTCTGGGCATCCTCGGAAGCCTGGGAGCTGACGCACCAGTAGTTCTCGCCGCCGGAGCACAGGCCCTGGTTCTCCTCGCCGTCGACACCGATGTAGATGGGCATCATGCCAATCTGATCGTCGGTCATGCCGGCCTTGGTGAGGTCAGCGTAAGCCCAGGAGCCGTTCTGATAGAAGACGGCCTTGCCGGTTGCGAACTCGTTGGTGGCGTCGTCGCCAGTCTTGGAAGCAAGCTGCGAAGGATCGCAGGTGGAGTCGGTGATATACAGGTCGAAAATCTGCTTGAAGTTGTCGAGATACTCGCCCTTGATCTCGTCGTCCTCCTGGTTGTGCTCCTTCTCGAACTCGTAGTAGAGCGGGAGGTTGGCGAGGTGGGTGGTGTAGCGCCAGCTGGAGGAGTCATCCATGCCAGCAGAAGTGAAGGCGCCCTCAATGCCGAGCTCGTCCTTGCGGGCCTGGATGTCGTCGGCACAAGCCTTCAGCTTGTCGAAGGAGTTGATGTCCTCGGCCTTGTAGCCAGCCTTCTCGAGCAGCTGCTTGTTGTAGATGATGCCGTAGCTCTCCTGGACCCAGTCGATACCCAGATCCTTGCCATCGGACTGCAGAGCCAGGGAGTCGTCAATGAGCTCACCGCGGAGCTTGGTATCGGACAGGTCGGCGCAGTAATCCTTCCAGTTCTTAAGACCGGTGGGGCCGTTGACCTGGAACAGGGTCGGAGCGGAGCTCTTGGACATCTCGGACTTGAGCTTCTCCTCGTAAGTGTTGGAGGCGGCGGTCACGATCTTGACCTCGACGCCCTTCTCCTTCTTATAGGCCTTGGCGATCTCCTTCCACTCCTTGTCGACCTCGGGCTTGAATTGGAGGAAGTAGACCTCGGCAGCGTCACCAGAAGCAGAGGAGCCGGAGCCGGCAGAACCACCGCAGCCCACGAGACCCAGACCAAGCACCGCAGCCGCGGAACCAGCAAAGCCCAGGAGCTGCCTTCTGCTCATTTCGTTCTTCATTACAATCCACCCTTTCACACCGTGGCGGCACCCTTTGCCGCCGCCTTCGGAGATTGGCTCGGGGACTTTGCCCCTTTTGCTGATTTGTACAATACGCTATTTGGCTAGTTGTTTGAACAAGTATTACTAGAGCGGTAGAAAAACACCGGTGAACGGTAATTTCAACTTGATACTTGACAAGTTTTGTATAAACAATTATTTGTTATCGAATATAGAGAAAACGCCCGGTCAAGCCGATGCATCGTCGGTTTGACCGGGCGTTTTCGCTTTGAGGGCATGAGTCTCGTCAGGCTGCGAGCTAGCCGGCTATCGCTTGGAGTTGACGCGGTAGTGGAAGATCTCGGGGTGCGTACGGGCGTGCGTGACCTCGAACAAGATGCCGTCCGAGGTGTACGATTGGCTCTCCATAACGGCGACGCAGTTGTACTTACCAAGGTCCAAGTAGCTGCAGTCCTCATCGTTGGCGAGCTCGACACTCACCGTACGACGACTCGCCATCACTTTGACGCCGCGCTTGTGCTCCAGATAGTCGTAAATTGACCTTGCGGCGATCTCGGGTGTCAGGCCTTTGGCGATCGACTCCAGAAAATAGCCGTGGTCCACCTGGCGAGCGTTACCGTTAAGGCTACGGACGCGCACCACGCGAATCAACTTCTCGCCCACCTTAAAGCCCAGGCGACGAGAGAGTTGCTCGGTGCAGACCAGATGTTCAAAAGACTTAACGTCCGTCGATGCAACGGCATTGTTGCGCTTTGCAAACTCGCCAAACGACTCAACCTCTTCGAGTGCGCCCAACATGTCGGTTTCGCCCTTAAGCCAAATAACGCGCACGCCCTTGCCGTGTATGGGCTGCACAAACATCCCGTCGGCCAGCATGCTCAAAGCGCGGCGGACGGTATTGCGCGTGCAGCCAAATTCCGCGGTCAGCTCGGCTTCGGTTGGCAGCATCTCCTGAAACGCATAGGTCCCGTTAATGATGCGCGAACGGATCTCGCGGTAGATTCCTTCGTAAATCGCTTTTGGCATGACTTCACCTCTAATGAATATGTATGGCTAGGAACGATAGCATTTCTTAAAGTTGTTTAAACCGATTATCGGCAAAGCGACAGTATTTAACCGTTAACGGCTTCTGTCATGCCCAAATCGGTTTCACTCAAAACTGCCGGCACGACAATCGTCCGGTCCTCTACAATGAATCCATTGTTTAAACGTTTCACCACCCGCAACGCACCTCGATATTCGGGAGGCAGAACATGCTGCAAAAAATCCAACGCTTTGGCGGGGCAATGTTCGCGCCCGCCATGCTGTTTTCTATATCAGGCCTCATGGTCGGCGTCTCCGCTCTCGCAACGACTGCGGACATCGTCGGCGATCTCGCCGTATACGGAACCCCTTGGTATGTTTTTTGGACCATCATCCAGCGCGGCTCGTGGACGGTCTTTAAGCGCCTTCCGCTCCTTTTTGCTGTAGCGCTGCCCATCGGCCTTGCCCAAAAGCAACCGGCACGTTGCTGCCTCGAGGCACTCGTGGCCTATTTTGCCTATTGCTTCTTTTTGAGCGAAATCATTAAGCTGAGCGGAGACAATCTTGGACTTAAGTACCCGTCGTCTTTGACCTCCGCTAGCGGCATCACCATCATCGACGGCATCAAGACGCTCGACACCGGCATTATCGGCCCGCTGGCGGTATCGGCAACCGTCGTCGCCATCCATGACCGCTTCTACGATGCCAAGGTTCCCGATTGGCTCGGTACCTTCTCGGGCTCCTCACTGGTCTACCTCATCAGCTTTTTTGCCGTGTTTGCCCTTGCCGCTATCTCGGCCGCCATCGTGCCCTACGTATACGATGTAACCGATACGCTGCGTCACGCGCTTGCAGGCGTCGGTCCCTTTGGCGTGGGCATCTTTGTCTTTTTAGAACGAGCACTCGAGCCCTTTGGCCTGCACCACCTGCTCTACATGCCGATCTACTACGACAACCTGGTCATTAACGACGGCATCTACGCCACGTGGAGCAGCTTGCTCCCCATCCTCTCCCATAGCACGCGCCCCCTTAATGAGCTTGCGCCGTGGGCCGGTTTTACCGCCACCGGCTGGGTCAAGCTCTTTGGCCTTCCTGCCATCGCAGCTGCGTTCTACTCCACCGCAAAACCCGAGCGCCGCGCCGGCCTTAAGGTCATCCTTTTGCCCGCCATCGTCGCCTCGGTGGTTTGCGGCGTTACCGAGCCACTCGAATTTCTCTTTATGTTCACCCACCCCGGGCTCTTTTTGCTCTACGCCGTCTTATCGTCTTGCCTTGCCACAACCATGAATCTCTTTGGCATCGTCGGCATCTTCTCGGGCGGCCTGATGGAGATGGCAGCCTTCAACTTTATTCCGCTCATGCGCACGCATGCCGGTGCCTATCTTTTGGCGCTCGGTATCGGCCTTGCCTTTAGCCTCATCTTTTTTGTTAGTTTTCGAGCACTCATCTTGGTCTATGACCTTAAGACTCCGGGCCGCGAGGATCATGTCGCCAATCGCGCGGCAATCGATTGTTTAACGGGAAGCGACTTTGCCAAAGAGCAATCTCCCAATGACGAGGTCAATAGTCGATCCGATCAAGATCACGTCCTCGCTGAGCGGGTAATTCAGCTTTTAGGTGGCGTTGGCAATATCGTGGGCGCAACCAACTGCGCCACGCGCCTGCGCGTCGAGGTCGCAGACCCTTCCATCGTTGCAGATAACGCGTCGTTTGTCGCGGTGGGCGCCAAGGGCCTCATCATTACGGGCAAGACCGCCCAGGTGATCATCGGCATCTCCGTTCCCCGCGTTAAAGAGCATTTTGACCAGATCATGGGCCTCGAGCCGGAATTTGTGCCCGCCACCTCGGCCTCCCCTGCCGCCAGCGCAGCCCATAAGCGCGGCGATATTTGCTTCTTCGATATCGACGGAACGCTCGCCTGGCAAGACCCCAGGCTCGCCCAAGACCTTCCCGAAGACGAGCGGGACCTCTCCCCCTATCCCAACGAGGCGGTTTCGCAGGCAATCCGCGAGTTTGTCGCCAACGGCAACATGGCCTTTATCTGCACGGGACGCACCCTGAGCTGCATCCACCCCAAACTTCTTGAGCTGCCTTGGACCGGCATCGTCTGTCTTGCGGGCGGTTACGCCGAGATCAACGGACACGCAATTCGCGATCTGTCGATGACGCCCAGTATGCTGCAGCGTCTTGCCCCCTACCTTGAGCAATCGGGCGAGGTCATCCGCTTTGAGGGCCTCAACGGCGTCGTGCGCATGAGTGCCGATGCGCCCGATGCTCCCGGATACGCGCGCACCCTGGGCGACGCAGTCACGCAGCTGCAACATTACAGTGTCTACAAGATCTTGATGTCTACATCACTCGCCAACCACATCGCTCAAGATAAGGCACTTGAGCCGCTGCTGTGCTTTAACGAGCTCGAACTCGAGGTAACCGAAATCTCGCCCCGCGAATGCACGAAGCGCGGGGGCATCCAGTCTGTACTCGACGCCCTCGATCCCCACCACGGAACCGTATACGGCATCGGCGACGCCAGCAATGACGTCTCGCTGATGAACGCCGTCGATGTCGGTATCGCCATGGGCAATGCGCCGGACTATCTAAAGGATAAGGTCGATTACGTGACCGACACCGTCGATCACGACGGTGTCGTTGCGGCGCTCGAGCATTTTGGGCTGATTTAGGCGCGCTCCATCAAACGCACGCCCGTGGTCCCAAATCGCCAAAACTGCCGCGCCAAACGCCCTAATGTGGCAATATGTTGTCTGCATATTGCATCAACGCAACCTCAGAAAGAATGCGAGAACCCGTGTCCAGTCCGTTTACCAGCTTTTTAGCCCAGCACTTTGACCAGATTAACGACTATCTGGCCACGTTCTTTGACGGACAGGCGACCTCTGCCGATATCGAGCGCTACCTGTATGCGCCGCTCTCGGCTTTTACGGCCAACGCCGGCAAGCGCCACCGCCCGCTTATCTGTATGCTCGCCGCAACCGCAGTGGGCGGTAGCTTTGAGAGCGCCCGCAGCGCCGCGGCAGCCATCGAGCATTTCCAGTCGGGCGCGCTGATCCACGACGACATCGCCGACAACGGACAGCTTCGTCGAGGCAAGCCCTGCATGCACCTTACCGAGGGCACGGGCCTTGCCATCAATTGCGGCGACCTGGCGCTCACCATGGTCACCAAGACGGTTCTCGACGACCCCACGCTGGAGTCCGACGTGAAGCTGCGCGTGCTCCACGAGCTTACCGAGATGATCGTCCGCACCATCGAGGGTCAAGCGCTCGACCTGGGTTGGGTCCGTGACGGGCGCTTTGATATCTCGGTTGATGACTACCTGGACATGGCGACGCACAAGACCGCGTTTTACAGCGGAGCCACGCCGCTTGCCGCCGGAGCCATTATCGGCGGCGGCAGCGATGAGCAAATCGAAGCGCTGCGCGCCTTTGGCCTACACACAGGCCTCGCCTTTCAGATTCAGGACGACCTGCTCAACCTTGTCGGCACTAAGGAAGCCGCCAACAAGGACTTCCGCACCGACATCACCGAGGGCAAGCGCACGCTTGTCGCCGTACACGCCCTCTCTGATGAGCGCCACCACGACGAGGTCGAGGCGATTCTTTCCTCGGGCACCGATGATCCCGCGCAGCTCGCACGCGCCGTGGAGATCTTCCAGGAGACCGGCTCCATCGATTACGCCCACACTTACGCGCTCGACCTGACCGCTAAGGCCAAAGCGGCCATCGAGAACGTTGAGCTTGATCCGCACGCACGCGAGCTGTTCCTCTCCATGGCAGATTTCTTTGTGGAGCGCCTTAACTAGCGGGGGTAATAAAACCTGTCAGCAGCGTATTTGGGTACAACTTGCTACACTGTTGAGTGCATGTTTATGCATCCCTTTGCGTTGTCTATCCGACACACGCTCAAATAGTACGAATGGTACGCCGAAAGGGGTTCGTTCATGGAACCTATTACAACGGGCATGCAGGGAGCAGCCGTCGAGGACGTCCAGTCCCGCCTTCTGCAGCTCGGCTATACAATCGATGACGCAGAGGTCTCCGACAAGCGCTTTGGCACCACCACCGAGCAGGCTGTTGGCACCTTTAGGCTCGATAGCGGCCTTGCCGCTGGCTGTGCCGTCGATATCCCCTGTTGGAGCGCCCTGGTAGACGCCTCGTATAAGCTGGGCGACCGCACGCTCTATCTGCGCATGCCCAATTTCCATGGCGCCGACGTTCAGGCCCTGCAGCGAGCGCTCAACGTTTTGGGCTTTGCCTGCGGTGAGGACGACGGCTATTTTGGCCCGCACACCGAGGCCGCTCTGCAGCAGTTCCAGGAAAATGTTGGCCTGTTTGCCGATGGCATGGCGTTCCAGGATACCTACGCCTATATCAACCGCTTGCATCACGTGTGGGAGGGCAAGCCCTCGGTTACCGAGGCCGAGTCGCGCATCGGTTTTGCCCGCGCCGCCAACGTGCTCGAGCGCTTCCAGATTGCCGTTATCGGCGAGGACCCCATCGCACGCAGCGTTGCGTCGCGCATGTGGAATATCGCCACGGCAACGACCGACAACAGCGGCATGATGCTCTGCGACTCCGAGGTCCCAACCGACGTTGACCTGGTGCTCGAGATCGCAAGCGATGAGCTGCCCGCCGACGCCGCACCGCGCGCCACGATTGCCCTCGCCGAGTGCCACAACCTGGCCCAGCGCATCCGCACTGCCAATGTCGCCGCGCAGCAGAAGCCGGCTCGCATTCGCATTGAGCTCACGGGCATGACGCGCTACAACGGCACCTTCACGGCCAGCGACGCGCAGACACTCGCCGTACGCCTGCTCGATGGCGTTTGCGATGCCCTCGCAGATTAGGTAAACTAAACGAGTTGCTTTTGGGCAACGCCACACATTGGGACGTAGTTCAACGGTAGAACTCCGGTTTTTGGTGCCGGCTGTTGGGGGTTCGAATCCCTCCGTCCCAGCCATTAAAATTGAGCGCCCTGAGCCCATAACGGCCCTGGGCGCTTTCTTGTGGACAAGCGGAGGGATTCGAACCCGCAAGGGTGCGGAGCTGAGGAAACGCGAAGCGTTTTCCAGCGCAGCACGCAAGGAGCGAAGCGACGCAGCGGGGCGCGGCCGCCGACCAGGCGGACGCGGAATCCCTCCGTCCCACACCAGCCAAGAGCCCCTCACGTCAAGCAAATCGAGCCAACGCCGCCAAGCGGAGGGATCCGAACCCGCAAGGATGCGGAGCGACGCAGCGGCGCGCGGCCACCGCAGGCAGACGCGGTGTCGGCACTTAGGGACGTTCCTAAAGTGCCGGCTCGGGACTATTTTCGAGGACCCTCCGAAGGACTGTGGCCAAAAAACGGCAAATATGAGTACTGTTACCGTTGTAGCTACATTATTTTCGTTAATAAAAGAAGATCTTAATGAGATTTATTCGCATCAAGGTCTTCCTTTAATGAACACTTGAGGAGATACGGCAGCTTATCTGCTCGATCGACACGTCAAATCACCTTAAATGTGGTCAAAATTACTGCTACTAAAAGAATATCAGTACTCATATTTGATGTTTTTTGGCCACGGCTCTTTATAGACACCCTACACAGCGACTGGGGTAGATTTTTTGAGGCACGCCTATCAGCCCAGTTCCGAAAAGCGAGCCGCTTGCGACAACCAAGTAGCCACAGGCCCCGGGAGAGCGGGGACACCGGCTTAGGTTTATCGCGAGTTCCGCACGAACAGGAGGCCACTTAATGTGGCCTCCGTCGTGAGCAGGACTGTAGAGCAGGAAACCTAAGCCGGTGTCCCCACTCTCCCGGGGCCGAACGCCCTAGTTGTTGAGCATGCGGTCGAAGCTTCCCGAGTCGCCATCCCGATAGTCGGCGGTCATCAGGATCTCCTGCGGAATGCGCCCGCCTTCACGTAGCACGTTGCGGAACTGCACGCGCGTAACCATGGGCAGATCCTTGATCGTCGCTGCCAGGTTCTGCGGCACGCCCTGGTTGGCAGCCGCGGGCTCGCACTCGCCGCCGGCCTTCACGCGACGCTTATGCTCGGCGAGCATGGCGCGGTACATGCCGGCATGCAGGCGAATCTCAACCACATTGGCATTGCGAGCCTGTTCGACGATGCGCGCGCCCTCGCGATCGATATCGCCTACGTAGTAGACGTAGTTAAAGCGATAGCCAATCTCAGCCAGATAATCGTCCAGGGCATGCGAGACGCTCGCCTTGCATCCGCCGCCAAAAATCACGCCGCCCACCTTGATGCCAAAGAGCTTGGCGTGCTTGCGGCCACGCAGCAGCTTGACGATCTCGTCGTAGGTGTCCAGGTTCTCGACCATAATGAACGGCTTGTCGGCGCCCAGCGTAAAGAAGCCCGTAAAGTGCACGGGGCGATTGGGGGCGACCTTGATCGCCTGCATGCTGATGCCCTTTTCGGTCATACGCCTGATCAAGCGCTCACCGTGCTTGCCGTCAAAAGCCTTCTCGTCGTTAAAGATCTGGTAGGCACGCTGGCGGCGCGAGGCAACCGGCGTATCGGCACCTCGGTTCTGCTCGATCCAAGCCTGGATGATTGCGATTTCCTCGGCAATCTTGCGGTTGGACATCTCGTTGTGCTGAGTGCGCTGCGGAGCCTTTTTGCCGTCCTTGCCCTCGACCTTTACGATCTGTGTCTGCTGCTCCTTGATCTTAGAGAGCGCCGTGGGCGTAGGGACAACTTTGAGCAGCTGCCTGCCTAAAACGCGGGCAAGGGCAAACGCCGAGGCCTCGCCGTGAACGGCCGACTTGGGCTGCTGGGCAGCAGTATCTGCTGCGGCAGACTCCGGCTTCCTCTGAGACTTGCGCTTAGAATCGCCTTGGGAATTGCGCTCGCGCTTCGGCATAGACGCCTGCTTCTGCGGACGAACGGACTTGCTCTCCTTCGCCGGCTGGCGCTTAGGCTGCCCCGAAGAAACCTCGGCCTTCGCATCCTCGTTCTGCGGCGTGGTCTTCTCGGCCGCAGTCTCGGCATGGGAACTGCGGCCCCCACGATGGCGACGGCGGCGAGGCTTGCTCGACGCGCCCTGCTCCGTCTGCTCATCAGTAGGCTGCTGGCCCTTGGCCTCGGCATCAACCTCAAGCTGCGGCTCAACAGGCTTTTGCTCGCGAGCCACCGGCTCAACGGCCTTCTCGTCCTTCTCGCCCTGAGTGGTCGAAGCCGGTTCGCTCTTCTCCTGACGCCTTACGGGATACGCGCGCCCCGCAAAACCACGTCCGGGACGGCATGAACCCGGAGCCTTCTTGACCGGTTCATCGGACGCGTCAGCAGCCTCGACGGAATCCTGGACCTCGCATGCAATACCTCGCTGCTCGGCCTTAAAGTGGGCACCGCGGCGACGCTTGGGCTCCTGGATCTCAGCATGCTCTTGAGTGCGAGTCGGCTCCTGCATCCCGACGGACTTTTCCTCGACGGCCTCAGCATCCGTCTCACCCTTTTGAGCAACGGCGCGACGGAAGCGCTCCTGCTGGGCGCGGCGCTGCGCATCGTGCTTGCCACCCCCGCCAAAACCGCCGCGTCCTGCCTTGGCCGTAAAGGCACGCACGACGTTCTCATCGAGCAACTCATCGGTATCGACATGCTCACGCGGAGCAACTTCTTCCACAGCAGGCACGTCAGCGGAATCCTCGACGACAAAATCTTCGACGGACTCGGCAGGCTGCTCCTGGACATCGCGGATCTCGGCATTGATGGTATAGAACGCCGGGCGCCCGTTAATGCCGCTACCCTCGATCTTTGTCACGATATTTGCCGCGATAAGCTCATCGCGCATCGCCTTGGTGTCACATTCCTTATCGACGGAGCGGAAAATCTGCGCCAGCGCACTCGACTTAATCTTGAGCGCCTTGCGGCAGAGCAGGTCGTAGGCAACCAGCTTGGCACGCTCGGCAGAAAGCGACGTCTGGCTGCTCAGACGTTCAGCCAGGGCATCGACATTATTTTGGTTATCGGAATATACCGTCTTGGCCACGGGGCCCCTTTCATATGTACACATATACGTCTATATGGTACAACGCGCGCCCTTATCCACGCAAAACATCTGCGAGAACACTCGAGCGTCACCCGCTTTTGCATGAAAAAAGGACCGAGCCCGCGAAGTCGCGGACCCGGTCTTTCCGAGTCATATAGATGTGACGTTCAACTCGTCAGGTCGACTAAGCCCTGGCGGCCTCGGCGTCGGCAGGAGCCTCAGCGGCAGCGGCGCGGCCGTACTCGGCCTTGCCCATCTCGGACCACTCGGGCTCCTCGTCGGGCATGGAACCGGCCTCCTTGCCGAAGAGCTCCTTGAGGCAGTTGACGGCGACGATGAGGCCCAGGACCATCAGCAGAACGGCGAAGACAAGCTGCAGGCCCTTGGTGGCGGCGACGGAGACGGCGGCCGTGGTGGCGGTAGCCGGGATGGTGCCGAAGAAGCCGTAAGCCTGGACAGCGGCCATGCAGCCCATGGCGCTCTGGACCAGCGAGGTGAAGGTGCAGCAGAGCAGGAAGACGACGGGCACGTAGAGCATCCAACCCTTGCGGCCGGTGCACTTGCAGAACACGGCGAGGGTGATCATGGTCATACCGCCGAGCAGCTGGTTAGAAGCACCAAAGAGCGGCCAGATGTTGGCATAGCCGCCAAAGGCGAGGGCGAGACCAGGAAGCAGGGTAACGACCGTGGCGAACCAGGGATTGCCGAGGACCTTCATGTAGCCGGCCTTGGACTCGATGGCTAGGGCGTCGTTGGTCTGGGCAAAGAACTCGGAGAACGAGGTACGAGCGATGCGGGCGACGGCATCGAGCGAGGTCAGGGCCAGAGCAGAAACGTTCATAGTCATGAAGACGGTTGCGAGCGTGCCGTCAACGCCGAAAGCCTGCATACCGCGGGAGATGCCGGCGGCGAAGATCTGGAACGGGGTGGAAGCGACGCCGGCGTTAAGGGCGCCGGTACCGGCGGTGTTCATGTCGGAGAACATGATGCCGGCGACGATGATGGCAAGGATGCCGACGAAGGACTCGACGATCATGGCGCCGTAACCGACCTTGACGGCGTCCTGCTCCTTCTCGACCTGCTTGGAGGAGGTGCCGGAAGAAACGAGGCTGTGGAAACCGGAGAGAGCACCGCAAGCGACGGAGACGAACAGGACCGGGAACATCATGCCGGAAGCAGTGGAGAAGCCGGTGAAGACCGGAGCGGTGATAGTGGCCTGACCGTTGACGCCCAGGACGACGATGCCGAGGACAGCGCAGACGATCATGACGATCATCATGATGGAAGTGAGGTAGTCACGCGGGGTCTTGAGCATCTGGATGGGCATAGCGCCAGCGAAGACCAGGTAGACCATGACGACGGCGAACCACTGGAACTTGTCCAGGTAGACCGGGAACTGCATACCGACGGCGAACATGAGAACCATGAGGACCACGCCGGTGACGAACTCGGCAGCGCCGGTGAGGTTGAACTTCTTCTGGGCCCAACCAAAGGCGATAGCGACGAAGGTGAACAGGATGGAGATGGTACCAGCGCAGCCGGCGGCATAGGACTTGGTGAAGTCGATGGCACCGGTAGCAGCACCAGAAGCGTCAACGGCCGGGGTGAACATGAACGTCTTGCAGACCATGTCGGTGAAAGCGGCGATGACGATGATGCAGAACAGCCAGCAGAACAGCAGGAACAGGCGACGGCCGGTCTTGCCGATGTACTTCTCGATGAGCTGGGCCAGGGACTTGCCGTTGTTCTTCATCGAGGCGTACAGGGCGCCAAAGTCGTGGACGGCGCCAAAGAAGATGCCGCCGACGAGGACCCAGAGCACGACGGGAAGCCAGCCGAAGGCCATGGCGACGATCGTACCCGTGACAGGGCCGGCACCGCAGATCGAGCTGAACTGGTGCGAGAACGCGGTAAAGGCGGAGACGGGCGAGAAGCTGTTGCCGTCCTTCATGCGCTTGGCCGGCGTGAGGGCCTCTTTGTCAACGCCCCACTTGTTGGCCAGCCATCGGCCATAGCCCAGATAGCCGCAAGCGAGCACCGCCGCGGCCACAACCATGAGCAAAACTCCGTTCATTACATTTCCTCCTCTAAAAAGAACTTCCCAGACATAAAAAATGAGGGCCGTCGGTTGCGCTCGACGGCCCTCATCTTCATCAGCCGCCCGTTATCGTACGGGCTAGCTGTATGTGCTAACCCGCATCAGATAATTACTACGCTGATAATGTTTAGCTGATGCGTGAACATGTCTAAGAAATCCTCTTCAATCATGATGTGAACGATCCGTGCGTGTTCACATCCCCCAGTGGTTGAAAAGGAGTATGAAACTTTAGTTACCTAAAGTCAACGCAAACATGTAATGAATTTTCAACTTTTTTTGAATTTCTCGGTATAAAACGCCACTGACCTCGGACTTTACCCCACGACAGTTTTTGCATGAGAGATGCCCCTGAGAGCCGCGGGAGCCGGGCGGCGCATATGAACTTTATCGCGAGTTCCGCACGCAAAGAAGGCCACTTAATGTGGCCTTCGTCTTGCGCAGGACTGTAGAGCAGGAAACCTTATATCCGGCCCCTCCGTCCGGGGACCGCGCCGTACCAGCTACAGCGTCATGTTTGGATCGGCGTCGACGTCGAACGGCGAGATTTCACCTCGGTCGAATTTACGGCGAGCGACCTCCGCAATCATGGCTGCGTTATCGGTACAGGCAGACAAGGGCGGCACCGTTACGCGAATCCCCTGACGCCCAAGCTTCTTGATCATCATCTCGCGCAGATGCGGGTTGGCCGAGACGCCGCCACCGATGCAGTATTCCTTGCATCCGGTAGCGTGCAATGCGTTTTTGGCCTTCTTGTACTGCACGTCAAAGACAGCTGCCTCAAACGAAGCTGCCAGATCGGGCAGGTGAATCGTGCGCCCGGCCTTGGTCTCCTGTTCAATGTAGAGCGTCACAGCGGTTTTAAGGCCCGAAAGCGAGAAGCGATAGTCTCCTCTGCTGTTAAGCGCACGGGGGAAATCGATCGCCTTGGGGTTGCCCGTCTCGGCCAGCCTGGAAATGATGGGGCCACCGGGATAGCCCAGACCCAATGCCTTGGCTACCTTGTCGAAGGCCTCGCCCACAGCGTCGTCGAGCGTCTCACCGAGCACCTCGTAGTCGCCCCATGCCTTTACGTGCACGAGCATGGTGTGCCCGCCCGAGACAAGCGTGAAGATGAACGGCGGCTTGAGGTCGGGCTGCGCCAGCAAGTTGGCAAACAGGTGCCCCTCCAGATGGTTGACGCATACGAGCGGCTTGCCAGCAGCGTAGGCAAAGCCCTTGGCGAAGGCGACGCCAACCACGAGCGCGCCCACCAGGCCCGGGCCCTGTGTCACGCCCACGGCGGCAAGCTCGCTGGGGGCAATGGCTCCATCCTCAAGACCAAGCGATGCTGCGGCATCCTCGAGCGCCGCATCCACGACACTCACAATCACCTCGACGTGTTTGCGCGAGGCGATCTCGGGCACCACGCCGCCAAAGCGGGCGTGAAAATCAATCTGCGTCGACACCTGGTTGGCCAGCATATTGCCATCCGCATCGATAATCGCCACGGCCGTCTCGTCGCAGGAACTCTCGATAGCGAGCACCAGGCGGCGGCGCTCAATTTCGGCGCGCTCCCCCTCGGAGCGCCCAGGCGCAGGCAGCGGCCATACGCGTTGCTCGGCTGCCGTCGGCTCGGGCGAAGCATTGTCGACCGGAAGTACCAGGGGCAGCGGGGCCGTCATGACGATGGCGTCCTTGCCGGCACCATAGTAGCCGCGGCGACGGCCAGCCTCGGTAAAGCCCAGAGCGTTATAGAGCGCAATCGCTCCCTCGTTGCCGTCCTCGACCTCGAGCGAAGCCGTGGTGCAGCCGAGCATCTGGGCATCATAGCTCACGTGCGACAGCAGCTTGCGGGCAATGCCCTCACGGCGATGTGCCGGGTCGACGGCGACATCCAGAATCTGCACATCACCGTCCACGACCATACCGCCGGCAAGGCCCAGCAGCTTGCCGTCGTCGTGTGCCACCCACCAACTGCGCGGCGCAGCGACGTCCTCGCCCAGTTCGGACAGGAACATGCCCGGCGTCCACGCCTCGTGTCCGGCACCTTCAAAGCAGGCAGCCTCTAGCGCGCTCGCGCCCTCGGCATCCGCCGCGCCCATGGGACGGAACTGCAGATGACGACCGGCGAGCTCATCGGCAACGCCCGTAATTTCGCTCTGCGCACTCTCGGCAAGACCAAGACGCTTGCGCTCGTTTTCCTCGGCATCCGAAAGGCGCGTGTAAATCGGCAGGACGCGAGCCGGATCGCCGTCACCCGCAGCGTGCGCGAGCAGCAAGCCCTCGCCCGAAGGCCACCACAGGTCGCGCTCCACGCAGCGGGCGGTCTCGTCCTCACCCAGCAGCTTGCCATAGCGTACGAGACCGTCACCGGTCAGCTGAACCTGGTCCCAGTCCGCTGCTCGGCGCCACTCATCGAGCGCCACGGCGGCCTTGACCACGTGTTCGCGCTCAAATTGACGCTCGGGACCCTCATCGCCCAGCATATATAGTGCCGGATATACCTCACCGCGCATGGCATCGGCCAAGATACCAAGCTTGCCGCGCACGCCAGCCTTCCACGCCGTCCAAGCGCAAGCGTCGAGCGTCGACACGCCCAGCAGTGGAACATTGGCACCGCGCGCGAGGCCCTTGGCAGTGGAGATGCCGATACGCACACCCGTAAACGACCCCGGGCCGCGGCCGACCACGTAGTAACCAACATCGCTGCGATCCAGACCGGCTTGAGCCAGCACGCCATCAACGGTATTCACGAGCTCAACGTTGGCGTGACGGCGACACATGTGGTCGCCGCTCACGAGCTTCGTCTCGCCCGTCTGCCCATCAATCCAGCTTGCCGCGCAGGCAAGCATGTCGGTCGAAGTATCGAGCGCCACCACCAGCGCATTGTCGTTATGCAAGCTCATCTTGTACAGCCTTATCAATCAAATGGGAAAGCTCCATTGCGCGGTCACCGTGCGCCTCGAGCGTTATCGTTCGCACATCGCTGTCGCCCTCATCACGCTTGAGCGTCACCGAAAGATACTCATCCGTCAGCTCGTCCTGGAATTGTTCGCCCCATTCCAGCAGGCAAGCACCCTCATAGCCCAGCACATCGAAAATGCCCGTATCCTCGAGCTCGTAGGCATGCTCCAGGCGGTATAGATCAAAATGAAACAGCGGAATACGACCTTGATCGTGAACGGCCATGAGCGCAAACGTAGGGCTCGTAACCATATGCCCATCGCCCAGCCCGCGCGAGACGCCCTTGGTAAAGTGAGTTTTGCCCACTCCCAGGCCACCGGTCAGGATGAGCACATCGCCGTCCTCAAGGCACGGTGCAATTAGCTTGCCAAAGTACTCCGTATCGGCAGCGCAAGTCGTTTTGTAAGTACCTACCCCCAGGCGCTCCAGGGACATATATGCTCCTTATTATTCCGAGGCGTCCTCTGGTGCGGGATGTCGCTCCAGATAGTCGCCCAGCATCTTAAAGTCTTCCTCCAGCAGCTCCTGCCACGCCGGATTGCGCAGCGCTGCTGCCGGATGGAACGTGGGCATTACTACAAAATGCCCCATCTGGTGGAACCTGCCGCGCAGCTTAGTAATGCCAATCTCGGTCTTAAGCACAAAGTGCGTCGCGGGGTTGCCGAGCGTCACGATAATATCGGGCCAGATGCTTCGAATCTGCTCACGCAAAAACGGCGAGCAAGCCAGCACTTCCTCGGGACGCGGATTGCGGTTTCCCGGCGGGCGGCACTTAAGCACGTTGGCAATGTAGACGTCTTCGCGTTTGAGGCCCGCCAGCGACAAAATGCCGTTGAGGTCCTCGCCTGCCGCCCCCACAAAGGGCTCGCCCTGCAAATCCTCATTGCGGCCCGGCGCCTCACCAATAAACATCACGCGAGCGCGGGGGTTTCCCACGCCAAACACGATATTGTGACGCGACTGGTAGAGCTGGCAGAGGTGGCAATCGCCCAGAACGGCCTCAATTTCCTCGAGTGCGACCTCACGTGGTGCCTGATGGGTATGGCCGGGGATGTGCATGACGCCCATAGCGGCTCCTACACGTAGACCTTGTCGAGACGCATGCCAAAGCCGCAGGCGACCTCGTAGTTAATCGTTCCGCGCAGTCGGGCCATCTCGTCCATAGTGATCTCGGCATCGCCATCGCGGCCGACAATGATCATCTCGTCACCATACTCGGCCTCGGGAATCTCGTGTGCCGGGTTGGACTGAATGGCGACCATAAACTGGTCCATGCAGATATTGCCAACCTGATGCACGCGCTCGCCGCGATACAGCACATCCATACGATTGGAAAGCGTACGCGATAGGCCATCGGCATAACCGATCGGCAGCGTGCAGATCTGAACGCGCGTACGCGGTACGCGGTAGGTAAAACCGTAGCCCACGCCCTCACCCATCGCAGGGTGTGCCACGCGCGTCACACGCGCATGGACGCTCATAACGGGATCAAGCTGCATCACGCGGCCACTCAGCTCGCACGGCTGCATGCCATACAAGCCAACGCCGGCGCGGATCATATCAAAATGCATCGAGGGGTCGAGCATCGAGGACGGCGTGTTGGCGCAGTGCACGATACCGCACTCAAAACCCGCATCCTTAATGGCCTGAACGGCCTCGGTAAAGCGCTGACACTGCAGCTTGTAGTCCCAGCCCGAAGGTTCATCGGCCGTGGCGAAGTGCGTAAATACGCCGTCGCACTGAATACCGCGATGGAAATTTATACCGCGGACAAAGTCGAGCACCTGCGTGTAGTGAACGCCGATACGATTCATGCCCGTCTCGATGGCGAGATGATACTTGCCCACTTTGCCCGCCGCGACGGCACATTCGCCATACGCAAGAGCAAAGTCAGACGTATAGACCGAGGGCATGATATCAAACTCGAGCAACGTCGGAATGGCCTCGATAGGCGGCTCGCTTAGGATGAGGATGGGTTTCGTAATCCCGCCCTGTCGGAGCTCAACGCCCTCGTTAACCGTCGCCACGGCAAACATGTCGGCACCGACCGAATACATGATCTTGGCGCACTCAACAGCTCCATGACCATAAGCATCGGCCTTGACCACGCAGCACAGGCGCTGACGTGGATTCAGCAAGTTCTTATAGGCCCTCGTGTTGCGACGGAGCGCCCCGCGGTCGATCTCGACCCAGGACCAGCGCGTCAAATCGGCTTTATTCATGATTAGTCATCCGACCCTTCGTCCATGATTCCCAGATCTTCGAGCGCATCCTTTGCCGCCAGTTCCATGGCAGGACCGATCAAGTCGATAAGATCGGTCGCGATGACGCTCTTCTCACCATACTCCGTCGCCGCGGCAAAACCGGCGTAGCTGTGAAGTGCGACGGCGTACGAATACAGCAACTCCCAACGATCCATCTCGTCGCGCATGGTGGCAAGCGTGCCGGCCAAAATACCCGCGAGAACATCACCCGAACCGGCAGTTGCCAGAGAAGCCGGACCCGAGAGCGGCAGCAGCACACGCTCAACGCCACAGATAGCCGTCGTCGGCCCCTTGGCAATGACCACCAGATTGTCGGAGCCTGCAGCCCAGACAACCTTCTGCGCGGCCGCAATCGCGGTACCAAGGTCGTTCACCTCGTCACCGGCAACCAGACGCGAAAGCTCACGATAGTGCGGCGTCATAACCAACGGCTGCTCGCGACGATACATCTCGGGATTACTATCAATACCGTCAATGGCAATCTTAGCAAGGCAGTTGAGTGCATCGGCGTCCAAGATAAGCGGCACATCAAGCTCGAGCAAGCCCGAAACCACCTGCATAGCGCCGGCAGATGTCGTCATACCGGGACCGCACAGTACACAGCTGTACTTCTTTGCAATCTCGCACACCGTCATGCGCGCAGCGGCGCCAAAGGAGCCGCGGGAATCAGACGGAATAGCAAAGACGGGAATCGAAGGAAGTGCCATGCGAATAAGATTGGCGCAGGCGTCAGGAGCCGCGACTGCCACGTAACCAGCACCCGCGCGAGCTGCAGACTTGGCCGCCATAATGGCAGCACCAGGATATTGCGCAGATCCGGCGACAATAAGCACAGAGCCACGGGAATACTTATCGATATTCGTAGGTAGTGGGGCAAAGTAATCAACTAAGTCACCGGGCTCGACAATCTCGGCGGCGTGGTCGACATCATCGATGACCTCGTCAAGACGGTCGTAAAGATTGCCGCAGATCAAATCGCCAGCATACTCAGGACCATCAGCGCTATACAGACCAATCTTGGGCGCAATCATCGTCACCGTATGCTCGGCACGAATGCAGTCGTCATCAACAACGCCCGTCTCGGCATTCAGGCCCGAGGGAACATCAATGGATACGACACAATCGGCGCATTCATTGACCGTAGGAATCCAGATGGAGAACGGCGCACGCAGATTTCCGTGGAAACCGGTACCAAAAATGGCATCGACAACAACATCGGCCTTATCGATCAAAACCTCGAGTTCGTCACGCGAGGGGCCGACGCAAACGTGCACATCGCGGCCGGCAGTACGACGAGCAACATGACGTGCCAGAGCAGCAGGAATCTCATCCGGCTCAACCGGAGAAACGATATCCACGTCCACACCCTTATGGCTCAGGATATCGGCGGCAACCCAACCGTCGCCGCCATTATTACCAAAACCGACCAGAACGAGAACCCGATCGGGATTGAGCTTCAAGACCTCGTTGGCGGCAAACTCACCCGCTAGCTCCATAAGCTCGGCCTTCGAAGTCCCTTCGCGTTCGATGATATCCTCGAGACGAACGACTTCTTCGGTACTCAAAACCGGTTTCATCTATGCTCCTAGCGTATCTTGCGAAGCATCGCCCAGGTGCTCCGTCAATGCTGAATTCTGCAGCTGCTCAAGCTCATCTAAAACAGAGCGAGCCTCTTTAAATGTCTGCGCTACGCGTTTCTTGGTGCTCACCTTTTCCTCTTTTGGCTTAGGCCGAGCATCTTCGGTAATCGCGATGGCATTCGCAACGGCCAAATCTCCTGTAAGCGTAATGGAAAGAGCGACTTCAACAACACCCAGTTCTTGAGCGATCTCGAGAGCACGGCCCGAAAGCAGCGCCTTCGGTTTGCCGAGTTTATCACGCGTAACCGAAACATCCTTGCGACCCACGCCTTGACTAAAACCCGTGCCGAGAGCTTTAAGTACCGCCTCGCGCGAAGCAAAGCGGCTCGCATAGTGAGCAGCGGGACGCGATGATGCATCGCAATACGCACGCTCTTCTTCGGTAAACACACGCCGAGCAAACGACGGCGTCTTTTCAAGAATTGATTTCATGCGGGAAATCTCGACGATATCAACGCCGATACCAGCTTCAGCCATGTTCACCTCCATATCGCACAGACTAAGTTATTGTAGCCCGTTCGCAGAAGATGCGACAAACGAGGGTTATAAAACACAGCTACTATGTGAGACAAAAGCCCGTAAACGCAAAAAAGGGGAGGCCGCGAGGCCTCCCCCTTCTCAGTTCAAGCGTACGGCTCGGTGCCGTCCACCGGTCAGCGGCGCCCTGGCCTCCCACGGGCTGACCCCGCAGTACTCTCGGCGCGATGGGGCTTAGCTTCCGGGTTCGGAACGGGACCGGGCGTGCCCCCCATGCTCTGGCCGCTGACCGGTGGGCGGCGCCCACCGTTACGGTGTCCGGTGTCTCTCTCACGTGCCCTGGGGGCCGCATGGCGCATAGGGGAGGTGACTCGGGGGCATCCTCGTGCCCGGACCGCGCATGAGCGCTCAGTCCCGCGGGCCGCGAGGTGCGGTTCCGGAAGAGCTCGGGCGATTAGTGCGGCTCGGCTGAGGACGTCGCCGCCCTT
>NZ_JBCOIQ010000006.1:0-31245 GCF_040926185.1 Collinsella aerofaciens
TACGAGCTCCTGTGCGAATTGAAGGGAGCGCTCCCGCAAACTGCCTATTGACAACTTATAGGAGCGTCGGTTTTATTGAGGCAAATATGTTGGGTGCTCGGCATTTCCAAAAAAGTCTACTCACTTAGCCAGCGTGCAGCCAAATGATTATCTAATCCCCGTCCCTGAAAAATCAATTTGCGGGCAGAAGGGCAAAAATAGTCAAAAAAGCCCCGTCCCAAATTAGCTACGGTAGATCGGCGGAACAAGGTTATTCGCCCGGGTTGATGTTCGCGTAGAACTCGGCCCCGTCGTCCAGGCGCAGGATGCCCACGCGGCCGAACTCGGAGCCGGTGGCGGCGGCGCAGTCGATGTCGATGCGATCGGGCACACCAGCAGTGTCCTCGCCGCCCAAGCGCACGATCTGCCCGCGTCCCGATTCCTCATCGAGCCCCGCCAGACCACCGACCTCGCAATAGCGCCCAAGCGATACCGTGGGCGTGTGACCGCTCACCACGACCGGGCCCTTGCCCTCGGCAGAAAGCAGCCCGGTCGACGCATCCCAATAGCCATGACGAATCCACAGCAGGTCATCGGACGACTGCACCGCGAGCATCTGCTGCAGCAGCTCGCGATCGGCACCCACCGCTCCAACGCCATCGGCACAATCGACGCCATGCTCAAGCAAAAACGCGCGCGCCGCCTTCATCTCGATTCCAGCATGTACCAGCAGATACGGGCGCTCCTCGGTCTCGACCACTGCGTAGAGCGGCAGCGCGGCCATCCATCGCACGAGCTCCTCGTATGCCTCAAATTCCATGTCGTTGAGCTGCTCGCGCGTCGTCCAACCACCGTTGATATCCCAGGTCTCGGCATCGAGCGGATCCTGGCCAATGATGGCATCGAGCATGATCTGCTCGTGATTACCCTTGAGCACGTGGGCGTTGGGCAGCGAGCGCACGAGCTTAATAACGCCGACCGGATCGGGCCCGCGATCGATCATGTCGCCCAGCACGTACAGCGTGTCGTCGGACGTCAACGAGATCTTAGACAGGGCTTCGTCAAGCGCACGCACGTGCCCGTGAGCATCAGATGTCACATAGATCGCCATGGTACGCCTCTCCTTGCATTGCGGCCGAAGCCCGGCGCCGCAACTAAAACTTCAAGTTGAACTTAAACGTTACCCATTGTACTCCGTTGCAATAAAGCTGGAAAGGGTTTCCGAGCAGAGGCAAAGACGGCAGCCGTCTATGACGATATCGCGCACGCCCGCAATCCAACCCTATAAACCCACCATCTTTGGGTACAAATAACCGCAGGCAACTGACCGTGCCACGCCAACCAACCAGGAGCGGACACCATCCATGAACCAGATCCTTCTCTTTACCGGCCTCGTCATCATTCTGTGTCTGACCATCAAACCCGTCGGCAAAAAGCTCCCCTTCCCCACCCTGCTCATCTTTATCGCGCTCGGCATGCTGTTGGGCGTCAACGGCCCGGCGCATATCGACTTTAGCGACTATGCGCTCACCGAAACCGTCTGCAGCACGGCGCTGCTGTTCATCATGTTCTACGGCGGCTTTAACACCAATATCGACCGTGCCAAACCCGTCGCTGTGCCGGCGGTGCTGCTGAGCACGCTCGGCGTCGTCATCACTGCCGGCATCACCGGCGTGTTCGCCTACTTCGCGCTGGGGTTCGACTGGATCGACGGCCTGCTGTTGGGATCGGTCGTGGCATCCACCGACGCGGCCAGCGTCTTTAGCGTGCTGCGCGAGCACAACCTTTCGCTGAAGGGCGGCACCGACTCGCTGCTCGAGGTCGAATCGGGCTCCAACGACCCCGTCGCCTACATGCTCACCGCCGTGCTCGCCGCACTCGCGGCCGGCGGCGACATCAACATTCCCGCACTGCTGGCCAAGCAGATTATCCTGGGCGCGGGCCTGGGCCTTGCCATCGGCTGGGCGGCGGGCCGTCTGATTGAACGCGCGCACGCAACGGCCGAGGGCGCGCAGACCATCTTCTTGTTCGCCGTGGCGATCGTCGCCTACGCGCTACCAAGCTATCTGGGCGGCAACGGCTTTTTGGCCGTATACCTGGCCGGCATTGTGCTGGGTGCGAGCGACATCACCGGCAAGGTCGAGATGGCGCACTTCTTTGACACCCTCACCGAGATGGCCGAGATGACGATCTTCTTCTTGCTCGGCCTGCTCGTCACGCCCGCACGCCTACCACAGATGCTGCTGCCGGGCCTGGCGCTCATGGCGTTTATGCTCTACGTGAGCCGCCCCATCGCCGTCGGCGTGCTCCTAGCGCCCTTTAAGACGAACCCCCGCCAGGTCGCGCTCGTAAGCTGGGCGGGCCTGCGCGGAGCAGCTTCGGTCGTGTTTAGCCTCTTTGCCGTGGTGGCCGGCGTTCCCGGCGGACACGACCTGTTTGACCTGGTGTTTGTGATTGCCGTGTCGAGCATTGTGGTGCAGGGCTCGCTGCTGCCGGCGGTGGCGAAGAAGCTCGATATGATCGATGCGACCGGCGACGTGCGCCGCACCTTTAACGACTACCGCGACGAGGACGGCATGTCGTTTGTAAAGCTCAAGGTGTGCGCTGGACATCCGTTTGCCGGACGCTCGCTCGCGGACATTGGCAGCGCCACAAATATGCTCGTGGTCCTGGTGCTGCGCGACGGGGCGCACCCGGTACTGCCCAATGGCGACACCGTGATCCAGGAAGGCGATCTGCTGGTGATGGCCGCGCCGACGTTTGAAGAGCGTACCGAAGTTACGCTGCGCGAGGTCACCGTGACTCCCCACGGTCGCCTGGCCGGCCAGCGCCTGTGCGATGTGCCGCAAGGCAAACATCCGTTTATTGTGGTGATGCTCAAGCGCGAAGGCCAAACGATCATCCCCGACGGCAACACCCTAATATACGCCGGCGACGAAGCCGTCATCGCCACGCTAGCATCGTAGTGACTAGGAGGTAGCTACTTTAGGACGAAGAGATCAAGCGCCTAGGAACCTCATGTCTTCGCTCGCCGATTTGGATTTGCCTGAGGAGTAAAGCACCCCTCCCCCATGTAACCATCCTGTAAATCATAGCGACGCACTCGAGTTTTACCGTGATGCGGTCGCGCCTGGCGCTCCACTGTGCTAAAGTAACCCGAACGTCCAAACGACTACAAGGGGGAACTAGAAGATGGCACGTGTGCACAACTTCTCAGCTGGCCCGGCAGCGCTGCCCACAAGCGTGCTCGCCGAGATCGCCGACGAGATGATGGACTACCGCGGTTGCGGCATGTCCGTGCTCGAGATGAGCCATCGATCTAGCATGTACCAGCAGATCATCGACGACGCCGAGGCAACCCTGCGTCGCCTGCTGAGCATCCCCGACAACTACCGTGTCCTGTTTTTGCAGGGCGGCGCCACGCTGCAGTTTGCGGGCATCCCCATGAACCTCATGCGCCGCGGCCGCGCCGGCTACATCGTGACCGGCAACTTTGCCAACAAGGCATACAAGGAGGCCGCCAAGTACGGCGAGGCCGTGCTGCTCGCGAGCTCCGAGGACACCAACTTCGACCGCATCCCCGACATGGCCGACATCAACGCGCGCATTGCCGCCGAGGCCGCGAGCGACGGGCTCGACTACGTTTACATCTGCCAGAACAACACCATCTTTGGCACCATGTACCACGAGCTGCCCGCTTGCGGCGACGTACCGCTGGTCGCAGATGTCTCGAGCTGCTTTCTGTCGCAGCCGCTCGATGTTGAGCGCTACGGGCTCATTTACGCCGGAGCGCAGAAAAACGCCGGCGCCGCGGGCGTGACCGTGGCCATCGTGCGCGACGACCTCATCGCAGATGGCCCCGCCTTTGCGCAGACGCCGCAGTACCTGGACCTTAAGACCCAGGCCGCCAAGGGTTCCATGCTCAACACGCCCAACACCTTTGGCATCTACGTGTGCGGCAAGGTGTTCCGTTGGGTTGAGCAGACCGGCGGACTTGCCGCCATGGCCGAGCGCAACTGGGCCAAGGCCAACCTGCTCTACGACCTGCTCGAGCACAGCGTGCTGTTCCATGGCACCACACAGGCCGACAGCCGCTCCATCGCCAACGTCACCTTCCGCACCGGCGACGCCAAACTCGACGCGGCCTTTGTCGCAGGCGCGGCCGAACACCAGATTCAAAACGTCAAGGGCCATCGCCTGGTGGGCGGCATGCGCGCTAGCGTCTACAACGCCGTAACCATGGAAGATGTGCAGGCACTGGCCTCGTACATGAAGGACTTCGAAGCGCAGCTTAGTTTGAGCCCGCGATCTAACTAGCCCGCAACGCGCGGGCCGATCAGCCATCTCAGACCACCCTGTATAGATCAAAACCTGCTAAGGAGTTTTCCATGCGCAAGATTAAAACCATCGATGACATTACCAAGGACGGCAAGGTCGAGTTTGGTGAGGGCTACGAGTTTGTGAGCGCCGCCGAAGAGGCCGACGCCATTCTGATGCGCTCGACCGACCTGCACGGCTACGAGCTGCCCGAGGGCATCCGCGCCATCGCCCGCTGCGGCGCCGGCGTCAACAACATCCCCGTCGAGGAGTACGCCAAGAAGGGCGTCGTCGTCTTTAACTCCCCCGGCGCCAACAGCAACGCCGTTAAGGAGCTCGTCCTAGGCATGCTGGTGCTCTCGAGCCGCGGCGTGGTGCAATCAATGAACTGGGTGCGTGACAACGCCGACGACCCCGAGATTCAGGTCGATGCCGAAAAGGCCAAGAAGGCCTTTGTGGGCCGCGAGCTCAAGGGCAAGCGCATCGGTGTCATCGGTCTGGGCAACGTAGGCTCCAAGGTCGCCAACGCCTGCGTCGACCTGGGCATGGACGTCTACGGCTACGATCCGTTCATTTCCGTCGAGCACGCGTGGGTGCTGAGCCGCGAGGTGCAGCGCGTGGGCACGCTCGAGGATCTCTGCCGCGGCTGCGATTACCTCACGGTGCACGTGCCCAGCAAGGCCGACACCATCGGCATGATCAGCACCGAGCAGATTAACCTGCTGGCACCCGACGCCGTGCTCATCAACTACGCACGCGAAACCATCATTGACGAGGACGCCGTCGACGCCGCCCTGCGCGAGGGCAAGCTCAGCTGGTTTAGCTGCGACTTCGCCACGCCCAAGACGGTCAAGATGCCCAATACGTTTATCACCACGCACTCGGGCGCCGGCACCGGCGAAGCCGAGGCCAACTGCGCCGACATGGCCATCAGCGAGCTCAAGGATTACCTGGAGAACGGCAATATCGCGCACAGCGTCAACTATCCTGCCTGCAGCATGGGCAAGGCGCGCGCCGCAAGCCGCATCGCCTGCCTGCACGCCAACGTGCCCAACATGATCGGCCAGATCACGGCAATCCTGGCCAAAGACAACGCCAACGTGCAGCGTATGACCAACGAGTCCGCCGGCGAGAACGCCTACACCATGTTCGACACCGATGAGCACCTGGACAGCAGCACCATCGAGGCGCTCAAGCAGATTCCGTCGATGTATCGCGTGCGCGTGATCAAGTAGCGCCGACTGACCTGACGGGCAGCTCCCCATGTGGCCTGCCCGTCACTGACATTGAATGCCCGCGGGGGTGCCTTTCGCACGAGAGGCGCCCCCGTTTTTGTGAGCGCTCCATTAAATGCACCGAGCCGCTTCTTGGCATACAATCTGTATGTTGACCTAACTATCTGTGAGGTGCCTATGGTTGATACAGATTTTGCCTGGCGGCTTACGCAAGGGCTCGTGCGGATCGACAGTTCCGACCCAGGTGCGTATGAGGGCGAGATTGAACGCTATATCAAAGCGTTGGTTGAGGAACGGTTGGCGCAGCTGAGCCATCCGGTACTCGATGCCGTGCAGGTTGAGGAACTCGAGGTGCTGCCCGGGCGCCGCAACCTTATGGTCACCGTGCCGGGACTGAGCGACGAGCCACGGCTCGTCTATATCTGCCATATGGATACCGTTACACTGGGCGATGGCTGGGACGCGGACATTCCGCCGCTCGGAGCGATCGTGCGCAACGATAAACTCTATGGCCGCGGTGCCTGCGATATGAAGGGTGGCCTGGCCTGCGCCATTGCCGCACTGGTCCATACGCTCGAGCGCGTGGCGGCAGAAGGCAAGCTGCCCCGCCGTGGCTTCTCACTCATTTGCTCGGTCGACGAGGAGGACTTTATGCGCGGCTCAGAGGCCACGATCGATGCTGGCTGGGTCGGCTCGCGTGAATGGGTGCTGGACACCGAGGCCACCGACGGACAGATCCAGGTGGCGCACAAGGGGCGTACGTGGTTCGAGATTGAAATGACTGGCGTGACGGCGCATGCGAGCCAGCCCTGGAAGGGCGCGGATGCCGTCGCTGCCATGGCCGAGGTCGTGTGTTCGCTCCGTCGCGCGTTTATGGCGCTGCCCGCGCACGATGAGCTGGGGCCTTCGACCATCACGTTTGGCCAAATCGAGGGCGGATATCGCCCCTACGTCGTACCCGACCGCGCCAAAGTCTGGGTCGACATGCGCCTGACCCCGCCGACCGATACGGCCGCCGCGACGCGCATGGTAGAGCAGGCCATCGCCGTCGCCGAAGCCGCCGTTCCCGGTTGCCATGGCAGCTACACCGTAACGGGCGACCGCCCCGCCATCGAGCGCGACCCGAACTCTCCCCTTCTAGCAGCGCTCAAGCGTGCCGCCGATGACGTGACGGACGCGGACACGACCGTCGGCTTCTTTACCGGCTACACCGACACCGCCGTCATTGCCGGCAAGACAGGTAACCGCAATTGCATGAGCTACGGTCCCGGGTCGCTCGCGCTCGCGCACAAGCCCAACGAATATGTGCCCCACGCCGATATCGTTCGTTGTCAGCAGGTGCTAATCGCGCTCGCCGATAACGTGCTCTGGGACGCGAGCGGCCAAGTTGGGGCATAATAAGCCGCGAACAAACCGACTCGTGCGTTAGGACCGCCCATGAAAGCACTTCCGTTTCCCTGCATCCGCCCGGCTCAGGACCGCGTGCTCGAGGCGCTGCCTGCAATGGGCAGCATCCTGAGCGGCAACGATGCTCTGCGCGGAGCCCTTGCCGATGGTCTGATGCTCAAGGACCCGGGTGCGGCGTATTACGTGTACGAATGCTCGGGCGAGCCGGGACGTGTGACGGGTGTCGTGGCGATCTGCCCGGTTGGTGCGCTGGCGGGCGGCGACGCGGTTGCCGCCGATACGACCGCCGCTGCGCGCGCAATCGCCGACCTCAAGGTACAGCCCCGTCCCGTAACGCTTGTCTACGAAGCCTCTCCCGTCATGGATATCATCCTCGGCGCCGCAAAAGAGGGCGCTTCACTCTATGCCGTCACCGACCCCGCCGGCATTACGCACCGCGTGTGGGAGGTCAAGCGCGAGGACGCCGTCGGGGCCATCCGCGCCATGCTCGACCAGGCGCCGGAGCCGGCACTGGCCGACGACCCTGCCTACGCTGTCGCACTAGTCGAGGCATCACAGCTCCTGGCCGACGATGCACGTGCCGCCGGCACCTACACGGGCAAAGAGCCGTTCAACTTTGCCGTAGCTGCGCTCTTCCCCGCCGCGCAGGTCAGCGGCGGCGCGGCGCAGGTTCCGACGGGTCTGCTCACGCACCAGGTCGCGCGGTTCTAGCAAGACCAGACCGTCCAGCACAAAAATCGGCAGCCCAACAAACAGGGGGCGGAGATGCAGCAGGTACATGCATCTCCGCCCCTTTTGCGTCGAGAAGTTATGCCGACGACCCGTGCCGCCGCGCTCGCGTTATCCGCGCTGCGGACCCGCAGTAGCCACGAGCGGTTCAAGCCCCAGCTCGCGCGCGTAGTCTTCCTGCGTAAAGACTTCGACCAGTTCAAACGTATCGGCCGCATCGTCAAACGCAAAATGCAGCACTGAGCAGTTGCCCGGCACGCGTTCGCGCTCGTCGGCCGCCGCGCCCCGCACGTGGTCCAAAAACTCCTTGATAGCCGAACCGTGGCTCACCGCGAGCACGCACTCGTGGTCCGGACGTCGCATAAGATCGGTTATCGTCGCCGCCATGCGCTCGCGCACCTGCATCTGGCCCTCGCCGCCAAACTGACGATAGAAATCTCGCCACGGGCGCTCGGGCATAAGCATCACGCGCTCGGCCTCAAAGTCGCCAAAGAACCACTCACGCAGACCGTCCAGGCGCTCGTACGCCAAGCCCGGCCACAGGTTGGCGATAGTCTGCTCGGTGCGATGAAGTGTGGAGGTGTAGGCATGATCGGGTTCAATGCCGCGCGCACGTAAGAACATGCCGGCACGCGCCGCCTGGTCGCATCCCAGCTGCGTGAGCGGCGAGTCACTCCAACCCTGAATAATGCGCTTAAGGTTGAATATTGTCTGCCCATGACGAACCAGATACAGGTCTTTATTCATAGGGGTCCTTTCGTTCGTTACCAATCAAGGAGCGAAAACGCACCGTCGCAATAGCCAAAATGAAGCACGGCACCGTTGTCGGGTAGCTCTCCCCTGCCAGTCACATACTCAAGAAACTCCTGGCAGGAAGAGCCGTGGGAGACTGCCAGCACACAGTCGTGCTGCGGCCTGGCCATGATGTGGGACAGCGCCGCGACCATGCGCGACTGGAGCTCGCCTTCAGACTCGCCACCAAAGGCCACCGGATAATCACCCCAGGGCTGCGGCGGCATCTCGCGATTTGATGTACCCTCCAGCGAGCCCAAATGCCACTCGCGCAGGTCATCGACCAGCTCTATCGAGCGGCCCTCACCAGCAATTAGCTCAGCCGTATGCCGCGCCCGGCCCAACGGCGAGGAATACACACGGTCAAAGGTCACGCCACGCGCCTCAAACGCCGCGCGCGTCGCCAGCGCCTGCTCGCGCCCGCGCGCCGTAAGCGGCGAATCGTGCCCACCCTGCAAAATGTTCTGCACATTGAGCTCAGTCTGCCCATGCCGCACCAAATACAAATCTGCCACACGTCCTCCCCTCGCACCACCGCAAAGGGGACAGGTACCTTTGTGGTGGTTTACCGCCGGATCACACCGCGGTGACGCTCAGCTACACCAGTACGTCGGCAAGCGGGCGCTTGGGTACGTGGTGCACCTGCGCCTCGTCGCGCCAGTAATTAATTGAGCCGTCGGGGTTGGAATCGATCGCATCGATCACCTGCGTCTCGGCCGGAACGCCAAACGCCATGATCAGCTTGAGCTCATACTTGTCGCTATCGAGCCCCATGGCATCGATCGCGTGGGGCGTAAAGGCCTTGAACATGCAGGCAGCCACCTCGGGCGTGGCGCTGCGGGCGGCGAGCATCATCGTCTGCGCGGCAATGCCCGTGTCGACCTCAGTAATAGGAGCGGCGGGCTTACCCGGAACGGCGCGCTCGGCAAGAATCGCGATGTAGCCGGTCGGGCGCTCGCCCTCATCGGGACCCGGCCAATCCTTGAGCGCACCGGCCCATGCAAGCTCGTCAAATACACGCGCGCAGTCCTCTGCACCGCTTACCACATGAAAACGCAGACGCTGAGCATTGGCACCACAGGGAGTCAGGTGCGCCAGCTCCGCCAGCTCAAGCAAAAGCTCACGCGGCACGCGCATGGACTCGTCAAAGCGACGGCACGTGCGGGCGCAGCGAACCAACGCATCAAACGCGTCCAAGCCGAGCTTTTCGCAACCCTGCTTTGCCATCGACTCAGCGCTTACCGGCGCTGCGGGAACTGCTTCGTTCATAGGGACCCCCAATTTCGGGCAATTGTTCTTAGGAAAATCTAACCTAAAACGTAGGCAATAACGAACAGGGCTGCAATGTTCTACACCTGTTGAATAGAAAATCGCGACGTGGGGAACAACGGAAACAATTCGGGGCCTTTGGGTTACGTTTCGCCCTCCCCGACCCATACGCCAGCGCCTTTAGGCGATACTGGTTGTAACGATTAAGGCTTACGCCGCACGGAAAGGAGACATTATGGGCATCTTTAAGAACGATGACCAAAAATCGAGCCAGTTTGGATTTGACGAGAAAAGCATGGCAGGCAAGGCCGTCAAGGCCGTGCGCTGGATTTACGCCATCACGGGCGTCTTGGCGCTCGTCGCCGGCATCGCACTGCTGTTTGCGCCCGCCAAGTCCCTCGTCTTCCTAACGACCGTCTTGGGCTTCTACTTTGTGATCACGGCCGCGATCAGGCTGTTTACCGCTGTTTTCGAGCCACTGCTGCCCACCGGCTGGCGCGTGACGAGCATCATCTCCAACCTACTCATTATCTTGGGCGGCGTCATAATCCTGCGCAACCAGGCCTTCTCGACCGCGACGCTCACCACGATGGTGGTTATCGTGGCCGGCTTTGGCTGGATCGTCGAAGGTGTCATGTCCATTCTGGAGTCCGAGCTTTCGTCCAACCGTGCCCTCGCCATCCTGAGCGGCGCGCTCTCCATCATCGCCGGCATGTTCGTGTTTATCTATCCGCTGTGGTCGGCCAAGATGCTCGTCATCTTTAGCGGCGCCGCACTGCTGGTGTTTGGCGTAACGCTGATTGTTCGCGCTATTCAATTTGGCAAACTGGTGCACTAGATGCCGCGAACGCTCTTTATTGATGCAGACGCCTGCCCGGTCACGCGCGAGTCGATTGACTGCGCGCGGCGGGCGGGCGTCGCCGTCGTTATCGCCGGCAACAGCACACAGAACCTGGAACGCCACATTCGCCGCGACGATCCGCGCGACGTCGAGCATGCGCGACGCGGATTTTGGGTCACGACGCTCGATGTGAGCGTGGGCGCCGACAGCGCCGACTTTGCCATTGTCGAACGCCTGCAGGCGGGCGATGTAGTCGTGACGCAGGACATTGGCTTGGCGAGCATGGTGCTCGGGCGCGATGCCGCCGCCATCGGCGTGCGCGGGCGCGTCTACGATAAGGCGACCATCGACATGCAACTGTTTATTCGCCACGAGGAAAAGAAGGTGCGCCGCGCCGGCGGTCGCACTCGCGGTCCGGCGGCATTTACCAGCGAAGACCGGGCCCGCTTTAAGCGCAACCTCACCGAGCTGCTGCGCTAACCAAGGTAGATTTTCGGGACATGCCCGGAAATCTACCTTTTTGTTTTGCGCGGTGTGAGCGCTCGGAATCCATGGCTCAACAAAAAACGGGCTTCAAAATGCCATGCGTCGCCGCATTGCGCAGGCGCCGAGCATGGCTATTTGAAGCCCATTTTTTAGGCCTACTTAGAGGCCGAAGGCGGATAGGATAAGGCCCCAGCCGGCGCCGATGACGTACATCATGACCAGGAACACGGCGTTTTCACGAGCGCTGCGGTTGGTGCGGAACAGGACAAGATAGCCCACGCCGGCGGAAATGAGCGTGCCGGCGAGCATCGGCGCCAGCTGTAGCGCGCCCTCCAGGTACAGCTGCGTAATGACCACGCTGGCCGAGCAGTTGGGGATCAGGCCGACGAGTGCCGAGCCCAAGACGGCGAGCGTCTCGTTGCCACGCAGGAACTGCTCGATCGCGGACTCTCCGAAGGTCTCGAGCACGGCAACTAGAATCAGCGTCACCAGGAAAATAAAAACCGAAACCTGCACGGTGTGCGAGATCGCGCTGCGGATAATCGACAGGACGGGCGCACCTTCGTGGGAGTGACCGTGGTCGTGCCCATGGCCGTGGTGGTGCTCATGCTCGCCTGCGTGACCGTGGTCATGGCTGTGTCCGTGGTCGCGCTCGTGTTCATCTTCATCATCATCGCAACCGCAATGGTCGCGCTCGCACAACTCGTGGATGTGGTCGGCGCTCACGCCCGCCTCGGCCACTTCATCAATGATGTCGCCCCCGGTATGGTCGTCGTGCGCGCAGTTCACATGAGCCGGATTGGCAGCGGTCCCCAGCACGGTACGGCGAATCGCCGCATGCGCGCGGGAATTACGACGAAGGCCGCGGATAGCCGCGTCCACGATAAAGCCCGTGACCAGCGCGATCAGTGCCTTCGAAGCCAAAAGCATCGCCATGGTCTGCACGGGCACCTGCTCGGCGAGCAACAGCGGCAGCATCTCATCGGAGGTCGAGAGGAACACGGCGACCAGCGTGCCCAGCGTCACGACACGGCCGGCGTACAGCGTTGCTGCCATGGCCGAAAATCCGCACTGCGGCACAATGCCCAGCAGCGAGCCAGCCACGGGACCCGCAGCGCCGGCGCGCTTGATAGCGCCGTTGACGCGGTCGCCCGCAACGTGCTCAAGTGTCTCGAGAGCAAGATACGTCACCAACAAAAACGGCGCCAGCGAGAGCGTGTCCTTGCCGGCGTCGAGCAGAATATCAATCAGCAAATCCATGACGGATGGAACCTTTCATGTCTTTCGGCAGCATTGTAAAAGTCCTAGCGGTCAACTAGGGTATTGTAGTTGTCCTAGGCGCGATGCCAATAGTTGCCCATGGTAAACTATCATCTCGCCATAACTCAATGCCACCGAGCCGCGCGACACGGCCCGTCCAAGGAGCAGTTATATGAACGTTTCACAAGCACTCGAATACGAGCGCCAGCCGTTTATTCCCATGTTTATCTATGGCGATCACGGCGCCATGGAGTCCGAGCGCCAGAAGGGCGAGGAGGCCCTTAAGGTGCTCGAAACCGAGTACTTTACCGCCGAGGGCGACCCCAGCTTCGACTTTGCCACCGTGCGCGACCTGGCTGACCGCAACCGCGACCTGTGCGACCAGATTGGCGAGGCGCGCCTGCGCAACGTGACGCCCGCGACGCTTTCGCGCGGCCTGTCCGATGCCGACACCTGCGCCGCCATCGGCAAGATGCAAAAGCGCACCGCCGCGTCCGTTATGCGCGAAATCCGCGGCGACCGCGACGCGCTCGGCGTGGCCTACGCCCGCAAGCCCATCCAGGGCACCGTGCTCGGTATCGACATCGAGACCACCGGCCGTGCACCCGAGCGCGGCTATATCATCAACGTGGGCTGGGAGATCATGGAGCTCACCAGCGACGCCGTCCCGCATGACGCCGAGGCACACTACTGCGGCCTGCCCGACATCTACCGCGGCGAGGATGTGCCGCTATCGAACATCCATCACATTACCTGGGACGACATCGACGGCAAAAAACCATTCCGCGAGAACAAGGAACTGCAGAAGCAGCTGCTCAAACTTATGAAGAAGTACCCGTACATGGCGCATAACGCCGCGTTCGAAGACAGTTGGTTCAAGATCCACCTGGACGGTTACGCCGAGGCACGCCGCGCCGGCAAGATCATCGTCATCGACTCGCGCCAGATCTGCCGCAGCCTGGATGCCGACGTCCGCTCGCTCCCCCGCGAGTCCGCGCCCGCCGCGCTCGAGAACTGGGCGCGCCGCCGTGGCACCCTCGCCGCCGACGCCAACGAGCAGCACCTGGGCCTCGACGACACCGACCTCATGCTCCGCACGGTTCAGGCCGAGTTCAACCTCAAGAACCTATTCGCGAAATAACCGATCCATCTGCGGGAGCGCCTGCCAGGCACAGCGCAATCCGCCTGGGCACACCGACACACAGTAAACTAGGGCGCAGCCTTATGGCTGCACCCTAGTTTTCATCAAAACGAGCAAATACGCGTGCTTCACATAGTCGGCAGGTTGGCCCACCTACATTTTTCGAGTTGTTCGGCCAGCTGAACCACTAGTCAAGGCCCCTTGAACCGCAATCGAAGCTAAAATCGCCTTAATTTCGCAACCAAGCCCCATAAATCTACCTGAATCAATTCGAATAGGACGTTGCGATCGCACCATTTGTATAGGATAAGGCCGAATAACTCAAATTATGTTGGTGAGGCATCTGAGCGGTCGGCAAAAACGCTTAGAAGCTACGAATCCGCAACTAAAGTTCATCAAAAAGGGGCAGCCGGCAGAAACCTCCCCAGCCAAAGCTGCTCCCTCAATACGACAGCTCAAAAACCCACCGTTCGCAGAAGATAAGCCGCGCCCCAATACCGTTGCCCGAAGTTTCGGGCGTATGCGGCGTCCGCTATGCCATCATGCGCGTATGGGAATCATTCTGTCACATACCACGGCACGCGCTGTATACCAAACAGCCAACTCGCTCGCAAGCTACGCGACCGGTCCCATACCTATGGAAAAGATCAGGGTGTCTGCGCCGACCACGTCCGACCTGGAAGCGGCACGAGCATGGCTCAACAGAAAGAATGTCGATTCTGAACGTATCCATGTGCTGACGTTTTCCAATAATGCCAAAAGGCACCGCAAGGGCTGCATCTGCCACTGCACGCGCTATACGTTTGATGCAGAAAGCTACCTAGAACTCGAGCCGAACGTCTACATCGTCGATATCAAGCTGTGCGCGTTAGAAGCAACAGCCGACCTCAACCTTTCGGAGCTCGTTGAGTATTACTTTGAAATCTGCGGCTCCTACGCGCTTGGAACGTCCGACGAAACTCAATATCGCGAGCGCCCAGCCCTAACCAGCGTTGAAGAGCTCAGAGCCTTCTTTTCAGAGGCACCGGGGTATCGTGGATCTAATAAAGCACTTAAGGCACTTTCTTATGTACACGAAGGCTGTCGCTCCCCACTCGAAACGGCGTTTGTCATGATGCTGACAATGCCCAAGTCAATGGGTGGCTTAGCCATACGCGCTATCAAAACGGATTATCCGATTCCAGTCCCCAAAAGATACGCCGCCCTAACGCGACGGACGGTTTTCTACCTCGACGCGCTGCTCGAAAATTCGATGACCGATATCGAATACAACGGCTTTTACCACGACGAACCCGAGCAGCAATCAATTGACGAGGAGCGCCGAAACACGCTGCGAAACATGGGATATGCCGTTATCACAGTTAATCGTCATTCGTTTTTCAAGCAGTCCGCTTTTAAACGGGTCATGGAAGCGATTCGCATTCGCGAGAAGATA
Organism: Collinsella aerofaciens; assembly: GCF_040926185.1. GTDB lineage: Bacteria > Actinomycetota > Coriobacteriia > Coriobacteriales > Coriobacteriaceae > Collinsella > Collinsella aerofaciens_BC. The sequence continues at coordinate 14,892 of NZ_JBCOIQ010000006.1, forward strand.
TGGCCCGGTCGACTCCCGGATAACTTCGCCATCCTGCAAGAAACTCTTCGTCAATTTGTCTTGCGGCGCTACTTCGAATACGGTCGCCGCGTCCTGGAGACACTCAAAGAAGAAGAGGCCGCCAAGCGCGAAATTGCAAGCCAATATCCGCAAGCTGATGACCCGAGCATCAACGATGTGCCCGAACCCGACGACATGCAACACGTCGGGGCCCTTGCTGAGGAAATCAATGGGGCTTGGGAATGCGACATGTTCGCAAAAAACGATGAAAACCGCACGGAAGACGACACGATTATTGATCTAATTGAGAATTCGCTCTTCTAAAGGCGATCTCTGCGGATGTCCACCTACATTTTTCGACTTATTCGGCCACCGATGTGCCAGATTGGCTGCAGCAATGCTCAATATAACTTTAGATAAAACTGATTCTGCAGGAACTCCCGTAGAGGAAGAACTGATTCTCGCGGTATTTGACACGATAAAGTACAAATATGAACAGTTCTAATGCTTCTCAAGGTGGCTTTCTTAGCATGCTAGCCGAACATCTCGAAATATGTTGGCGAGCATTGCGTCGATGTCTCCCAACCCACAGAAAATCGCAGAGGCGGCAAGCAGTCATCGAAATTAACGCAAATTGTATTGACATATGAACATACACTCATATAATCGAAAGCAAGTTATATGAGCGCATGTTCATATGAAAGGATATTGCAATGAGCATCCGCGTTGATGAAACGAAACCCGACATCGAGGCCACCGAACCCGCGATCCCCACCACCTGCTCGCCCGAGGACCTTCCCGACGAGGAGCTTCTCTACGACCTCGCCGACCTGTTCAAGGTCTTCAGCGACACCACGCGCATCAAGATCCTTTACGCCCTCATGGGCCGCGAGCTCTGCGTGGCAGACATCGCCGAAGCGACCGAAACCTCGCAGTCCGCGGTGTCGCACCAGCTGCGCACACTCAAGCAGTCGCACCTGGTTAAATTCCGGCGCGACGGGCGCAATATCCTCTACTCGCTCGCCGACGACCACGTCTACACCATGCTCAACCAGGGCATGAGCCATATCTGCGAATAGCAACCAACCACGGTACCAGCGCGGCCTGCACCCAAGCCGCAAAAACGGGAAAGGAACCCACCATGAAAAAGCAGTACAAGCTCGATGAGATCGATTGCGCCAACTGTGCGCGCGAGCTTCAGGACGAGCTGGCCAAGCTCGAGGGCGTCAAATCCGTGTCCGTCAACTTTATGACCCAGAAGCTGACGCTCGAGGCCGATGATGCTGAGTTCGACGAGGTGCTCAACCGCGTTGTTGAGTTTACGGCCGACGCCGAGCCGGACTGCGAGATCATTCTCTAGCCCAGGTTTACGCCAACCTGCAAGGCCGCGCTTGCCGCGGCCTTTGCTCGCGAAATTATATGAGCGAATGTTCATACATTCAAATGGGAGGATACGAGTCATGGCCACCGCCGACCCCAAAAAGAAAAAGAAGAAGCGCAAGAAAAAAGAATCACTCGAGCATAAGCGCAACCGCATCCTGGTAGCGCTGGGCATTTTTGCCGTGGTGTACGCCCTCGATGAGTTCGGCACCCTTACCGCCGCATTCGGCACCCCGGGCGACATCTACGCCAGCTTTGTGCTGTTCCTCGTGCCGTTTTTGATTGCCGGCTACGACGTACTGCAAAAGGCATTCAATAACATCCGCCGCGGCAAGGCCTTCGACGAGAGCTTCCTCATGGCCGTCGCGACCATCGGCGCGTTTGCCATGGTGCTCTTCCCCGATACCGACCCGCACATGGCCGAAGGCGCCGCCGTCATGCTGTTCTACCAGGTCGGCGAGCTGTTTCAGGCGTACGCCGTGGGCAAGAGCCGCAAGTCGATCAGTGCCATGATGGACATCGCGCCCGACTACGCTAACGTCGAGCAGCCCGACGGCACACTCGAGCAGGTCTTCCCCGATGACATCGCCGTCGGCACCGTGATCGTGGTCAAGCCCGGTGAGCGCGTGCCTATCGACGGCGTCATCGTCGAGGGCGAGACACAGCTCGATACCGCCGCCCTTACCGGAGAGTCGGTCCCCCGCCCGGCCAAAACTGGAGACGATATCATCAGCGGCTGCATCAACATGACGGGTCTCCTCCACGTGCGCACCACCAAGCCCTTTGGCGAGTCCACCGTCGCGCGCGTCCTGGAGCTCGTAGAAAACGCTAGTGAGAAGAAGGCACGCACCGAGAACTTCATCACGCGCTTCGCCCGCGTCTACACGCCCGCTGTCACCGGCGCGGCCGCGGTACTCGCGCTCGGCGGTGGCTTGGTCACCGGCGCCTGGTCCGACTGGATCCTGCGCGGCCTGACCTTCCTCGTCGTCAGTTGCCCATGCGCGCTCGTGATCAGCGTGCCGCTCAGCTTTTTTGGCGGCATCGGTGGCGCATCCAAGCTGGGCGTCCTCATCAAGGGCTCTAACTACCTCGAGACGCTCGCGGATGTGGACACCGTCGTCTTTGACAAGACCGGCACGCTCACCAACGGCACGTTTTCGGTCGTGGCGGTACACCCCGAGGCAGGCTATACCGAGCAGTCGCTGCTCGAAGTCGCGGCCCTTGCCGAGTCATTCTCCGACCATCCCATCGCGCAGTCCGTGCGTGTCGCCTACCAGGGCGAGCTTGACCCCACGCGCGTAACGGATTCCACTAATGACGCGGGCCACGGCGTGACGGCGACCATCGACGGCAAGCATGTCGTCGTCGGCAACGCCAAGATGCTCGCCGCGGCCGGCGTTGAAGCACCGGACTGTGATGTTGTCGGCACGATCCTCCATGTGCTCGTTGACGGCGTGTACGCCGGCCACATCGTGATTGCAGACACCGTTAAGGCCGATGCCGAGCAGACGGTCCGTGACCTGCACGCCGCCGGCATCAAGCGCACCGTTATGCTCACGGGCGACCGCGAGGACGTTGCAGCGTCTGTGGCCAAGCAGCTCGGCCTCGACGAGTTCCACGCGCAGCTGCTGCCGGGCGATAAGGTCGAGCGTGTTGAGGCGTTGCTCGCGGGCGAAAGCGACAAGGGCAAGCTCGCTTTTGTCGGCGACGGTATCAACGACGCACCCGTGCTTACCCGCGCAGACGTTGGCATCGCCATGGGCGCTATGGGCTCGGACGCCGCAATTGAGGCGGCGGACGTCGTGCTCATGGATGACAAGCCGTCCAACATCTCCCGCGCGATCCGCGTGGCGCGCAAGACCATGTCGATTGTTTGGCAGAACATCATCTTTGCGCTGGGCATTAAGTTGCTGATTCTGGTGCTTGCGGCACTGGGCATCGCCAACATGTGGCTTGCCGTGTTCGGCGACGTAGGCGTGGCGATTATCGCCATCCTGAACGCCATGCGCGCGATGGGTGTCAAGAACCTGTAGCGTCCGTAGTCCCTCCGGCCGGGGTCGGGCTTGGTTTTGAAAACGTCCTCGACCAATGAAGTGCCCCCGTTCTGCTCCTACGGAGCTACGAACGGGGGCACTTCTGGTCTGCGGAATGTTTTCAAAACCAAGCCCGACCCCGGCCTGCGGTGACGTTGCTGGCGGTTCTTGGGCATCGCTTGCTGGCGGGGTTCCTTGTCTGAATTGAACTTAGTTGGTGGGGCTACTGGTCCCGGTCGCTGGCTCGCGCTTTGCGCGAACTCCGCGCTACTGGGGATCAATTAGGCTTCCGTTGCTGGGCCCGCCACATCTTCCCGCCCCAGCATCGACCTCAGCTTCTCAAAGCTCTCCTCACTCAAGCAATGCTCCATGTGGCAACCCTCTTGCGAGGCAACATCGGGCGCTACACCTGCATCCTCTAGCAGCCCCACAAAAAAGCAATGGCGCTCCCACATTTGACGGGCAACCTCAAGACCGCGTTCCGTCAGATGCACATCGCGTTTGCCCATCTCCACGTAGCCGGTGCTCTCCAAGGCCGCCATGGCTTTAGAGACGCTTGCTTTTGGTTACGCCCAGGTATTCGGCAACGTCAATTGGTCGAACGATGCCTTGGCGCTCCGAGAGCACATAAATAGATTCGAGATAGTCTTCTCCGGATTCACGTAGGGCCATGGGCCGCCTTTCGCGATGATTGCTAGTTAGCCTTTGGATACTTTCCACGGCTAACTTTACCGCAAAAGTTGCCCATGTCTTACTACTTTGTCTAAAAGTTAGCCGTGTTTCACAAAACGTGCGGGACGAAAACAAAATGGGGACGCCCCGCAAGGAGTGTCCCCAGGCGCCGGGTGCCGCCCCGCAGTTACATCAATCCAAAGTGCTTCGCGGCGTTGCAGATGCCGTCGTCGTCCACGGCAGTCGTCACATAGGTCGCCGCAGCTTTCACCGTGTCCTGTGCGTTGCCCATGGCCACGCTCGTGCCCACGGCGGCAAACATCGACAGGTCGTTCTCGCCGTCGCCAAAGGCAATCGCCTCGCTCGCGTCGATACCAAGCCGCTCGAGCGTCGCCGCCACGCCCAGGTCCTTGCCGCCGTTAGCGGGAATAATGTCGCAGAACAGGTCGCACCAGCGCGTGGTGAGCGAATGCGACACGGCGTCGGTCACGATATGCTCGTCGACCGGGTCCACAAAGGCGCAAAACTGGTAGACCGGTGCGTCAAAGGCGTGCTCAAACGGCTCCTCGTGGTAGACGATTCCCGCGTTGCTGCCAGCCGTCACCACGCGCTCGGACAGGCGGTTCACAAACGAGTTCTCGCCCTGCATGCACAGCGAGTCGTAGCGCCCCTGCGCCACCTGGTCCACAATCACCGCGACGTCGTCCGAATCGATCGGGCAGCTGCGGTAAACCCCCTCGGCATCAAAGCAGTGCTGGCCCGAAAGCGTAATGTACGCATCCCAGCCCAGGTCGAACAGCCAGTCCGGCATCTGGTAGGTCGGACGGCCCGTGGCGATCACGCACGCAATCCCCTGCTCGTGAAAGCTGTCGAGCACCTGCTGCGCCGACGCCGGAATCCGGTGGGTCTTAAAGCTCAGCAGCGTGCCGTCGATATCGAAAAACGCGGCTTTAATCATTCTCGCCTACTCCTCGCCCTCGAGCTTTTCGCTCGCCTCGAGCCACGCCATCTCCAGCTCGTCCATGGCAGCGTGAGCCTCGTCGATCTTTGCCTGCTGCTCGCCGAGCGCCGTGTAGTTGGTGGGATCGACTTGGGCCATTGCTGCCTCGGCCTCCTCAACGCGGGTGCGCTGCGTCTCCATCTTGCGCTCGAGCGAACTCACCTCGCGGCGGAGCTTCTGGCGCTCGGCGTTGGACAGGCCGTTGGGCTGACCGCTCGACTTGGGCTTTTCGGCCGCAGCTGCCGCGGCACCGGTGTCGAACGTGCCGGTCTTGGCGCTCGGCGCGCCCACGGGCTCGCCCTCGGCGGTAGCGTTGCACAGGCGCAGGTACTGGTCCACGCCACCGGGCATATGCGTCAGGTGGCCGTCGAGCAGCGCCCACTGCTGGTCGGTCACGCGCTCCATCAAAAAGCGGTCGTGCGTCACCAGGATCAGCGTGCCGGGCCAGCCGTCCAGCAGGTCCTCGACAATCGCGAGCATGTCGGTATCCAGGTCGTTGCCCGGCTCGTCCAGGATGAGCACGTTGGGCTCGTCCAGAATCGTCAGCAACAGCGACAGGCGACGGCGCTGGCCGCCCGAAAGATCGCCGATGCGGCTCCAGAGCTGCTGCGTCGTAAAGCCCAGACGTTCGCAGAGCTTCTCGGGCGAAGTCTCCTTGCCGTCGATGACGTAGTACTTCTTATAGTTGCCGAGCACCTCGCGGATCGTGTCGCCCATGTAGGGCTTGAGCTCCTCGAGCTGCTGCGACAGCACGCCAAAGCGCACTGTCTGGCCAATCTTCACGCGGCCGCGCGTGGGTTCAATCTTGCCCTGGATCACGTCGAGCAGCGTCGACTTACCGGCGCCGTTCTCGCCCAAAAGGCCATAGCGGTCGCCGGCACCAATGAGCCAGGTCACATCGGTGAGCACCTGCTTGGGCGCGCCGTCGGTATCGGCATAGCCGGCATCCACGTCGACCACATCGATAACCTGCTTGCCCAAGCGGCTCACGGCCAGGCGCTTGAGCTCCAGCTCGTCACGCACGGGCGGCACGTCGGCGATCAGCTCACGAGCGGCATCCACGCGAAACTTGGGCTTGGTGGAACGAGCCTGGGCACCGCGGCTCAGCCACGCGAGCTCCTTGCGCGCCATGTTGCGACGGCGCTCCTCGGTAACCGCGGCCATGCGGTCGCGCTCTACGCGCTGCAGGATGTATGCCGAATAGCCGCCCTCGAAGGGATCGACCTGGCCGTCATGGACCTCCCACATACTGGTGCAGACCTCGTCCAAGAACCAGCGGTCGTGCGTGACCACGAGCATCGCGCCCTGACCGCGCTGCCAGCGGGCCTTTAAGTGGCGCGCGAGCCAGTTGATGGTGCGCATGTCCAGGTGGTTGGTGGGCTCGTCAAGCATAAGCACGTCATAGTCGCCGATCAGCAGGCGCGCGAGGTCCACGCGACGGCGCTGGCCGCCCGAAAGCTCGCCCACCGTGCCCTCCCAGGGCACATCGCTAATAAGGCCAGCGAGGATCTGACGCGTACGTGGGCTCGAGGCCCACTCATACTCGGGCGTATCGCCCACGACGGCATGATGCACGGTGTCGGCATCGGCCAGGTTGTCCTTTTGGCCGAGCAATCCGATCGTGGTGTCGCGGCGATGCGTCACGCGGCCATCGTCGGGCTCCAGCGTGCCGGCGAGCACACTCAGCAGCGTCGACTTGCCGTCGCCGTTTTTACCGACGATACCAATACGGTCGCCCTCGTCCACGCCGAGCGTCACGCTATCGAAAATATGCTTGGTGGGAAACTCTAGGCTGACGGAATCGCATCCCAAAAGAATCGCCATATGCCCTGCTCCTTCGTAGAAATACAACGTTGTCCATGATAGCAGCGAGCCCCACCCCAAACCACCACGAAGGTGCCTGTCCCCTTTGTGGTGGTCATTTCGGTCGCAGAGCAAAAGGCGGGCCATCTCGCAAAAGAGATGACCCGCCTCTCCAATCAGTCCCGCGACAACCGTGGCCGCCGCGGGCCTCAAGCATGTCCCGGACTAGGAGAACATGCCGGTGAGGTAATCATTCAGCCGCTTATCCTTGGGCCGTTGGAAAATCTCGTCAGTCTCGTCGTACTCAACCATATCGCCCATGTAGAAGAACGCCGTGCGGTTGGACACGCGCGACGCCTGCTCCATGTTGTGCGTCACGATGACGATGGCACGGTCGGCAACGATCGATGACATGAGGTCCTCGATCGCCAGCGTCGAGATGGGGTCGAGCGCCGAGCAGGGCTCGTCAAACAGGATCACGTCGGGATTGAGCGCCAGCGTGCGCGCAATGCACAGACGCTGCTGCTGGCCGCCCGAAAGCGCGTAGGCGCTCTTGTCGAGCTTGTCCTTGACCTCGTCCCACAGCGCCGCACCACGCAGACTTTCCTCGACCATACGATCAAGCTCGTCGCGGTCGGTAATGCCGTGACGCCTGGGCGCAAACGTAATGTTGTCGCGAATGGACTTGCGGAAAGGGTTGGGCTGTTGGAATACCATGCCAATGGAGCGACGCAACTCGTAGGTGTTCTCGGTCTTGGTGTTCACGTTGCGCCCGCGGTAGTTGATCTCGCCCTCCACGCGGCAGCCGCGAATCTCGCGATTCATCAGGTTGAGGCTGCGTAAGAAGGTCGACTTACCGCAGCCCGAAGGCCCGATGAGCGCCGTGATCTCGCCCTTGTGAAAGTCGAGCGACGTATCGTGCAGGGCATGGTGGTCGCCATAGTACACGTTGACGTCCTTGGTGGAGAGCACGACCTCGTCGCTCACGGCCTTGCCGCTCGCGCGCACGCGCTTCTCGCTCTCCCCCACGCTCGACAGGAAGTTCTGGATCTCGGACGGTGCCGCTTCGGCTGCGGGTGTTGCTTTCATCTCGCTCACTCGGCCGTCATCCTCCTTGCCAGTTGCTTGCCCACGATACGGGCGATTACGTTAAACAGCAGCACGCAAATCATCAGCAGTGCAGCGGTGCCCCAAACGATCTGCTGAGCCTCGGGGCTGCCCTCGCCATAGATCTTGTAGATGTGCACGGCGAGCGACTCGCCGGGACGGAACACGTTCCAGGCGCAGGTGGGGCTCGACAGGTTAAAGCTCAAGAAGTTCAGACGCACCGGCGAGCTCATGCCCGAGGTAAAGAGCAGTGCCGCGGCCTCGCCAAACACGCGGCCGGCCGAAAGCACGATGCCGGTCACGATGGCAGGCATGGCCTCGGGGATCAGGATGTGCAGCGTGGCCTCCCAGCGGGTAAGGCCCATGGCCAGGCATGCATCGCGCTGGGCCTGTGGCACGTCCTCGAGCGCCTGCTGAATCACGCGCACCAGAATGGGGATATTGAACATGGTGAGCGCGACGGCGCCGGAGATGATGGAGTACTTCCAGCCCAGCTGCACCGAGAACACCAGGAAGCCAAACATGCCGACGACGATGGAAGGCAGCGAGGACAGCGTCTCGATGGCGGTAGAGGCGATGTCGCGGATAGGGCCGTTCGGCGCGTACTCAACCAGGAAGACCGCCCCGCCTAGGCTGATGGGCACCGAGATGATCAGGGTGATCAGCAGCAGATAGAACGAGTCGAACAGCTGGTAGAGTACGCCGCCCTGAGTTCCGTTGGCACGCGACGGCTGCGTGAGAAAACCCGGCTGGAACAGCGTCGAGATGCCCTCGAACAGGATATAGGCCACCATGGAGACGACGATGAGCATGACGATGGCGATGATTGCCGTCAGCACGCCCGTGGCGATGCGATCCTGCTTTTGGACGCGCCCGAGTCTCGCCTCGTCGATATGGATGCGCGTGCTAGCCACGAGCCTTCGCCCCCTTGCGGCCGATAAGGTGGATGATCAGGATGAAGATGAGGCTCATACCCATCAGCAGCAGACCGAGCGCCCACAGAACATCGTCCTGGGCCGAACCCTCGGCATAGACCGCCATGGACGTGGTGAGCGTGGTGGTGATGGTCGAGGCCGGCGACAGCAGCGACGTCGGCATGGCCTCAATACCGCCGATGACCATGCGCACGGCGAGCGTCTCGCCAAAGGCGCGCGTCATGCCAAGGATGACCGCAGTCATGAGCGACGGCATGGCGGACTTGAGCACCACGTGCCAGATGGTCTGCCAGCGGGTGTAGCCCAGCGCGAGCGAGCCCTGACGGTAGCCGTCGGGCACGGCGCGCAGGCCATCGACCGAAAGGGTGGTCATCGTCGGCAGGATCATGACAGCCAGCACGATGGCGCCGGGCAGGATGCCCAGACCCGTGCTCACGTGGAAAACGGACTTCATAAGTCCGACGACCACGTGAAAGCCAATCAGTCCAAAGACGACCGAGGGAATGCCGGTCAAAAGCTCAATAAGCGGCTGAAAGACCTTGGAACCAACTTTGGGTTGGATCTCGACCGCAAAGATGGCGGAGCCGATGGCGATGGGCAGCGCGATGAGCGTGGAGAGCACCATGACCGCAAACGAGGTGACGATCAGGGGCAGGGCGCCGGTATAGGGCAGACCGTTTTCGGCTGTGTTGGCCAGGTCCCACTTGGTGCCAGTGAAGAACTCGACAACCGAAACGCCATCCTTGAGAAAAGCCGAGAGGCCCTTTTGGGCGACCATGAAGATAAGCGCGGCAACGACAAGCGTCACGAGCGCTACGCACGCGCCCGTGACGCCCAGGCCCACGTTCTCAAGGTCGCGCTTTGGCAGCTGTTTTGCCATTGCAAACCTTTCCGGGGGCGATTACTTATTTAGCAGAGACCTTGCCGCTGGCGTCCTTGACGACCTTCATGGCAGAGACGGGGATAAAGCCCTGCTCCTCGACGAGCTTGCCCTGGACGTCGTCGGAAAGCATGAACTCCAGGAAGGCCGTGGTGGCCTCGTCGGCGTCCTTGGAGCAGTACATGTGCTCGGTAGCCCAGATCTTGAAGGAGTCGTCGGTGACGTTTGCGCTCTTGGGCTCGACGCCCTCGACCTTGATGGCGTTGAACTTGGAGTCATCGAAGTGCGAGAAGTCGAGGTAGGAGACGGCGTTATCGGTGCTGCCCATCTGAGTCTGGACATCGCCGGACTTGTCGAGCTCGGCGTCGCCCTTAAAGTCGACGGCCTCGTCGCCAAAGACGGCAGCCTCGAAGGTGGCGCGGGTGCCGGAGCCGGCCTTGCGGTTGAGCACGACGATCTTGGCGTCGTCGCCGCCGACCTCCTTCCAGTTGGTGATCTGGCCGGAGAAGATGCCCTTGAGCTGCTCGAGGGACAGGTCGTCGACCTTCACGTTCTTAGAGACGACGGGACCCATGCCCACGACGGCGACCTCGTGGTCGACGAGGTTCTTGACCTGGTCGGCCTCGAGCTTGGTCTCGGCGAAGACGTCGGAGTTACCGATGGTGACGGTGCCGGCGGCAACAGCGGTCAGACCTTTGCCCGAACCGTTGCCCGAGCCGGAGACGGAGACGTCGGGGTTGGCATCCATGAACTTCTCGGCAGCAGCCTCGACGAGAGCCTGGAACGAGGAAGCACCGTCGTAGGTCACCTCGCCGGAGACGGACTCGGCAGCAGCGGCGCTGCCCTTGTCGGCGGCGTCGGATGCGCCGGAGCCGCCGCAACCAACGAGACCGAGACCGACGATGCTGACAAGACCACCAGCAAGTCCGAGGAACTGACGACGAGAATAAGCCTGATCGAGCATGATCTTCCTTTCATACATACAACTCGCGGGCACCCTGCCCGCTTTGCTGTTTGGAAAGATACGACCCCGATCGCGCGACGACCGCCTTATCTGCGGTTTCTTACGGGCATTTGATAGACCCTTACCGCAAGCGCTGCCCAGCCTTTACAAACGAATAACAATCCAGCGCCAAATATGGCGCACCTTTTACACCAATAAAAGCAAAGTTGCGGTGAAATAGTTCCTGCTTGGCCATCAAATGGCCCATTCTAGGAACTATTCCACCGCAACTTAGATTGGGAAACCGCGTAACCTTAAAGTTCGAGTTCGTTGAGGCGCAGGATTGCCACAATATAGATCTTGAGCGCTTGCTTGAGCTGCTCCTCGTTGGCGCACTCGTTGGGGCCGTGCATCTGGCCGCCCCACGCGGGCAGCTCAAGGCCGGTCTCCTCGGGGCCAAACGAGACGGCGCGGGCAAAGTTTCGCGCGTACGTGCCGCCGCCCATGGCAAAGGGCTCGGCATGCTTGCCCGTAAACTCGTTATAGGTATCGATAAGCGCCCTCACGGCTGGGTCGTCGGCAGAAACTGAGAACGGCACCTTGGCGCGACCCACGCGATACGTCACACCAAAGCGGCCCACGAGCGGCTCGAGCTGCTCGCAGATGGTATCGGCGCTCGTGCTGTCGGGGAAACGCACGTCGATGACCTGCTCGATGTGGCCATCCGCCACGCGGATGACGCCGGGGTTGCAGGTGAGCGGGCCAAACGCCGGGCTCGTCGCGTCGATACCCAGGCCGCGGCCATAGGCGTCCGCATGCACAAAGGCCAGAAACTTGACGAACTCGTGCTCGGCAGGCGTCAGCAGGCGCTCGTCGCGCGCACCAAACGCATCCTCGGCCTCGCGCAGATACGCCACGATGAGGCCGACGGCATTGATTGTTCCCTCGGGCATCGAGGCATGACCGCCAATGCCGTGGGCGAAAATCTGCGCATGCCCGTTGCCGAGCGCCGTGATCTCCAGGCGGTCGGCGTTCTCAACAGGCGCCGGCAGCTCATCGGCGGCAATCGCAAGCTCGCAGATAGACTGCGACGGAATGGCGTTGCTCGCTTCGGCGCCGCTCCAGGACACAATGCGCCCGCCGTCGATCTTGGGACTCACAAACGTCGCCCCAAACTGGCCCTTCTCGGCATTACAAACCGGGAACTCGGCATCGGGCGTAAACAGAAAGTCGGGGTCTGCGTGGTTCTCCAGATAATGGTGAACGTCGGACATGCCCACTTCCTCATCACAGCCCAGCAGCGCGCGGAAGGTATAGCGCGGGGTGATGCCGTGCTTGAGCAGATAGGCGCCGGCGTAGAGCGACAGCACGGCCGGGCCCTTGTCGTCGATCACGCCGCGGCCGAGCAGCCAGCCCTCGCGACGCTCCATCGCAAACGGGTCGGTGTTCCAGCCGGGGCCGGCAGGCACCACGTCCACATGGCAGATAGTCGCGAGCTGCTTGTCGCCGCGGCCAGGGATATCGGCAATGCCCACAAAGCCCTCGTCGTCGCTCGTCTGGTAGCCGAGCTTCTGCGCAATGCCGAGCGCGCAATCGAGCGCGTCACGGACTGGGCGGCCAAACGGCGCGCCGGGCTCCGCATCGGCGGAAACTGCCACGGACGGATAACTCACCAGCTGCTCGATATCGGCGACGACATCCTCCCAGACCTCGTCGACATACTCGGTAACGCTCTGCTCCACCTGATTCATGGAGGACCTCCTTACCAATGAGCGGCGAGCGCGCCCGCCTCTCACATCACTTACTTATATAGCGAAAAGTTTAGCAAGCTCGGCCACCGAGTGCACCACCGCATCGGCGCCCGCGGCCTCGTGCTCCCCCGGTGCCGCCGCGCCCGAATAGATGCCGATACACGGCACGCCCATCGCGTGCGCGCCCTCCACATCGTTGAAGCGATCGCCGATCATCACGGCACCGTCGGCCGTCGCGCCCAGGGCCGCCAGCGCATCGCGGACCGAATCCGCCTTGGTCTCGCGCCCCTGCGGCGGATTCATGCCAACCACGGCCTCAAACTGGCAAAGCCCCAGCTCATGCACCATATCGATGCACTTCGCCTCCATGCGAGACGTCGCGACCGCCATGCGATGCCCCTGCGCGGCAAGGCTGTCGAGCAGCTCGGAGATTCCATCGAACACGGGGTACTCATCCGGCCCCAGCTCATCGAAAAAGGCACGGTACTCGTCGGCCACCACAAGCGATTCCTCGCGCGAGAAGCCATAAAAGTCGTGGAAGCTCTTCCACAGGGGAGGCCCGATCATACGGCGCAGGTCACCCATCTGCGCTTCCGAAAACCCGCGCGCAGCAAGCGTCTTGCGCGTCGAGGTCATCACCGCCCGGCCTGTATCGGCCACCGTGCCATCGAAATCAAACAGCACGACCGGCCGCTTGCATATCTCCAGTGCCTCCATCGGCATCCCTCTTCCCCAGTTGATGATTTCCACACCGACACTTCAAACTGTTGACTATTCAACAATTGAACCTAGCAATGTGGAATGACTCTACTATACTTGTCGCACTTTGCTCTCAGAAGGCGGCGCGCAAACGCCCCAACGAAAGGTGCAATTATGTCTTTTGCCATCATAACCGACTCCACGTCGGACATCTCCCCCGCCCGCGCCCAAGAGCTCGGCATTTACGTGATTCCACTGCATGTGATTATCGAAGGCGAGGACCTGCTCGACCAGGTGCAGATCACCGCCGAGGAGTACGTCGCCCGCATGGCAGGCTCCGAGCAGCTACCGCACACCTCGCAGCCGAGCGCCGGTGAGTTCAAGGCGCTCTTTGATCGCGTGCTCGCTGACGGCCACGACAGCGCCATCTTTATCTCGCTGTGCAGCGAGTGGTCCGCCTGCTATGCCAACGCCAGCCTGACAGCCGATACCCACGAGCTCGACGTGCGCTGCATCGATTCGCGCACCGGCTCGGGCGCCGAGGGCCTGCTGGTGGAGTACGCGCTCGCCATGCGCGAGGACGGCCGCAGTCTGGACGAGACCGAGACGCAGATCCGCGCGACGCTGTCCGACGCCCACCTGCTGCTGATTCCCCGCACGCTCGAAAACCTCGTTAAGAACGGCCGCGCGCCCAAACTCGCCGGCCAGCTGACGCAGATGCTCAACATTCGCCTGGCCGTTTCGCCGGAGTGGAAATCGGGCGAGATCAAGGCCATCAAAAAGGGCCGCGGCGCCAAGCGCATCGTCGCCAACACCATGGCCGATTGCCTCGCATTTTTGACCGAGCATCCGGGCTCCAGCGTGCGCGTGCTCACGACCGGCGCTGCCGAGGAGCAGGAGCTCGTCAACCAAGCGCTCGCAGGCCAGGACTACGTAGACGCCGGCACCGGCCCCATCGGCTGCACCATCGCCACCCACGTAGGCGTCGACGCCATCGCCATCAGCTACTGCCCCCGCTACCAGCCAACTCGCTAGGGACACCCACATCAGTTGCGGTGAAATAGGGACTGTTTTTGGCTTATCAGCCGCAAATCAATCCCTATTCCACCGCAACTTAGAAGCAGTTCATTTGGGACGGGGCTAAAAAGACTGGTATCAAACGTTTCAGACCAGTCTTTTAGCCCCGTCCCATTTTACCTACCCTACTTCAGCCCGCTCAGGGCGATGTCGACGGCTTCGTTGAGGTCGTCGGTGATGTGGACAAGGTCTGGATCGAGTGGGCTGATCATGCCGGCATCCATCACCGGGCCGTTGAGCCAGTCGAACAGGCCCCTCGCGGTACCCACTGGACAAAAAATGGCAAATATGAGTACCGCCACCAAATTAGTAGCAGCAAAATCTCGCCGGAATTGATCATTTCGATCAATTCCACGTCTTGCCAAGGCTCAAAATTCCGTGTTTAGTGGGTTAGATATATAGAATAATGTGGAATTGGTATTCTATTCTTACCAAATGTTATGAGACTACATTAACAACAGTACTCATATTTGACGTTATTTGACCACGGAGTCATTCGAGGACCCCTCCCCACGCCGCCAACACGCCCCATAGCCGCCAAAACACCTTTAACAACAGCCGCCGCACGTTTTGGCACCGGCTAATTGCCACTCACGGATCGGTACCCCACTATTACCGAACCAAAATCGAAGTCGCATATCTCATAAAGCTGAAATGACGTACCCTCATCCCAATGAACGCTGACAAGAATGGCATTCAAATGAGCAACGCCGTGCATCAATACGCCCTTTTCGGGAACGCCTTATTCAAACTCAATAAAACGGTTGTCCACGCTTCAGATCCGCGTAAGCAGATCGTAATCTGTAGCAACGGTCCAGACATCCGTTACGCAACACTCGAAGAATGGGACAAAGCCGGCAAATCTTTCGGCGAACGTGCACAGACCGAGGGCATCGTTACCAGCGCGAGCCCAGCGCGCGACAAACTCGAGCTCTTTCGCAATCTTTTTACCGGCCGCAAAGATGTGCACGCTCACGGGTATCGCAGAAAAGACGGGGGCATCGGCTATACACCCGCCTGCGCAAATGAGTGGAAGCCAGGCATTTGCCCCAAAGCAAACCATCACAGAATTAAATGCGCTGAATGTCGCAGCCGCACATTCCTTGAGCTGAACGATGCCGCCATTATCGCCCATTTCAAAGGCAGCGACGACAGGCTCCGGGACGTCATAGGTCAATATGTTCTCGACAAAGACTGCAACACAAATGTCCTTGTCATTGATTTTGACAAAGCCGATTGGAAAGAAGCGACAAACGCTATCAGGCTTGTCGTAAAAAACCATGGAATTAACGCTGCAGTCGAGCGATCAAGGTCAGGCAACGGCGCGCATATCTGGTTTTTCTTCCTAGAACCTATAAACGCAAAGACAGCACGAGATTTCGGTAGCTGCCTTATCGCCGAAGCAGCGGCACTCAACAAGACAATCACCTTCGAAGCCTTTGACCGAATGATACCCGCGCAGTCCACCATTCCTGAAGGCGGCTTTGGAAATCTCATTGCGCTGCCCTTTCAGGGAAAAGCGCAGCGGGAAGGAAACAGCGTATTTGTTGACGAACGATTCGAGCCCTTTCCCGACCAATGGCTTTACCTTTCGCAAATCCAACTAATCTCGCGTGCGACGGTGGATCGTCTGATCGAGGACACCAAAAACAAACCGCTTGGAATAGCAACAGCTGCAGCGACAAACAAAACCAGGTGCAATGTCCAAAAGCCACGAAAGCGGCTCCCGCTCACGCCACGAGACTTCCCCTCGAACCTGCTCGTCACACAAGCCGATATGCTCTACATCCCCGAAAAGTCTCTGAGCCCGGCAGCTCAAATGGAAATCCGCAGGATTGCGACATTTGCCAACCCGGAGTTCTTCCGTGCGCAATCTATGCATCAATCAGTATTCGGCAAACCGCGACTCATAGACCTCAGCGAACTTAGAGATGGCCGCGTCGCGATTCCCAGAGGCTGCAAAGCCCAACTTGAGCAGCTGATTCAAGAAGCCCACGTTACTGCCCATTATTCAGACGAACGTAGCACAGGCAATCCAATTGAGATGGCATTCAAAGGGACCCTTCATCCCGAA
>NZ_JBCOIQ010000006.1:31255-117705 GCF_040926185.1 Collinsella aerofaciens
AGCAAATTGCCGCCGACCAGATGCTTGAATACGAAGACGGAATCATGTCTGCGCCAACGGGCTTCGGTAAAACCGTCATCGGAGCTTATCTTATTGCCGCCGTTGGTCTTCCGGCGCTCGTCATTGTTCCAAAGACCGCGCTCATAGCCCAATGGAAATCGCAGCTCGAACGATTTCTCGACATTACGGACACCAGAGAGCCGGTCCGAACGCCAAAAGGACGAATCAGCAAAAAGCAACCTCCCCTTATTGGACAAATCGGAGGGGGCAAAACCGCCGTCAGCGGCCTTATCGACGTCGCTTCCTTTCAGTCGCTATCTGGCAAAGACTCCCAAACCGGGGAGCCGATAGTTAAGAACCTTGTTCGTAATTACGGCCTCATTATCTGCGACGAATGCCACCATGCTGCCGCGCCACAGCTCGAGCTCGTCCTCAAGTCCGCTCCAGCCAAATATATATATGGCCTCTCCGCGACACCCGAGCGCTCCGACGGACTCACGCGGGCGCTCTCGATGCTCTGCGGCCCGCTTCGCTATGTCATCGATCCAAAAACGCAGGCAATTCAGCAGGGCATCCAGCGCATCGTTCGACCGAGATTTACCGGCATTCGGCTATCCGCCTACGAGCCGGATGCAAGCTTCAATCAGATTCTCGATATGCTGTGTGCACATGCGGCAAGAAACGAATTGATTGTCGATGACGCCCTCGAAGCAGCGTCAAACGGTCGACATCCGCTCATACTATCCAAAAGGAAAAAGCATGCTGAGGAACTGTTCAGGTTGCTTAATGATCGCAGACACGAGCCCATACTCTTAACCGGAGAAATCAGCGCCAAAGAAAGAAAAGCGATACTGAACAGTCTTCCCGGCTTTGAGCATGAACATCGAATCATCGTCGCCACCGAAAGCCTTCTGAGCGAGGGCTTCGATCTGTCCTACCTTGACACCCTTTTCATTGCCACGCCGATATCTTGGGACGGCAGCGTAACGCAGCAGGTGGGCAGACTGCATAGAAGCCACGAGGGCAAGCAACAGGTTGAGATATTCGACTACATTGACCTGTCGATACCCATGCTCGCCCGCATGTACCAGAAAAGACTCAAGACGTACGCCAAGTTGGGGTACGAAATTTATTCAGCAGAGGACAGCGAGCAACCCGATTACAACATTCTCATAGAGCCGGCAAACGCTATTGAGGCATTAATTAAAGACATCACCGGTGCCACAAAGAGTGCCTTCATAGCCGCATCCTACGCATCCGCCGCATGCCTCACGAAACTCACCACCACACTCGCAGGCGCAGCCGCCCGTGGGATTACCCTTGAGGTTTATGTTGCCTCACCTCCGCGCGATGACGCGAAAGCGATTTTTGCCGAGATGAACGTCGACTATTCCGTCAAGGCCAAAGGGCGGCTGTGCGCGGCCGTGATTGACGAGGAAACTGTCTGGTACGGGACTATCCCGCTGCTGGCATTCCCCAAGAAAGAAGACCGCAGCATCCGTTTCAAAAGCAACGAAGTCGCCGCTGAGTTTTTGAGCGAAATCCAGCAATGAGGAGAACCGGGGGCCGCAGCAGCGAACGGGGCGCGCCTATCAGTTGCGGTGAAATAGGGACTGTTTTTGGCCAATCGACCGCAAATCAATCCCTATTCCACCGCAACTTGGAAATCGGCGATCAGCCCAGCGGACCCTGAAACAGCTCCTGATGAGTGCCCATTCTCACCAGCCTAATCACTGGGTTAGTCTTATGGGGAAGATAAAGAACGACCACATCGACCAAGCCATCGGATAGGTGGAAATCGATGTGGCCGTTGTAGTTTCCGCCCGGGTTTGAGAGCTCGTGGGCGCCATACTCCGCCGGAAGTGACCCATGAGCCACAAGCTCCGCAACCGCCGCTTTAAACTCACTTTTTAGCTGCGGATGCATGCGCATCGTTCGTTTGTAGTCCACCTTAAATTGAGCCTCGACTTTAATCTCGAACATCGCTATTCCTCATCGAGGAATGACATAAGCTCATCAGCGTTATTGAATGACAGGCTATCGTCCGGCAAAATCCCCAACTCATGAGCCTCGGCGATCACCATGGCACGCCTCGTCGCCTCGTTGGGCACCTCCGCCCTTCCTACAATCTCAAAAGGAATCTTTCGCTGATTTACCAGCTGCCGAACGGCAAGATTGAGATAGGAATTGAGGCTGAGGCCGACCGAATCCAAGAACTCAGTCGCCTGCTCCTTGAGCCCCTCTTCGATTCGAACCGTCGTAGGCTTAACTGTTGCTGTAGACATTTGCGACCTCCTCGCCCTCGTCTTTTACACCAGTATACCCAATATAAATGGCAATCTGATGTTAGATAACATCAGATTGCCATGCGTATTCATGTCGCGTGAGCACGATTGATCTACATCAGCCCGCTCAGGGCAATGTCGACGGCCTCGTTGAGGTCGTCGGTGATGTGCACGAGCTCGGGATCGAGCGGGCTAATCATGCCGGCATCCAGCACCGGACCGTTAAGCCAGTCGAATAGGCCCTGCCAGTACTCGCTGCCTACCAGCACAAGCGGCATGCGCTTGACCTTGTGCGTTTGCACCAGCGTGAGCACCTCGAACATCTCGTCGAGCGTACCAAAACCACCGGGAAACACAATGGCACCCGAGCTGTATTTGACGAACATGGTCTTGCGCACAAAGAAGTAGCGGAAGTCCATACCGAGGTTCACATATTTGTTGAGCCCCTGCTCGTGCGGCAATTCAATGCCCAGGCCAACTGACTTGCCGTTGACACTCGCCGCTCCCCTGTTGGCCGCTTCCATGATGCCGGGGCCGCCACCGGTGATAAACGCCACGCCGCGCTGAGCAATCTTACGGCCGACGGTGCGCGCCGCCTTGTAGGCCGGGTCCGTCTTGGGCGTGCGGGCGCTGCCGAAGATGGTCACTGCGGGTCCGAGCTCGGCCAGCGCGCCAAAACCATCGACAAACTCGGCCTGGATGCGCAGCACGCGCCACGGATCGGCATGCAGCCAGTCGGTCGACTCCTCGGGCGCCAGCAGGTTGGCGTAGGTGTTGTCCTTAGGAATCATGGGGCCGCGCATGACCACGGGGCCGCGGCGGTACGTCTCGTCGTAGGCAGGCTCGCCCTCGACGTTCTCATTCTTAATCATGGGTACTCCTATCGAGAAAAAGAAAAGCGGGCGGGGTCGACGCCATGCGCCAAACACCCGCCCGAACATCAACTATTCGGTATGGTACCCACGATGCATCAAGTGCTTGCAAGCTATCGGTCAGCGGTCGCGCAGCCGGTGTCAGCAAATGTGACGAGCGGTTGCCGCTCAGCCTTTGCCATTGCCCACGCTCTGCAAGCGTGTCTGTCGCCCTTAGTAATCCACCGCCGCAGGGCTGTTCATCCAGTCGCTCACAAACGCGCCGTAGCGGCCCTCGATAATGGCCTGGCGGGCACGCTGCATAAGGTTGAGCAGGTAGTAGATGTTGTGCATCGAAAGCAGAATGCCGCCGAGCATCTCCTTCTGCGTGACCATGTGACGGATGAGCGCGCGGCTGTAGCCGCCCGTGCACACCGGGCAGGTGCAGGTGGGGTCGATGGGGCCGTCGTCGTGCGCAAAGCGCGCGTTGCGGAAGTTAAGGCGACCCTCGCTGGAGAACGCCGTACCCATGCGGCCCGTACGCGTCGGCAGCACGCAGTCGAACATGTCGATACCCACGCCCACACCGCGCACGAGGGTGGTGGGGTTGCCGACGCCCATCAGGTAGCGCGGCTTGTGCTTGGGCATGTACTCGCTTACGAGCGGTGCCAGGGTCTCGAACATGGTCTCGTGGTCCTCGCCCACCGAGTAGCCGCCAATGCCGTAACCGGGGAAGTCGCCGCACTCCTCCAGATGGCGCAGCGAGCGCAGGCGCAGATCTAGGTGCATGCCGCCCTGAACAATGCCAAAGAGCGCCTGGTCGTCGCGGTTATGCGCCTTATAGCAGCGCTCGGCCCACATACTCGACAGCTCAACGGCGCGCTCAACGTAGGCGCGCGTGGCGGGATAGCCCGGGCACTGATCGAGCTGCATGCAGATGTCGGAGCCGAGCTTCATGGCGATTTCCATGTTGTCCTCGGGCGTCCAGAACACGTGGCGACCGTCGTAATCGTTGACGATGAAGCGCACGCCCTCGTCGGTGAGCTTGACGGCGTCGTTGTGGCTGAACACCTGGAAACCGCCCGAGTCGGTGAGGATAGGACCGTGCCAGTTCATAAACTTGTGCAGGCCGCCCAGCTCGGCGATAGTGTCCTCGCCGGGACGCATGGACAGATGATAGGTATTGGCAAGCACGATCTGGGCGCCGAGCTGTTTGACGGTCTCGGTAGGAATGCCCTTGACGTTTGCCTTGGTGCCCACGGGCATGAAGATTGGCGTCTCGATGTCGCCGTGCGGGGTGTGCAGCACGCCGGCACGCGCATGCGTCGTCGGGTCCTCGGCGATCAGGTCGAATTTAAAAAGGTTCTGGTCCATAAACTGGAACTCCTTGGTTGCGGTTCATACGCAGACCATTATACGGGCAACCAGCAAACCGCACCGACTCGACAGAAACTGATGCATTAAACGACTAGTCGTCGAGGACAATCTTCAGCGCCATCTTGCAAAGAAGTGTCCCAATCTGCCGGCACTTAGGGACTGTCCCCAAGTGCCGGCAAGAGTGTCCCTTATAGCTAGTCATTTAAGAACGTCCCCAACGACTACGAGATCATCTCCAACAGCCAAGGCAACGCCGATGCTCTGGCGACGTCAGCGAGCGGTCGCCAGGGCGAACAAATTGGCATGAAAAGAGGGCGGCATAGACCTTCTGGTCATGCCGCCCTCTTTGAATGACAAGTTGTCGCCCTGGTGACCGCGCAGCGTCGAGCCGTTACGCGGTTTGAAAAAACCGCGTAACCCCTAAGGCCGCTGGCCCATGCCACCCTCGAGGGTGACAGTCTCGCCGTTCATGTACTTAAAGTCGGGACCGCAGAGCTGAACGACAACGCGGCCGATTTCCTTCTCGACGTCGCCGTAGTGGCCTGCCGGCGGCATGTGGACATTGGCCTTGAACGCCTCGGGATAGGCATCCTGGAAGTTCTCGAGCGCAGCGGTCCAAGCAAGCGGACAAACGATATTGACGTTGATGCCGTCCTTGCCCCACTCGTTGGCGGCAACGCGAGTCAGACCACGGATGCCCTCCTTGGCGGCGGCATAGCTGCACTGACCATAGTTGCCAAACAGGCCGGCGCCCGAGGCAAAGTTGACCACGGAGCCCTTGGTCTCCTTCAGGTGCGGATAGGCCTTCTGCATGTACAGATAGGTGGCATACAGACCGGAATAAATGGCTAGGTTAAACTGATCCATGGTATGGTCGGCGATGGTCACACCCGAGGCGCTGGCCTGAGCATTGTTGAC
Source organism: Collinsella aerofaciens (assembly GCF_040926185.1). GTDB lineage: Bacteria > Actinomycetota > Coriobacteriia > Coriobacteriales > Coriobacteriaceae > Collinsella > Collinsella aerofaciens_BC. The sequence continues at coordinate 36,687 of NZ_JBCOIQ010000006.1, forward strand.
GACGGCGTCGATGCGGCCGAACTCCTCAATGGCCTTGTCGATAACGTTCTGGACGACAGCCTCGTTGTCCTGACCAGCCGAAACATCGGCCTGAACAGGCAGAACCTTGACACCGTACTCGGCCTCGAGGGACTCCTTGGCGGCCTCGAGCTTGGCGACGTTGCGGCCGGTGATAACGAGGTTCGCGCCCTCCTTTGCAAAAGCGATATCGATGCCGTAACCGATGGAGCCAGCGGAGCCGTCCTTAAGCGTGGCCTTGCCGCCGCCGGTGACGATCACGGTCTTACCAGTGAAAAGTCCCATATAAAGTCCTTTCAAATCGCGACGGGCGCACCCGCCGACTGCGCGCATCCAAATAAACGCGCCAAAAGCTGAAATGCAACTTTAACGGGTTCAAGTGAAAAATAAAGCCCATGGCAGGCGAACGGCGCAACGTCTTTCGGCGAAGGGAATGTCAAGTAAAAATTGGATAGAGTGGCCGAGTTTTTGCTATCGACGCGAGCCATCGAACACGTTTTGAATCTTTGCTGCGGCGCGCGGGAAGTCGGCGCGAGACTTTATCATAGGGTGACAAACAACGATGAGGAGCACATACCTATGACAGACGAGCTGGACCCCCAGACTCAACAGCATATTGATGATTCCGCAGACGTCACCGCAGATGCTGATGCTGTGACCTGCGATGATATTGACCTCGACGACCCCATCTTGGACGAAAGCGCTACGGCGGAAACCCCTGGCGCCGAAGATGCAGGCGAGCAAAACGACGATGCGCCCGCTCAGGACGACGACCCCGTACAGGATGCCGCTCCGCAAGCTGCGGGCCCTATCGAGGTGTCTTCGGAAGAAGAGCTCGATGCCGTCATGGACTCCATGATGGATGCCGTCAAAGCGATGAAAGACGCCGTCGCCGATGCCGATATTGATGCCGAGGAAGAGGAGGCCGCCGAGGCGGCCTCGACCTTTGTGCCCGGCGAGACTCCGGTTGCCGACCAGGGCAGTACCATGCCCTCGTTTCTCCAGCTCGAGCACCCCACGATTGGCGCCGATGCGGTCGATCCGCACGCAGCAGGCTTTTCTGTGGTCGAGGGCGGTACCGGCAATATCGCCGCGCCGCAGACTGCCGATGCGGACGCTGCCGACACCACTCGCCCGACCGCCCCGCACTCCCCCGCCGCGAGCCGCGATCTGGGGACCGCTGTCTCGAACACCGCGAACGCCGTGGGCACCTTTATCGCCCAGGGCGCCTCGGCCATGCGCGAGATGAACGCCGCGAAAAAGGCACTTGCCGATGCCCGCGCCCACCTGACCGAACTTGAGCAGCGCATTGCCGATCAGGCCGAGGAACTCGAGACGCGCCAGGATATCGCAGGCCGCTACGACCAGATCGTCGCCGACCAGCGCCAAGCGATTGCTACAGCGCAAAAGGCCGCCGCGGCAGCCGAGATTGACCGTGATGCCCACGCCGCCAAAGCGACAGAGCTCAAGGGTCAGTTCGAACAAATGAAGACAGAGGATGACGCGACTGAGCTCCGCCTGAAGGCCGCGCTCGACGCCGTGGAGGCCCGCGAGGCAAGCTCTCGCGAGACCGGCAACCGCCTCGTTCGACGTCTTGAGGATTCCAAGCGCATCCGCGACAAGGTGAAGGCCGAGCGAGACGCCGGCATTGCGGCCGCACAACAAACCGTCGATGCCACGCGCGCCCAGCTCGAGACGCTGCGTCATGAGTATGCCGAGCTGCAACGCAATCCCTCGGCAAATCCCGCCAACTATACGGTGCGCACCAGCGAGCTCTCGATGCAGATCTCCGACACGGCAGATGCCCTGCGAAAAGCCGAAGAAGATGTCCCGCGCATCACCGCCGACCTTGAGCACTCGCTTGCCGCAGCCGAGCAGGCCGTCGAGCAGGCTCAAGCCCCCATTGCCGAAGCCAAACGCGCACACCAAGCCGTGACGACTGAGGCCGATGCCGCGCGCGACGAGCTGCAGACGGCGAAAACTGCCGCCACGACGCGCCAGCGCGAACTGCGCGAGAAGATAGCCGCCGAGGACAAGGCACGCCGCGACCAAGAGCAAAGCGTCGCCAACGCCCAAGCAGATGCCGCACATGCACAGTCGATCATCGAGCAGGCGACCGAGGTGCATGACCATCCAGAGATCACTGAGTCGCTTGCAGGATCCTTGGCCCGAGACAAAGCCGAACACGCCGAGACCGAGCAAGAAGTCGCCCAGCTCGAGGCCACCGAGGACGCGGTGCGCGAGCGTACCCGCGACTCACGCATCAAATTCACTGGCGCCATCGTCTGCATCGTCGCCGTGATTCTGGTAATCATCCTGATCTGGCTGTTCGCGAGCAAGTAAACCAGCTGCCAAAAAACGCCTCAACTCAGTTGCGGTGAGAAAGTTTCTGTTTAGCCCCAAAAAGGCCAATTCAAGAACTATCTCACCGCAACTTATTTAGATCGACGCAAGGCAACCTATCCCTCTTGCACCGATCTCTTGACATAAGGACTGTCCCCAGGTGCCGGCACAAAAAGAACGTCCCCAAGTGCCAAGTGCCGTAAGAGTGTCCCCTTTGACTAGTCATTTAAGAACGTCCCCAATGACTACCCAATGACCACCCAATGACTACAGCGACAACCACGGCAACGCCGATGTTTTGGCAACGACAGACACTATGACCCAATCCGAGGGCACGGAAACGACAGGAGCCCCCGCTCGTGACCGCGGGTCGGGGCTGCGACAATGTTGTTGAAGTGCCAGAGGCGCAGCCGCGCCGCAACGAGGTTGGGAGGCTCCCGTGCCTAGATATTCTACCGCCTTCGGAATGGACGTACACCTCAGGTCCACCACCGTCTGCGCGCTCGACGCGGAGACGGGCGAGGCCGTGACGAGGAGGTTCCGCGGCAACCCCTGGGGCGAGGTCGCGGAGTGGATGTCGGGCTTCCCGGGCCCGTCGCTCGCCGCCTACGAGAGCGGCTACTGGATTGGCAACACCTATTTGGACGATTCCGGGAGGGACAGCCCCGCCTCCCTGAACTCGACCGGAGACATGTAGCCCAGCGTCGAGTGGATCCTGAAGTTGTTGTACCAGTGCACGTAGTCCGAGAGCTTGGCCCGGAGCTCGCGCGTCGTGCCGAACGTCTCGCGGTGGACGAGCTCGGCCTTCAGTATCCTGTTGGTCGACTCGTCGACGGCGTTGTCGTAGGGGCAGCCCTTGGCCGACAGCGACCTCTCAATGCCGAAGGCCTCGAGCATCAGGTCAATCTCGGCGTTGTCGAACTCGCTGCCGCGGTCCGTGTGGAAGACCTCGATGTCCGAGATGGGGAAGGCGAACGCCGCCACCGCCGCCGAGCTCGTGAGGTGGCTGTGGGCCCTCGGCGCGATGTGCCGGGAGGCCGGCGAATAGACATAGCCCCCATTACAGTTTGAGTCGTCCGAAAGGGCGGCTCTTTTCCGTTGCATGGTTATACGATTGAGCCGTACCGGTGGTCGCTGGCCGACCGCCCCGGACGGCCGTCAGCCCCTGCCCCGTAGAGGGCCCGGGACGTGTTGCCGCCGGGGCGGGAGGGGCCGCGGGGAACGACTGATAGAGATGTGCCGGGCCCGGACCGGGCCACGGCCGGGTAATGTGGGTGTCGCTTCCGCGGCTTACGGCCGGCTCAAGGGAGAGGATACACCATGCCTGCAGCAGAGACGCCCGTGGCCTACCTGGGGATCGACGTCGGGAAGAGCTCGCACAGCGCGTGCGCGCTCGATGCGGGAGGGGGCGTCGCCTTCAGGGCCGAGCTGGCCAACAGGCCCGACGACATCGACCGGGTGCTCGAGCGGGCCGGCTCCGGCGCGCTGGTCGTCGTCGACCAGAAGCGAAACATCGGCGCGCTGGTCCTCGCGCGCGCCCATGCGCACGGGAACCCCTGCGCCTACCTGCCCGGATATGCCGAGAAGCAGGCCCGCGGGATGTTCCCCGGCATCGCGAAGACCGACGCCATCGACGCCGAGGTGATCGCGCGCACCGCGCTCGGCGTGCCCCGCGCCCTCAGGCCGGCGCCCGAGGAGCCCGAGGGGACCGCCTCGCTGCGGATCCTGTCGTCGCAGCGCGAGTTCGCGTCGTCCGCCAGGACCCGCGCGAAGAACAGGCTGCGCGCGACCCTGCTCGAGGCCGACCCCGCGCTCGAGGGCGCGGTCGACCCGTCGAGCCGCTGGCAGGTGTCGATGCTGGCCGAGTTCGGCGGGGCCGCCGGGTGCTCGGCCGCCGGCTGGCGCAGGTTCTCGAGCGCCGCCAGGCGCGCGGGCGCCCCCGCCGCGGGGGCCAGGAGGCTCTGGGAGGCGCTGCTGGCCTCGTCGCGCTCGGGAAGGCGGCTCCCGGCCGGCGAGGACGTCGCGGTCCGGATACTCGCCCGGGAGATAGCCTCCCTCGACGCCGACATCGAGGAGCTCGACTCGCTCGTGGCCGACTCGCTGGCGGGCGACGAGGTCTACGAGTGCCTCCTCACGGTGCCCGGGATCGGCCCCAAGACCGCCGCGGCGCTGGTGACGTCGATCGACATATCCGCGTTCAGGGGGCACGACGAGCTCGCGAGCTATTGCGGCGTGGCGCCGTCCGATAGGCGCTCCGGGAGCAGCATCAGGTCGACATCGCCGCAGCATGGCGGGAACAGGCAGCTCAAGAACCTGCTCATATTCAGCTGCAACTCCCTCATCGGCACGGACAACAGGTTCGGGAGGTACTACGGGGAGTGCAGGGCGAGGGGGATGAGGCACAGCAAGGCGCTGAAGGCGGTCGCGAGGAAGAGGCTCAAGGTCATCTACGCGATCATGCGCGACGCCGTCCCGTACGCGGCCTAGCGGGCGGCGGGATCAACCGAAGGGGAAGCGGGGGCGCCGGGCGCCCGGATGCGTCATGCCGAAATGGCGCGAAGCACGCGGTTGACAAAACTATAGAGACACGTCCCGGCGAGCCGGGCAGCCTTCGGGGACACCCCCGTTCTCGCTGTGCGCGCGGCGGCCGCCGCATCCGCGTCGACAGACTTGGGGAGCCCCGCCGAAGGAGAGGATTGCGGGCCGCCGGAGCGGTATCCGCGGATATGAGACTGAGCCGAAGGCGTCGACGACATGCCGGGGGCGGACCGGGACGGGTTCAACGGCAGGCCCCGCCGACCGATTGCAAGCGGTCGGCGGGGCCATTGTGGCTCTTGACAGCGGATTGGGTCATATGAGCGAGCGGGCCGCATTTGAGACAAGGTGACGTGAAACGAAAGGGCGCTGACCTTCTGGTCGCGCCCTTGAAGTTGAACGTCAGATTGTCCAAATGCGGCCCGCGCAGCGTCGAGCAGTTACGCGGTTCGTAGAACCGCGTAACTAACAAATGAGCATCGCGTCGCCAAAGCTGAAGAAGCGGTAGCGCTCCTCGATGGCAGCGGCGTAGGCATCCATGATCTGGTCGCGGGTGGCAAGCGCGCTCACGAGCATCATGAGCGTGGAGCGCGGCACATGGAAGTTCGTGATCAGCGCGTCGACCACGTGATAGGTCGAGCCGGGCATGAGGTAAAGCTGCGTCGTGGCGTTCTCGCGCACCACGATGTCACCGCGGCCAAGCGTATCGGCCCCGTCCTCGCGGCCTTCAAAATAGCGCGCCGTCACGGCCGGATCGGACACCGGCGCGTCCGTGTCAAACGCGCTCTCGAGCGAGCGCACCGCGGTAGTGCCGACGGCGATCACACGATGACCCTCGGCCTTGGCCTTATGCACGGCGTCGACAACCTCCTGCGACACGTGGTAGCGCTCGGTGTGCATGACGTGCTGCGTGGGGTCGTCCTCCTCCACCAAGCGGAAGGTATCGATGCCCACCTCGAGCTCGACGGCGGCAAACTTGGCACCCTTGGCCTCGATAGCGGCCATGAGCTCAGGAGTAAAATGCAGGCCCGCCGTGGGAGCGGCAGCCGAGTGCTCCTCCTTCATGGCGTACACGGTCTGATATTTCTCGGGATCGCCCTCGTAATCGGTAATGTAGGGCGGCAGCGGCACGTGACCGGCAGCATGGATGGCCTCGTCAAGCGTGCGCGGCTCGCCGGCGGCATTGCAACCGGCCGGCTCAAAACGCACCAGGCGGCCGCCGCGACTATCGGTGACAAAGTCGACGACCTCGGCCGTCAGCACCACGGGAGCCCCCTCGGGCGCATGAGCGCCACCGGCGCGATACTCAATCTGAGCACCGGGCTTCAGGCGCTTACCCGGCTTGACCAAGCACTCCCAAACATGGCCCAGCGGGTCAACATCCTCGCGGCGCTTGAGCAGCAGCGTCTCGACCACGCCACCCGAGCCGGCTTTGCGACCGATCAGGCGGGCCGGCATCACGCGCGTCTTGTTGATGACGAGCACATCGCCCGGCTCGATATAGTCAATGATGTCACGGAAGATGCGGTGCTCGACGGTACCGCCGTGCTCCAGCGGCGTTCCCGCCTGGGAGCCCTTGCGATCAACCACCAGCAGGCGGCAGGAGTCACGCGGCTCGGCAGGCGCCTGGGCAATCAGTTCCTCAGGAAGGTTATAGTCAAAATCATCGGTACGCATAGACACGTCGGATACTCCTTATATAGCTAAAGTCCGCTCTACATCCTAGCAGGCTGACGTCCCAAATGAACTACTTTTTGGCGGCTTTGCGCTCGTCGCGGATACGGGCGCGGTCCATGGCCGCCTCGACAGCCGAGAAGCGGCAACCACAGTAGTTCTGCCGATACATGCCAAGCTCGCGCGAACGACGCGTGGCCTCGGGATAATACGGACGAAAATCGCGAATCACCGGAGTGAGACCGCGAGCGGCAGCCAGACGCTCCAACACATCATTGCAGGTTTCGAACAGCTGATACGGCGAGACGGCGAGCGTCGTGCCCACAAACTCAAACCCGCGCTCCTGGGCCACGCGGCACGCCTCGGCCAAGCGCAGGGCATAGCACGCACGACAGCGACGGGGTCGATCGGCGCCCAACGGGGCCACACCGGCCTCCCAGCGCTCGCGGTCCTCGCCTGCTTCAATGAGCTCGATGTCGCCATCAGCACACCACCGGCGCAGCTCGTCCAAGCGGCGCTGCCATTCATCGCGCGGCTGAATATTGGGGTTGGTCCAGCAAATCGTGGGCTCAAACCCCTCCTCGCGCAGCAGGCGGACCGGCTCCAGCGAGCACGGCGCACAGCAGGCGTGCAACAGCAACGGCTTCATCAACATCTCCTCTCCCACAATGATTTTTCTGGGACGGGGATTAAAAAATCATTGCGTACCTAATGATTTTTTAATCCCCGTCCCAGAACAATCATCCCAAAAAGACTACCTTGCGAAAAAGCGCACGCCAAAGGATGTGTCCTCGCAGGCGACAATGCGGCGGTCGCGTAGGATGGTCCGCACGTAATACCAATCGCCCACGCAACCCGACAAATGCAAGCCGGCCGCCAGGTAGCACAGCAGCGGATAGCCCGAGAACGCAAACCCCAGGGCAAACGCCGTCGTCAAGGCAACCGTCGGCGCCAGGCAAACCGCCATGTACCGCCGGCGCGAATACACAACGCCCTCGGCGCAGGCATAGATCATCGCCGTCTCGCGATTCGCCCCAAAGGTCACCTTCGCGCCCGCAGGCGCCAGCAGCTTAAAAAACACACCGTGCACCAGCTCGTGCACGGCGAACGACGCCATTGAGATCGCAGCCAAGCCGACTATCCAGCCCACGACAGCCATCCAGCCGCCCGCGTCAGCCGCATCCAAGTCTGCAGGCCCACCCAGCAACATAAACACCGGCACCAAGCACACGGCAAATGCGCCGAGCACGGTCATCCCCCACACAAAGCAGGCGTGCAGAAAATCCTCGTCTTCAAACGCATGTATGTTGGAAATCTCATTCATAGCATCTTAGGATAGCGCCCCTGCCACGTACCCGTCCGCATGTGCGATAATGTCGAACGATATGCACGAATTGATCACCGCGCCGCCGAGCCTCGCGCCCGGCCGTGCTCTCACCATATGCGAAGGAGTCCCATGGCATCCAAATACTCCATGAACGACCGTCCCAGCTGGCCTCGCCGCGCCATCGTTACCGCCGGCGAGCCCTACGGTAACAAGGGCCTTCACTTTGGCCACGTTGGCGGCGTCTTTGTCCCGGCCGACTTCTTCGCCCGCTTCCTGCGCGACCGTCTGGGCCGCGAGAACGTCATCTTCACCTCGGGCACCGACTGCTACGGCTCGCCCATCATGGAGAGCTACCGCAAGCTCAAGGAGAACGAGGGCTACGACAAGTCCATTAGCGAGTACGTCGAGTCCAACCACTCCCGCCAGGCCGCGACCCTCAACAACTACAACATCAGCTGCGACATCTACGGCGGCTCGGGCCTTGAGCCGGCGGCCCAGATCCACAACGAGGTGACCGCCGAGATTATCGAGCGTCTGCACGAGCAGGGCACCATCTCCAAGCGCTCCACGCTGCAGTTCTACGATGCCAAGGCCGGCACGTTCCTCAACGGTCGCCAGGTCATCGGCCGCTGCCCCATCCAAGGTTGCAAGTCCGAGAAGGCTTACGCCGACGAGTGTGACCTGGGACACCAGTTTGAGCCCGAGGAGCTCATCGCGCCCAAGAGCCAGCTCACCGGCGAGGTGCCCGAGCTGCGCCCGGTCGACAACCTCTACTTTGACCTGCCGGCCTACCTCGACTTTATGAAGACCTACACCGCCAAGCTTGCCCAAAACCCGCAGGTTCGCTCCGTGGTCTCCAAGACCATGGAGGAGTGGCTGCTGCCGGCTCAGCTCTACATTCAGAACAAATTCCGCGAGGCCTTCGACGCCGTCGAGGACCAGCTCCCCGAGCACACCGTGTTGGAGCCCGAGGGCAACAAGAGCAGCTTTACCGTCACCTTCCCCAGCTGGAAGGAGCGCGACGACGCCCACGCGGTGCTCGCCAACGGCGGCGTGCGCTTCCGCAGCGGCAAGGCGCTCGTGCCCTTCCGCATCACCGGCAACATCGACTGGGGCGTTCCGGTGCCCGAGGTCGACGGCGTGACCGACGTCACCTGCTGGTGCTGGCCCGAGAGCCTGTGGGCGCCCATCAGCTACACCCGCACCGTGCTCGCACGCGATGCCCGCGCCGCCGGCGTGACCGAGGGCGTCGCCGCCCAGGATGCCGCCCTCATGGGCGAGCCCGCCGCCGATTCCACGCAGGTCCCCGCGCCCACCTACCAGCACAGCTCGCTCGACTGGCGCGACTGGTGGTGCTCTGACGACGCTCAGATCTACCAGTTCATCGGCCAGGACAACATCTACTTCTACTGCATCGCGCAGACCGCCATGTGGGAGGCTCTGGGTTGGGACCTTACGCAGAGCACCGTCAGCGCCTGCTATCACCTGCTCTACATGGGCAAAAAGGCCAGCTCGTCCTCGCAGACGCCTCCCCCGCCGGCAGACGACCTGCTCAACCACTACACCTGCGAGCAGATGCGTGCGCATTGGCTGTCGCTCGGCCTGTCCGAGAAGCCGGTGAGCTTTAGTCCCAAGGCATACGACACGCGCGTGACCGGCAAGGACAAGGACGGCAACGAGGTGCGCGCCTGCGATGACAAGCGCGTTATCGACCCGGCCCTTAAGGAGAGCGCCCTTTTGACCGGCGTCTTCAACCGCCTGGCCCGCAGCTGCTTCTACGGAGTCGCCATCAAGGAGGGCGACGAGAGCCCGTACCGCAACGGTTGCATTCCCGCCGGCGCCGCTTCTGACACCGTGGTCGAAGCCGCCGAACAGGCAGTTCTCGCCTTTGAGCAGGCCATGTACAAGTTCGAGACGCACCGCGCGCTCGCCGTATGCGACGACTACCTGCGTGCCGCCAACAAGCGCTGGAGCGACGCCTCCAAGGCCGCCAACAAGCTCGAGGGCGAGCCGGCAAACGCCGCCATGACGCAGGCCCTGGTCGACGCCTTTACCGAACTGCGCGTGGCGACCGTGCTCATGCACGGCATCGTCCCGGCCGGCTGCGAGCTCATCTGCGAGTACTTCGACGTCGATCCGGTCGCCTTCTTTAGCTGGGATAACATCTTTGCCTCCACGGACGAGTTTGTGGAGAGCCTGGGCGAGAAGCCCGGCGAGCACCGCGTGAAGCCGCTGCCCCCGCGCTTCGACTTCTTCAGCAAGCACGAGAGCCAGTACTAGGCCAACGCCAAGGCAGAGTAGTCAATTTGGGACGGGGCTATTTTAGCTACCCCGTCCCAAATTTAACTGCAACGCCTGCCGAAACGGACGGGTAGCTAAAATAGCCCCGTCCCAAATTGACTACTTTTAATGGAATGGGAAGGAAAGACGGATGTCCAAGCCGCGTCGTCGTAAGCAGAAAAAGCAGGTCAAGGCCGAGCTCAAGCTCAGGCAGTTTGCCGCTACCGAGCTTTCCGACCAGCTTGCCGCCCTTCCCTGCGCCACCGACCTGCCGCGCTTTATGGTCGACACGGTCGCCGGCGCCTATGCACCCGCCGATGCCGAGCTCATGATCGAAGGCTTTGGCGCTGCGGCCACGCGCCCAGTCACACTGCGCGCCAACACGCTCAAGGCGACCGCCGAAGACATCGCTGCCGCACTCGACGAGGCCGGCATCGCACACCAAACCGTTACCTGGTACCGGGATGCCTTCATCCTGCCCGAGGCCCAGGTTTCCGACCTATGGGACCTCGACATCTACTGCGACGGCAAGATCTACTTGCAGAGCCTGTCGTCCATGATGCCACCGTTGGTCCTGGGCGCCCAGGCAGGCGAGGACATCCTGGACATGTGCGCAGCCCCTGGCGGCAAGACGACGCAAATTACCGCCCTCACGCAGGGACAGGCGCACCTTACCGCCTGCGAGATGAGCATTCCCCGCGCCGAGAAGCTCGAAGCCAACCTCCACCGCCAAGGCGCAAAAAACGTGCCCGTCATGCGCATCGACGCACGCGAGCTCGACGAGTTCTTCCGCTTTGACCGTATCCTGCTCGACGCTCCCTGCACCGGCACGGGCACCGTCATCAGCGGCAACGAGAAGAGTCTGCGCGGCCTGACCGAGCAGTTGCTCGGCAAGTGCGCCCGCTCGCAGCGCGCGCTTCTGGACCGCGCCATGGGAGCCCTCAAACCGGGCGGCACGCTCGTCTATTCGACTTGTTCGATCTTGCCGCAGGAAAACGAGGACGCCCTGCAAGAGGCCCTCGACAAGCACATGGACTGCGAGCTTATCCCCCTCGACGGCACGCCGAGCGAAAGTGAAACGCGCCGTGCTCAGGAAGCTGGCGAAGAGCCGCGCGTCGAGAGCAACGCCCTCACCGAGGCCATCGCCGCCGGCCACGTCTCGTCCGTCGCCAACGGTATGCCCGGCACGCTGACCATTCCGCCCAGCCGCGACTTTGAGGGCTTCTATATCGCCCTGATCCGAAAACGCAGCTAGCGCACGGATTCAAAACTCAACAAACTATCTCCGTGCGCGCTTGTCCTGCTGGTCACGGTGCTGCTTAAGTGCCTCGCGTTCCTTACGCTCGACTCTTTTGCCTTTAATGGCCGTAACCACAAAGTAGATGACCGCGGCGGCAACGATTGCGCCCACACACAGGCCAATCGAGCCCAACATTGCTGTGAAATCCATACCGCGTCACCTCTCTTTTAAACGGGACATTCAAGATAGCACCTCAATACCCGCCACCACAGCTCCTTCACGTTCGCCGGTCCTTCGGTCTAACGGATGGCGCGGCGGGGAAAAATCAACTCGTCAAACGATTTAGCAAGCACAACGCTGTCGGCACCCCGCCGGCCACCATCGCATAGAATCGAGCCCCCATGGATACTCTCAACGATTTGAACGAGCGCGTCGACGCCTTTGTCGGCACCAGTTCCTTCGACGCGCCTGCCGCGACGAACGACCAGGCCCCCATCGATGTTCCCGCCGAGGTTCACGAGGACATCGTCGCCTCGGTCGATTTTTCCGAGGTCGAGCTTGCAGACGAGTTCACCGAGCCCCAGGTAGCCGTGACCCCCAACGGACTACTCCCCATGGAGCCGCTGCCCATCGACGGGCGTCTGCGCAAGGCGGCCCTCCGCATGCCCGACGAGATCGAGGAGGCCAGCGGTTTTACGCTCTTCGGCCGTCGCATCAAGTCGCTTATCTACACCACCGACGTCGCGGTCATCCGCAACTCCAACGCCGATGCCGTCTTTGCCGTATACCCCTTCACGCCACAGCCTGCCATTACGCAGGCGCTGTTGACCGTCGCCGAGTGCCCGGTCTTTGTAGGCGTGGGTGGCGGAACTACGACCGGTAAGCGCTCCGTACAGATGGCAGCCGTCTCCGAGATGCAGGGCGCGGCGGGCTGTGTGGTCAACTCCCCCGCCACTGCCGAGATGGTCGAGCACATCACCAACATCGCCGACATCCCCGTCATCGCCACGGTCGTACGTTGCGACGATGATGCGCATGCCAAAGTGCGCGCCGGAGCCAAGATCCTCAACATCGCGGCCGGCAAAAACACGCCCCAGGTCCTGCGTGAACTGCGCGAGCACTATCCCAATCTGCCGCTCATCGCGCCGGGCGGCAAGACGCCCGAGAGCATCCGCGAGACCATCGCCGCCGGTGCCAACGCCATCATTTGGACGCCGCCTTCGGCCCAGCAGCTGCAGACCGACATGATGCAGCGCTACCGCAAGATGAAAGAAGACGCCACGCCCGTCATCTCGCGCGACGATGTGCCCATTATCGACCAGGTCGCCGCCGCCGAGGTCAGCCAGGTCGAGAACATGAATCCCGACGTGCCGATTCCCGACGAGGTTATCGAACGCGTCGCTTCGATCCACGATCATATCGAGGAGCGTCGCGCCAACCGTGGACTCAAGCCCTCGCTGCACGGCTTCTTCTTCCGCGGCAAGAAACGCTAACCGCAACAGCAAGGCCCGCCCCACAAACGTGAGACGGGCCGTTTTCGTTTGAGCAATCGTGCACGACGTGATGGGGCGAATTAATCCACGCGCTTGTCGCCCATAAAGAAGAGCGCCACCGTACCAGGCCCGGTGTGCGAACCGATCAGAGCACCGATATTGTTGATCTCAATCTTGCCTTTGAGCTGCGGAACCTGTTCCTCAATCAGCGCCGCAACGGCCTCGGCATCCTCGCGGCACGCCGAATGGGACAAGACGCACTTACCCGAATAATCCGCACCGTCCTGCATGTGTGCCATCATGGTCTTAGCCATCTCGGAAATCGCGCGCTTCTTGGTGCGGATCTTCTCACGTGGCGACAGCCCACCTTCGCAATCTACCGTCATAAGTGGGCAAATCTTAAGCGCCGTGCCGATGATCGCGCTCGCGGCCGAAATGCGACCGCCACGCAGGTAGCTCGACAGATCGGTCGAGAAGAACCAGTGGTGCAGGTTGAGTTTATGCTCCTCAATCCAAGCGGCCGTCTCATCGAGCGAAGCGCCGCTATCGCGAACGTCGGCGGCATATTCCAGCAATAGGCCAAAGCCCGAAGACGCCCCCAGTGAATCGATGACACGCACCTTGCCGCCCTGGGGATAGCGATCCGCGAGCATCTGTGCCGCAACGCAAGCCGAACCATACGTACCCGAAATACCCGACGACAACGTCAGGTGCAGCACGTCTTTACCCTCGGTAACAAACGGCTCCCAAAACTCCTCGTACTCACCCACGCTCACCTGAGACGTCTTGGGCATGGCGCCCGCGGCAATCTGGGCAAAAAACTTGTCCGGCGTAATCGACTGATACAGATCGTCCGTATAGACAACATCGTCGATCTCGTAATGAAAACACACGACAGGGATATTGCGCGACGCAAAGAACTCACGGGTTCGGTCGGCGGCGGATTCACAGGTCAGGACAAAATCACTCATATGAGGCTCCTTACTCATTGTTGCGCAAATTATCGCACAGTGAGCCTAAATGCGGTACATATGTCCACTATTTACCAATTCGAACCATTTGCATTGAATATCTTTATCATGAACATCCCCATCCCCGCCATGGGCCAACATGGGCAAAATCACCCCCTTCGTCTCCACCCAACCGACACATCAACCTCAACTAAATCGATTTACCAAACCGTTCAGCCGACAATTCAGCCGCCGGCGCAAAATCGAAACAAAGCCGGCGCATACTGATAAACGTTTGACGCTGTTTATCAGTTTTACCAACCATATCGGAAGGTGTTTCATGGTCGCATTCGATCGCAACCCGCAAGACTTTAAGTATCTGCGTCTGCTGTCGAGACAATTTCCCACCGAGCAATCCGCGTTTACCGAGATTATCAATCTCTCGGCCATTCTCAACCTGCCCAAAGGCACCGAGCATTTTATGAGCGACGTGCACGGCGAGTACGAAGCCTTTATGCACATCCTCAACAACTGCTCGGGTGTCGTGCGCGAACATGTCGACGAGATCTTTGGCGACACGCTCTCCTTTGACGAAAAGGGCGAGCTGTGCACGCTCATCTACTACCCGCGCGAGAAGATCGAGCTGGTCCGCAGCCGGCGCGAGGACTCCCCCACCTGGTACAAGACAATGCTCGACCAGCTCATCATGGTTGCCCGCTCGCTTTCGAGCCGCTATACGCGCTCCAAGGTGCGTAAGGCCATCCCGCGCGATTACGCCTACATCATCGACGAGTTGCTGCACACGCATCCGGACGAGAACAACTATCGTGTGCGCTATCACGAGCGCATTGTGGAGTCCATCCTAGAGACCGCAAGCGCCGACGACTTTATCGAGTCGCTCGCCTCGCTCATCAAGCGCCTGGCCGTCGACCACCTGCACCTGGTGGGCGATATCTTCGACCGTGGCGGCGGCGCGGCCAAAATTATGGACCGCCTGCTCACCTATCATTCGCTCGACATTCAGTGGGGCAACCACGACCTGCTGTGGATGGGCGCCGCTGCCGGCGAGCCCGCCTGCATCGCCACGGTGCTGCGCAACAACCTGCGCTACGACAATTACGAGATCCTCGAGAACGACTACGGTATCTCGCTGCGCGAGCTCGTCGCCTTTGCCGATGCCACCTACACCGCCGGTGAGTCCATCACCCCGCTGATCAAGGCCATCAACGTGCTGCTCTTTAAACTCGAGGGCCAGATTATCCAGCGTCACCCCGAGTTTGACATGACCGACCGTCTGTTGCTCGACAAGATCGACCACGACACCGGCACGGTCACGCTCGCCGACGGCAGCGTGTGGCCGCTCACGACCAACGACTTCCCCACCGTCGACCCGACGGACCCCTACACGCTCACGCCCCAGGAGCAACATATCATCAACAAGCTCGTGTCCGAGTTTGTCACCGCCGATCACCTGCATCGCCATATCGATTTCCTCTACACCCACGGCTCGATGTACAAGGTCACCAACGGCAACCTGCTGTTCCATGGCTGCGTGCCGCTCAACGAAGACGGCACCTTTAGCAGCATGAACTGCCTGGGTACCTGGCACGCCGGCCGTGATTATCTCGATTTTTGCGACCGCATCGCCCGCCGCGCCTGGCGCGTGGGCGACCGCGACGCCCTCGACTGGATGTGGTACCTGTGGATCGGCTTTAACTCACCCGCCAGTGGACGCCTGGTGCGTACCTTTGAGCGCGCCTATATCGCTGATAAGAGCACTTGGGTCGAGCCGATGGACCCGTACTTTACGCTTACCAAGTCGCCCTCGGTCTGCGACGACATCATGCGCGAGTTTGGCGTCGCGCCCATGGCATGCTCGCCGACCGGCCACATCATCAACGGACACACACCCGTTAAAACCACCAAGGGCGAGCAGCCCATCCGCGCCGAGGGCAAGCTGCTGGTCATCGATGGTGGCTTCTGCCGCGCCTACCACCCCAAGACGGGCATCGCCGGCTACACGCTTATTTCGAGCTCACGCGGCTGTCGCCTTAAGTCGCACCGGGCCTTTACAACGGTTGCCGAAGCGCTCACGCGCAACGTGGACATCGAAAGCGAGACCAACCGTTTTGACCAGGCCGACCGTCGCCGCATGGTGAGCGACACCGATACCGGTGCCAAGATCCGCAGCCAGATCCAGGACCTACGCCAACTGCTCGATGCATATAGAAACGGTGCTATCGAGGAGCGCGCCTAGCCCCGCCTGCGGGGATTGGCTAAACTTGCTGAGTTCGTCATCCCCGCGGCGCTCCGGCGCCACCCTAAGGCAGGTACCATGCAAAAGCTCCTTGCGCAGATCATGAAGTTTGGCGTCGTCGGCGTCGTTGCCACGGTCATCGACTTTGGCATCATGAATCTGCTCCACTACGGTCTGGGCTTTAACATCCTGATCGCCAATACCAGCGGCTTTATCGTCTCGCTCATCTTTAACTACGTCGCGAGTATGAAGTACGTGTTTGCGCACAAGGAGGGCATGAGCCGCCGCCGCGAGTTCATTATCTTTGTCGTGCTGTCCGTGATCGGCCTGGCGCTCAACGACGGTATCGTGCTGGCGCTCAACGCCGGCCTGGGGCTCGAGGCCAATATCGCCAAGATTTGCGCCACCGCGCTTGTTATGGTCTACAACTTTGTGACCCGAAAGATCTTCCTGGAGGGCGACGAGACCAAGTAGCTCGACCTCCTCCTTGCACTACGGGGCCCACGGACGGCGCGCGTCGAACGCTGCGTTGTTCGTGGGCCTTGCTCGTTTACGGAAGGATTTACGACGTTTGCGGATTGTCTCTTGCAAATTTGACGAGTTCGTATAGTTCTTAGCAAAGCCCTTACGTTTCCCTTGCAAAAGCTCTAAAGTATCCTCTGCTCGATTCGTCAACGCATTGGATGTGATTACGTGCGCAAGGCACTGGCACAACCTCATACTAAGCAATTCCTCAAGTTCGCTGTCGTGGGTCTTATCTCCTTTGGCATCGACTGGGGCATGCTCATTGCGCTCGTCGAGCTGTTCCATCTCGACTTTTTGATGAGCACCACGATTTCGTTTATCACGTCCGTCGTGGTCAACTACTGGCTCAGCATGAAGTACGTGTTCGACCATCGCGAGGGCATGAGCCGCAAGCGCGAGTTCACGATCTTCACCATCCTGTCGGTGATTGGTTTGGGCCTCAACGACCTGTACATGTTTGTGGGCGTCACGTTTTTGAGCATCGGCTACCAGGCCATGAAGGCCATCGCCACGTTCCTGGTCACCTGGTACAACTACTTTAGCCGTCGCTTTTTCCTCGAGGGCGCACGGTCGTAGTCGATTCACTATTTGCTTGAATGTATAACCGGTTGGAATTCCCGTTCCAACCGGTTTTTTGTTTGCAGAGAGACCCGGCGACCCAGTCCCATTCGCATGAAAAACGGGCGGTCCGGATGTTGGCCCGAACCGCCCGTCTGGCGCGCTATGTCGAGGCCTCTAGCCCGTTACGTAATACCAAACGACGTTGTCGTCATTGGAGAGAACGTAGTTACTGCAGGCCGTCATGGGCGTTGCGCCGTTGACGGAGTACATCCAGCCGCTTGTGCCGCCGTACTGCTTTTCGGCTAAGCCGCCGATAGCTGCAACGTAGGTGCCGTACGACGAGCCGTGCGCGTTAACGGAAAGACCCAGCGCGCACAGAGCATCGTAGACGGTGGCACCTTCGTTAAAGGTATAGGTGCCGCCAGCAGATACAGGATTGCCCACGGCGCTCGACGTAACCGAGACCGACGCGGTAACGTATCCAGACTCCTGAGAGCCACCCTGGCCGCCCGTGGAAGCGCCTCCGCCGTTAGAAGCCGTAGCTCCGCCAGACGACTGGCCACCGCCCGAAGAGGCGCCGCCAGACGTGTTGGACGTATCGGCAGCTCCGGTATTCTGAGAAACCGATGCTTCGCCAGACTTCTTGCCATCCTGCTCTTCGGACTTTTTGCCTTCCGAGTTTTTATCCGAGCTCTTGTTCGAGGACTCGGAATCGCCCTTGGCGTCACCCGAGTCCTTGGACTTATCTTTCGCATCACCCGAAGCCTTGGAATTCTTGGAGTCGGCCTTGCTAGAAGCAGCAGCCGAACCAGGCGCCTTGGCATCATTGGCGACGACGCTCTCCCCCGTCACGGTCTGAACGATCCAGTCAATGGACCAGGCGCCGCTCTCGGAAGGATGGACAAAGCCCAGCGAGACGACGATCAGTGCGATACAGACAGCCGTAAGGGCGCTAACGAGCGCCTTGCGACGAGGGGCGGACGCCGCCGAAGCGGCGCCCTTTTGCTTTGCATCGTCGAGTTGGATAAACGAGGAGTCGGGCTGTTGCCCGTTGGTCTCCTTTGGCTTATCGGGCATTACTGTCACCCTTGCCGCGCTTGGTCAGCACAAAGACGGCGATGAGCGCAAGGCCAATCACGCCCGCCGCGATGCCAACGATAGCGAGCGGATTGGTGCCGGCCTCCTGCTCGGAAGCACCAGCGGACTTCTTGGCAGTGGCCGTAGAAGCAGAGCCCGTGTCGGACTTGGAATCGGACTTCTTATCGGACTTCTTGTCGGACTTGCCGTCCTTCCTGTCAGACTTCCTGTCAGACTTCTTGTCAGACTTCTTCTCGTCCTTCTTATCGGACTTATCGGAGTCCTTCTTGTCGGACTTGTTGTCCCTGGTCTCGGTCTTGGTCGACACCGTCGTCTTGGTCACCGGCTTCTGGCCCGGGGCAATAGCGCCGCCCTTCGAGCCGGAGCCAGAACCAGCGCCAGCGCCAGTGCCGGAACCAGTACCGGTACTAGAACCGCCGCCGCCATTCGACCCAACGCCGCCATTGCCGCCATTGGAGCCTGGACCGCCATTACCGCCAGGGTTAACGGCATTCTTGGTCCACTTGGCATACAACGTCAGGTCGGCCGTCACCGGCGTACTGAAGTCATACGCCTGCGTGCAAGCCTCATCGGTATACCAACCGCCGAAAGTGTAGCCATCGCGCGTCGGATCGACCGGCTTGACCAGCTTGCCATCGGCCGTAGCAACAAACTTAGTGTCGCAAGCAGACCCGCCGTTGGAGTTAAAGGCAACCGTCCAAGACTCGACAGCTCCAAGTTTAAACAGCGTGCCCGAATCATTAATGTAGTAGAGATTGCCAGAAGCATCGGCAATGACCGGAGAGTCACAGTACTGGTAATGGCCAGCCGCATCATAAATCTGCGTCGCCTCTGCATCGCCGAGCGTATAGCGATACACGCCACCACCAGCAGAGTAGTTGACGTAATCCTTGCTATCCGCGCTGTTAACGGTGAAGTACACATAGGTCTTGCCGCCCTGAACACTCACCAGCGGAGTAGCAGCAATACCGTTGAGGCCAGCCGGCAGCGCCTTGCCGTCGGCAGCAGCGACCATCGTGGTCTTACCCGTCTTCAGGTTATAGAGAACCAGAGCAGAGCCAGTAGCCGTCTGTCCGCCGACAATCAGATTGTCACCAGACACCGCAGGGGCGCTCAGATTATTCGTAAGGCCCAGATCAACCGTCTTCTGTTCACTCAGCACGCCCTTCGCCGAAAGCGAAATCACATGGAGCTTTCCGTCGTGCGTCATCTGATAGAAGGTCGAACCATTGGACGGATCGGCGACGCAGTCAGCGTTCGCAAGGGCGCCGAGCTTCATGGTCGAAACGACATCGCCCGTCGTCTTATCAATGCACTTAAGCGTGCCCGCGCTCGTAGGAACAATGGTGTACTTATCCGTCAGCGCAGCGCCAGTCCAATAGTAGCCCTCGGAAGGGTCAATGTTCTGCCAAGAGACTTCGCCCGTGGCAATCTTGATACGCTTCAGGGAGCCGTTGCCGTAGGTCGCGTTGTAGTTCTCGTCATACGAAATATCGACCGTACCAACATAGACGTACTCGCCGTCCGAAACCACGGTGCAGGAGCTCTGCGTCAAGTCCGTCAAACCAGGCGTCAGCCACTTGCAGATCAGCTTGTCCGCAGTAATCGCCTGGACCGCACCGCCGTTGAGCGGAACGATGATAAGGCCGTTGGTATAGATCGGACGAGAGGTGTAGCTCACCTTGGAGGCAAGCGGCGCAGAGGCAACCTTTTTGCCCGTGGACGAATCGATCTTAATGAGCTCGTTCTCGGTCGCGATGTACACAAAACCGTTAGCAATGACAGGCTCGCTGCAGTTGGCATACTGCTGGCCAGACTCGGCCTTCCAATCGAAGGCCCACTTAAGACCGGCGGCCTGCGCAGGCGTCTTGGCATCCGTTACGGTCGAACCGTTGCCACTGTTGCCGTAGCCGGCCCACTCGGCATCCCAATCAGGAGCCGTCGCACTCGGGTCCACGACAATCTTGTCGGGATCGGGCATGGCCGAATCGTCGGTGGTATAGGCAAGCGTAACCTTATCGCCGCTCTTGAGCGTAATCTGATTGGCGCAGAGTAAGGAGGGCTCTCCATTGATATACAAGTGCCAATATTTATTGGTCGCAGCATCCCAGCCATACGGCTTGTGATCGAACGGCGAAGTAATGGAATTCAGGAACCAGTACTCACCACTCTGGGAGCCGTTGTACGTAACGCCCTTGGCCTTCAGGACCGTCTCAATAAGATTCTGGGCAGTAGAGCCTTCGGGCAAAGAAACATTGCTTGCCGAGCCCCAGCGAGTATTGTTGCCGTTGACATCGGGACCGATAACATCGACGGACCCAAGAACCTGACCGGGGAGGGCATCGGCGTCAGCACCATACATAAAGGTGACGGCATCGCCCTCTCGGAGCTTGTAGGCACCGGCGCCAACGTCGGCGAACTTGCCATTTACGTAGAAGCGCCAATAGCTATTGGTCGCAGCGTCCCAGTCATAGGGCTTACCGTCGACGTCGAACGGCGAATAAATGCCGCTGAGGTACCAGCCCCAAGACTCTTCACTAGCAACGAGCTCAAGACCGGTCTGCTCAAGGAGATCCTTGGCAGTAGAGCCCGCCTTGAGGCTCGTCTGACCCGTCGAGGCCCAAACCTGCTGCTTGCCGTCCTTGTCCTTACCGAGAACCTGAACAGAAGCATGGACAGAATCGGACGGCAACTGGTCGCCCCAGCCACCGTAGAACCACGTGACGGTATCGCCGGCATGGATGGTGACATTGTCCGCCGTATAGTCACTCGACTTGCCGTTGATGAACAGCTGCCAATAGGTCGAATAATCTTGGGGCGTACCCAGCTCAACACCGTTGTACTTAAGGCTCAGAATGAAGGAGCCCGCAGCAACGGCGTCAATGTCGTTCGCCTCGAGTGCGACCTTCGTAAGATCAAGCGCGCTCGAACCGGACGTCACCACATACTGCGTATTATCGACCCAAGTCTGAGTCTTGCCCTGGGCATCGCGACCAATGACGGTCACATTTGCGGCAACCTGGTCTTTAACGACAGGGGACGAGCTACCAGCCGTATAGGCAAACTCAATCTTCTGCCCCTGGGTGAGCTTGACGCTGCTCGCGCCAACCGAGGAAGACGCGCCGTCGACGAACAGCTGCCAGAAGGCATAAGTCGTCGGATCGTAGGCAAGCGTGCGACCATCGCTCGGGGATGTGATGCTTTCGAGGTAGAAACCGTATGCCGTGTTCGGTTCGTACTTCGCCTTGAAGCCCGTCTTCTCCTGCAGCTTAATGAAGGCATCCGCAGCCGTCGCGCCCTCGTCGAGCTTGAGCTGCGTAGGTGCCACCCAGGTCTGAGCCTTGCCGTCGGCATCGGTGCCGATAATCGAGAACGAGACCTCGACCTGCTTCTTGGCGACATCGCCGGTTTCTGTCGGGTTCTCTGTCTGGATGGCAGCCGCGGCGGCAGATCCTGCTTGGCCAGCGGATGCCGTCGAAGACTGCTCGCTCGTGGCAGGACTCTCCCCCGTCGCCGAGCCTTCGTCGCCAGTTGCCGCCTCAGTTGTGGCGACACTAGTTGCAGACGCGCTCCCAGAATCCGAAACCTCGGCGCCGCTCTGCTCAGCGGCACCGCCCGCAAGCGCTGCGTCCTCGCCCGGCGTAGCAGCCTGAGCCACAGCCTCGGCAATGCCCTCAGCGCCCTCGGCCCACAGCTGAGCCGGCGTGGTGCCAAAGGCCATCGCGAAGGCCAGGAATGCCACCAGGCCGCGCTTGGCTACACCGCGCGCAATCGCGCCACGGCGATGCGAGGCGCGCTGGCGCTCGTCCTCAAACATATCCATTTGTCTCCTACTGTCTGTACTTGGAGCGTTGCCTTGCGGCTGCCCCACGTCATCGCGCATGTTGCGCTCGAGTTCCCCCATCGGGGACCCCCTTCCCTCCAGAGCCCTATGCACACCGGCGGCAAAAGCCGCAGCCGCATGCAAGACGGGAGGCGATCCGACTTAACCTTAACGACTCGGGCACGTCGTCCGATCTGCGACGCGAGCATCCCGAGCCAAGAGGAATTACGGTTACTGGTACAGCCGGGGACTTGCACCCCGATTCTCCCAAATGCGCAGGATAACCGCGCATTCGTGCGTCTCCGCACCACCATCTAGGCCATCGATTATTACCGTCAAAATGGTATCACGCAAAAAGGCCTCGCACGCAGGCGAAGCCCAAGGTAAAAGCTATTGTTTGCGATAGGAAAATGCGGTGACGGCCGCAGCCTCTAGTGCTTGCCGCCGTGACTGTTGAGCCAGATATTGCGGCCCAGCATAAGCGCCAGCACCAGCGCGCTCACGTAGCCCATAAAGCCAATGACTGGGATACCAAACACAACCGGCTCGATACGCGCGTAGTACACCACCGACGAACCGATAAACAGACCGGCGATCACAATTGCCATCGACATGCGGTCGATAATTCCGCCCAGCTGTCGCAGCGCCTTATCGCTGCTCATGATCTGCGTGTTTACCTTAAGCTGGCCGCGCGTAAGCATACGCGAAGCCAAGCCCAGATACTCGGCCGCCTCGAGCGAGCCTTTTGCCGCGCGATAGCTGCTCGCGGCAAGATCGCGGCTCATCTCGCGCATGCGGGCGTAGGTGCTCTTCTCGTTTTTGATGTGCGTCTGGATGATCTGGATCATGTTGACGTTGGGCATGTACTCGGTCAACAGGCCCTCGAGCGTCACCATGCCGCGGGCGAACATCGTCACCACGCTCGGCAGCTCAACGTCATTTTTGCGCGCGAGGTTTACCAGCGAGGTCAAAAACTCGCCGATATCCAGGTCTTTAAGGTCGAGCCCGGCAAAGTCGGCAACAATAAAGTCCAAGTCGGACAAAAAGGCCGAATGGTCAAGCTCGGCCGAATCGCCGCGCGTCACGGCAAAGCGCATGAGC
This sequence comes from Collinsella aerofaciens, assembly GCF_040926185.1. Lineage (GTDB taxonomy): Bacteria > Actinomycetota > Coriobacteriia > Coriobacteriales > Coriobacteriaceae > Collinsella > Collinsella aerofaciens_BC. Next base: position 59,912 of record NZ_JBCOIQ010000006.1, read on the forward strand.
GAATCCTTGAGCTTGGGCACGTCACCCTCGGCCACGGCGAAAATCATGTCTTTGACGATACCGCGGTCATGGCTCGACATACGTCCGACCATACCCAAGTCGATAAAGTAGACAATACCGTCCTTGAGGATGATGTTTCCCGCATGCGGGTCGGCATGGAAAAAGCCGTCATCGAGCACCTGCGTCGAGTAGTCCTCGACAATTGCGGCACCGATCTTTTCCAAGTCATAGCCCTCGGCCACCAAGCGTTCAGGATCGGCGATCGAAATGCCGTCGACGTAGTCCATAACCACCACGTGCTCGGTGCACAGGTCCAGATAGGATTTAGGGCACGTCACGCCATGAACGCTCTTATGGAACTCGTAGAAGTCGTTGAGGTTTTTTGCCTCGGCCAAAAAGTTGGTCTCCTCGCGAAACGAGGTCCACAACTCCTCGACTACGCCGTGCAGGTCAACGAACTGATCGGTGTTGACGAACTTGGAAACGATACGCACCACCGAGCGGATGATATCGATGTCCTGCGCCATAACCTGCTGCGCACCGGGGCGCTGCACCTTGACGGCTACGTCCTCGCCCGTCACCAGACGAGCGCGGTGTACCTGCGCGAGCGATGCGCTACCGAGCGGGTTGGGGTCGATCGCATCGAACATCTCCCCCAGGCGCAGGCCGTATTCTTCCTCCAGACAGCGAAGCACCACCTCGTACGGCACCGGCTCCACGTCGGAGCGCAGACGACGCAGCTCGTCGCAAAAGCGTTGCGGCAAAATCTCGGACCGGTTGGCCAGAATCTGCCCCATCTTGACGAACATGGGGCCGAGTTCCTCGAGCAGGCGGCGCAAACGAACCGGCGTGAGGTTATCCCACACGCGGTACTTTTTGACCAGGCGAACAATCTGCCCGATGCGTTCGCGACGACCCGCCGGCGTGAGCTGGTATTCCTCGTCCGGTGCCATCGCGTCGGGCTCCTCGGGCACCATATCGACAGCGCGTGGCTTCTTGCGAGCGCCCGAGACGGCAGCGTCGACCTCATCGACAACCGCCGCCTCGTCACCCAGAGGATCTAGATTGTTGTAATCGGTGGTGGAATCTGCCATCTGCGCTGCTACTCGGCCTCTTCGGTATCCTTCGCATCGTCGGGCTCAACAGACTCGACGGGCACCGAGGTCACGTTGTCCTCGACCGAATCGACGATGTCGCGCACATGAGCCAGGAAGGCCGTGCGCTCGGGCGCGGTCATAACGCGGACGCGAGCCAGAATGAGCTCGTCGAGCACGCGTTGGGCCGCGGTCTCGCCCTGCATGCCCAGACGCTCGGTCAGGTCGGAGATGGTGCCGCCGGCCTGCTCGAACATGTCGGACACGCTACGGGCGATATCGGGGGTGCCGGCGTCCTTGCGAACCTGCTCGCCCTTGGTATTAAGGTCGTCGAGGACCTTCTTGCCGCCTTCGACAGCAACGGCGGCAGCGCCAAAGCCCACGTTAATGGCGCCGTTAACAAGCTGATCGAGTTTCATAACCATGGTTGTCTCCAATCACAAACAACTGCATTGGCGTTCTTGTACCCAAGATTGAGCGAAAGCGACAAAGCGTTTTAGCACTATTCGATCGACGGGAAATCCCTACCTCACGTTGTCGTTCATCGCGAAAGAGTTCTTCATGGCGCAGCTCGTGGTGTAGAGCACCTTGCCCAGCAGGGCATCGGTCTCTACGCACACAAGCTCGGCGAAGGCCTCGTTGGCGCGGGCAAGCTCGGCGGGTACCTCGGCCTCGGGCAGCGCGGCAACAGCGGCATCGACGTCATGGATCTGCTTGTGGCCCATGCCACCGACCTTCTCCTGATAGTCCTCCACAGCGCGGCCGCACTCATGGAAGCGGACGTCGGCCAGAGCGCCGATCAGGCGGTTGGCCCAGTAGAAGTTTTCGGACGTCACGCGAGCCTGCGTGTCGGCATAGTACTCGGGCATGGTCTCGACGTTGGCGTACAGCGGGACCAGCGCGTTAAACGAGTTGGAGCCAAAGGCCATCCACTGCACGGCGCGATAGGCCGGCTGCGCATAGGGACGCAGCTGCAACACGGCGAGCTGGCTATTGCGGTTGATGCCGATGGGGCGATAAGCGCCGCGCGTGGCGGGCGTGCCCTTGCTACCGTAGCAGTCGTACTCCGTGCCCTGGTAGTGGCTCGAGAGTACGTACTTGATGTCCTCGATGGTCACCTTACGCTCGGGCACGCGGCTCCAGGGGATATCGTCGCTCTCGGGCGTGTAGTCGGCGTCGGGGCCATCCCACACGTCGCTGGGGTTGAGGCAGCGCTGCATGTACCAGGCGCGCGGCGTGTTGTAGACGTGGTCGCTGTCGCTGTGCGAGCCAAAGGCCTCGCGCGGGTTAAAGACCGCAGCCGGGCCGTAGCCCTCGACGCCCAGCGTCAGGTCCAGATGCCACTCGGTCATCCAGGAGCGCAGGTCGGCGGAACACATGTGGTCGGCCTGGGCGCCCTCGGCGTCATCCAGGTCAAAACTGTCGATGCCCAGCTGGTTGGGCATGGTTACATAGGCGTCGTCGGGCACGCGCTTGGCGATCCAGTGGTGGCCGCCGATGGTCTCGAGCCACCAGATCTCGTCCACATCACTAAAGGCGATGCCGTTGTTCTCGTAGGTGCCGTAGCGCTCGAGCAGGTCGCCCAGGATACGAACGCCATCGCGGGCGGACTTGGCGTAGGGCAGGACCAGGGTTACCATATCCTCCTCGCCCAGGCCACCAGGCTGCGCCGGCACATAGCCGTCCTCACCCTCGTTGCCCTTGGCGGGCACGTAGTCCACAAGCGGGTCGGCACCGCGAACGCGCTCGTTGGTAGTGAGCGTCTCGGTTGCGGACATGCCCACATTGAGCTCGTTGAAACCGGCCTCGGCCCAGATGCCGTGGCCCGGGACAACATCGGGGACGCTCGTGTAGCGCATGGGGTTATTGGGCAGTTCAACGGTCAGGTGGCTCAGGACGCTCGTGTAGACGCGCGGCTGCTCGTCGGGATGCACCACGCGCATACGCTTGGGCTCAAACACCCCGTTGGACGAGTCCTCGTTACGCGCGACCAGGGTCGACCCGTCGTAGCTCGCGTTCTTACCAACCAAAATCGTTGTGCACGGCATGCGCATCCTCCTTGAGCGAAGAAATCAAACGGCAACAGTGTATCGCTTCGGCGCAAAAAGGGCGAAACCACGGCCTCGGCAGCCCCCGTGGTCAAAAAATGCCAAATATGAGTACTGTCACAAATTTAGTGGCAGCAAATTGCACTGTTCCGGGCGCCGGGAATCCTCACCTGTCCAAAAACTGAGTCTAGTAATTCCCCATACGTCCAATAAAATTGGCTCTTTAACGATATTACTTATCGCTAAAGAGCCAAAATGATCTCAAACATATGTGACTAACTTGGCAACAGTACTCATATTTGGCATTTTTTGACCACAGGGTATCTAACCAACCCCCTAAACAGCCTCCAAACGCCTATTTTACCGCGCGCTCAGCCGCCTCGATCACGTGCTTGGCGAGAATTGCTGTCGTCACGGCGCCCACGCCACCCGGCACGGGGGTGATTGCGCCAACAACCGGCTCCGCGGCATCAAAATCGACGTCGCCGACCAGCTTGTCAGCGGCTTCGTCCCAATTAATGCCAACATCGATAATCGCCTGGTCCTCGCGGACCGCATCTGCGCCAATCGTGCGCGCGCGTCCAACGGCGGCAACCACAATGTCGGCAGCACAGCACTCGGCGGCAAGATCGCGCGTATGCGTATGGCACGTCGTCACGGTTGCGTTGCGCGCCGTAAGCATGGCGGCAACGGGGCGGCCAATTACCAGTGAGCGTCCGACCACAGCAACCTTTGCCCCATCCAGCTCAACACCGTAATGGTCCAGCAACGCCAACACGGCCTCGGCCGTGCAGGGAGCAAAGCCCTCGCCACGACCCGAAAGCGTGGTAAGCAGCGAGGCCGGCGTCATGGAGTCGACGTCCTTGGCGGGATCGAGCGCCGCGGCAACCGCATCCTCGTCAAGTCCAGCGGGAAGCGGGCGAAACATCAGGCAGCCGTGAACAGCGGGGTCAGCATTGATGTCCTTAATAGCCGCCAGCAGCTCGTCCTGCGAAACATCGGCGGGAAGCAAAATGCGGCGAGCCTCGATGCCAACCTTCTCGCAGCGCTTGAGGGCGCCGCGCTCGTAGGATAGATCGTCCTCGCGCTCGCCCACGCGAACGATGGCCAGCGTCGGCACAACGCCGCGCTCGCGCAAAGCCGTGCAGCGAGCGGCGAGCTCCTCGGTCAAAGCACGGGCAACGGGAGCACCCTTGAGCAGCTCTGCCATGGCTACCCCCTCTTCCTCGCGGCATCGGCGGCGCGGCGCGCCAGCGCATCAGCGCGCGGCAGCCACGTATCCAGCAGCTCATCGCACGCCGCCTCGAGTTCCTCGGCGCGCGCCCGGTCTTTCATAGATGTGGTGTTAGCAAAGAGCGTCAGGCTCGCGCCCTGCATGGCAGCGCGGCAGAATACGGCACCGCACGCCACGTCGGACAGCAACTGGCGCGAGCCTTTGTCTGCCATGTCCTCGAGCAGCGCCAGCGCGCGCCCGCAGGCATCCATGATCCGATACGGCGGCATGGCCGCCACGTGCAACGCGTCCTGAATCGCAGCCGGTCGAGCCGGGTCCTCGCGCGGAATACCGTATGCCGCAGACACCTGGCCGTACGCACGCACATCCTCGGCAACCAGGCCCACTAGTTCCTGCGCCAACTCGTCTGCCTGGGCAAACGCACGCGTCAGGTCATCCGCACGATCAGCAAGCGCGGGATTGGTCGCACCGTAGCGGGCAACCATTCCGCACAGCGAGGCGCCCAGCGCGCCCACAAAAGCGCTCGCGCTGCCACCACCGGGAACTGGCTCGCGCGCGGCCAGCGCCTCGGCAAAACCGCGACAGGTTTTATCCATCATCTCTTGGCTCATACGCACACGCACCTTCAAGTCATATATATCGGTCGGGCGGCCGACGTCGGCCGACCGCATCGATCACGTAATGGTGCTAAGTCTAGCCCATAAGTACGCGAGCGTCAGCGCACCTGGCCATCGCGGATTTCTATGGCACACGATAGGCCATGTCAACGCAAACATGGGACACATGGCCCACCTTTCGAGACTCCCGAGCAGCACAAGCTGGGGCATATCTATAAGTAAGGAACCCGTTGGGGAACGGCCGCGCAACGGCCACAAGCGATGAACGGAGGCATAAGTCGCACAGTACACAGAGACATCCGCCGCCAGCGCAATCAGTACCCCAACAGCATGCGGCGCCGTGATGTCATCAGCAGACAAGGAGGACGCCACCATGATGAAAAAGACCCTATCAATCCTTTCCCTTTGCATCGCCCTCTTTGCCGCGCTCGCCCTTGTGGGCTGCGGCGGGAGCGCATCGGGCGGCGGCAGCGCCCCCAAGAGCGAGAGCAAGGAAAAGGCCCCCGTCGCCAAGAAGACCGACTACATCTGGTTTAAGGTCGAGATGCCCGAGGGCGTCGGCGTAAGCGACTCTGCCGGCAAGAATGCCGACAGGGTCCAGCTCACCTTCCCCGAAGACGAGAACGCCTCGGCCGATCGCTTTATCCCCGTTTGGAAAAAAGCGCTGACGGCCGAGGAATCCCACGCCGACCAGGCGGAAAAGAAGGGGGATACGTTCCAGTGGAAAGATGGCGGGTCCGTCGAGTATAACGGCAGGACGTGGCTCGTCGGAACATACGAGGACAACAGCGGCATCTCAACCATGCTTTTTACCGATGTTGAGCCGGGAAGCGTCTACGTCCTCATCTCGAACTTCGACCAGCACAAGAAAGAAGCCGAGGCACTCCTCAACTCCATCGAGTTCCCCGATGACATGGAAGAGGCAGTTTCCGAGGCACGCGAAGTCGAGATTTCGAGCATCGAGATCAAGTAACGGGACACCCGCACGCGCCTACGCGCACCCGCGCACATGCGCCCCATTAAAACAACGGGCGCCCAACCCGGGGAGGGCCGACAGCACCAGCCCTCCCCTCTTTTGCGCCCGAACATATTGCCACTTAACGGCGCAAATCCGGCCCTCAGAATGGGACACATGGCCCACCCTAGCGAGCCGTCCACGCGTACAGTAAAGACAGGTAATCCATGGGCGGTTACAGATCGAGGAGGACACGACCATGAAAAAGAAGGCCTTTGCGATTCTCACCCTCTGCATCAGTCTCTTTGCCGCAGTTGCCCTGGTGGGCTGCGGTGGCAGCGGCGACGCTACCGGAAGTGGCGGTGGCGGCGGGGCAGAAAAGCCAGCCGTGGATATGAGGACCGACTTCATTTGGTTTAAGGTCGAGGTTCCCGAGGGCGTCGAGATTACCGACGTTGCCGGCGACACCGCCGACAGGGCCCAGTTTAAGTTCACCGAGAGCGAGCACGCCAGTGATCGCTTCATCCCCGTCTTCGACTCTGACAAGAACGCCGACGAGCTGTTCGACTACGAGGCAAAGTGGAATGCCAGCTTTGAGTGGACCGAGAATGACCCCGTCAAGTACAACGGCAAGACCTGACGCAACGCTTCCTACACACACTCGGGCGGCGTGACGACCGAGTACTTCACCGACGTTGACGGTGGCAGCGTGTATGTGCGCATCGACAACGTCGAGGAGCACAAGGACGCCGTCGAGACCATGATGAAGTCTCTGGAATTTGCCGACGACATCGCCGAGGCCAAGACCGAGGCCATGGACGTCAAGCTCGACGATATCGAGATCAAGCGCTAAGTAACTGGCGAGCGCAGCGGGAAACACGGGCGCAGTGCTAACAAGCGGCGGTACCCCAGCGCTTCGTACCCAGGGAGGGCCGGTAAACCGACCCTCCCTTTCTTATGCCGGTAGCCAACGAACGCGAGGATGCCGGACGCCGGAACCGCTCCAAATGTAGCAACAGTACGAAAACGACAAACACCCCAACACGTCCGCCCGCCGATTTATTGCGCCGCGCAGACAATTAAACCAGCATCTTTAAACATCTGGGCAGTATAGTGACCAAAACTATCGCATAACCGCACTCTGCGAATGGAGAAGTTATGACCGAACACCATGCCATCAGCCGCCGAGCGTTTACGCTGGGCCTAGGGCTTGCGGCGTTGTCACCACTTGCAAGCCTGCCCGAAACCGCAGCGCCGGGCATTCCCCTGCGAGCGGCATTTGCAGACAACACACCCGCACCGTCGGACAGCCTCCACAATTTCGTCATTCGCCTTCGCCCCGCGGGCTATTTTCGCACCGCGAGCGTCAACCAAGACGGCAACGTTCGCGGCAACGTCTGTCACCTGTTTAACGACGGCACGTCCAGCAAGCTCATCCTTGAGAACGTAACGACCAAGAATGACGATACAAACTGGTACGCCATCCGCACCTTGCTCAATTTCGAAGAGCATAAAAAGACGGGCTACAGCATTTGGTCGGTCGACGACGACTCGGACAAAGATGGAAAGGTCATCCACGTATGGGGCGGCGAGTATGACAACAAGCCCAGCCGCGCTTTTGCGTTCGAGCGTCAATCAAACGGAACCTACATCATCCGAGACCGCACGGTCGAGAAAGAAACCGAGAAAAAAGACATTAAGTACCTGGCAATAGAATCGAACGGGCAAAGACCAGGACAACAATAAGATCTGCCATAAGAGTAAGAGCATTCCGTGGGAGCTCGAACTTATCGGTTACGACATGAAAAAGAACGATGCCACGGTTAGCAGCCTCGACTGGATCACGTACAGCAGCTACGTCGACGGACCATGTTGGATGAAATACGTCGACGACAACAAGTTCCTCGACGAGCTGAGCATCCCGGGTACGCACGATTCGGGCACCTGCAGCGTGGACAACGACACTGAGCCCCAATCCTCGCAAGTAAAATGCCAGCAGGATTACATTCCCACGCAGCTGCTCGAAGGCATTCGCTATTTTGATATCCGGCTCGGAAAGGGCGATGACCCCGGCATCGACCACGGGATTTTCTACCTACTCAAAAAAGACGGGAACTATCTGCATCTCTCCGATGTCATCGGGTACTTCAAAACGTTTTTGAACGAAAACCCGTCAGAAGCGCTCATCATGCTCGCATCGCGCGGCAACGATGAGGCTACCGACGAAAGCATAACGACGGCCTTCGCCAAGGTTATGGCCGATAACCCCAACCTGTTCTACACGTCGAGCCACGTCCCCACGCTGGGCGAGGTGCGCGGAAAGATCGTCCTGCTGCGTCGATTTGGGCTCGCCGGCAACAGCGTAAGCGGCCACACGTGGGGCCTCGACCTCACCCAATGGGATGACAAGATCAAGGCGCATTCCGGGCAGTCGATGTGTCTCGTCCAAGACGCGCGGGGATTTGAAGCCATAGGGGAAACGGGCAATGAAGAGCCCTATTGCACCAAGGTATATGCCCAGGACAAGTACAAACTCACGGGAACCGACAAGCTCAGCTGGGTCGATAATGCGCTGAAGGAAACGACCGGGCGCACGTGCAACAAGGTAGACGTCGTGGACGATGCCGGGGCCGAGGTGCAAGTCCAGGAGCGTTGCTGGTCTATCAACTACACCAGCTGCACGGGCTTGTCGCACGGAGGCAATCCTTTTACCTCGGCACGAGTAGTCAACGAGCATCTGTACAAGAGCCCGTACATCAATCCCAGCGGCACCGAGGATACAAAGTCAGATTACCTCAAGCACATTGGCATCATCGCATCCGACTTTGTTGATGCGGCGCTGGCCCGGAGCATCTACCAGCGCAATTACAATTACGATACGAAGCACACGCAGTCGGCTTCGTGCTGCCTCCCGACCCGCATGCGCATGACGTACGGCGACTCGCTGAGCGATGCCTCGCTCCAGGATGGCAAGACCGTTGGCGAGGGCCATTTCCGCCTTGTCGACAGCAGCAACGTACTCAACGTGGCGGCTTCGGGCCATGCGTTTACCATCGAATACGTGGATGTCGACGCCTTGGGCAACGAGACCGTTACGGGGCTGCAGGGATCCGTGCCCATCGATATCGATCCGCGCGCACTGACACCCCACTTTGAGGGGCTCGAAGGCCTTAAGGCCGGCGAGGATGTGCGCACAAAGGTCGCGGCGCTGCTCGAGGGCAAACTCGAAAACGATGCCTGCACGGCTCAGCTCGAGTTTGTGCACGACGCGGACGGCGCTCCGGGCACGGCAATGGTCGAGGGCGAGGCATTTACCGCGGGAACGTACTGGGTGCGCGCGAACGGTCTTTTGGGCGACGCGGCGCAAAACTACAAGCTTGCTAATGACGGAGCCGCGAGCTTTACCGTAGCGGCCTCGAGCAGTGCAGGCGGCACCGGCACCGACGGTGGCACGGGTTCCAACGCAGGCAGCGCTGATAAGAACGGTAAGGGCAACAAGGGCAAGAACTCGGGCGGAAAACTCGCCGACACGGGCGACGGCTCCGGCATTGCCGCCGGGCTCGCTGCCGCCGCCGTAGCGACAACGGTCGCCGGCGCGGCAATGCTTGCCAACGACCGCGAAAACGCTGGGGACGGTAGCGAATAGGCAAGCCGGCCTTTTAGACACATCGACTCAATGGGGGGCGCAGGACACCGTTCTGTGCCCCCGATTTTTACCTTGGCCCAAACGCCGCCATAGGCTACATCACCATGTTCAGCGCGTTAACAAACTCCTGGGCCTTCGCACGGCTGCTCAGGCTAAAGACACAAGCAGTCAACAGCCTGTTACGCAGAAAAACATCGCGGCCCTTGATCCTGTTGACCCCCGTAATGTCCTTAAGATAGACAATCTCGGTGTGCTTGCCACCAAAAGTGCCCTTCTTGAGCACCTCAATACGGTTGGGGTAGATCTTGACGTCTTTATACCTACCCGAACCTTTGTCCTGGAATAGCAGCGTGTTATTGTCCATACGCGTCGCTCCCGTGGGATTCGCTAAAACTGCCTCTATGGTCACATTTTAGTCACCGCAAGGCCCCATGCGAAGATGTCAGACAGCACAGCAATTCGTGTCCGCGCGAGGCTTTAAACTAAATGTGATAAAGACGCATTCCACAAAAGGAAAGTGGGGCGACAGTGATGGGCGAACTGGTAAACCGTGGAGAATCGGCAATCGTGCCCGAAGGTTTTTACAAGCAGGTCTCCTCGATTCTCAACGCCGCTCGCGACAAGGCCTATACCGCCGTTAACTTTGCGATGGTTGAGGCATATTGGGAGATCGGCAAGAGTATTGTTGATGAACAGGGCGGAGAGGGGCGCGCCAAGTATGGAGAGGCGCTGCTCAAGGCCCTCGCAATCAGACTTACCAAGGATTTTGGTAAAAGTTTTGAAGCAAGAGAGCTGCGCAAAATGCGTCAGTTCTATCTTGCATTTCCAATTCGGGACTCACTGCGTCCCGAATTGAGCTGGACACATTACCGCAGGTTAATACGCATTCCTGACCCCGAAGCTCGCACCTGGTACATGAACGAATGCGCCGATTCTCGCTGGAGCACGCGTCAGCTCGAACGCCAGATCAACACCATGTTCCGCGAGCGCCTACTTGCCAGCAAGGACAAAGAGGCCGTCACCCAGGAAATCCAAGAGAGCGCCCCGACCCATCGCCCCGAGGATATCATCCGCGACCCATATGTACTGGAGTTTTTAGGTTTCTCGGACGATGCTGCGTTTCGCGAGAGCGATCTAGAGCAGGCGCTCATCACGCATCTTCAGAAGTTCCTGCTGGAGCTTGGCCGTGGCTTCGCTTTCGAGGCGCGCCAAAAGCGCATCACCTTTGATGGGCGCCATTTCTATATTGACCTTGTTTTTTACAACTATCTGATGCGCTGCTTCGTGCTCATCGACCTTAAGACGGACGATCTTACGCATCAGGACCTGGGCCAGATGCAAATGTATGTGAACTACTACACGCGCGAGCTCATGAACGAAGGCGACAATCCGCCCATAGGCATCGTGCTCTGCGCGGACAAAAGCGATTCGATTGTCGAGTACACGCTGCCCGAAGACAACGACCAAGTGTTTGCCGCCAAATACCTGCCGTATCTTCCAAGCAAGGAAGAGCTGGCGCGCGAACTAAGCGCCGAGTACCGCGCCATCAACGAAGCGACTAATGGCGAAACGCAAGGGTAGCAGCACGTTGCGACCGAAGCCACCGCAGCCGTCGCAGGCGCACTCGCGGTTGCGACGCACGCTACGAAACAATACCGGTCATGGACGCCGGCAACGACATTCTAGCCGTGGCTGGCGAGCGTGACCTGACAGGCAAAGACGCGGCCTTCGTCTGATGTGGGTCCATTGGCTGCCACAGAAAAGGGCCGGTTGCAGCCGGCCCTTTAGACGATAATACCTGCGTTGCCCGCGCTTCCGAAGTGTGACTAGCTGAGGAGCGGGTTCCGCGGCACAACCTGATTTTACCCAGTGAGGAGGCTCTTTTGCAGCCGCTCCACTGTTTATTTACATCTGGCACCCTCAAACAATCAGACGGCAGCCCGCACTCCTGAGAGCTGCCCCGCACCCCCGGCCATCACCTTACGGCAACAACCGGTGCTACTCCCCTACTTCCCAAATAGCGCACCCAGCAGACCGCGGCGTTTGGGCTTCTCCTCTCGGTAGGAACCCTCGACGGCGGCTGCAACCTGGCGCGGTTGCTCGCCGCCTCCACGGCGCACGATCTGGTACAGGAAGGGCGATTTAACGTATTTGACCTCGACGGGCGTGGCGTGCACGGTGCTCTCACCGGACAGATGCAGGCTCGGGCTGAGCGGCGCCACGATATGCGTTTCGCGCTTGTCGCTAAACACCACCGCGGCCGCGCGGCCCGTCTGGCCGTTTACGGCAATGCGCACCTGCTCGCCATCGCGGCCGTCTGTCGCCGGACGATCGACAAAGTAGACCGGCACCATCACCAGGCCGTCCTTATGTTTGCGGGCCTTGCGCGCCCACATGCGAATGCTCTTTTTATTGAGCCCCAGTACATCCTCGGCGTCGTTGCCCGCAACGTCGAGCGCCAACTTATCAATGACCACCTGGTCCTTGGTAGACGCATCGACTGAGACAACGCGAAAGTCACCTTCCTGCATGGCGGGATCGAACGGACCGACCTTGGCAAAGTCCCACGGCTCCAAAATGCCCATGAGGCGAACGTCCAGGTAGTTTGCCCTGGGGTATGCCCAGTCGAGCACCTCGTAGTACACCAGGGTCTCCTTGCTCAGGCCCTTGCCCGGGAAGGACGCCATCATGCGCAGGTCCGCCAGCGCCATGGGGAAATAGAAGAGCATCATGTCGTTTTGGATCGCATCTTCCACGTCGTGCCCGGCAAAGGCTTCCGCATACTGGCGCACCAGCTGCAGTGCGTTGGCACGTGCCTGCTGCGGCGAGATTTCGCAGGGAATGCCCTGCTCCGGCACATACTCTGCACCCACGCCCATGGTCAGACGCTTGCTAAACGTCCCCGGCTTGAGCAGGTCGGCAATGCCGATCTTGTTGCCGCAGGACGGGCACTCAAACACGCGCTGGGTCGACTCGCCCTCAAAGGACGCACCACAGAAGGGGCAAGGAATGCTCACATGCGTGGCCTCTTGGAACTCCTGCGCCGTACCGCGATCCTCCCACAGCAGATGTTCCAGGACCGACTGATTGCGCCAGTGCGAATTGAAGAAATACCAGTCCGGGTCCTCCGGGCGCTCGAGTTGCGACACATGCGTGAGCTTGAGCAGTCCATCTACCACCGTCAGCGGCGTATGGCGAATGCCCAGGGCGCTCTTGGGCTCCCCCGCATCAGCCTGCCACGGAATGACCACACCGCAATAAGCGCACTCAAAGCTGCGCTTAGCCTGGTGCGAGTACATAGGGCCGCCGCAGTTTTGACATTTAATGGCAAACATCTCGTCCATGGAAACGTCCTCCTTTGCACAGGGGCTGTCGACATTAAGTATGTCGAGCAAGCAGGCACATGCCCATACCCATGTGGCCCAAAATGGACCACCCAGGCAGACGAGAAGGCTCGCTCGTTAGCACCAGCAGACTATTGCTGCATTTTCTGAGCATCGGTGCACGGCGCCCCCGCGCGAGCTACACTATCCCCTTAAACATGATTGTGAGGACGACCACTATGCTATTTGTAAATCGGCTGGTACATATGCTTGTTCCCGGCAGCGAAAGCGAGCCGGTCGATACCTCCTGCCGCACCAACGCGGGTTTTGCCGCAAGCCTCATCTGCATCGGCCTCAATATCACGCTGTGCTTGGCCAAGGGCATCGCGGGTCTGCTCGCCGGCTCCGTCTCCCTCATCGCCGACGCTTTCAACAACCTCTCCGATGCCTCGAGCAACATCGTGAGTCTGCTCGGGTTCCGCCTTGCCAGCCGCCCGGCAGACGAAGGCCACCCCTATGGCCACGGTCGCTATGAGTACCTAGCCGGCCTGTTCGTCGCCGTCCTGGTTTGCGCCGTCGGCATCAATCTGATCCTCGAGTCGGTCACTAAGATCATCAAGCCTTCCCCCACTGCATATTCGGTGCTCTCCTTAGCCGCCCTCGTCTTGTCCATGCTCGTTAAGCTCTGGATGACCGCGTTCAACCGCACGCTGGGCGACCGCATCGACTCCGAAACGCTCATCGCCACGGCGCAGGACTCCAAAAACGACGTCATCACCTCGGGCTCGGTCTTGGTGGCGGCGCTTATTTCGCAGACGACCGGCTTTGATCTCGATGGCTGGGCAGGCCTGGGTGTGGGCATCTTCATCTGCATCAGCGGCCTGGGCCTGGTGCGCGACGCCATCAGCCCGTTGCTGGGGCAAGCGCCCGACCCCAAGCTCGTCCAGGCAATCCGCGACAAGATCATGTCCTATCCGCAGGTCTTGGGCACACACGACCTCATGGTGCACGACTACGGCCCCGGTCGTCAGTTTGCCAGCGCCCACGTGGAGATGCCCGGCGAGGGCGACGCGTTTGAGCACCACGAGATTCTGGACACCATCGAGCACGACATCAAGCGCCAAATGGGCATTGGTATCACGCTGCACTGCGACCCCATCGCGACAACCGGCGATGACTTGCGCGGCTGGGTCAAGCGCGGCGTCATGCAGATCGATCCCGCGCTCTCCATCCACGATCTGCACGAGCACGACGGGTTCGTTTCGTTTGACCTGGTGCGTCCCGACGGCTTTGACATATCCGACGAGGAGCTGCTGGAGCTCGTCACGCGCATCGTGCACGAGCGCCGGCCCGATGTCTCATGCGTCGTCACGTTTGATTCGGGCTTCAGCTCGCCCGAGCGTCCGGCCGAGCAGCTGTAGCCCCGCTCCGCTCGTCCGCTAGTTTCCCTGCGCGCCCGAGATGCCGTTTTGCAGGGCGTTCCAGGCATCCGTCGCCATGCCGCCCAAGTTCTGCGCGGTATCGCCCAGGTTCTGAGCGGTGTCGCCCAGCTCTTGCGCCTTGTCTCCCAACTCCTGCGCCTTGTTGCTCAAGTCCTCCAGCGTATTGGAGCTCGAGCTGTCGGTACCGCTTTGGCCGTCGGACGAGTTGCCCGAACTGTTCTTGTGCGTGAGTTGAATTTCGAGGTTGCCGTTGTCGTTATAGTAGGCAGAAGTAACGACCCAGTTGGCATCGACGACGGGCGTTGAGCCATCATCAGTCAGGACCACGGCATTCGAAAGATCGGCGCCGCGCGACTTGAGGATCTTCTTGGCGTTGGACCAGTACTGCCCCGGGATATCACTCAGATCGACGGTGCTAGACGAGGCGGACTCGGTTTGCTCGGCAGTGGTATCGGCCGTTGAACTCCCCCGCTTGTTGAGCATGCCCGACACGATGGCAAACACAACCGACAGCGCAAAGAAGATCGCCAGCACGATGAGGATCTTCTTAATCACGCTCGACGAACGCGACGGCGTCTCTTCCTCGTCCTCGCCATATTGCGGAATCGACTTGGGGTACTCGCGATACGGCTCGCGCGACTCGTAGCGAGGCTGCGCCGTGCGAGGCATATACGTCGTCTGCTGAGGCTGCGGAATGGGATTCTGCGGCAGGTTGTCATAGGGATTCGGCGTCGAGGCAGCATAAGAATCCTGCGGCGCGTAATCAAACGGATCCGGAGCTGCGTTGCCATAGGGGCCTTGCGAAGATGCAGCGTAAGAATCCTGCGCCGTGTCGCCATAGCCCATAACCCGGGTGGGCTCGGCAGAAGGCTGCGTCGCGGCGGGGTCGGCATAACCGGGGTTGGGAACAACGCGGGTCGCATCGGCGCTATCGCCAGCCTGCGCGGAACCGTAGCCGCCCATCACGGTTGTCTTGTCCTGATCCATGCAACGATTCCTTTCCGTCGCGCGTGAGCCTCAAGTTATCCATGCATTCTACCCGCGCAAAAGCCTATGATGGGCAGAGTCCGTCGGTATCTACAAGACATGCGCGGGCCTAAGGATCAAAAAGCCCCGCCGGGCCTTGTGGGCACGGCGGGGCGGACAAGCAGCTATGGACAGCAGACTTAGAACAGGCCGGTGATGTTGCCGTCGTTGTCGACGTCGATGTTCTCGGCCGCGGGCACCTTGGGCAGACCCGGCATGGTCAGAACGCTGCCGGTCAGCGCGACCACAAAGTGGGCACCGGCGGAAACCTTGAGCTCACGCACGGTGATGCGGATGTTCTCGGGAGCGCCCAGGGCCTTGGCGTTGTCGCTAAAGCTGTACTGCGTCTTGGCGACGCACACCGGCAGGTTGCCAAAGCCGTTCTCGCGCAGCTCGGCGAGCTGGCGCTTGGCGGCCGGCGTAAAGTCAACGCCGTCGGCGCGGTAGACCTTGGTGGCAACGGCCTCGAGGGCATCAGCGACATCAGCGCCGTCCTCATAGGCAAACTTGAGCTCGCTCGGCTGCTCAATCAGACGCATGACCTCATCGGCCAGCTCGAGCGCGCCCTCGCCGCCCTTGGCCCAGACCTCGGAAAGCTTAACGTTGACGCCGAGCTTCTGGCACTCGGACTCGATGAGTGCAAGCTCAGCCTCGGTGTCCGTCGGGAAGCGGTTGATGGCGACCACGCAGGGCAGACCATAAACGTTCTGGATGTTGTCGACATGACGCAGCAAGTTGGGCATGCCAGCCTTGAGTGCCTCGAGGTTCTCCTCGTTGAGGTCGGGCTTGGCGACGCCACCGTTGTACTTAAGCGCACGAGCGGTCGCGACGACCACGACGGCGCTGGGGCGAACGCCCGTCATGCGGCACTTGATGTCGAGGAACTTCTCGGCACCCAGATCGGCACCGAAGCCGGCCTCGGTAATGGCAACATCGCCAAAGCGCATCGCCATACGCGTGGCCATAATAGAGTTGCAGCCGTGGGCAATGTTGGCGAAGGGACCGCCGTGGACAAACGCGGGCGTGCCCTCGAGCGTTTGCACCAGGTTGGGCTTAAGCGCGTCCTTAAGCAACGCGGCCATGGCACCCTGGGCCTTGAGGTCGCGGGCACGGACGGGCTCGCCGGCAAAGCTATAGCCGACGACAATCTCACCCAAGCGTTCCTTGAGGTCGTTGATGCTCGTAGACAGGCACAGGATTGCCATGACCTCGGAGGCAACGGTGATGTCGAAGCCGTCCTCGCGCGGCACACCTTGGGCCTTACCGCCAATGCCATCGATAACATGGCGCAGCTGACGGTCGTTCATGTCGACGACGCGCTTCCAAGTGATGCGCTTAACGTCAATACCGAGCTGGTTGCCCTGCTGAATATGGTTATCGAGCATGGCGGCCAGCAGGTTGTTGGCAGCACCGATGGCATGGAAGTCGCCGGTAAAGTGCAGGTTGATGTCCTCCATGGGAATGACCTGGGCCCAACCGCCGCCAGCGGCACCGCCCTTGACGCCAAAGACGGGACCGAGCGAAGGCTCACGCAGGGCCACGGCGCTCTTGATACCGCGACGACGCAGGCCATCGGCCAGACCGATGGTCGTGGTGGTCTTGCCCTCGCCCGCGGGCGTTGGGTTGATAGCGGTCACGAGGACGAGCTTGGCCTGGTGATCAGTCGGCTCGTTGAGCAGTGAATAGTCGACCTTAGCCTTGTCGAAGCCGTACGGAATAAGGTGCTTAACGTCGACGCCGGCGTTCTTGGCCACCTCGGTAATAGGCAGCGGCGTGACAGAACGTGCGATTTCGATGTCAGTAGGCATGGGCGGTCCTTTCGTTACCGAATGAGAAAAAGACCAATTCAGCATAGCACGGGCGCGCAATAGTAAAACGCCCATAACCGATGAACGGCGATATGTTTACCCGATGCCCAGCGATAGTCCAACAGCCCGCCAAAACAAAACGCCCTAAACGGTAGGTTCAATCCCCAGGTGCTCAAAGGTGCGGAGGGTTGCCTGACGGCCCTGCGGCGTACGAATCATCAATCCGCACTGCAGCAAATAGGGCTCATAGACATCCTCGAGCGTGCCCGGGTCCTCGCCCACCGCGCTGGCAAGGGTCGTAAGTCCCACGGCGCGACCGGAGAACGTCTTGGCGAGCGTCTCCAAAATGCGAATATCCATCCAGTCCAGACCGAGCTCGTCGATCTCGAAGAACTCGAGCGCCTGGCGACAGATATCGAGCTCGATGGGGCCGTTGCCGCGCACCTGTGCGTAATCGCGCACGCGCTTGAGCAGACGGTTGGCAAGACGTGGCGTGCCGCGCGAACGCGAGCCGATCTCGAGTGCACTGGGATGGTCGATCGTCACGCCCAGGATAGTCGCCGAGCGCGTCACAATCTGCGCGAGCTCCTCGACCGTGTAGTAATCCAGGCGATATGAAATGCCAAAGCGGTCGCGCAACGGGCCGGTCAACATGCCTGAGCGGGTCGTTGCCGCCACCAGCGTAAACTTGGGGATATCCAGGCGAATCGAGCGCGCCGCCGGACCCTTGCCAATCACGATATCGAGGGCAAAGTCCTCCATCGCGGGGTACAGGACCTCCTCGACCGAACGGTTGAGGCGGTGGATCTCGTCGATAAACAGCACATCGCCCGGCTGCAAGTTAGTAAGGATGGCCGCCAGGTCGCCCGTGCGCGCGATGGCAGGGCCACTCGTGGTCTTGATCTGAGCGCCCAGCTCGTTGGCGATAACGGTGGCCAGCGTGGTCTTGCCCAGGCCCGGAGGACCCGAGAAGATCACGTGGTCGAGCGTCTCGCCACGGCTCTGCGCCGCTTCGATCAACACGCGCAGGCTCTGCTTGATGTGCTCCTGGCCGCAGTAATCGTCCAGGCGCTGAGGGCGCAAAGTGCGGTCGACATCGAGATCCTCGGCCGTCAGCTCCGAGCCCACCATGCGCTCGCCGTGCGCCATGGATGCCGCCGGCGAGTTACCGGGCGTCGCCCACAAGTCCTGAGAGTCATCGGCTTCCCACATCACGCATCCATTCCGAGTCGCTTAAGCGCCGCGCCGAGCAGATCCTCGACACGCATATTCTGCCCATCATACCCGCTCAGGGCAACATCGGTCTCCTGCGGGCTAAAGCCCATGGAAAGGAGCGCCGCACGGGCATCATCGATCACCGAGGGAGCGGCAGCGGGCACGGGCATCGCAACCTGTCCGGGAATCACGTCGACCGGCACAAAGCCCTTATCCTTGGCAAAGGTGCTCTTGAGTTCCAGGATCAGGCGCTGAGCTGTCTTTTTGCCCACACCGGGTACCTTGGCCATGCCCTTGTCGTCCTCGGCCATCACCAGCGAATACAGCTGCCCCACGGTATAGGTGGAAAGCACGGCAAGCGCCAGGCGCGGGCCAACGCCCGAAACGGACACGAGCCGGTCGAACATCATGCGCTCATCCTTTGAGGAAAAACCGAAAAGTGTCATGGCGTCCTCGCGCACCTGCATGCGCGTGTAGAGGCAGACCTCGCCACCGGGCGTCGGCAACGTGGCCGCAGTGCTGCCCGAGATGCCGAGCTCAAAGCCAACGCCCGACACATCGACGACAGCAGAGCTCATCGTGGCCTCGACAAGCGTTCCATGGAGCTGGGAAATCATCAGTATCCGGTTCCTCTCTGTTGATAGAACTCGCCACCGGTGAGGGCGCGGGTGCGGCTGAGGTTTACGTGGCAGATGGCGCAGGCCAGGGCATCGGCGGCATGGTCGGGATGCGGGTCGTGGTCGAGCTGCGTGAGCGTGCGCACCATGTAGGCGACCTGCCGTTTGTCCGCGGCGCCGGTGCCCACAACAGCCTGTTTGATCTGCATGGGCGTGTACTCGCCAATCTCGAGCGCGCATTCCGAAAGCGCCACGAGTGCAGCACCGCGGGCATGAGCCGTAGGGATGGCCGAGCGAACGTTGGCGCCAAAGTAAATGCTCTCGATAGCAGCGGTATCGGGGCGGTAGCGCTCCACGACACCCTTGAGGTCGCGGGCGATATGCGACAGGCGCACCGCGAGCGGACTTCCGGCACTGGTCTCGATGCAGCCATAGGCACGGCAGCGAACCTCGCCACGACGCTCCTCGATAAT
Organism: Collinsella aerofaciens; assembly: GCF_040926185.1. Lineage (GTDB taxonomy): Bacteria > Actinomycetota > Coriobacteriia > Coriobacteriales > Coriobacteriaceae > Collinsella > Collinsella aerofaciens_BC. Next base: position 79,410 of record NZ_JBCOIQ010000006.1, read on the forward strand.
CCCCCAACCCGTATGAGCCAAACCGGGGTCAATGCCCAAGATAACCAAGCCAACCTCCCCTCGTCTTTTTCAAAGCACAAGGCAAGGCCCCGCGCACTATTCACGAACGTCTGTTCTAGAATAACACAACAGCGACCGTATCTAGCAAGCAAGGTTGAACCATAGGTTGAGCATAAGTCAGCGAGCGAGTCCCTGCCGTGGCAAGGTGTCACGAAAGAGGAGCGCCGCGTACTTCTGTACGCAAGCGACGGTTTGAGCGGCAGATTGCCCGGCAGGGGCTCGCGCAGCGTCGACTCGTTACGCGGTTTGGTAAAACCGCGTAACCTTGGCCCTATCCCAGAGTTAGTTTTGAGAGAAAAAGGGGAACTGCCTTGGATCCACCGGCGGGTGCGGCATCGGTCCGCCCTGGGGCCCACCTTGCGGGCCGCCCTGACCGCCCATCATCTTATCGATGGCGTCCTGAACCTCGCCCTCGAACTTTTTCATTCCCTCGTGCAAACGACGCTGACCGTCCTCGGAGCGCAGCTCCTCCATTTGCTCGGGCGAAATACCCAGTAGCTCGCCCAGCACGCCCATCATCTCGTTTCGCACGCGCTCGCTCGTATCCTCGTCAGCAAAACGGCGCACCTCGGCGCGCGCCAGCGAATCGACCGTCATACGCTCCTTGCCGTTAAGCCCCAGGTCGGACCACGCGAGCATATACGGCCAGGCACGCTCGGCAAACGAACGGGCCGAGACGATCGGCGCCATCGGCAACATGCGGCGGGCAGCCTCACCCTGTCGAACGAGCATCAGCAGCAGCGAGCAAGCCTCAGGCTTGCCAGCGGCCATCGGGATGTCGTCGAAAGCTCGATTGCGGTCCACGTGCGCCTCGAGCGCGCCATCGACCTCACCCGGCTCAAGCCCGCCGAGCAGCTGTGCCGCGCGGTCGAGCATATCGACCGGACCGTCGATCGTCGAGAGCGCTTGCGCCAGCACGCGCTCCATGCAATCCTCCACCGCGTTGAGCGTCACGAGCTCTTGGGGCACCACGGCAGACGTGCGGTTGCGCACACGTGCCACAAACTCAAGCGTCGACAGGTACACATCGCCAAAGGGCGCAAAGTCGCCCTGGTAGCCGCCGCAAAGCGCCGGCGCCGCCAGCGCATACTCGGTTTTGGACAGCGGGCTCAGCGCCATCGCACCCAGCTCGAGCGCCGTGTCCTCCAGCATGAGGCCCAGCGTGCGCGAGCGCAGACGCTCGGCATCGCCCGCCGACACGTCGCGATCGAGCACACGCGCCGCATCCGGTGCATCGCGCTCGACGGTGCGAATGTGCAAACGCTCGGCGATGGCACGGACGGCGGCACAGCGGGCAGCCTCGGCCTCCTCCTGCGCCGGCGTAAAGATACGGTTGCGCCCCAGCACCAGGCCAATTACGTTACGCGAACCCAGAGCGTCAACGGCCAGCGCCGCCAGCAGGGATGACGGCAGGTCACCCTCGAGTGCCACCACAGCACGCGACGCACCGTGGGCCCGAGCGTTGTCGCGCACGGCGAGCACCAGCGCCTGCCACAACCACTCCTCGGAACGGAACTCGGGCAGTTCGTGATCTTCCAGGGCATCGAGCATCACGCCGCGCTGAATCTCCTGAACCAGCAGGCTCTCCTCAAAACACGGCGCCTGGGCCACCACGCGACCGCAGTCGTCGAGCACAAACGAACCGCCGGTATACACCGACTCGTCATAGGCACCGACCGGCGCCATGCAGGCAAACCACACGCTGCGCTTGGATGCGATCTTGCGGTAGGCGCCGCTGCGAACGGCGGCAATGGCGGCAGTCTCGCGGTCGGTCATGTCAAACGCGTTGAATTGGAAATACGCGATGAGGTCGACGCCGGTCGGCAACATCTCGAGCTCGCGGTCCAAGTCAAAAATCACGGCGATGCGCACGCCGTCCACGTCGAACACCGGCGGCGCCCAACGCGTGTCGTTGTTCTCGCCACGCTGCAAGGCAATGCTCGAACGCGCCGGCACCACATGACCGTCCTTGAGCATCATGTAGTCGAGCAGCGGCTGGCCTTCAAACGAAACCGCCGCGGGCACGATGCAGATCATGTCAAGCTCCTGGATACGCTCGGCGACACCAGTCAAGCCGGCAAGCATGTCGTGCTCAAAGTCGGCAGCGCCCACCAGGCCACCGGGCATGGCGCCCATAAAGAGCGGAGCTGGAACGCACAGCACGCGCGCTCCGCGCTCGTGGGCCAGACGAGCCTGGTCCTCGATGCGGCCGCAAATGCCCTCAATATCACCCAGGCGCATATCGATCTGTGCAAGCGCGAGCTTCATGGCCCAGCCCTTTCCGTCGTAAACCATCGAAATCGTAGTAAAAGCGCCGGCCGCATAATGCAGTCGGCGCTTGCATGTGCATATGCTAGCTATGATACCCCGAGCGGGGACGCGCTCCTAGAATGTCGCGGACCACAGCCCGTGCAGGTTGCAGTAGGCATAGACGGTACCGGTCTTGGAGCCGCCCGCGAAAAACGTCGCGGGCTTCATGCCGGGCTGGAGGTAATGGACCTCCAGACGGCCCTCGGCCTCAAGGGCGATCCACTCAATGTAGTGCTCGGGCAGGCTGGGGTGCTCGACCGAGCCAACGCGTGCGCGAATCACGTGACCGTCGCGCTCGGTCTCGACGACGGGCACGTGCTTCTCGTGCGCCGCGTCCTCAGTATTTGCGGTCAGCTCCGTGCAACCGGCAGGGGTCGCAACGCCGTCGCCAAGGGCAGCGATGAGCTTACCGTCGGGGTCCTTAAAGAATTTCGCCATGATGTTCTCCTTTGCTGATGTGCCAATGTTCTTGATGGTTCTTATGCCCAAAGGCAGACAAACCATCCACGGCATTGCAAATGAACACATAACGGATCAGGCAAGCGGTCGGGCCAAAATGCGTCGACCGTCCTGTCCGCTCCAGCAGTCCCACCCCGCGCGCGGCTAGCGACCGTCGCCACCGAGCAGCGCCAGAACATCCTCGCGCGTAAACAGTGCCGACGAGATACCATCGCCGCCGAGCACGCTGTTGACCAGATCGCGCTTGGACTCCTGCATCTGCATAATGCGCTCCTCGATCGTATCCTTGGCGATGAGTTTGTACACGGTCACGGTGTGCTGCTGGCCAATGCGGTGGGCGCGGTCGGTCGCCTGGTCCTGTGCCGCCACGTTCCACCACGGGTCGTAGTGGATGACCACGTCGGCGGCCGTCAAATTGAGACCCACGCCGCCCGCCTTGAGCGAAATCAAGAACACCGGCACCTCGCCCGCCTGGAACTGCGCAACCATCTTGGCGCGGCTCTCCTTAGACGATGCGCCCGTAAGCTTAAGGAAGGCGATATCCTCCTTTGCCAGGCGCTTGCCGATGATATCGAGCATGCCCGTAAACTGGCTGAACAGCAAGATGCGATGACCGCCGTCGAGCGCGCCGTGCACGAGCTCCATGCACGTATCGAGCTTGGCGCTTCCCGCCTTGTAGTCCGCATAGTGCAGATGCGGGTCGCAGCAGATCTGACGCAGCTTGGTGAGCTCGGCAAGCACCTTGAGCTTGTCTTTCTTAAACTCGGATGCCTCGCGGTGCTGCACCTGCTGGGCGATGCGGTCCTGGTTGGCCAGGTAGAGCTTGCGCTGCTCTCCGGTAAGCTGCGCCATCACCGTGTCTTCGATCTTCTCGGGCAGGTCGGTCACCACGTCTTCCTTAACGCGACGCAGCACAAACGGCGACACAAGCGCCTGCAGACGAGCGGCGCTGTCGCCCTCGGCATGCTCGACGGGACTCTCAAAGCGCTTGGCAAATGAGTCGCGCGTACCCAAAAGGCCCGGCATCAAAAAGTCGAAGATGCTCCAGAGCTCGGACAGGCGGTTTTCGATGGGCGTGCCCGTCAGGGCAAAGCGCACGCCGGCCGGCAGGCGCTTGGCGGCGCGGGCCACCTGGGTGAGCGGGTTTTTAATGTACTGGGCCTCGTCGAGTACCACGCGGGCAAAGTCCTGCTCGACGTATTCGTCGATATCGCGGCGCATGAGATCATACGACGTCACGACCACGTTGTGCTCGGCGGCACCGGCAATTTGCACGCGACGCTGGGCCTTGGCGCCCACGATGGCACACACATCAAGCGAGGGGGCAAAGCGCTCCAGCTCGGCAGCCCAGTTGTACACGAGCGACGCGGGGCATACCACGAGCGTGGGCTTGGTATCCCCCGCCTCCACGCGCGCCAGAATGTGCGCGATCATCTGCAGCGTTTTGCCCAGGCCCATATCGTCGGCCAAGATGCCGCCTAGGCCCAGGTGCTCAAGCGAGCCGAGCCACTGGTAGCCGTCGACCTGGTAGCCACGCAGTGTGGCCTTGAGCGAGGCGGGCACCGTAAAGTCCATCTTGCCGAGCGTGTCCAGGCGCTCGACGGTACGGCGGAACGCCGCGTCGCGATCGGCCTCGAGCGCGGGTGTGCGCGCAAGCATGCTATCGACGAACAGGGTGCTCGACGCGGGAAGCGAAACGCCGTCGAGCAGGTCGACAGCATCGACCCCCAAATCCTCGGCAAGGCCAAACGCGGCGCGGGCACCCTCGTCCAGGCGAATGATGTCGCCCGACGTGAGACGCGCAAACGTCTGGTGGCGCTTATATGAATCGAGATAGATGGCAAGATCTGCCGCCGAAAGACCGCTCGCGCCCAGTTCGACATCGAGCAGGTTGCTCTTGACGGTCGCGCGCACCGAGAGCTTGGGCGCAGGGCGAACCGAGACCTGGCGCAGGCGGTCGCTGAGCATGACCTCGCCCAGCTCGGACAGGGCAGACAGGCCCTCGGTCAGCAAGTGGAACAGGTGGGCGTCATCGCGCTCCTCAAACGCCAGGCCACCCTCGTAAAAGTCGAAATACAGGGCCGCCGTGTCCATAACGCGAAACTCTGCTATCTCGTCGCGCGGCGGCACGCCCGGTCGCTGCTCTTCGAAGAGGCTGCCCGGAGCGCCCAGGCTAAAGAGATCTGCCGACCAGTCGCCGTAGGCAACTGTAATCTTGCAGGTCACAAGCCCATCATCGACACCGATTGCCATGGCAAAGCTCGGCTCGGGCGCCACGGTGTCGAGCACGGCGGGAGCGGTGAGGTCGGTGTATTCGCGTAGCACGGGCAGCGCCATGCGGCAGAATTCGCTCACCTGTTCGGCGGCGATATGGACCGGCGCGCGACAGGGCAGCAGACGCGACAGAAACGGTGCGGCATGCTGGGCAAACGCCGCATCGGCGCGGCGCGCGCGGTGCGCGTCGACCAGATAGGCAACGTCGCCCGAGGCAAAGCAGTACATATCGGCGGGCAGGCGCAGGTCGTAGCTGCCACCGGCCGCCGGCGCGATCTTGGCGGCAAGGAGCGGCGGTTGTTTTGCCGAGGCCTCGTCCTCCCCCACCGGCGACAACTCAACCGCTACCTCGTAGGAACGATGCGTCGTCGTTCCCCGCGACCAGGCGGGCTCAAAGGAGATGGTCCGGCCACGCAGCAAGTCCAGCACATATACGATGTCATGCTCGGACAGCGGCAGCTGGCGCTCGGCGACAAAACCGCTGCGTGCAAAATCGTACGACGCCGAACGCGAGCTTGTGATGTCGCTCAGATACACAACCGTTGCCACAACAAGGTCGAGCAGACGCACCGAAACCTCGTCAAAGGCCTCGGGCGTATGGAGGAATGTGAGCTTCTTGCCGTACGAGAACGTGCCGCCGCGCACGTAGGCGGCGGCCATGCCGTCGATGTCCTTGACCACGTAGGACACCGAGCCGCAGCGGATGCGAAGCTCGAGCGCCCAGCTAAAGCGGTCGGCAAACAGCGGATTGTAGTACGGCACCAGCGAGGGCTCCAACACCGCCTTGGGGGCATCGGGGTCGACAGTACCGGCGAGCTTGCGGCGCATGCCCGCCAACTCATCCATGCGCGCGTCCGAAAGATCGGAGAGCGCCTTCATGAGGCTCGGGCTCGTGGGGACGGGCGCCGGGAAGGGAAAGTTAGGGTTGACCGCCGGTGCGGCAGACGCAGGACGCGCGGCTTGCTTAGGCGCCGCCGTAAACGTGCGAACCGGTGTGCGCAGGCCCTCGACGGGCTCGGCGCCGCTTGCGTCCAGATACGCAAGCGCCGTGGCGATGGCGTGCTTGCACATGCCGGGGTAGCGATAGGCAGCGGGGCAATCGCAGTCGTAGTCGATAACCTCGTGCTCGTCCATGTCGAGCGCCACGTGCGTCTTGTACAGGTCGCCGCGCGAGCCGCGCACCGTGCCCTCGATAGTCACATTTTTGGAGAAGCGCGAGCCGGAGTCCTCAAACGACAGCACGGCGCCGTTGAGCATGAGCGAGCGCCCCTTCATAAAGGTACTGCTGAGCGCCGCCTCCTTACGAAGCGCCTGCGCAAACGTCCCCTGTGCCATCACTTCCTCCAATCCACCCACCGGATGATTTTTCTGGGACGGGGATGAAAAAATCATTCCCGTCCCAGAAAAACTGGTCTGCCGCTACACGTCACCCAAAATGATTTTTTAATCCCCGTCCCAGAAAAATCATCTTAGATAACCGTCACGCGGCCTTGATTACCCACGATGGCCTTTGCCTCTGCCAGCAGCGGAATCGAGCGTGCATTGACCTTGGCCGGCACCTCAGCACGCAGCACGCGCCCGTCGACTTGCTCAATAAAGATCTCCACGCGGTCGCCGCCCGGGTTGGTGGTGAGCACCGTGGCCAGGCGCGCCATATTGCCCTGGCTAAAGCGGCTGTTGGGCACCATGACCTCAAAGACCTTGGGCTTGTTTTTCTCCTCGCTAAGCTCCAGCGGCACAATCTCCTGCGCGATGATCTGGTCGCCGCGGTCCGAGCGCTCGAGCTTGCCCTTAATGCGCACAAACGCGTCGGACAGCTGCGCGCCAGTCTCGGGATCGACCTCGCCGTACAGATACCCCTCGGCCTCCTTGTAGGTCTTGGGGAACACCACGACCGTGGCCTCGCCTTCCATGTCCTCGAGCTGCACGATGCCCATGGGGTCGCCGTTTTTGGTCACGCGCTTGGACACGCTCGAGACCATGCCGGCCCACCACAGCGCCTTGCCCTCGGGAATCTCCTGGTTGATGGTGCCGCCCGTAGGATTCTGAACTTCGTAGCCGGTGTCGATCTGCGAGAACGAGAAGTCGCGCGCTTTGCTAAGTGCATACTCAAACGGGCGCAGCGGGTGGTCCGAGACATAGATGCCCAGAACCTCCTTCTCCTGGCTCAGCTTAAGGTGGCGGTCCCACTCCTGGCCGTCCGGATCGGGCACGCTCACCTCAAAGCCCGAGCCCTCAACGTCGCCGAACATATCGAAGAACGACGTCTGGCCGCTCGCGCGATCCTTTTGGCGCTTCACGGCGGCATCGATGATGTTCTCGGGGTTGTTCTTATCCACAAAGTGCATCATCTGGCGACGCGGATACCCCGTGGAGTCGAAGGCGCCTGCCTTGATGAGCGATTCGATCACGCGACGGTTGGCCTGGCTCGAGTCCACGCGCTCGACAAAGTCGTGCAGCGTCTTAAACGGGCCGCCCGCCTCACGCTCGGCGATAATCGCCTGCGCCACGCCAGTGCCCACGCCGCGGATGCCGGCCAGACCAAAGCGCACGCCCTCCTTGGTAGCCGTGAACTCGGTACCGGACTCGTTGACATCTGGCGACAGCACGGGGATGCCGTCGTGGCGGCACGCCGAGACGTAATGAACGATCTTGTCGGTCTTGCCCGTGTAGGACGTCAGAACGGCCGCCATGTACTCGTGCGGATAGTGCGCCTTGAGCCACGCCGTCTGCATAACCAGGATGGCGTAGCCGGCGGAGTGCGACTTGTTAAAGGCGTAAGACGCGAACTCGAGAACATCGTCCCAAATCTTCTGGGCGACCTCGCGCGTGTAGTTGTTCTTGATAGCACCGTTCATCCAGTGGTCGTAGGTGGTCTCGTCCGAGCCATCCTCCCAGTGGAGCACCGTCGACGTGAGCAGCTTGATCTTTTTCTTAGCCACGGGCTTACGGATACGCGAGTCCGATTCGCCCTTGGAGAAGCCGCACATCTCGACGGAGATGAGCATAACCTGCTCCTGGTAGACCATGGTGCCGTAGGTTTCGCCCAGGATGTCGTCCAGGCGGTCGTCGTAGGAGACGGCCGGCTCCTTGCCGTTCATACGGTTGATGTAGGACGAAACCATGCCGGCGCCCAGCGGGCCCGGGCGGTACAGAGCGATCAATGCCACGACGTGCTTGTACTCGGTGGGCTTCATGTTCTTGATCGTGGCCGTCATGCCGGCGGACTCGACCTGGAAGACGCCGGCGGTGTGACCGGAGCCCATGAGCTTAAAGATCTCGGGGTCGTCAAAGGGAATCTCTTCCTCTTTGATGTCGATGCCAAAGTTCTTTTTAATGTTCGCCTTGGCCTTGGAGATAACCGTCAGCGTGCGCAGGCCCAGGAAGTCCATCTTGAGCAGGCCCATGTCGGCAACGGTATGGCCCTCGTACTGGGTAATCTCGACGCCGCCCTTGGTGTCGAGCTTAGTGGGCACGTGCTCGTTGACGGGGTCGCGGCAGATCAGAACGGCGCACGCGTGCACGCCCTCGCCACGGGTGAGGCCCTCGATCGAGAGCGCCGTGTCGATGATGCGGCGAGCGTCGTCGTCCTTTTTATAGGCCTCGGCAAAATCGGGGTTAAACAGATCCTCTTTGCCGGGTTGTTTGTCGAGCACCTGCTTGAGCTTGACCTTGGGATCGCTCGAGACCATCTTGGACAGGCGCTGGCCCGTGTAGACCGGGTAGTCCAGGACGCGCGCGGCATCGTTGATGGCCTGCTTGGCCTTGATGGTCGAGTAGGTGATGACGTGGGTGACCTTCTCGGGGCCGTAGAGCTGGCGAACGTGCTCCACGACCTCGAGGCGCCGCTCATCGTCGAAGTCCATATCGATATCGGGCATCTCGGTACGCTGCGGGGACAGGAACCTCTCGAACATCAGGCCGTTCTCGAGCGGGTCGAACGCGGTGATGTTCATGGCGTAGGCGACGATAGCGCCGGCGGCCGAGCCACGGCCGGGGCCGACGCCGATGCCGTTGTCCTTGGCCCATTGCACGTACTCGGCAACGATCAAGAAGTAGGCGGCAAAGCCCTTGTCGCAGATGACCTTGTATTCGTACTCAAAGCGCTCTTTGATGTTGACGCCACCAATCTCGCGCGTGGCCCAGTCGTCGCCGTAGTGCTGGCGCAGGCCCTTCTCGCACTCGCGGCGGAACTGGCTCTCGTGCGTCTCGCCGGGGTCGAGCAACGGGAAGCGCGGCAGGATGATGGAGTCCCAGTCGAGCTCGACATAGCACTTGTCGGCGATCTCGAGCGTGTTGTCGCAGGCCTCGGGGCAATACGGGAACATCGCCCGCATCTCCTCCTCGGTCTTCATGTAAAACTCCGAGCCGGTCATGCGCATGCGGTTGGGGTCGTCGACCTTGGCGTTCATGCCGATGCACATGATGACATCCTGCACGGGTGCGTCCTCGCGGCGCAGGTAGTGGAAGTCGTTGGTCGCGATGACCTTGACGCCCACCTGTTTGGCGATGTCGATGAGCGTGCGGTCCATCTGCTCGTCGGTCAGGCCGTTGTCGGTGGTAATGCCGTGTTCCTGGATCTCGATGTAGAAGTCACCGGGGTCAAAGGTGTCGCGGAAGGTCTCGGCCCACTTGATGGCGCCCTCCATGTCACCGCGGTCGATGTATTTGGGGATGATGCCCGCGATGCAGGCGCTGGTGCAGATCATGCCCTTGGCGTGGCGGCGCAGGTTGTCGAGCGTCACGCGGGGCTTATAGTAAAAGCCCTGCACGGCGGCCTCAGAGACCGTCTGCATCAGGTTGACGTAGCCTTCCTGGTCCTTGGCCAGGAGGATCATGTGGTAGAGCTCGGGCTTGTGGTCGCGGGCGAGCGTCTCGTCCGGCGTAAAGTAGACCTCGCAGCCAAAGATGGGTTTGATGACCAGGGGCGGCTTGAGCTCGTCGATGTTGCCCTTCTCGTCCCACATGGCCATGTCCTTCACATACTGGGCATGCTCGCGCGGGTTTTCCTCGGGATCGGGCTCCACCAGCTCGTCGCGGCGGTCCTTTTCCAAGAAGGCCTTGTCGTGGCTCCAGGTTTTGTACTCGGGCGTGTTGTGGTTGACGGCGTCGCAGGCCAGCGCCAGGTCGGGCACGCCGTACATGTAGCCGTGGTCGGTGATGGCCACGGCGGGCATGCCCAGCTCAACGGCACGGTTGACCATATCCTGGATACGGGTTGCGCCGTCGAGCATGGAGAAAACAGTGTGATTGTGCAGATGGACGAATGCCATGTGATGAGCTCCGATGCGGGTTCGTGTTCTGACTGAACGATTTTACCGCACGGCACGGACAGCACCCGAACCTAGCCAAACCAACACGGCTCCTCTTGCAGTTGCGGTGAAATGCGGACTGTTTGGCGGCTTTTTTGGCCAAAACAGTCCGTATTCCACCGCAAGTTATTGAGGGCTAGAGGCTGTAGGTGACCACCTGAGGCTCGCACGGGTTGGCGAGGTCGACTTGCTCCACGCGGACGAACTTGACGGTCACGGCCTCAAAGCCCGCCTTGTGCAAAACATCAGCGTAGACGCGCGCCTGCAGGGCGTGCTTCTCCTGCAGCTGTTCCGGCGTCTCGTCCGGCGTGCCGCCCGTCTTGTAGTCGATGACCAGCGCGCATGACGAATCCGCCGGGTTCGTCGCCAAAGCATCGATGGCGCCCTCGGCATATGCACCGTAGCGAGCGATGTCCTCATCCTCGCAGCCCAGCGAAAAGAACGGCACCTCGGCGCGAACGCACGGCCAGGCAAGCAGCTCGGCACGGACCGCCGACTTGAGCCAGCGATCCAGTGCAACGTCGAAGCGTTCGCGCTGTTCCGGCGTCAGGCGCCACAGGCGAGCCAGGGCGTCGGCACGCTCGGCGGGCAGCGCATCGGCACCCATCTCGATCAGCCACTGGCAGGCGGCATGGAACGCCGAGCCCAGCGCCATGGGGTTGCCGGCGGGCTCAACGGCGGCCACGCCTGCATCCGTCATCTCGGAACCATCCGACTCCGCATCATCGCCGGCCTCGTCCATGGGCGTGTGTGCCTCGGCGGCACGGTCCTCGGACTCGGCATGCAGCGCCGCGGCAATTGACGAGTAGCTGTACGAATCGCGCGCCGGATACGGGCAGGCGCCCATGCGCACGCCCACCGTCTGGGGATACACGAGCTCAAACGCATCGGGCTCGGGGTCGGCAGGGCCGGGAACGGCGGCGCGGGCATCCGCGCCGGCGCCCTCCGGCTCCGCATCGCCGCGGACAAGCCTGCCCTCGGCATCCAGAGAAGCATTGGCCTCAAACGTCTGCTCGCCAAAGGTAAAGCCCGCGAGCGAAATGAGCTCGTAGTCGCCCAGCTGGGAGTTGTCGAACACCAAGCGGTCGGCATCGAGCTGCGGCATATCCAGAGCATCGGTCGGCAAAATACGGCGCAGCACATCGTAGGTCAGATCGGTCTCGACATCAAAGGTCGGCGCCGTCACCTTGCCGCGGCTCACGCCGGCATCCATCGCCAGAATGACCAGCTCACGCGCTCGCGTCATGGCGACATAGAGCAAGCGGGCCCGCTCCTCGAGCGAAAGCTGCAGGTCGTCGTTGCGCAGGCGAGCAAATGCCTCGGCGGGAGAACCCGTCGCACAGACGTCCTCCATGAGCTCCGGCGGCAGCCACAGCGACGTGCCCTTGCCCTTAAACGCATGCTCAAACTGCTTTTTGACGTCATCGCCCTTCACAAAGGTCCCATCGGCAAGCTTAACGCCATCAAAACGAGCTGGCAGTGCCACGACCTGCGCTCCGCCCTCGACACGCCCCATCTGAGCCGCACCGGACGGCTTGCGCACGCCAAAACACTCGGCAACCGCTACGACCGGATACTCCAGACCCTTGGACGCATGCACGGTCATGATGCGCACCGCGCCGTCGCCCTCCTCGTTGAGGGCACCCGGGGCCTCCTTGCCCGCCAAGAAGCGGTCGAAGGCCAGCGCGATGGAACGCGGCGAGTTGCCGAACTCGGCCTCCTCCTCGGCCACGGCGTCGAGCGCCTTGAGCACGTTGGCGGCGATGGCCTTGCCCTCGGGGCCGCGCTGCGCCAGGCGCACGAACCAGCCGGAGGCATTGACCACGTCGCGCGCGATGGCGGCGAACGAATCACGCCCCACGCGACGCAGTGCGTAGCGCAGCACCTCGCGGGCACGCGTCACAAGCGGCAAGCCCTGCAAGCCCGGCACATCGGAATCGCTCATGATGCCCATGTCGATATTCCGGCGCGAGGTCTCCCCCGTCTCGCCATCGAGCTTGGTCGCCAGCGCCAGGAACTCCTGGGCGCCGAGCGCAAACATCGGCGAGGCGAGCAGCGGCATAAGGCCCTGCGCCGTATCGGCCGGATTGGCGAGCGCGCAGACCAGGGCACGCACCGTCTGCACCTCGGCTGCCTGGGCAAAGACCGAGCCGCCTGCGATGACGCAGTCGAGCCCCTGATCGCGGAAGGCCTGGGCGTAGACATCGGCGTTGGTCATGCGGCCCAGCAGCAGTACCATGCCGCCCTGGGGCTGGCCGGCATCGGCAAGCGCGCGGAAGCGCTCGGCGATCGCGCGGGCCTTGGCCTGTGTGCGCTCCTGCATACTGCCGCCGGCAACAAAGAGGGCCTGGCGGCGCGAGGCGTCCGCCACCAGCGTGTCCTTGCGGCCGTCGCTCGCCTCAAGATCCAAAAAGCCCTGCATCAGGCCGCCGTCATCGCCGTCGAAGACGCGTGCCACGTAACGCAGCACCTCGTCATGGCTGCGGAAGTTGCGCACGAGTTTGACGAGTTCGCCGGCAGGGGCATCGGCCACGGCAGTCGCCTCGGGCGCGGCAGACGAGCCCACCTTGCGCTCCTGACGACGGAACACCTCGACCTCGGCGCCACGGAAGCGATAGATGGACTGCTGCGCATCGCCCACGGTGCACAGCGCGCGCTCCCCCGCACCCGTCAGGTAGCGTATCAGATCGACCTGCATCTGGTCGGTATCCTGAAACTCATCGATCATGACCATCTTAAAGCGGCCCTCGTACGCAGCACGGATGGCAGGGTAATCGCGCAGGGCCTCGTAGGCCATACGCAGCAGGTCGTTATTATCGAGGGCGGACTGGGCAGCCTTCAGCGCGCGATACTCGGCCTCCACGGAACGGGCCAGGCCCACCAGCGCATCGAGCGCCGGGCCACCGCAGGCAAGCACGATATTGATAAACGCATCGGCGGCCTCGGCCTTGAGCAGCTCGACCTGCTCCTTAGGGAATGCCTTGCTCGCGCGCGGCATGGTGCACGACATCATGAGTCGCGCTGCATCGGCCATGGTCTTGCCGCTCGCCTCGAACGCGTCAATGGCGTCGAGTGCCATCTGCGCCTTCTCGGTCGCGGCCTTGCTTGCGCCCAGCGCCGCGCGATAGGCATCGGCGAGTGCCGAGGTATCGGCCTGCCCGCGCGCCACGCACACGTCGTCCATACCGCCCGGCAACTGGCTCGACAGCTCCAGCAGGTCGCGCACCAGGCCCTTGATGGTCGCGCCAGCGCCAAAGGAACCGCCCTCGCCCGCCATGGGATACCAGGCATAGAGGGCCTTGAGCGATGCCGCGAGCTCGGGGGCGGCATCGGGCGCCGTCGCGCGGGCCAACACATGCTCAACAGCCTGGTCCATAAGCTCGTCGGTATCGGTGAGCACCGTGAACTCGGGGTCGATGCCCAGCTCCAGCGCATGCGCGCGCAGGATACGCGAGCACATGCCGTGAATGGTCGAGATCCACGCGTCGTCGACGGTCAGTGCTTCCTCGTCCATGCCCTCGTCGATAAGCGCACGGCGCACGCGGTCACGGATCTCGGCCGCGGCATCTTTGGTAAAGGTAATGGCGAGCACCTGGTCAAGATGTTCAACGAACGGACCGGATTCAGGCGAGAGCGCGTAGACGATGCGACGCGTGAGGGTAAAGGTCTTGCCCGAACCGGCGCCCGCCGAGACAAACAGCGGACGGTCGAGCGTTTTGACAATCTGCAGCTGTTGCGGCATCAAAGTCGAAAGATCCATGGTCTACACGTTCCTCCTTACAAACGTTCCTTCGTGGTTATACGAGCAGCGCGCATGCGCGGCATGGGCCGACGTCGGGTCGACGGCGGCAACGTTGCCTGCCTCGAGCTCGCGCAGGCGCTCGGCGATGCCGGCCTCAACGCGATCGAGCAGGGCGTCGAAGTCCATGCTGCCACCCTCGCCGGGGAAACCTTTCTTAAGGCCCGGGATGCGACCGTCGCCGCGCTCTTCCTCGAGCAGCTCGGCGCTCGCGGCACCGCGCAACGCCGGCTTGCCGCCCTTGGTCGAAAAGTAGAGCGCCGCGCGGGTGTCCAAATCCAGCGCCCGGCGCATGGCCTGGGCGTAGATGAGCGTTTGGGTATGTGGTGGCAACCAGCGCGGATCGTCGATGGGCGCCGTGCCCGATTCCTCGTCGCGCACCGTGGGGTCGGCGAGCTTAAACTCCTCAACGCCCGTGCGATGCTTGTAGTCGATCACCACGGCACGATTCTCGGCGTCCACGTCCACGCGGTCGATGCGCCCGCCAAGCGGCCAACCGGCATACTCGACCTTGAGCTCGTTGAAGGCGAACTCCAGGTAGCGCGGGGCAAAGGGGGCAAGTGCCTCGGACTCGTAGGCAAGCACACCCTCCAGCTGCGGCAAGATCTCGGCCACCTGGCGTTCCTCCACCGCAGAGAGCGGCACCAGCGGGCCCTCCGTGCCGCGCTTGCCGGCGTGCTCGGCCAACGTCTCGTCAAAGACCTCGTGCAGCAGCTCCTGTGCGCGCGGCAGATTCTCGGGCGTCACGCGCTCCATGCCCTCTTGGGGCAGACGGGCATGCAGATGCTCCAGCACGTCGTGGACAAAGTTGCCCTTTTCCATGTTGCCAAAGCCCGCGTCGATCGACTGGGGCTTCACGCGGTACGAGACGAACCAGCATAGCGGGCAGGTCGAATAGGCCTCGATCTGCGAGGCGGACGTCAGACGCGGCACGAGCGGCGCGTCCTCACCCTCGCAATCGCGACGGCGCAGGACCAAATACGGCACGGCCTCGGCACTCAGATGCTGAGGGGCTTCACAGGTCACGCGCTCGCGCTTGAGGCCTTCACCTGCCGCGGGATCAAAGTCGGCGATGATATCGCCCTCGCCCACGCGCATGGGCTTGGCAGCGCCAGCGGCCTCGGCATGTGCCCACAGCTCGGTCCATACGGCTGCCGGGTAGCACTCGCGTGCCTGGCGATCGTGCGTCACACGGGCGAGCGCGACCGGACCGCTCGCCGCCTGCATCGCACGGCCAAAGCGCACGCGCAGCAGGGCAGCGGGCTCCAAAGACACGCCGTCGCGGCGCAGCTCGGCTGTCAACGTGGCAAGCGGGCCCTCTTCGTGCGAAAGCGGATAGCTGTCCAGGTCGACATCGGCAAACAGCACGGCATCGTAGCCGCCAGGACGCAAAACCGACGCATCGGCAAGCGACACGAAGCGCACTTGTGCCCGTGGCGTGCGATCGACCTCGTAGGTCGCGTAATCGTAAGCGGTACTGCGCTTGTCCACCTTGGTTCGAACGCCGTCGAGAACCGGCACGGTCGCGGCCTGCGACACGTCGAGTGCGCGAGCATCGTTCATAAGGATGTCGATGGCATGGCGCAGCAAAGCCATCTCTGCCTGGCGACGGGCCTGGCCGTCAAGACCGCCTAGAGCGCGATCGGGCAGCGCCTCGGCAACGGCAAGCATGGCCTTGAGCGCCGTCACGGGTTTGTCGCGCCACAGCGCCTGGAACACGTCCGAGACCACACACGGCACGTTCTTAAACCAGTTTTCGTCGCTGGCGGCCTTGCGGGCGCCCCTCACCTGGCCCTGCACGCTCTGCAGCAGGCTCTTGACGCCCACAGCGGTCTTGCTGCGCGACAAGCGCATGTTCTTGTCGAAGCCGCGGGCGCTCGCGGCGTCGGCACCCGAAAGCGGACTGTAGATCCAGTCGGTAAGCTCCGGCGCGGGCCACCACTCGGTCTTTGACGCCATGCCCTCATCGGCGGCCTTCATGCGCTCGATCAGGCCGGCAAGCGCCGCAAACTGCCTGCCCGCAATGGATTGGGAAAACGCCGTGAACTCAGTTGTCTCGGCAGCGATATGACGAGCCGCCAGACGAGAGGCGAGCTCACCGAACAGCTGGGATGCCCGGGCAGAAACAACGAGCACGCGCACGGGGTCGACGGGCGTCGCGGCGCCGGCGACCTCGGAACCCAGGCACGCTTTTACCAGATCATCAATTGCGTCCGTATAGACATGAGCACGGGCATGGGGGCCGGCGACCTCAATAAAGGCAGGCTGAGCGGCGATCCCGCAAGCGGCATCAGACGCGACGGCGTTCTTCCCCAGCGGCGCGATCTCAAACAACACATCGCGGGCATCAAATGCCGCGGCAAGCTCCTCGCGCATCGCCGCCTGCTCGCGTGCAAGCAGCACGACGACCTCTCCCCCATTGTTCGCCACGGCAGACAGCAGCTCGAGCAGACCGTGCGTAAACGACGTGATACCGCGCACGCATACGGCGCGAGTGCACGCCGGCAGGCTATCGGCCAGGACACTGGTCATAATGCCAGCTGCCTCGCAGGGCTCGACCATATCTCGACGGTCCAAACCGCCCGCATAGGCGCGCAAAAGCTCGAACACACGGGCCTCGGCATCGCTTTTTGGCTCAGGCTGGCAGTTGTCGCCACGGCATCGTTCGGCACCCGTCCCCGCAACGCCCGGCAACACGTCGCGGGCCATGCGCGCGAGCATGCGCACTGTGCCCTGGCTGCGCGAAAGCGGCTGCAGGTCGACATCGTCGAGACGCGTGACCATGTCCGAGAACAGCATCTGGCGCTGCAGGTTGTCGACGAAACCGCGCCCGTCGCCCAAAAGCTCCCAAAGCGAGCGAAGCCACGATGTAGGCGTCTTGTAGTCAATACCCAGCGAAATCCCGGCTTCCGCCGCATCATGACGGCACAGGTCGAGCTCGGCAAACGTAGGTGCCAGCAGCACGGCACGTCCGTGGCAGCCAACAAGGTCGGCAAGCAGCGCCGACTCGGCATCACTCAAATCCGTGCCGGCATTGGTGGTATAGATTCGAACAGGCATGGTCCTCCGCTCAAACTGTTCGCAATAATCAATGCATCCATCCTACCCGCCCAAGCGGACACATTGCCACCGCAGCTCCATCTTTTGGTACAAAGCAACCTGACCCCAACGCACCAGCCGATTGCAGGCATATAAAAACCGCCCCCGGAGGAGCGGTTTTGTACAATTCGTTTTTTGCGCCGCCTACTCGCCATCCTCCAGCTTAATGAGGATCTTGCGATAGCCGCCGTACTCGCCGTTCAGCGCCTTTGAAACGCGGCTCACCGTAGTGGACGAAGCGCCGGTGCGGGCCTGAACCTCAACATAAGGCTCGCCCTCATCCAGGTAACGCGCGACCTGCAGACGCTGCGATAGATCGCAAATCTCGCGCGGCGTGCAGATATCGGTCAAAAACGCTTGGATATCCTTCTCGTCGTCCAAAAGGCTAAATGCGTGGACCAGCTGCTTGACATCAGGCTTGTCAAACATGTTCTCGATATTCATCGATCACCGCCAAACCCGCCAAAAGGCATCGAAGTTGATACTGACATCGGGCATCGTTCGCCCGTTCTATGCAATAGGGCAACGCCTGTGGCTTTTGCCCGTAGCAGTGTAGCACACCACCAAACTAAAGCGACAAGACTCTCTGTCAGCGGCGCGTTTTTCAGGACGAACGCCGTTTTGAAATCGAATGCGCACGTAAGCTCCACGAATATTTGCGACAATGGGCATCCAGGCAAGGCCCCGCGTTCGCGCAGCCGTCCAAGTCGCCACGGCAAGCTGCTTCACGCGTCACTAACTCTCCCCGCGCAAGAAAGGACCCCCTACCATGCGCTTTATGCTTAACTGGCTCTTTACTTCGATCGCCATCGCGATCGCCACGTTCCTCGTCCCCGGCATCCAACCCTTCGGTTTTGCCGAGGCCTGGGTCTGTTTCGCCTTTGTGGGACTGTTCCTCAACATCGTCGATTCGCTCGTCAAGCCGTTCCTGACGGTCATCTCACTGCCGCTCACTATTATTACGCTTGGTATTTTTCAGCTCGTAGTCAACAGCTTTATGCTCGAGCTGGCCAGCTACCTGTCGGTCAATCTGTTGGGCGCTGGTATCTCCATTGCCGGCTTTGGATCGGCCTTTATGGGCAGCATCCTGGTATCCATCATGCGCAGCATTCTCGATAGCATCGCCTAGGGCTAGAACTGTTCAATACGAACCGTCATATCGACCCAAAACGAAGGCCGCCCATCGCAAAAATGGGCGGCCTTCTTATTTGTCAAGTCTCAAAGGGCGAGAGAATCTACCATTTCCACCCCGTCCCCAAATGCAGGTGTGGGTTAGATGACGTAGTCGTAGCCATGGTTGGGAGCGACAAGTTGATCGAGCGTCACACCGTCGAGGTAGTCGTTGATGAGCTTGTCCAGGTTCTTCCACACGTCGAGCGTGGGGCACTCATCCGAACGCGAGCAGCCCTTGCAGTCGCCATCCAGGCAGGCGACCGGCGCCAGACTGCCCTCGGTCAGGCGCAAGATCTCGCCCACCGTGTATTGCTCGGGCGGGCGCGTGAGCACATAGCCGCCGCCCTTGCCGCGCATGCCCGAGAGCATGTTGGCGCGCACGAGCGTAGCCAAAATGTTCTCGAGATATTTCTCGGAAATCCCCTGTCGCGCCGCGATCTCTTTGAGCGGGATGCGACCGGCTGCCTGGTGCTCGGCCAGATCGACCATAACGCGCAGGGCATATCTGCCCTTAGTAGAAACCAACATGTATAGTGCTGCCTTTCGGTCATTTAGTCCGTAGAAATTCTAGCCGAAAAATTGGTTTTGAAAATACCCATTCCCGTCAAGATGGTTAATCGACTCGTCATAATCTTATATTTCCTATTGCGTTACTAGGCTTTAGCGTCTACTATGCTTGCCAACAGCAAAACGAACAACCTATAAGGTTTGTGGGTTTCGCTGCTACACACACCGTAAAACCACACGGCATCCAGTCATTTGAACACTTTGGAGGTTCACCATGAGCAAGGTTTACACGTCCATCGATCAGCTTATCGGCCACACCCCGCTTCTGGAGCTCACCCACTTTGAGGTCGACGAGGACCTCAAGGCTCGCGTGCTCGTCAAACTGGAATACTTCAACCCCGCCGGCTCCGTTAAAGACCGCGTCGCCAAGAACATGATTGACGAGGCCGAGAAGGCAGGCAAGCTCATGCGCGGCGGCGACTACACCATCATCGAGCCCACGAGCGGCAATACCGGCGTCGGCATCGCCTCGGTAGCGGCCGCCCGCGGCTACAAGGTGATCATCACCATGCCCGAGACCATGTCCGTCGAGCGCCGCAAGCTGATGCAGGCATACGGTGCGCAGCTCGTGCTCACCGACGGCTCCAAGGGTATGAAGGGCGCTATCGCCAAGGCCGAGGAGCTGCAGAAGGAGACTCCCAACAGCATCATCGCCGGCCAGTTTGTGAACCCCGCCAACCCCGCCATTCACAAGGCCACGACCGGCCCCGAGATCTGGGACGACACCGACGGCCTGGTCGACATCTTCGTCGCCGGCGTTGGCACCGGTGGTACCGTGGCCGGCGTGGGCGAGTTCCTCAAGGAGCAGAACCCCGAGATTAAGGTCGTCGCCGTCGAGCCTGCCACCTCCCCGGTGCTCTCCAAGGGTCAGGCCGGCCCGCACAAGATCCAGGGCATCGGCGCTGGCTTTGTGCCCGACGTCCTCGACACCCAGGTCTACGACGAGATCATCCCCGTCGAGAACGACGACGCCTTTGCTACCGGCCGCGCCGTGGGCCACAAGGAGGGCGTGCTCGTGGGCATTTCGTCCGGTGCCGCCGTGTGGGCCGCACTGCAGCTGGCCAAGCGCCCCGAGAACGAGGGCAAGACCATCGTGGCCCTGCTTGCCGACACCGGCGAGCGCTACCTGTCCACGGCACTGTTCCAGGACTAGAGCTTCTCGTTCTTAGAACGAGTCCAAGGCACGCCGGTCTCCCCTCTCTTCTGGCAGCCTGGGCTCATCCCAACAGGGTGTCCCACATGACGCCCGAACTTGCTACAATGTCTGCGGCGCGGAACCAGCCTCCCGCGCCGCTTTTCTTTTTTGGCCACATGCCACCAAGGAGAACCTCCCCATGCACAACAAGCGCGTGCTCGTCGCCATGAGCGGCGGCGTCGATTCCAGCGTGACCGCGTACCTGCTCAAAAGCCAGGGATACGAATGCGTCGGCGCCACCATGCGCCTCACCTGCCCCGCGCCCGACCCCGCCACGGGCATGAGCAAGGTCGACCGCGACATCGCCGATGCAAAGGCCGTCGCCGAGCGCTTGGGGATCCCCCATCGCGTGCTCGACCTGCAGCAGACGTTCGACCACAGCGTTATCGAGCGCTTTGTGAGCGCCTACCGGGAGGGGCTGACGCCCAATCCGTGCATTATCTGCAACCGCCACATTAAGTTTGGCGTGCTGCTCGATGCGGCGCTGGACATGGGCTGCGACTACATCGCAACGGGACATTACGCCAAAACAAGCCAGGCGGCAGACGGCACCTGGCAGCTCCATCGCGGCGAAGATCCCAAAAAGGACCAAAGCTACTTTTTGTATTCGCTTACGCAGGAGCGCCTGGCACACACGATCTTTCCGCTGGCAGGCCTGGATAAAGAGCGCGACGTGCGCCGCATAGCCGCCGAACAGGGCTTCATAAACGCCAAGAAGGCCGAAAGCGAGGACATCTGCTTTATTCCAGACGGTGACTACGCGGGCTATATCGAGCGTCGCTGCGGACATCCCGCTGCACCGGGCGACATTGTGTGGCGCGACGGCAGCGTGGTCGGGCGCCACAACGGCGCGCTGCGCTACACCATCGGCCAGCGCAAGGGTCTGGGCGTCGCGATGGCGCATCCCGTGTATGTGACGGGCGTCGACGCCGCCAACAACACCGTGCATCTGGGCGAGGCAGAGGACCTGACCGCCGCTGCCCTCACGGCCGATGAGTGGATATGGAGCGCGCCGGACGCACGCATGGAGGCGGAGCTCGACGCCGGCGGCATTCGCGTAGGTGCCAAATACCGCTACCGTCAGAAAGACCAGGCAGCGACCCTTACGCGTGACGAAGACAGGCAAATGCTGCTGACCTTTGACGAGCCGCAGCGAGCCATCGCCCCCGGCCAAGCCGTTGTAGTCTACCGCGGCGACATCGTCCTCGGCGGCGGCACGGTGACCGGCGCACTTAAGTAGCCCCATCCCCTTCATAAATTGCGGTGAAATAGGGACTGTTTAAGCGTTTAAAACCGCCAAACAGTCCCTATTTCACCGCAACTTAGAGAGGACGGCCTCGGTCGGTACCGCCGTATCAGCCGAGGCCGCTGCATCGCTAGCGCTGTACGTAGGCGCGGACGAGCTCGAAGGTGTTGCGCACGCCGTCCATGTGGCTACACTCGTAGTTGTGGCTCGCATACACGCCGGGGCCGATCAGACCATGGCGAATGTCGTAGCCGGCAGAGAGCGTGGCTTCGACGTCCGAACCGTAATGCGGATACACGTCGATAGCGTAATCGAGCTCAAGCTCGCGCGCGATATTGGACAGCGCCGTCACCAGGTCGTAGTTGTACGGACCGCCCGAATCCTTGGCGCAGATCGACACCATGTGCTCGGTGCAGCCTAGGTCGTCGCCCACGCAGCCCATGTCAACGCTGATCATCTCGCGCGTGTCGGCCGGCACGAAGGCGCCGCCGTGGCCCACCTCCTCGTACACGGTAAAGAGCAGCGAAACCTTACGCGAAAGCGTCACCTCGCCAGCGGCGACGGCACGCGCCAAGCCCAACAAAATGGCGGCCGATAGCTTGTCATCCAGGAAGCGGCTCTTAATGTAGCCGCTCTCCGTCACCGTCGTGCGAGGATCCATAGCGATGATGTCGCCGGTCTGAATACCCAGCTCAAGCACGTCGTCCTTGCTGTCGACGTTCTCGTCGAGCAGGATCTCCATGTTCTTCTCGATGGTCTTGACCGGCTCGTCGGCCACGTGCGCCGAAGGCTCAGTGTTGAGGACCACGCCCGTGTAGACATTGCCGTCGCGCGTATAAACGGTGCAGTTCTCGCCATCGGCCGTAGACCACTGATGCCCACCAAGCGTCGTGGGACGCAGGCGGCCATTGTCCTTAATGGAGCGCACCATGGCGCCCAGGGTATCGACATGGCTCGCCAGTACGAGCGGCTCACCCTCGCCACCAAGTTCAACGAGCACGTTACCCTTATTAGAACGCTCAGGCCCAAACCCCATATCGCGCAGGGTCTCCATCAGATAATCAGTCGCCGCACGGGTATAGCCCGTCGGCGAAGCAATAGAAGTCAGCGTCTTAAGCTGTCCCGCGATATAGGAGAGCGTCTCCTCTAGAGAAGCATCGATTACAGAAGCCATGTGCATCCTTCCAAGCAAAACTAAGACCGAGTCCCGATTTTAACCGTTCTGCACGCGCAAGGCTCTGGGAGCCGAGCCACCTCCAGACGTCCTCGCGCCGATTTTGCGCACGAGCACGGCTTACGATCCCAATCTTGCATAAATCCTATCGGTATCTGCATAGAAATGAGGAATCTTTTTGCTTCGTCTCAGGGTACCCCACCTTGGGCCGTGCAAAAAACGGAGTATTCAGCATCGTGGGCCCCAACGACCCCATCGCGAACGACAAAACGACGCGGTTACAGCAGTGTTGCGGGTCGTCGCAAAGCAGAAACTCAGTAACAACCCCCTCCACTCATCGATAGCCCACCCGCAATGGCTGTCGATGGGCGCCTGCGGGCCACTACGGGCCATTCAAAACGTTATGCATTTTTAAGAGCTTGCTGAATACTCCCAAAAATGCACGCTGGGAAGTGCACCACCTATCCGTAGCGGGCAGTACACCTTGGTTTTGCCCGTCTCAGGGCATCGACGCAGCACAAAAAGCCCCGCCATGCGTAGCACGGCGGGGCCAGCGGCAAGTCAAAAGACCATACGCCTACGGGCGAAGGACCACCAAACTGGGTTAGGCAACCGGGCAGATCTTCTTGAAGAGCTCGATGACGTCGTCGAGCGTCGCCTCGCGCGGGTTACCCGGGAAACAAGCGTCGGCCATGGCGTCCTTGGCCAGGACCTCGATCTCGTCAGCCTTCATGGCCTCGCAGACGTGCGGGATATTCACGTCGGCGGAAAGCTGCTTGACGGCGGCGATAGCGGCGTCGGCAGCCTCGTCGGTGCTCATGCCCGTGGTGTCAACGCCCATGGCGACGGCAACCTTGGCCAGACGCTCGGCGCAAACCGGCTTGTTGAACTCCATGGCGATCGGCAGCAGCATGGCGCAAGCGACGCCGTGCGGGGTGTCGTAGTGAGCGGACAGGGTGTGAGCCATGGCGTGGTCGATGCCCAGGCCAACATTGGAGAAGCCCATGCCGGCGACATACTGGCCAAGGGCCATGCCCTCGCGGCCGGAGCCGGGCTGGCCGGACTTGGCCTCGGCAACGGAGTCGCGCAAGTTCTCGCTGATCAGCTTAATGGCCTCAAAGTGGAACATATCGGAGAGCTCCCAAGCGCCCTTGGTGGTGTAGCCCTCGATGGCGTGGGTCAGAGCGTCCATGCCAGTGGAAGCGGTCAGGCCGGCGGGCATGGAAGCCATCATGTCGGGGTCGACGACGGCGACCTCGGGGGCGTCGTTGGTGTCGACGCACACGAACTTGCGGACCTTCTCGGGGTCGGTGATGACGTAGTTGATGGTCACCTCAGCAGCGGTACCGGCGGTCGTCGGCACAGCGATGGTGAACACGGCGTGGTTCTTAGTCGGAGCAACGCCCTCGAGGCTGCGGACATCGGCAAACTCGGGGTTGTTGATGATGATGCCGATGGCCTTAGCGGTGTCCATGGAGGAGCCGCCACCGATGGTCACGATAGCGTCAGCCTCGGCGGCCTTGAAGGCCTCGACGCCGTCCTTGACGTTCTGAATCGTGGGGTTGGGCTTGATCTCGGAGTAGAGGCTCCAGGCGATGCCAGCGGCGTCGAGCTCGTCGGTCACCTTGGCGGTAACGCCAAACTTGACCAGATCGGGATCGGAGCAGACGAAGATCTTCTTGTAGCCGCGACGCTGGAGCTCGCCGGGGATCTCCTTGATGGCGCCGGAACCATGATAAGAGATGGTATTGAGAACGAAACGATTAGCCATTGATAGCCTCCCATCGTGTGCGGGGCACCCATTACGCCCCGCGCTATAAGTCCCATCCTAACGCTTTTGAAACAAAAAACGCGTGAGAACGTCAAAAGTGTTAAAGCGTTTCAACAGATGATGAAAAATATTGCGGCAAAGGAACAGCCCCTTTGCCGCAATCGGTTACTTTCGGCAGCCCTCTTTCCAAGCCTCGGCCGCAACCTTCCAGCGTAAGCGCAAGTCGCGCTCGCGGTCGATGAACATGATGGCAAACGCGACAAACAGCAGCAAGCTCGCCACGACGATGGCGTGCAGGCCCATGCGCTCAATACACCAGTTGCCCAACACGGCGCCAAACACAAAGGTAAAGATCACGCCAAAGTACAGCAGGCCGTTTTCCAAAAAGCCGCGCCTGTGGGTGATGATGTAATCGTCCACGTTTTGCAGCGCGTTGCGCAAGTTGCCGATGCACATGGTCGTAGCGATGCCGTGACCGTGGATCTTGCGGAAGCTCTCGACCTGCATGCCGCAGGCAAACGAGGTGAGGCAGTTGGCGAGCAGGTTGAAATCGCCGCCGGGAATAAAGCTCACGCCCAGCAAGATGACGGCTTCAAAAAACACCGTCACCTGGCGCCAATGGATGACGCTGCCAAACCGCTCGTGCACTAGATCGGCAAGCATAATGCCCACGGCAAACGACACCACAGGGAAGAAGTAGCGCCCCGCAAGCGCCCAGTTGCCCTCCGAGATGCTCACGCCCACCAGCAGGATGTTGCCCGTCTGCGCGTTGGCGAAAACATGGTCGCGCCCAATGTACGAATACACATCCATAAAGCCACCGGCAAGCGCCAAGATGATGCCCAGTTCAATGGACTCCGATATCTGTTTGGCACGCTGCATCGTCGTGCATCCTCCTTGTTGACGACTCTCTCGTGCGTTGGCGGACATATAGCCGCCGTTCATACTGTAACCCATTGACAACATGGCGTGCGCGCGAGACGACCCCTTCGACACGGGGATACACAGTCTGGAAACAAACGACATCCGCATCGACGCGCCAATCCGCCAGCTCATGTACTCCACCAGTCTTTTTAGCCCCGTCCCAAAAAGACTGGTTACAATTACGTGCAGCATACAGACACCGGGAGGAATCGTGGCAAAAAAGCCCCAGGACGCTCAGCACAACCAGCACGGCAAACACGGCCAGCAGCAAAAGCGCGGCGGCAAGACGCAGGCCACGGCCTCCCGAGCCGCTCACGGCAAGCATCCCCAGGCGACGCCCGCCCGCCCTTGGCGACCGGGTCGCGATAAGTTCCTCCCCGTCAGCCGCGCAGACATGGATGCCCGCGGTTGGGATCAGTGCGACTTTGTCTATATCTGCGGCGATGCCTACGTGGACCATCCCAGCTTTGGCATGGCCATTATCAGCCGCGTCCTCGACGCGCACGGCTACAAGGTGGGCATCATCTGCCAGCCTGACTGGACCGATCCCGCCAGCATCAGCGTGCTCGGCGAGCCGCGCCTGGGCTTTTTGATCAGTGCCGGTAACATGGACTCCATGGTCAACCACTATTCGGTGACCAAGCACCGCCGCCACACCGATGCCTATACCCCCGGTGGCGAGGAGGGTCACCGCCCCAACCGTGCCGTCACGGTCTACGGCAACCTTATCCGTCAGACGTTTAAGGATGTCCCCATCATTATCGGTGGCATCGAGGCAAGCCTGCGCCGCTTGGCCCACTACGACTACTGGCAGGACAAGCTCAAGCGCTCGGTGCTGCTCGACTCGGGCGCCGACATCCTCATCTACGGCATGGGCGAGCACGCGATCGTCGAGATCGCCGACGCGCTCGACGCTGGACTGCCCGTCGATCAGATTACCTATATCAATGGCACCGTCTACCGCACCAGCTCGCTCGACGAGGTCTACGACTACGATCTGCTGCCCAGCTGGGACGATCTTGCCGCCGACAAACTCAACTACGCGCGCAGCTTTAACGTGCAGCAGCAAAACATGGACCCCATCACCGGGCATCGCTTGGTAGAGCCCTACCCCAACGGCGTGTTCGTGGTGCAGAACCCGCCGTCGACGACGCTCACCACCGACGAGATGGACGAGGTGGCCGAACTCCCCTACGCACGCGATTGGCATCCCGACTACGATGCCGCAGGCGGCGTGCCGGCCTTTGCCGAGATCAAGTTTTCGATCAGCTCCAACCGCGGGTGCTTTGGCGAGTGCTCGTTTTGCGCCCTCACCTTCCACCAGGGTCGCGTGCTGCAGATGCGCAGCCACGACTCGATTATGCGCGAGGCCGAGCTGCTCACGCGCGATCCCGAGTTTAAGGGCTACATCAACGACGTGGGCGGGCCGACGGCAAACTTTAGCCGTCCGGCCTGCGACAAGCAGCTCAAGCACGGCGTGTGCAAGAACAAGCGCTGCCTGTGGCCGAGCGTGTGCAAGAACATGGTGGTCGACGAGAGCGGCTACACGCAGCTGTTGCGCGACCTGCGTCAGTTGCCGGGCGTTAAAAAGGTCTTCGTGCGCAGCGGCATCCGCTTCGACTACACCATGGCCGATGCCTCGGACGAGTTTTTGCGCGAGCTGCTGGAGCATCATGTCTCTGGCCAGCTGCGCGTAGCGCCCGAGCACGTGAGCGATGCGGTGCTGTCTGTGATGGGCAAGCCGAGCCGCGCTGTCTACGACGCGTTCTGTCGCAAATTTGAACGATTGAACCGTGAATACGGACTCAAACAGTACGTAGTGCCGTATCTAATCTCGAGCCACCCTGGTTCAACCATGAAGGAAGCCGTGGATCTTGCCGAGGCCGTGCGAGACATGGGCTACATGCCCGAGCAGGTGCAGGACTTCTATCCCACGCCATCCACCATGTCGACCTGCATGTACTACACCGGCGTTGATCCGCGCACCATGGAGCCGATCTATGTGGCGCGCGACCCGCACGAGAAGGCCATGCAGCGCGCACTCATCCAGTATCGCAAGCCCGAGAACTACAAGCTCGTGCGCGAGGCGCTAGAGAAAGCCGGGCGTCGCGATTTGATCGGCTACACCAAGCATTGCCTGATTCGCCCCGTGCCGCCACGCCCGGGCGAGGCATCGGCCAGCGGCGGACACGGCACTGGCAAGAAGGGCGGCAAGGGCCACGGTGGCGCTGGAGCCAAGGGGCCCAAGGGCAACAAGGAGCACGGCGGCATGTCGCGCGCGCAGAACACCGCAGGCCGCAACCGCGCCGCCCAGGGACGGCAGGGCGCCAACGGTGGCGGCAGGCGCAACTAGCGTGGCGAGGGCCGGCCGGCGTCTCCTCATCGCCCAAGCGTGATTTCCCTAGGGGGAACACGCTTGGGCTGTCTCCAGTCGTGATTTCCCTAGGGGGAACACGCTCAGACACGCCTAGCCGTGTTTTCCTTAAGGGAATCACAGCAGATTTGTTTTTATCCACGTTGGCCCTTAAGGGAATCACGCTTGCTGGTAGGGACGATCCGTCTGGCAGGCCTGCCTGAGCGACCGCATCGCCTCTACCAGCACAAAGCCGGCGATGGCAACCGTGACCACCACGTCGAGCGGCGTGTTCACAAACCACAGCAGGCCCATGAGGTATGACCCGGCGTTAAAGGCAAAGTGCAACAGGATCGTGTAGCGGAGCTTTCCGGTCGTCACGAGCACCCAGCCAAAAATGAGACCGGCAGCGCCCGCATAGCAGCCCTGCACCCAGTTCATATGCATAAAGCCGAAGACCGCCGCCTGCAGCACGATTGCCGCGGCGACGCCCCAGGTACTCGGAGCCACCCAGGGCACCATGGCGCCGTCTTGCGGTCGCACGTGACGTCGGAGCTTCCAAAGTGGGCGGCACCGCGGGTTAAACGCTCGGAGCGAAAACTCAAAAATGATGCCGCGCACCAGCAACTCCTCGCAAAACGGAGCGCCGAGCACCGTGGTCAGGACGGCCAGGTAGCTCGTGTCGCCCATGCCCGTTTCCTCGACAAGTTCACTGTAATCGGCCGCGACCTCGGGCAACAATGACAGTACGGCGTCGGTCACGTAGCCAACGACCACCTGCAGGGCAAAGCCGATCACGATAACGCAGGCAACGCGCTTCCACGCGCTACGCAATCCCCCGCCGAGTGGACGCTCACCTTGCCAGCGCGCGATAAACGACCGCGGCCACAAATAACGCCACCACAGCAGCGCCATCAAAAACGATGCCGTCTGCGCGGCGGCTTGAAACCATTGAATATCGAGATTCTCGATCGGGAAACCCGTCAGCGCCGACACGATGTCCAGCACGGAGAACAGAACCATACTCAGGGCTATATCGGCAGCGACAACGCCAAAACAGGCAAGCGCCCAAATCATCGCATTGAGCATGCCAACCTCCTCAAAACCGTTCCCTAGTTCTACCACAACTCGGCAGAGAGCTGATCCCATGGGGACGGAGGAAAACGGATCACTTATTGATGAGAATCGGGCGCAGCGCCAAAGGCCCCGTTGGGCGAAATGTCGAACGGAAAGGTGCCGCAACGATTGAATGCGGCGATAAACATGCGGATGGCGTTGGACGGCGTGGTGCCTACGAGCTGGGTTGCCGCCGCGAAGGCCGCCTTTTCCTCGGGCAAGACCTTCGCGACAACCGGGGTCATGTGTTCTGCCATGGCGCTTCCTTTTTGAAACGACGGTGGTGCGGATAGATGCGGGCCACGCGGCTGGGCGACGGGCTGTGAAGGCAACCCGATTGGCCCGCATCCGGAGTGTGTTTCTGCGGCGTTGGTATTACTTAGTATTCTTAAGTATTACCCCGCAAATAGAATACCACATCTGACCCCATGGGAACGGAAAACAGGTCATTTTGTTGCTGAGTAAGTATTTAGAGCGTGATGACGTCCGAGATATCGAGCGCCTGAGCGTCGATGGGGTCATGTGTGGCGAGCAGGAGCGTTCGGCCATCGAGCAGCTCGAGCACGACGCCGGCCGTCGCATCACGCGCAGCGGCATCCAAACCGGTAAAGGGCTCATCCAGAATGACGGCGCAACCGCCGCACAGCAGGGCTCGGGCAATCTCGACGCGACGGCGCTGCCCGCCCGAGAGCTCGGCCACACGAGCATGTACATCGACCCCCGGCACCAGCAGGCGCAACAGGGCTGCGGCACTCGAGGCGTCCACGCGCGCATCGGCACACACCAGCACGTTATCCAGCGCCGAGACGGACTCGATCAAGCGCGCGTCCTGAAACACCATCGAGCACGGCACGCACTCCCCCGCCGCCAGGGCGAGCAGCGTCGACTTGCCCACGCCCGAAGCGCCCATCACGCAAACACGCCCGCCCGCGGGTACGTTGAGCACCAGACCGTCGAGCGCCGGCGCCCAGGGCGCACGATCGCCCACGGCAAGCGCAAGCACCGCCGCAGCGCCGGCACCAGCAGAGGCCGCACGCCCGCGAGCACCGCGCCCATGCGCCCGCACGGCCACACGCCATGCCGCTGGCCCCGAAGCCCGCAGCAACCACACCAGCACACGCTCGCATGCCCACGATGCCGCCACGACCAACACGGTCCACGCCAGCAGATCCGCTGTCTCGATAAGCAGCTTTGCCTGATAGATACGCTCGCCCACGGTGCCCGTCGCCATGCCGATCAGCTCCGCCGCCACGCCGGCCTTCCAGCTCATGCCAATCACGGCCCGGGCGCACGAAAGCACAAACGGCAGGACCTCGCGCCAGGTATGGGCGCAAAACAGACGCCAGCCCCGCACGCCATGCAGACGAAACATCTGCTCCAGCGGCTTATCCGCTTGCGTCAAGCCCTCGACCAGTGAGAAATACACGCCCGGCAGCGCCATCAAAAAGACCGCTGCAATGCTCACGCGCGCCGACCCCAGCCAAATGAGCAGCAGGACCACCACGCAGGCAACCGGCGTCGCCTTAACAAACGAAAGCGCCGGCGCCACCAGGCGGGCAAACGTCCGCGATCGCACCGAGACTCCCGCCAGCACGCCACCGCATGCCGTAGCGAGCGCCAGCCCGCCCAAAATTCGCAAGCCCGAGCCTGCCAGAATCGCCCACGTGCCGGCATCACACACCAGTCGCAGCAACGCCACCACAACAGCGCCCGGTCCCGGCAAGATCAACGGCTGCGCCACCAGCGCCGCCGCGAGCGCCCACGCGGCAAGCCAAAAGGCGGCGACGGCACCACCTGCCACCGCCGCCTTCACACGCTCTGTCATTTGCCGAGCAAACGCACGCACGGGCTACTCCATGTAGTAGAAATCATCAGCCGGGAGCTTGCCGCCCACGGCGCTTGCATCCGCATCGGCCAGCACC
This sequence comes from Collinsella aerofaciens, assembly GCF_040926185.1. Classification (GTDB taxonomy): domain Bacteria; phylum Actinomycetota; class Coriobacteriia; order Coriobacteriales; family Coriobacteriaceae; genus Collinsella; species Collinsella aerofaciens_BC. The sequence goes on from NZ_JBCOIQ010000006.1 coordinate 110,164, forward strand.
TGCAGGTACCCACCGAGCGCCGCCTTCATATCTTTCCCCGTCTGGCATACAAGCATGCACCCGGGAATCGCCTTTTCGGCAATCGCGGCGTTATCGACGATACCCGCATCGACCACGGCCTGCGCCCAGTCCGCCGGTGTCGCATTGACGGCCTTCACGCTCGCCTCATGGCAGCGCAAGAACTCTGCCACAGCCTCGGGATGGTCCTCGGCAAACGCGCGGCGAACCACGGTCACACCCGTCAGCATACGCGAACCCGTGTCACCCGCCAGCTCATCCCACACATCGGTCAGGCTTACCGGCGCCGACAGCTTGCCCTCGCTCTTGGCGATGGCCGCGGTCTTGAATGGCTCCGGCAGCACGCCCACGGCAGACGGGTCGGCAAGCAGGGCCGACAGCACCTCGGTGGGCTCGCTCTTGAACTCGAGCGACACCTGGCCGGTCAGGCCCGCGCGCTCCAGCAGGTAGTTCATGACGTATTCCGGCGTGGTGCCCTTGCCCGTCATGTAGACGGTACGCCCCGCCAGATCGCCAAACGAGGCCACGCTCGCGTCGCCCGTCACCACGTTCAGCACGCCCAGCGTGTTGATGTCGATGACCTGGACCGCACCCTCGGTCTTGTTGTAGAGCACGCTCGCCACGTTAGCGGGCACCAGGGCAATGTCGATATCGCCCTGAATGACCTTGGGCACGATCTCGTCAGCGGCAGTGCTGATCGCAAAGTCGAAATCGTTGTCCGTGGCACCGTCGGCCGCCTGGTCCATAAACTGCACCAGACCGATCGACGTCGGACCCTTGAGCGAGGCGACGTGCACCTCAATCGGCTCAGCAGCGGCACCACTAGCGGCAGACCCGGCAGCCGAGCCCGCAGCAGACCCGGCCCCGGCAGCCCCGCCGCCACAGCCCGCGAGCGCAAGCGACAGGGCGCCCGCGGCGAGCGCCGAGGCAAACCCCCGGCGCGACAGCTCAACATTAAACGCGCCCATCGCTAGCACGTCCCCTCGTTGGGCATCGACCAGGCGTGATGGTCGGTATGCAGCAGCTCCTCGGCCAGCGGCGAGAGCGGCGCGCCCAAAAACTCGCTGTAGCACGCCTGAACATCGGGATTCTCGTGCGAGAAGCGAATGTCCGCCTTCGCATCGAGGCCCCAGAGCACCTGGCCACGCTCGGCTGCCAGCTCGCAACCGTCGTGGATGGGCTGACCGCCGCCACCGACGCAGCCGCCCGGGCATGCCATAACCTCGACGAAGTCATAACTCGCACGGCCGTCGCGAATCGCGTCGAGCAGGCGGGCGGCGTTGCCCAGCCCGTGCGCCACGGCAACATGCACCTTAGTGCCATCGATATCGGCGACGGCTTCCTTCCAGCCGTCGAGTCCGCGCACGTCAGTAAAGAAATCGGCATCCGGGTTCTTGCCCGTCACCAAGTAGTAGGCCGAGCGCACGGCGGCCTCCATCACGCCGCCCGTGGCGCCAAAGATCACGCCCGCGCCCGTGCCAAAGCCCAGCGGCGTATCGAGCGGCTCCTCGACCAGCGTGTCCACGCTCACGTGGCTCGCGCGGATCATGCGCACCATCTCGCGCACCGTCAGCGCAACGTCCACATCGGGCGCGCCGTCCTCGCCCACCATGCTCGGCAGCGCGCACTCGGCCTTCTTGGCCGTGCACGGCATAACGGACACCACGAACAGGCGCTCGGACTCCACGCCCAGCACCTTGGCGTAGTAGGTCTTGGCGATGGCGCCGAACATCTGCTGCGGCGACTTGGACGTGGACAGGCTGTCGACAAACTCCGGATAGCGCGCCTTCACAAAGCGCACCCAACCCGGGCAGCAGCTCGTAAACATGGGCCAGCCGTTGCTGTCACCCTCGCCCTTGGCGGCCTTGCCCAGACGCTCGAGCAGCTCGGAGCCCTCCTCCATGATGGTGAGGTCGGCCGAGAAATCAGTATCGAACACGTACTCAAAGCCCACGCGGCGCAGCGCGCAAGCCAGGCGCTCAACGGTTGCCTCCTCGCGCGAAATGCCGAGTTCCTCGCCCCAGGCGCTGCGCACGGCAGGCGCGATCTGCACCAGCACGATCTTGTCGGGATTAGCGAGCGCGTCAAACACGGTCTCGGTATCGTCGCGCTCGCGCAGTGCGCCCGTCGGGCAATGCGTAATGCACTGGCCGCACGCGACGCAATCGGTCTTGCCGATCGGCGCGCGCCCGCGGGTACCCACGGCGGTATGCGTGGCGCGGTTGGTCAGGTCCCAAATCCCTAGGCCCTGCACGCTCTCGCACACCTTGATGCAGCGCATGCATTTAATGCACTTGTCGTTTTCGCGGATGATGGGAAAATCGAAATCCCAGCCCTCGCCCGCCAAATGCTTTTGATACGGCAGATAGAAAATGCCCAGGTCGTTGGCGATGGTCTGTAGGTTGCAGTTGCCGCTGCGCACGCAGCTCGTGCACTGCGAATCGTGCTGGGACAGCAGCAGCTGCACGTTGGTGCGACGGGCCTCGCGGGCCTTGGGGCTGTTGGTGTGGACCACCATGCCGTCGAGCACGTAGTTGTTGCAGGCGGCAACCAGCTGGTCGCAGCCCTCAACCTCGACCACGCACACGCGGCAGCCGCCGATCTCGTTTAGATCGCGCAGATAGCACAGGGTGGGAATCTGAATGCCGACGGACTTGGCCGCATCCAGGATCGTGGTGTGCTCGGGCACCACGACTTCGCAGTTATCGATAATGAGCCTGACCATGTTGTGCGCTCCGTTTTCGCTGTTGTCGCCGGCGGTGGTTTTGTTGAGCTCTACCATTCCAGGTTCCTCCCTCCGCGGAACGCGCCAAAGCCAAAGTGGTCGCAACGCAGGCAGCGACTCGCCTCTTGGCGTGCCTCTTCCTCGGTAAGGCCCTGTTCGACCAGATTCCAATCGTGAATGCGCTCGCCGGCCTCGCGCTCGCCCAGCTCGCAGCGGCCGCACTCGTGCTTGCCCTTAAACTGAACGGTCGGCAGCTCCACGTCGAGCTTAATCTTGTGGTCGAAGCCCAGGTAGCGGTCGATATTTGCCGAAGCCACGCGGCCGGCGTTGATGGCACGGATGACAGTGGCGGGGCCGGTCTGGCAGTCGCCGCCGCTAAAGAGGCCATTAAAGTTGGGCACGGCGCCGTCCGAATCGGTGACGATGCGACCCCACTTGCAGGCGATGCCCATGTCCTCAAACGGCTTGGAGTCAATGTCCTGACCAATGGCCACGAACACGCGCTCACAGGGAATGACCTGCTCGGGCGTGACGGCGGCACGCGGGGCCGGGCGCCCGCGGCGGGGCTCGCCGATAATCTGCGGCTGCACGCGCAGGCCGCTCACGCGACCGTCCTCGCCCGTCTCGATGGCGAGCGGGGCCGTAAGCTCCAGAACCTCGCAGCCCTCGGCCTGGGCACCGGCGATCTCGGCGTCCTGGGCTGTCATATCGCAGATGCGGCGGCGGTAGACGATGCTCGCCTTTTCGGCTCCGCAGCGCACGGCAGAGCGCGCCACATCCATGGCCACGTTGCCGCCGCCTATGACGCACACGCGCTGTCCGCTCAGGTCGGGCAGCTCGTCGTCACCGATGGCGCGCAGCATCTTGACGGCCGACTCCACGCCGGGCGCCTCTTCGTCCGGAAGACCGAGCTTCTTGTCGCTGTGGGCACCGATGGCCAGGTAGACGGCATCGAACTCGTCGCGCAGGCGAGCGAGCTCCTCGCCGTTCACGGAGTGGTCGAGCTCCACGTCGATACCGGCGCTCAAGATCCAGTCGATCTCGGCCTGTAGGCGCTCGCGCGGCAGACGATAGCTGGGGATGCCGTAGCGCAGCATGCCGCCCAGGTGATGACGCTGCTCAAAGATGGTCACCTTGTGGCCCATCACGGCCAGGTAGTAGGCACAGGAAAGGCCGGCCGGGCCGCCGCCGATCACGGCGACGCGCTTGCCGGTGTCGTCCACTACATGGGGCTTGTGGTCGTTGAGGTCACTGTGCTCAACGGCAAAACGCTTAAGGGCGAGGATGTTCATGGGGTCGTCGACCATGCCGCGGCGGCAGTGCATCTCGCAGGGATGCTCGCACACCAGGCCGCAGACGAGTGGTAGCGGATTGTTCTTGCGGATGACCTTGACGGCGTCGGCATAGCGGCCGGCCTCGACGAGCGAGATGTACCCGGGAATGTCGACGTGCGCCGGGCAGCCCGAGACGCACGGGACGCGGGCCTCGCGGTCAAAGCCGCAGGAGTGCTCGCGGATGTGGTGCTCAAAATCGTCGCGGAAGCCGCGAATGGCCGTGAGTGCCATGGCGCCAGCTTCGTAGCCGATAGCGCAGTCGCTCGAAAGGTAGATGGTGCGGGCCGTGCGCTCAATTAGGTTGAGCGTGGACTCATCGGCGCGTCCTTCGAGCACATCGGCGAGCAGGTCACTCAGCGCGCTCAGGCCCACGCGGCAGGGTGTGCACTTGCCGCAGCTCTGGGTGGAGCACAGGTTGACGAGCGCTGCCGTAAACTCAACGGGACACGGGGCGAGCGAACTCACCGCCAGACGACGTCCGAGCGCATCGTGCAGGTCGTCCATGACGGCCTGAGCGTGGCTGCGTTCCATTACATGCAGTCGAGCCATAAGATCCCCTCTCGCATGGCAGCCCGGAGGCGAGGCCGGGCGAAGTTGCTACACGCACAACACTGACCTAAAAAGTTGTTAGGTCTCCACGCAGTTCGGCAGGCGGTATAAAATGTCACCCTCAGCGGTGAAATAGAACATTACCGCAGATAAATGCCATATTTGATAAACGCGTTACCCACAATGCGGCACTTAGGGACGTTCCTTTTCTGCCGGCACCCGGGGACACTCCTCGCTCTGGTGCATTCCCGAGGCAATCAAATTTGGACTAGCGGTGGTTACGATAAACAAAAGGGCCCCGAGCATAGTCTGCTCGGGGCCCAAACTCATCTCGCCTTATCGCGCGATGCGTATGTTATTTACGCTTGCCGCCGCCGTCGCCGGGACGACGGGAGCTGCCGCCGCGCTTGCCGCCACGATTGTTACCATAGCTGCCACGATTATCGCGACCGCCGGCACGACCGCCGCGGGAGCCGGCCTGGTTGCCGCCACGCCCGCCGCGATAGCCGCCACGGCGCTCCTCGCGGGTGTCGTCGTAGTTACGCCAGTCATCGCGACGATCGCGGCTGGCACGCGGGTCGCGACGATCACGCGACTCATTCGAACGACCTGCGCCGCTGCGGCCACCGTTGCCACGAGTGCCCTCGCGATGCTCGCCGCCACGGCCGCCGCGCTCATCAAAGCGCTTGCCGCCACGGGACTCGCCGCCACGGCGCTCACCACGGCCGCCGCGCTCGTCATCGCGACCGGAACGACGACGGTCGCCCGCACCACGCTTGCCGCCACGCGAGCCACGGCCCTCGTCCTCGCGCTCAACACGACGACGACCGCCGCGGTCCTCGTCCTCGCGGCGACGGCGATGTGCCTCGCCCTGGAACTGCTTGGCACGGCGCTCGGCACGGTTGCCGCGCGGGGCCTGCTCGGCGGCACCGGCACCGGCACCGCGCTCCTCGGCAACCACCTCGCGGGCCACACTCTCCACAGCCTCGTCCACGCGAGCCTGAACACCCTCGCGCACGCGGGTCTTGCCGCCACGCTTGGGACGGCTCGGACGCTCGCCGTCGCCGCGACGCTCGTCGCGACCACGGTTGGAACGACCGGCCACATCGCCGTAATCGTCGCCGTTGCGCTTGCCGTCGCGACGTGCCTGCTCGAGCTTCTTCTTGCTCTTGGACTTGCCGCGCTTGGTCTTCTTCTTCACCTTAAAGGCCGCAGGGTCGCGCTCGGGATCAACGGCGGGCGGATTGGGGCCCACATGCAGGTCGCCGGCGTCATAAATGTCGGCCGTCTTGTCCATGAGCTTCTCGATCTCGTAGAACTCATCGACGTCCTGCTCGGTCACAAACGTAATGGCCCAGCCCAGCTCACCGGCGCGGCCCGTGCGGCCGATGCGGTGGATGTAGTCGGTCGGCTCTGCCGGCACGTCAAAGTTCACGACGTAGCGCACATCGCTAATGTCGATGCCGCGGGCGAGGACATCGGTTGCCACCAGCACGTCAACGGTGCCGTCGCGGAAGGCCGAAAGCGCGCGCTCGCGCTGGGCCTGGCTGCGGTTGCCGTGGATCGCGGCGGCCTTGATGCCCTTGCGCTCCAGACGACGGCAGCAGCTGTCGGCGCGGTGCTTGGTGCGCATAAAGACGATAGTGCGCTCCGGACCCTCCTTTTTGAGGAACTCGGGCAGCAGGTTGTTCTTGGCCTCGATGGACACCGGGAACACAAACTGGTCGACGGTGTCGGCGGTCGACGTGGCGGGCGCGATCTCCACGCGGGCCGGGTCGCTCACCAGGTCGGTGATCTCGCCCACGGCCTCCTCGTCGAGCGTGGCCGAGAACAGCAGCGTCTGGCGCTCGGCCGGCGTCTCGCGCACAATACGGCGAACGGCGGGCAAAAAGCCCATGTCGAGCATGCGGTCGGCCTCGTCGAGTACCAGCACCTTGACCTCGTCAAGGTGGCAAGCGCCCTGCTCGATCAGATCGACCAGACGGCCCGGCGTGGCGACCAGAATGTCGCAGCCGTACTTGAGCGCCGCGGTCTGGGGCTTGTAGCTCACGCCGCCCACGACGGTCACGGCGACATGGCCGGTGACGTCGGCAATCTTGCCGGCGACCTCATCGATCTGCTGGGCAAGCTCGCGCGTGGGGGTGATGACGAGCATCACGGGGCCGCGGCCGTTGCCCTCGGGCTTCTTGGCACCGCGACGGCGGTCGCGGCCGCCACGCTCGCGCACGGGCTTGGGCGGAGCGATGTGCTCCAGGTTATTCATGGTCGGCAGCAAGAAGGCGGCCGTCTTGCCGGTGCCGGTCTGAGCGGCGGCAAGCAGGTCGCGGCCCTCGAGCACCACGGGGATCGAGCCGGCCTGGACAGGCGTGGGCGCCGTGTAGCCCAGGTTCTCGATGGCACGAAGCATCTCGTCCGAAAGACCCAGCTCGTCAAAGGCGGGCAGGTTCTCGGTCGCGGACTCGACGGTCTCGGCGGCGCTGGCCTCGTCGGCCGCATCGAAGGCAGCCTGGGTCATGGCCTCGCGGGTCTCGTCCAGAATCTCGGCGTCCGTGACGTCGGATACAGAATTACGCATATGTTGTTGTTCCTTATCTGCACGCGTTATGGGCACGGCATGCGGCCGCGCGAGCGTGCTTGGTAGTGCGCTAATACATACAAAAACAGGTGCGCACAGAGAGGACGTTGCTCAGCACGCTGGCGATCGCTTTGGCAGCCCTATCACGCGCCGTCCAGACGCAGCAGCTCTAAGCGATGGAGCAGATTCGCCGCCGGTTAGTATACCCGCGCTTCGCATGCCCCCACGTAAACCACAGATGACGGGGCGGACGGGGCGGGTCTGCCTTGATTATCAACTTCATCCGAACACTTCCCACATTCATCCGCACATGTGCGGATGAATGTGGGAACCCGATACCC
>NZ_JBCOIQ010000007.1:0-98624 GCF_040926185.1 Collinsella aerofaciens
AGCCGGGGCGAGACAGGTCGGATTTGAGGACGGCCGAAGAGGCGTCAGCAGGTCGGTGGGTCATCGTCCCGGCGTTCGGCATCAGGGTAGCGCTGCGACGCGGAAATCGCGCGCTGTTGACGCGCCCCCGCAGTGCCCGCTTCCCCCAAGGACAATTATCAGTGCAGGTAGAGCCCTTGCGCAAAAGCCATGTGCTCGCGATATTGCAAAAAGTCTACTCACTTAGCTGGCAACTGCACCAAACGGCTGGGCAGAACGCCCATTTCCTGCATTTTCTTGCCTGCGAACGCATCGATGCGACGCTACGCCATAATAGTTGGCGGACAATCGCGAGAGAAAGCAAACACATGGCACAGACCACGACAGATACCGCCGTCAGCACCGTCTCCGGCGCCGGGGCCGCCAGCTCATTCTCGGGCGGCACGGGAACCGAAGCCGAGTTCGGCTCGCTCGGCGCGCTCTCCCCCACCTGGTGGGAGCCCGAGGACGGCAGCGAGCCCGAACCATGGCTCACGCCCGACCAGGCCTTCGAACGCTTCTTTGAATGGACGAGCGATCGCGGCATTGAGCTGTGGGATCACCAAGAAGAGGCCCTCATGGACCTGGCAGCCGGCGATCACGTCATTCTGGGCACTCCGACCGGATCGGGTAAATCGCTCGTCGCGCTGGGCATGCTCTTTATGGGCATGGCGCAGGGCAAGCGCTGTTATTACACGGCCCCCATCAAGGCTCTGGTCAGTGAAAAGTTTTTCGATCTGGTACAGGTGCTCGGCCGCGATAACGTCGGTATGATCACCGGCGACACGCATATCAACACCAAGGCACCCGTCATCTGCTGCACGGCAGAGATCCTTGCCAACGACGCGCTGCGCGAGGGCGAAGATGCCGATGTTGGCTGCGTCGCCATGGACGAGTTCCACTACTTTGCCGACCCCGATCGCGGCTGGGCCTGGCAGGTACCGCTGCTCACCCTGCCTCACACGCAATTCATGCTCATGAGCGCCACGCTCGGCGATGTCACTGCCATCGCCGCCTCACTCGAGGAACACACCGGCGCTACCTGCGACTTGGTCGTCGATGCCCCGCGCCCCGTGCCGCTGAGCTACGACTATGTGACGACCTCCCTCGAGGGCACGGTCGAGCTCGCCATGCGCCGCGGCGAGGCCCCGCTCTATATCGTGCACTTTAGCCAGGATGCCGCCCTTGCGACGGCGCAGTCGCTCGCCAATTTTGGCATCGCCAGCAAGGAGCAGCGCGAGGCCATTAAGGAAGCCGCCAAGGGCACGAGCTTCTCCACGGCCTTTGGCAAGATTCTCAAGCGCTTGCTCGGATGCGGCGTCGGCGTGCACCATGCTGGCATGTTGCCGCGCTATCGCCTGCTGGTCGAGCGTTTGGCGCAGCAGGGTCTGCTGCCCGTCATCTGCGGTACCGATACGCTCGGCGTCGGCATCAACGTACCCATCCACACCGTGGTGCTCACCGCGCTCACCAAGTTTGACGGCTACAAGATGCGTCGTCTGCGCGCCCGCGAGTTCCATCAGATTGCCGGTCGCGCCGGCCGCTCGGGCTTCGATACCGAGGGCATGGTGATTGCCGAGGCGCCCGAGCACGAGATCGAGAATGCCAAGCTTATGGCCAAGGCGGGCGACGACCCCAAAAAGCTCCGCAAGATTAAAAAGAAAAAGGCCCCCGAGGGCTTTGTCTCCTGGAACAAGCAGACCTTTGAGCGCCTGATCGAGACGCAGCCCGAGACACTCAAGCCGCGCCTGCGCATCACGCACTCCATGGTGATTAGCGTGGTCGAGCAGGGCGGCGATGCCCGTGCCCGCGTGCACGACCTCATCGAGACAAGCCTGCAAACGCCCGAGGAAAAGGCAAAGCTCGAGGTTCGTGCCGACGAGATCTTCGCCACGCTCATCGACTCCGGCGTCGTCGTGCGCACCGAGGTGCCGCCCGCACCCGATGCTCCGGCTGACACCGTGCCGGACATCGACTATGCGCTGACGGTCGACCTGCCCGAGGACTTTGCGCTCGACCAGCCGCTCTCGCCGTTTTTGCTTGCCGCGCTGGAGTTGCTCGATCCCGAGAGCGAGACCTATACCATGGACCTCATCTCGATGGTCGAGGCTACGCTCGAGGACCCCAAGCAGGTATTGCGCGCACAGGAGCGCGCCGCACGCGATCGCGCTATGGCCGAGATGAAGGCCGACGGCATCGAATATGAGGAGCGCTTGGAGCGCATTCAAGACGTCACGTACGAAAAGCCGCTCGAGGATTTGCTCGACGCCGCCTTTGACAAGTACTGCCAGGAAGTACCCTGGGCAAACGACTACCAGCTCTCTCCCAAGAGCGTCCTGCGCGATATGCTGGAAAGCGCGAGCGATTTTAAGGGCTACATTCAAAAGCTCGGCATCGCCCGCTCCGAGGGCATTTTGCTGCGCTACCTGGCAGAAGCCTATCGTTCACTCGACCGCACCGTGCCCATCGAGAAGCGCGACGAGCGCCTGCGCGACATTATCTCGTGGCTGGGCTTTGTGGTGCGCTCGGTCGACTCGAGTCTGGTGGACGAGTGGGAGAACGCCGGCAACCCGGCAGCCCTCGACGCCGCGCCGCCGCAGGGCATCGACGAGGTCGTGGCGGACCGCCGCGGCTGCACGCTGTTGGTGCGCAACGCGCTCTTCCGCCGCGTGACCCTTGCCGCCCGCGAGCACGTGCGCGACCTGGGCGAGCTCGACGACGACTGGGGCATGAGCGAGATCCGCTGGCAAAAGGCGCTCGATGCCTACCATGATCAGCACGAGGAAATCCTCACCGACGGAGACGCCCGCAGCGCCGCGATGTTTTCCATCGATGAGTCCGACGAGAAGACGCTGCACGTATGGCACGTGCACCAGATTTTTGCCGACGAGGACGGCGACCACGATTTTGGCATCATGGGCGATGTCGATCTGGACGCCACACAAGACGGCGGCGAGGTCATTTTCAAAAACTACCGCGTCGGCTTTATCGAGGACCTGCTCGAGGACTAGCCGAACAGAATGGGACGAAACGAAGCGGGGCCGCTGGCAACATCGCCAGCGGCCCCGCTTTTGCACTATCCGCTATACCCTATTCGGCATCCTCGACCTCATACGAATCCGCCTCGGCTGGCGCATCGCTTGTCTCCGGCGCAGCCTCGCGCGCCTCGTCAAACGCCGCCTTCATGGTCTTGTTGCCCCACGTGAGCTTGCGAATGGTAAGATCGTCGGCCTTCTTGTTGGCTAGGCGCAGATTGTTCTCGGAGGACAGCAACGCCTCCTTGGTTTTCTGCAGATGGCTAATCGTCTTGTCGATCTCATCGATTGCCGTTTGGAACTTGCGGCTCGCGATCTCGTAGTTGCGGCCGAAATCGTTCTTGAACTTCTCCATCTTGGCTTCGAAGTTCGTGACATCGATATTCTGCTGCTTGTACTCCGCCAGCTCCTGCTTATAGCGAAGCGAACCCATGGCGGCATTGCGCAGCAGCGTAATGATGGGAATGAAGAACTGCGGGCGGATCACATACATCTTCTCGAAGCGATAGCTCACGTCCACGATTCCCGCGTTGTAAAGCTCGCTCTCGGGCTCGAGCAGCGTGCAGAGCACCGCGTACTCACAGCCTTTCTGGCGACGATCGTGGTCGAGTTTCTTAAAGAAATCCTCGTTTTTATGCTTGGTCGCGGTTTCGTCGTTCTCGTTTTTCATCTCGAACATAATCGAAATGACCTCGTTGCCGCTCGCGTCGCACTCGCGGAAGATAAAGTCGCCCTTGGTACCCTCGGACGCATCGTTATCCTTCTCGAAGTACGCGTTGGGAAATGCCGTCATGCGCAAACGGTTAAACTCGGTCTCGCAGTGCTGCTCGAGCGACTCGCCCACCATCTTGGTGGACAGGCGAACCTTCATGTCCTTAAGACGCTCGATCTCTTCATCCTTGTAGCGAATCAGGTCATCGCTCGCGCGCTTGGCCTGCGCAAGCTCGAGCTCATGTGCCGCCTTGGCCTGCTCTTCGCGCGAATCGCGCACCGCCAGCTCGCTCGTCAGTCTGGCACGCGCCTCATCGCGCTCTCGCTCCGCCGCGGCGACTGCCTTCGACAGCTCCATTTTTGCAGAAAGTTCTTGCTCACGAAGCTGTGCACGAAGGCCCTCGGCCTCGCGCTCGGACTGAGTCTTAGCATTCGAGAACTTCTCACGCACTTCTGTCTGGTAATCGGAAAGCTTACGATTCGCTTCGTTTTGCGCAGCCTCGAGCTTACGCTGCGCCTCGGCCGCAGCAGTTGCGAGCGCCATTTCTTGAGCCTTATCTGCGGCGGCAAGCTTTGCCTGTAACTCCGCAATCTGAGCATCGCGCACGGCGAGGTCATTTTGAGTCGCATTGCGTACCGCGGCTTCGGCAAGCTTTGCTTCGTCATCTTTGCGCCCCAACTGCGCACGCAAATTGTCGATCTCGTGCTGAAGCTCGGCGTTCTCCTTTTGAGCGTCGGCACGGGCTTCAACCGCCGCGCGCTGGCTTGCGTTCTCGCGCTCTGCGGCAGCGCCCTCGAGCTTGGCGCGCAGTTCGGCAAGCTCAGCATCGCGCTTGGCGACCTCTTGTGCCAGCTGTTGAGCCGCAGCGTTCTTCTGCTCGACAAGCTGAGCGTTGCGCTGAGACTCCGCCTCCTGCAAAGCAGCCGTCGAACGCGAGCGCTCAAGCTCCAGCGCCTGCTCGCCCTCGCGCTGGACTGCCTTCACACGCTCATCCAGATCGCGCGAAAACTCGGCATCGCGCACTTGCTTGACGATGTCCGCATAGCCGGACGCATCGACCTTAAATACTTCGCCGCAATGCGGGCACTTAATCTCGTTCATAGCAGCTCCTCGATGGACGCAAATTTCGACCGCCTACACTCTACCGCGTCGCACGGACAAAAAAGGCGCCGCTGCCATAATGGCAACGGCGCCAGAACCACCACAAAGGTGCCTGTCCCCTTTGTGGTGGTTCGAGCATTACAGTCCAAAGAAGCCGAGAATCTCGTCGCGGCTTACGGGCTTGTAGTCATTGGCGTCGAGGCCCACATCGTAGCGGTAAATGGGGCGCTCGCGATCGCGGTTGCGTGCGTTGGTGCGGTCACCCCTGCTGTGGATATGCCCATGCAGCATAATGGCGCCACGCGCCTTACCATTCCAGCTGAGCATGGGGTAGTGGCTCATAACCAGACGATGGCCCTTGGCATAGCCGGGAGCAATCTCCAGGTAATCGCGCACGTCTTCCCAAATCTGCGGTACGTCGGAATCTTCCCAGTCGCCGTCATGGTTACCGCGGATGAGCGTCACGTTCTGGCATTCGATACGCTCGCGCAGGCGCACCGCCTCCGCCAGGGGCAAACGATAGGTAAAGTCACCCAGAATATAGAGGCGGTCATCCGCAGCCACGCACTCATTGATGGCATCGATGACCTTGCGGTTCATCTCCTCGACCGAGCCAAACGGTCGATCCATATCGTGCAGGATATTCGTATCGCCCAGGTGCAGGTCGGCGGTAAACCACATCATCGTCTATACCCTCATTTCGCAACGCGTTCAACTCGTGCTAAGTATACAGACGCAGCGATGCGACGGTTACCCAAAGAGACCGCTAAACAGTCCGCGGCGGCGTTTGTCTTGCTTTTTCGAAGCGTCACCCTGAGCGCTCTTGTCCTGCCGCTTCTTACGGTCCTGCTCAAGCTCATCATCGTCGAGCAGCATATCCCACTCAAACGGGTCATCCGTCAGATCGAACAGGTCGTCGTCATCAAACATGGCAGCCTCCATTGCCGACTAGCGAGCATCCACCACGTAGAGGCCAACGCGCACCTGATGCCACGGACTGCGCTCGGGAGCAACCTGTTGCACGCGAGCCTCAAAAACGTCCTCATGGCCGTAATACATCATCAAGGACAGCGGGCCGACCTCGTTTCCCGGAACATAGCCAAGCTTGGTGTTGCCGTAATAGATCGCAACCGCCTCGGGGTCATGGGGATTATCGCGCTCGGCACACAGCGTCAACTTATCGCCCGCTTTAAGATCGCCCAGAACCAAGGCACCGTCGGCATATTGAAATCCTGCGATGTGAAACGACAGAAGAACACGCGAAGGCTCGTACATGGCAACTCCCCTAACGGCCGGAATACCCGGCGTTTAACCTTACAGAGAAGTCTACGAACTCGTGCGGACGCAAATTCATCCTGCCTGCGTCTTTCAAGCGCTCTGTCTCGCAACGCTTGCGAGACAGAGCGCTTGCAGATAAGATAGGAGTACGGATGGCACCCGTTGCAGCGGGTCTTGCCAACTCCGATACACGTTTTCATCGTGAGAAGTGGCCGTCTTCGCTTACGCGGGGGCGGCCATTTTGTTTGCCCTATGCCATCTGATTCTAATGTACAAACATGCGCACGAACTTGTGCTTCCAGCTTGCGTAGGGCGCATACCGAAACGGCACGTCCAGCCACGTTGCCTTGTTCACGATGCTCTTCTTGTGGCTAAACGTATCGAAGCTCTCGCGGCCATGGTACTGCCCCATACCGCTTGCACCCATGCCGCCAAAGCCCATATGGCTCGTAGCCAGATGCATGATGGTGTCGTTAACACAGCCGCCGCCAAAGGGCACATAGCGCACAAAGCGCTGTTGCACCGCTCGGTCCTGGCTAAAGATATACAGGGCCAGCGGCGTCGGACGATCCGTGATAAACGTCTCGACCTCATCCAGACTCTCGAACGTCAGCACCGGCAAGATGGGACCGAAGATCTCCTCTTGCATTACGGCATCCTCGGGCGTCACGCCGTCCAAGATCGTCGGTTCAATCTTGAGCGAGGTCTCGCGCGCCGCACCTCCCAGCACAACCTTGTCGGAGTCGATCAACCCGCGCACGCGCGCGAAATGCTTGGCGTTGACGATATGGCCGTAGTCCTCGTTGTCGAGCGGGTGCTCGCCAAACATGCGGCGGGCTTCCTCCTTGATGAGGCCCAACAGCTCGTCGTGCACGCGCGCGTCAACCAGCAGATAGTCGGGCGCCACGCAGGTCTGCCCCACGTTGAGCCATTTGCCAAAGGCGATACGCCGTGCCGCCACCTTCAAGTTTGCCGTGGCATCCACGATGCAGGGACTCTTGCCGCCCAGCTCAAGCGTCACGGGTGTGAGGTTTTTGCTCGCGTGTTCCATGACAAGCTTGCCGACCGGAACGCTGCCGGTAAAGAAGATCTTGTCCCAGCACTCATCGAGCAGCGCCTCGTTCTCGGCACGTCCGCCCTCGACGACCGTCACCAGGCGCGGATCAAACGCTTCCTCGCAGATCTGTCTGAGCACCGCACTCGAAGCCGGCGCATAGGCACTCGGCTTGATAACAACGGTATTACCCGCAGCGAGCGCGCCGGCGAGCGGCTCGAGCGTCAACAAAAACGGGTAGTTCCAAGGCGCCATAATCAGCGTCACGCCATAGGGAACCGGCTGCGTTTTGCATACGCTAATAGCGTTGGCAAGGTCACACGGACGCAGGCGCGGACGGCTCCATCGGGCCACATGCGCAATCTGATGTCGAATCTCGGAAAGCGACGTGCCGATCTCGCACATATATGCCTCGTCATGCGACTTTCCCAAATCGGTCTTGAGCGCATGGGCGATATCGGCCTCGTGCGCCCGCACCGCATCGCGCAGGCGCACGAGGGCGCGACGTCGAGGATCGACATCAAACGTGGCGTGCGTCTTAAAATAGGCGCGCTGCTCGCCGACAATGCGCGCGATTTCCTCGGTATTCATGGGCCCTCCTAGTTCTCGCCCTCAAACATACCACCCGCAATGACCTCATACATACGCTCGAGTTCCAAACGGTCCATCAAAAGTGGAACAGGGTATAGCGGATTGGCCTCGGCATCGGCATGGGACGCCATTTGCGGAATATCGGAGCGGCGAATACCCGAGACATATTTGGGGATTCCCAGGGCCTCGTTCATGCGGTCGACCCAATCGATAAAGGCCTCGGACGCAAGACTGTCCTGCGCGGTAGCCGGCGCAATGCCCGCCATGCGAGCAAGATCGGCGAGCTTAGGAGCAGCAGTTTCGCCATAGGCGCGAAGCATATGCGGCAGGATGATGGCGTTGGCCAAACCGTGCGGAATTCCGTATCGGCCGCCCAGACTGTGCGCGATGGCATGAACATATCCGACATAGGAGCGGGTAAACGCAACGCCCGCCTTATACGCCGCCGAAAGCATATTGCGGCGCGCACGCATGTCGTCGCCATGCTCATAGGCCTCGAGCAAATTGTTGCGGATGAGCTGGACCGCCTGACGCGCCATCTTGCGCGTGTAGGGCGTGGTGCTACGGCCGATAAAGGCCTCGACAGCATGCGTCAGGGCGTCCATGCCCGTCTGCCCCGTAATGGAGGCAGGCAACCCGCGCGTAAACTCGGGGTCGTGCACCGCAAAACGCGGGATGAGCACAAAATCGTTAATGGGGTATTTATAGTGCGTCTCATCATCGGTGATAACCGCCGCAAGCGTGACCTCGCTTCCCGTACCGGCGGTAGTGGGAACCGCAATAAGCAGCGGCAGGAGACGGTGGACACGCAACAGGCCACGCATCTTGTTGATGGGCTTGTTTGGCTGCGCAATGCGCGCCCCCACACCCTTGGCGCAGTCCATGGCTGATCCTCCGCCAAAGCCGATAATGGCCTGGCAGGCGCTCTTTCGATACAGCGCCGCCGCTTCCTCCACGTTTGAGACCGTGGGGTTCGCACGCGTTTCGGCATAGACCGTAACGCCAATCCCCTGAGCCGTAAGCGCACGCTCGAGCGATGCCGTGAGCCCCAAACGTGCAATACCAGGGTCTGTCACGATAAGGACCTTCTGGATCGAGCGCTTTTGAAGCACCGCGGGCACATCCTCGGCATGCTCCAAAATGTGCGGCTCGGTATAGGGCAGGATCGGCAATGCAATGCGAAAAACCGTCTGATATGTTCGGCACCAGGCACGACGGGCTAGATGCATAAAGGAAACTCCTATATTTGTTGATAGGTCAACATTTGCTCGACCGATTGTACTCAGCGGCGGTCAAAGACGGCTTGCCAATCGTTAATCAATCAACATCTTCATATCTCAAAATTGTTTTATTAAAAATCATTCCTAATAGGCTTCACATTTGGTTGCATTTATGGATAATAGAACTCGTCAAGACGCACGTCCGGAGAGGGCCCCTACGGGACCGGACGAGCGCACAATCGCCATCGATCGAAAGGATCGAATCATGAAGTTTGTTTGCCCCGTTTGCGGTTATGTGGAAGAGTTCGACGGCGACCAGCTGCCCGAGGACTTCAAGTGCCCCCAGTGCGGCGTTCCCGGTTCTCGTTTCCTGAAGCAGGAGGAGGGCCAGCTCGAGTGGGCCGCCGAGCACGTCGTGGGCGTCGCCAAGATGGAAGGCGTCTCCGAGGACATCGTTGCCGACCTTCGCGCCAACTTTGAGGGCGAGTGCTCCGAGGTCGGTATGTACCTGGCCATGGCTCGCGTCGCTCATCGCGAGGGCTACCCCGAGATTGGCCTGTACTGGGAGAAGGCTGCCCACGAGGAGGCCGAGCACGCCGCTAAGTTCGCCGAGCTCCTGGGCGAGGTCGTGACCGACTCCACCAAGAAGAACCTCGAGATGCGCGTTGAGGCCGAGAACGGCGCCACCGCCGGCAAGACCGATCTTGCCAAGCGCGCCAAGGCCGCTGGCCTCGATGCCATCCACGATACCGTGCACGAGATGGCTCGCGACGAGGCCCGCCACGGCAAGGCTTTCGCCGGCCTGCTCAAGCGCTACTTTGGCTAAGACAGCCGCCTGAGAGACAATCTCTAGCTCGATGAGGCCCGGACCGCACGGTTCGGGCCTTTTTCGTGCCTCACGAACTTGTTAACTCCCTGAAATAAGACCACCTTAGGCATCGGTTTCTCGTCAAAAACTAAGTGAGTAGACTTTTTGGAACTTGCCGAGCACACCATCCATATTGCTTTATAAAGCCGCAGCTAAATGACTTGTTGCAAAACGGCCTGGTCGCCAAAGTGCCAAAAGTCTACTCACTTAGAACCGCAGCCGTCCACGATCGAGCTGTTTTGCGTCTAACGGTCATCTTTCCGTCGATTACTCCCAATTTTGTCCAGTCAACGAATAGTTCAGACCGGAGTAATGTCTCAGCCCTTTGCTCATCTGAGCTTTTATCACGATATTCAGCATCGAGCATCCTGCATACGGCCTTAACGATCGCGCGGAATCTATCCTCATCGGATATCTGTCTGTGTGTCAGGAGAAGTACATCGTAGCCCATGGCTTGAAGGGTTGTCATGCGGTCAGCGTCACGCAAGCCATCCCCTGCGCGTCCGTGCGAGGCCTTTCCCTGACATTCAATAGCCACCTGTCGCCTGCCGTCCGGCGAAGACAAAAGTAGATCGATATACACACGGGACTTTCCCACAATCACTCGAGCACTTGTGCTTAACGTCACTTCGACATTGAGCTCTATACCGCAAAACCCTTCGCCTCCCAAGGCTCGCGGCAGTCCAAGCAACAAATACGCCTCGACCTCAAAAGGCGACGCGGCACCCAATGGAACGAGTTGTGATACCGCCATAAATCTATTGCCGTAACGCATCCCGCAAACATCTGAACAAAAACGGTCAAGGTCTCCGCCCAAAACCAAAGCGTCTCGACGCCATAAATTTGAGGCAGTGCCGTCCTCGGACGGGCAGCGCACCCAACCGAACGTTGTCGAAATCGCACCTGAATCAATTGCACGCCTAAGCTCCGCCTCAAGTGCCGCCGGCAGAGCGCACACCGCAAACAAGCCACACATCTCCGCCAATACCAAAAGAAGCTGAAGATCCGTCAGATGCCGCGACATGATGAATGCCGTCAGCAGAGGAGACGTGATCAAAAATCCATGCTCCGTTTCCAGCACGGATTCCCTGGGGAGCTCACCAAGAAACAGCCGCTGCCTAATGCTGGCAGGGCAAGTCCGTTTGTTTCTCGTCCGAACCAATGTATACAACGGAAAGCCAAGTACAACCGCAGCCGTCGGGTTACGGACGAGGCCATATCGCTGCCGGTCTTCTTCCGGCCGTGGAAGCGGCGGACACAGAGCGCGGACCTGAGGGGGCAAACGCCAGTACCTAAAAGCCGATATGTCACAAAGTAGATCTTTCATAGGCACAGGAAAACACGAATTTCAACCCAGTCAGTCACGCAGTGGCGCGAACGCACCGAAAATGGCGCCGAACGGACTGTCAAGTTTTCAACAGCCCTCTCCAACTGGCCAAAAGCTTGCCAAAAGCTGGACGAAGCCCTGTTGAAAACCCCATTTTTTTACATGCAGAAGCTTTGCGCGGCAAGTGAGTAGACTTTTTTAAACATCCCGAGCAGGCCGGTCATTCTGCTTTTCAAAACCGCAGGTAGATAGCTTGTTACAAAACGGCCTGGTCACCAAAGTGCCAAAAGTCTACTCACTTAGATTGCAGAGTGCCCCCATGAGCTGCAATTCCAAGATATTTAGCACTTTTGGACTCAGATCGTCATACTGGACAAGAATTTGACTTGAGTTTTCAGGGGCAGATGCGCCATCGGCACACCAATAACAGTCGCTGATATCGACAAAAGGGATACTCGAGCGCGTGAGGGCCCGCACAAAAGAGCTTCCACCCGCTCCGCACTCCGCAACCACGGTGCAGTAAAGGCCCGCGTCCGCATGTTCGATTGAGACCTCCCCCGCCGGAAACGCCTTCCGCACAAGCGCCGTCAGGCCATCACGCGCCTCGCGAGCACGAACGCGTACGCGGTTCACATGCCGTTCGTAATCACCCGATTCCAGCAAACGCGCTAACGCTACCTGGTCAACAGAGCTCACCGACGAGGCGTAAAAACCAAGGTTGCGCCTAAACCGCTCCATTAGCCGGTCGGGCAACACCATGTACGCTAGACGCAACGCCGATGAAAGGCTCTTCGAAAACGTGTTGGTGTAGATAACCGACTGAGCAGCATCGATCGACGCGAGCGCGGGAATCGGCTTGCCGGCAAGGCGAAACTCACAATCAAAGTCATCTTCGATGAGATACCGACCTGGTCGCTCGGCGGCCCAGCTGAGCAGCGCGTAGCGACGCGCTATGCTCGTCACAAGGCCGGTCGGATACTGATGGGACGGCATCAGGTGAAGGACATCGGCCCCAGTTTTCTGCAGAGCGCCCAAGTCCACGCCCTCATCATCCAACGGGATATGTCGAACTTTGCAGCCCATAGCCTGATAGATGCGCGTCAGGCGCAAATAGCCCGGGTCCTCAACGGCATACACCTTGTCCGCGCCAAGCAACTGAACCAACATGGTATCGAGCAGCTGAGCGCCCGCACCGATAACGATGTTGTCGGGGTCGACATTCATGCCCCTTGTCCCGCGCAGATGGTGAGCAATTGCGCGTCGTAGCCGAGCGGTGCCCTGCGCCGGCGCGGTCGAAAAGATTTCTCGTTCGTCTTCGGATGCCAGCGTCGCCCGTAGCGCGCTTTGCCAAAGCCGCGCCGCCTCCAACGCGGAAGGAGAAAGTGCATCGAATCGCTCGGCCTGTCCATCGGCATCATGCGCGCTGGGGTCCACAGAGGCAGCATCGCGATCGATATCCCCCGTAACCAAAGGCAAAACCGGTGCATCCGGAAGCTCACAAGCGTAGTAGCCACGCCGCGGCATTGAGCAGATATAGCCCTCGGCAAGCAACTGGCTATATGCATTCTCGATAGTAATGACACTGATTCCCAGATGACTGGCAAAGGCGCGCTTGGACGGAAGATGCTCCCCCGCCGCAATACGTCCAGCAACGATATCATCTCGAATTTGCTGGTAAACATACTCATAAAGCGAGGCCTCGCCGCGTTTTTCAAAATTGTAGTCAAGCATGTGTTTGTCACCTGACCTTATCAAGTCATTCAATCTGGTATTAATCTGACCTTGTAATTATCTCGAAAACTGAGTATTTCGCCATACCCAGCTCCCCGATAGGATGTTCCGTCAAGCAATGCACATGCCAACCAAGGGAGCAACCATGGCAGAACAGACCAGCAAGGCCGATCGCGTCAAACTCAATCGCGAGCTCGCGCAGATGCTCAAGGGCGGCGTCATCATGGACGTCACCACGCCCGAGCAGGCACGCATCGCCGAAGAGGCAGGCGCCTGCGCCGTCATGGCACTCGAGCGCATCCCGGCCGATATTCGTGCCGCAGGCGGTGTGTCACGCATGAGCGACCCCAAGATGATCAAGGGCATCCAGGAGGCCGTCTCCATCCCCGTTATGGCCAAGTGCCGTATCGGCCACATCGTCGAGGCGCAGGTCCTGCAGGCCATCGAGATCGATTACATCGACGAGTCCGAGGTTCTCTCCCCTGCCGATGACGTCTATCACATCGACAAGACCCAGTTTGACGTGCCGTTTGTCTGCGGCGCCCGCGATCTGGGCGAGGCGTTGCGCCGTGTTGCCGAGGGCGCCACGATGATTCGCACCAAGGGCGAGCCGGGCACGGGCGACGTGGTCCAGGCCGTACGCCACATGCGCAAGATCCAAAAGCAGATCCGCGACGTTGTTGCCCTGCGCGACGACGAGCTCTTTGAGGCAGCCAAGCAACTGCAGGTTCCGGTCGAGCTGGTGCGCGAGGTCCACGCCACGGGCAAGCTTCCCGTCGTGAACTTTGCCGCCGGCGGTGTGGCAACCCCCGCCGACGCCGCGCTGATGATGCAGCTGGGCGCCGAGGGCGTCTTTGTGGGCTCGGGCATCTTTAAGAGCGGCGACCCGGCCAAGCGCGCCGCCGCCATCGTCAAGGCCGTGGCAAACTTCACCGATGCCAAGCTCATCGCCGAGCTTTCGGAGGACCTGGGCGAGGCCATGGTGGGCATCAACGCCGACGAGATCGAGATTATCATGGAAGAGCGCGGGCGCTAGTCCAGCAGAAAGGATCGCACATGAGCGATTATGCAGACCAGACGGTCGCCGTGCTGGCGGTCCAAGGCGCTTTTGCCGAGCACGAGGCAAGACTAGCTGAGCTTGGCGCACACTGTATTGAGCTGAGGCAGGCGGCTGATTTGAAGCAGGACTTTGACCGTCTGGTACTTCCCGGCGGCGAGTCCACCGTTCAGGGCAAGCTACTTGCCGAGCTCGGCATGCTCGATGAGCTTCGCACCCACATTGTTGAAGGCATGCCCGTCCTGGGCACCTGCGCCGGCCTGATTCTACTGGCTCACGACCTTGCCGCCCATGACGATAAGGGCACGCCGCGTTTGGCAACCATGGATGTACTTGTCGAGCGCAATGCCTACGGCAGGCAGCTCGGCAGCTTTCGAACCAAGGGGCAAATAGCCGGCATCGACGGTGAAGTGCCGCTGACGTTTATCCGCGCGCCCCGCATCGTCAAGGTCCACGGCGACGCCAAGGCCTTAGCGAAAGTCGACGGTCGTATTGTCGCCGCCCGTCAGGGCAACCAGCTCGGCGTAACCTTCCACCCCGAGCTCGACGACGATACCCGCCTCCACGAACTGTTCCTACAAATGTAGGCATCGAAATCAACAAACGAAACGAGAGTGGATGATCTCCCACTTTGAGCTTGAATGCAGGCTCAAACCGGGAGATTATCCACTCTCATGCTATGTAGTCGTTGGGGACGTTCTTAAACGACTAGTCAAACAAGAACGTCCCCAACGACTAGTCATTTAAGAACGTCCCCAATGACTACCTTTTGGCAAGTTTGAATCAAGGCAACGCTGATGTTTTGGTACCGACAGCGAGCGCCCGCCAGAGCGAATAAATTGGCATGAAAAGAGGACGGCATAGACCTTCTGGTCATGCCGTCCTCTTTGAATGACAAGTTGTCGCTCTGGTGGGCGCGCAGCGTCAACTAGTTACGCGGTTCGTAGAACCGCGTAACCCCTAGAAACGGTTGCCGCGGAAACCGCCACCGTTGCGGCCGCCACGGTCGCCACCGCGACCGCCACGGTCGTTACCACGGTTGCCGCCGAAGCCACCACGGTTGCCGCCGCGGTCGCCATAGCCACCACGGTTGCCACCAAAGCCGCCGCGACCGCCACGGTCACCGCCACGGTCACCAAAGCCGCCGCGGCCACCGCGATCGCCACCCCGACCGCCACGGTCACCGCCGCGAGGACCGCGGTCGCCAAAGCCACCGCGACCGCCACGATCGCCGCCACGGCTACCGCGATCGTCACGACCGCCGCGAGGACCGCGGTCCTCGTCCAGGCCCATGGCGACGAGCGGGGCGATAACCTTGTCGAGGGCAGCCATGAGCTCGGTGGCCTCCTCGTAAGAAAGCTCGGGCAGGAGCTTCTCCTTCTTGTTGGCAAGCTCGACCAGGCCCTCAGCGGCATCCTCGACAGCGAAGACGACGATCTTGCGCATATCGCCCTCGGCGTCGTCGATGCGGCCGACCAGATCGGCAGCCTCGGCCTCGGCCATCAGGCCATCGAGCTCACGAAGGCGCATGCCCAGCAGGTCGGACATTTCCTTCTGCTCCATCTTGGGCTTGAGGTCAAGAAGCTTGATGGCGCGCTCGATGTTCGCCATGCGCTCGGCCTTGGCCTCCTCCTCCTTGGAAATAGCAAAGCGACGGCTACGCAGCAGGCGGGCTGCCTTCTGCATCTTGTCCATCAGCTCTTCGTCATCGTAATCAACGGCGGCCTCGACAACCTCGGCCTCCTCCTCGGCGGAAACCTCGTCAGCAGCCTCAACCTCGGCAGCTTCGGTCTCCACGGTCTCGACTGCCTCAACCTCGGCAGCCATGGTCTCGTTCTCGGTCTCGTTCATGATCTCTTCGTTCTCAGACATGAGACTCCTTCTTGGCCCTCTCGGGCATCATCGCCCCATTCGCGGGGCCCGTCGCGCACTCTTTGCGCTTTAAACATTCATGCCTCTCGGCAAAACGTCCATTAGTTTATGGTGTCGTCCGTCAATCTAGCTGCAGAATCTATGTGCACACATTAATGCGACATGTGCGACTCGCGACGAGCGTACACCAGCGACACCGCGAACCCGACCACGGCAATTACAGCCGCCACACGCACGGCAGTTGCAAATCCAATCGCCTGGGCAACGTCCGTCGCAGCGCCAGCGGTGCCGGCAGTCGCCGCAGAACTCGAGAGCAGGCCGATAAACAGCGACGGGCCAAACGATGCGGCAATCATGTTCCACGTGTTGAGCAATGCCGTTCCGTGAGGATGCTCAGCGGCAGGAAGCGTCTCCAAGCCGGCCGTCTGCGAGGGGCTCAGCACCAGGCCGACTCCGGCATACACCACAACGGTCAGCGCCACGACGACGCCGATGTTCATGCTTGCCGCCGTCATCGAGATTGCAGTCTGCCCCACGGCAATCAGGGCAAAGCCGACCGGCAGCAGCGGCCATGCGCCACGGGCGTCCATCACGCGTCCGCCCACAATCGAGGTCACGGCGTTGCAGGCAATCGCCGGCAAAATGAGCAGGCCCGCAACAAGTGCGGTCATGCCGTAGGCACCTTCAAAATAGAGCGGCAACAAAACGCTCATCGAGAACGTCGTCATCATCGACACCACCACAAGCAGGCACGCAGGCCAAAAACGAACGCTCGCCATGGGACGCACGTTAAGCACCGGATGCTCGAGCTTGAGCTGACGGGCCGCAAACAGGCCGAGCAGCACAAGGGCGGCGAAGAGCGTCACGATGCCGGCAATCAGATTGGTCGAGAACTCGCCTACGGAATACACAAATGCCGTAATACCGGCAGCGAGCAAAACAACCGACAGAATATCAAGCGTGGCATTCGAACGCTCTCCGACATTCTGAACAAGCTTTACGCCCGCCGCAGCGACCACAATGCCGCCCACCAGCGGCACTACGAACACCGCCCTCCAGCCAAACAACGTGCGCATAAGACCGCTGATCACGGGTCCAAACGCCGGCCCCAGCGTAATGCAGGCACCGCCCAGGCTCAGATACAGACCGAGCTTCTCGCGCGGAGCGCAAGACAGCACCACGTTCATCATGAGCGGGAACAAGATGCCCGATCCCGCAGCCTGCAAAATACGGCTTGGCAGCAAAACGCTAAATGACGGAGCGAACAGGCACAGGACTTCGCCGGCGACCATGCATCCGCATGCGAAAAACAGCAGCTTGCGCGTCGAGAAACGGCCGGACAGGAAGGCCATGATGGCCGTAAAGATCGACGTCACGATCATGTAGCCCGAAACGAGCCACTGTGCCGTGGTGGCACTCACCGAAAAGGCTGCCATAATGTCGTGCAACGCCACGTTAATGATGTTCTCGTTAAACGCGGCAACAAAGGCTGCAATATACATTACGACGAGAATCGCCGCAGAGGCCGATGGCGTTACTTGAACTTGTTGCTGAGATTTGCTCCCCATGCATTTCCTTCCTCTTGGAACGACAGTCGCATCGCCCCAGAGGAACGGTCCAGGGCGAAAAATGAGCCCTAGACTTACGCCAGACGCCGTACACGACGAATCTGGCAACATGGTCCAACATCGAAAGATTGTAACGCGGACGCATGGCTTTCCTTCCGCGCTATTATTAAAAGTCCACGAAAGCATAAGACATGAGGAGCCCGCCATGATTAAACCCATCATGAAGTCCGAGTTCTTTTTACGCCTGCCCTCCGAAGACGCCGGCCTCGAAGACGCCGCGACCGGGCAGGATCTCCTAGATACACTCCACGAGCATGAGCGCGAGTGCGTGGGCCTCGCCGCCAACATGATCGGCGTGCGCAAACGCATCATCTGCGTAAAGGACGGCAACAGGACACTCCTGATGTACAACCCTCAAATTCTTGAGCAGGTCAATGCCTACCAGACGAGCGAAGGATGTCTTTCTCTCGTCGGCGAGCGTCCCTGCACCCGCTATCGCCGCATTAAGGTGGAGTATTTGGACGAGAACTTCGTCCACCGCATCAAAAACTTCTCGGGCTACACCGCCGAGATCATCCAACACGAAATCGACCACTGCCAAGGAATCGTTATATAGTTCCGACGATTCAAGAAAGCTCCCCGCAGCAAAACAACTGCAGGGAGCTTTTCATAGTGCGGAGCTTCTATCCCACTAGTTCTGGCGGTAGTGATCGAAGAAGTCGGCCAAATCTTCGAGGGACTCTTTGAGCACTTCCATGCGCGGCAGGTACACGATGCGGAAGTGGTCGGGCTCGGCCCAGTTAAAACCGCCGCCGCGCGTGATCAGGATCTTCTTCTCGTGCAGCAGGTCGAGGGCAAACTGCTCGTCATCGGTGATGTTGAACTTCTTAACATCCATCTTGGGGAAGATGTAGAACGCCGCACGCGGCTTAACCACCGAGATGCCGTCAATCTTGTTGAGCGCCTCATACACAAAGTTGCGCTGCTCGTAGACACGGCCGCCGGGACGGATGTAGTCGTTGACCGACTGATGTCCGCCGAGCGCCGTCTGGACGATCGACTGGGCCGGCACGTTGGAGCACAGGCGCATGTTAGAGAGCATGTTGACGCCCATGATGAAGTCGCTCATGCAGCGCTGGTTGCCCGAAAGCACCATCCAGCCAATGCGATAGCCCGCGATCATATGCGACTTGGAAAGGCCGCTAAAGGTGACGCAGGGCAGATCGGGAGCGAGCGAGGCAATCGAGACGTGCTCGTAGCCGTCCATGCACAGACGGTCGTAGATCTCATCGGCAAAGATCATGAGCTGGTGCCTGCGCGCAACCTCGACGATGCCCTCGAGCACCTCGCGCGGGTAAACGGAGCCCGTGGGGTTGTTGGGGTTGATGATGACGAGGGCCTTGGTCGCGCTCGTGATCTTGGACTCCATATCCTCCAGGTCGGGATACCAATCGGCCTGCTCGTCGCACAGATAGTGCACAGGATGGCCGCCGGCAAGGGTCGCGCACGCCGTCCAGAGCGGATAGTCGGGGCTGGGGATCAGAATCTCGTCGCCATTGTCGAGCAGCGCGTTCATCGAAAGCTGAATAAGTTCGGACACGCCGTTGCCCGTGTAGATGTGCTCCATCTGAACATTGGGCAGGCCCTTGATCTGCGAGTACTGCATAATCGCCTTGCGCGCAGAGAACAGGCCGCGCGAGTTGGAATAGCCTTCGCAGTCGGGCAGCTGCTGGCGCATGTCCTTGATGACCTCGTCGGGCGTGCGGAAACCGAAGGGCGCCGGATTGCCGATATTGAGCTTGAGGATGCGCTCACCCTCGTCCTCCATACGGGCAGCCTCGTCGACGACGGGACCGCGCACGTCATACAGGACGTTATCGAGCTTGGTGGATTTAGAAAAAGTACGCATGGTGGCGCTCCTTGGAATTTGAGCTGAGGGACTAGGTTCGGATTTGGCAACTTTACGGGACGGAGGGGTCTCACCTTGGTCGGCGTCACCGGCAAGCAGCCAGGTAACATCGACCTCCAAAATGCGGGCGAGCAGCTCTGCCACATCGCGCCGCGGAATCGTCTTGCCGCTCACATATTGGCTCATCTGACTCTTGCCGAGTTTTTTGCCGAGCATCTCCGATGCGCGGATTACGTCCGACTGGCGAACGTCGCGATCGGACATAGTCTGTCGCAGGCGATCGCTAAACGTCTCTTGGGCCACTAGAACCTCCTTGCTGGCAAAGTTCAATTTACTGAACACGAATTGAACCTGAGTTCAATTTAGGCAGCAGTATAGCGCGACGCATTATCCGAAAGTTCAATTTCATAAGAAAATGTACCGAGCCCCGAGAATTGTCCCAAAGTGGACAACAGGTACGCGCTTTTAGAGATATTCAAGGAAACGAGCCGCCGCAAGAGAAACGTCAGCCGTGCGATATATGGCATTAATCTGGCGATGAGGATGTCCCTCGAGCGGGCGCACGGCAATATCGAACTGGCAGCGGCGCAAGATGAGCGCCGGAAGAATGCTCACGCCCAGACCGTCCTCGACCATGGCCATAATCGCATAGTCATCCCAGGTCGACAGTTTTGAGCGCACCGTCAGGCCCGCGCGGCGAAACAGCGGCGTAATCTCGTCGTCGCCACCGCGTTCCAGCAGAATAAACTGCTCGTTGGCCAAATCGGCAAGGGAAACGACCTCCGCGGTGGCAAGCGAGGAGTCCGCTGGCACCACGGCCATCAGCTCGTCTTGCACCAACGGCCGCGACGCCATGCCGGCGCCGCGTGGCTCACGCGGAATAAAGCCCAGGTCGCAGCGGCCTTCCGCCACCCATTGCTCTATCTCGGAGTAATCACCCATCAACAGCTCGTAATCGACGTCCGGATGATCGGCGCGAAACCGCGCGATCACCGGCGGCAGCACATGGGTCGCCACACTCGAAAACGTACCGATACAGATCTTGCCTCGCATGAGCCCTCGCATCTCGTCCACGCGTCGCTGCAGGCGGCCAAACTCTTCGCATAACGCCTCGACCGCCGGCATGACCTGCCGCCCGTCGGCAGAAAGCACCACGCCCTCGCGGCTTCTATCGAGCACTTTAAAGCCCCAGTCGGCCTCGAGATCGGCCACCATACGGCTCACGCCCGACTGCGAATAGCTCAGCCGCTCGGCGGCGCGCGTAAAACTGCCGGCGCGTACCGTCTCGAGCAGCACTTGCATCTTTTGGATATTGGTCTCCACAGCACGTCCCCACCATTGCATGAGTATTTGTCATGTCATCCATGCATTATATTCGCTTTTCTTCTAAAGCCAGTTCACCCATAGTGAACATGCTCGGATATAGAGGAGATGTCAGCGCATGAACAACGGACTGTTTACGTACCTAGCAGCATTGCTATTGTTTGGCTCCAACGGCATCATCGCCGCTGCCATCGCGCTGCCGAGCTCCGAAATCGTGCTACTACGCACGTTTTTGGGCGCACTCTCGCTTGTCACCGTCCTCGCCATCACCCAACGCCATAAGTTGCAGGCGCCATCTCGCCCCCGCGAAGCCGCAGCCCTCCTCCTCTCGGGAGCCGCACTGGGCGCCAGCTGGATTTTTCTGTTCCGCGCCTACCAGACGATCGGCGTCGGCATATCCTCGCTGCTGTACTACTGCGGCCCTATCATTGTCATGGCGCTCTCCCCGCTCATCTTTGGCGAAAAGCTGACCGGTGGCAAAATCGCCGGGTTTATCGCCGTCGCCTGCGGCGCTTTTCTCATTGCAGCGCAAGGTTTAGGCGGCAACATGCCCATTGCGGGCATCGTCTGCGGCATCGCCTCGGCATTTTGCTATGCACTGATGGTCATCGCCAGCAAGGGTGCGCCGCACATCGAGGGTCTCGAGAACTCCGCGCTCCAGGTGAGCGCCGCCTTTGTAACCGCGTTGATCCTTACGCTCTTCACGCAGGGTGCCCCCTCGTTCCTCTCCCCCAGCATTGCCGCCGGCATCGATTGGCGCGCCGTTGCCATGCTCGGCATTGTCAACACCGGCATTGGCTGCCTGCTCTACTTTAGTGCTGTCGCCAAACTGCCCGTGCAGACCGTCGCCGTCGTCGGCTACCTCGAGCCGCTTTCGGCCGTCGTGTTCTCGGCCGTCCTTTTGGGCGAAACCATAACACCGGTCCGCCTGATGGGTGCCGCACTTATCATCGGCGGCGCGCTCTTTTGCGAACTCGCCGGCAAACGCGCAGACACCAAAGCAAGCATCGCCCAAGCGGCACGCGCTTAAAAGCCCCTGCTTTGAAATGCCACCTGCGTATATTAATAATCCCCAGCTGGGGATTATTGTCTAAAACACCCCGATGTGCCAAACTGCTCTTGTATGTATAAAGACGGCATAAAGATTGTCTGTCCTAGACAGATAACCGGATGTCCAAGGGAGTCCACGTGGCACACGACAAACTGGAGGCAAGCCCCCATGACCAGCGTGGTCAAGGCGGGCATGGAACCATTCCCCTCTCCGCTGGCATGCTGCTCGTAACGCTCGGCGTCGTCTATGGCGACATCGGCACGAGCCCCATGTATACCATGAAATCAATTGTCGCCAACAACGGCGGCATCGGTACCGTTAGCGAGGACATGATCTTGGGCGCGCTTTCGCTCGTTATCTGGACCATGACGCTCGTGACCACGGTCAAGTACGTGGTAATCGCCATGAAGGCCGACAACCACAACGAAGGCGGTATCTTCGCCCTGTTCAGCCTCGTACGCAAGGTGGCACCGTGGCTGATTCTGCCCGCCATGATCGGCGGTGCGGCACTGCTTGCCGACGGCATCCTCACCCCCGCCGTCACGGTCACCACAGCCATCGAGGGTCTGCGCACCATCGAATGGGGCCATGCGCTGCTGGGCGACGGCCAGACCAACGTCATCATCATTACCATCATCATTATCTGCGGTCTTTTTGCCATGCAGCGCGCCGGCACCTCGTCAATCGGCAAACTGTTCGGCCCGCTTATGACGCTATGGTTCCTGTTCCTGGCGGGCGCCGGCCTGTTCAACACGCTCGGCAACCTGTCCATCCTGCGCGCGCTCAACCCCATCCGCGGCATCATGTTCCTGTTCTCGCCCATCAACCATTCGGGCATCATGGTGCTCGGCTTTGTCTTCCTGTCGACGACCGGCGCCGAGGCGCTCTATTCGGACATGGGTCACGTGGGCAAGGCTAACATTTACGCATCCTGGCCGTTCGTAAAGGCAGCGCTCATCCTTAACTATCTGGGTCAGGGCGCTTGGCTGCTCGCCAACAACTCCAATCCCCAGATGCTCGCGATGGACATCGTCAACCCGTTCTACATGATGCTTCCCGAGCCCCTGCGCCCCTTTGCCATCGTGCTTTCGGCCGTGGCGGCCATCATCGCCTCGCAGGCGCTCATCACCGGCTCGTTCTCGCTGGTATCCGAGGCCACGCGCCTCAACCTCATGCCGCACCTGCGCATCCACTACCCCAGCGACACCAAGGGCCAGCTCTATATTCCGCTCGTCAACAACATCATGTGGGTCGGCTGTATCTTCATCGTGCTGCTGTTCCAAAACTCCGAGCGCATGGAGAGCGCCTACGGCCTCGCCATTACCGTGACCATGCTCATGACCACGACGCTTTTGACGAGCTACATCGCCGGCATCCTCAAGCACAAGCTGGGTGCCTGCGTCTTCGCCCTGCTCTTTGGTGCCATTGAGCTGTGCTTCTTCGCTTCGTGCCTCACCATGTTCTTTGACGGCGGCTACGTCATGATCTTCCTGGCCGCGCTGCTGTTCGGCCTTATGTACGTGTGGCGCCGCGGCACCGCCATCGAGCGCACGCAAACGATCCTGCTGCCCGTCTCCAAGTACATCGACCAGCTCAATCGCCTGCGCAATGACGAGACCTACCCCGTGCTCGCCGACAATCTGGTGTTCCTCACCAACAGCCCCGACCCGCTCACGCTCGACCGCGACGTGCTCTATTCCATCCTGGACAAGCACCCCAAGCGCGCCAAGGCATATTGGTTCATTAACGTGCATGTCACCGATGAGCCCTATACGCACGAGTATTCCGTCGAGACCTTTGGCACGGACTTTTTGTTCCGCGTGCGCCTGGACCTGGGCTTTAAGGTCAACCAGCGCGTTAATGCCTACCTGCGCCAGATCGTTGGCGACCTGATGGCATCGGGTGAGTTGCCGCCGCAGCATCACACCTACTCTATCTACGAGACACGCGGCAACGTGGGCGACTTCCGTTTTTGCATGCTGCGCAAGATGCTTGCCCCCGAAACGGACATCAACCGCAACGACCACCGTGTGATGGCCATCAAGTACGCCGTCCGCCGCGCCTGCGGAAGCCCGGCACGTTGGTATGGTCTCGAGAACTCGGCCATCATCATTGAGTACGTACCGCTCTTTGCCCGCATGCGTCCGGCAGTCAAGCTCGTACGCACCCAGGTGCCGCTCGAGATCCTGATCGAAGAGGCCGAGGAAATGGAAGTCGACATCTTCTCGGACGACCTGGTCAACGGCAACGAAGCCGGTAAGGACATGAACGTCGATCCCACCGAGTTGCTCGAGAGCGTCGCCGATATGCCCGAACAGCAACAGCTCGACGGCCTCGAGAGCGAACAGCTCAACGATGCCAACTTCTAGCGACGTCACAAATCAACGACAGCGGCCCTGCATCTCACGGGAGACGCAGGGCCGATTTGCATTGCAGTAAAGCTAACGGCTACGAACGACGCGGCTCGGGAACCACGAGCCTATCGGGGCTCGCGCCCTCGGCATCCATCAGGCTCACGTAGCGAATCGACGGATCCCCATACATCGCGTAGTAATAATTGCCCGTGCGCGCGCTAAAGCATCCGGTATAGATAGTCTTCTCGAACTTGCCATCGCCCATCCTGGACGCCCCCTCAATCATCACCACGCCCTCGAGTGAACGGAACATGCGGACGACGTTTTCGGTCTCGCTCTCCTTTTGCGGGTAATTGGCATTGAGGTACGCCGCCTTTACAAAACGGCTCGGCGAATAGCAGTCACCCGGAATACCGCGCATGCCGGCACCCGCGCCATAGGGCTTGAGCTCGGCGCCACGCCATGTCGCCGTCTGCGGAAAATCGCTTGTGGCCGTGATATAGGTGCGCAGGTTTTCCATGTGCCACGGGAAGGCGGGCTGATTGGCAAGGGTGTCGACCGGATCGTCGTATACATGCAGGCCGTCAGCCATCATCTCGACCACGATGCTACGCTGGCTGTCGCCGATAATCCAATGGAGCAGCGACACGCCCAGCCCCTCTCCGGCAGATTTGGCGACAATCACCGTATCGTGCAGCGCGGCCTCGACCTCATCGACCGTCGAGAACGTCGCTGCCACCCAGAGGGGAAACTCATAGGCCGCGATGTTGGTCTTTCCATCAACCGGGCCCTCGGCATACTCGGCATAGCCGGGAAAGTTGAGCCCCGCCACAGCCAGACCCGCATCGTTACCGCAATCGAAAAACATGGGATAGTTCTTGTAATCGATGCACATACCGATCACCGCGTGTGCCGCTGTCGCGTCGTCGATAAACGAATACGGAATGTGAAACCCGCGCGGCATCACGCGAACCTGTTGGCCGTAGTCAAAGCTCCAGTCGAGGTTGCGTCCCAGATACATGTGGCCGGAATCATCGGTAAATCGAATGCTCGTACACATGGCGCCTCCTAGCCTTACGTTCCTGCTAAGGTTATTGTCACCAAACAAAAAGGCGCTAAACACAAAAGCCCGGACATGACAACAATGTCACGTCCGGACCAAAAGAGACGAAGTGCGGTGCTTTGGTCCCCTTAGACCAACTTTCCTAGACAGTGGTCAATCATGTGTTGAATCATCTGCGCCTCGAAGCCCACAAAGTCCTGCTTGCGCTCGCGCATCTTGCCGTCGACGATCACGTCATAAGCGACCTTGCACTTGATATAGCGCGTGGACTTGGTGACCTCCTCGTGCGTCAGGCAGCTCTCCTCCATCTTGCTGGCGCCCAGGCCAAACACCAGACGGGGGTTGTAGAGCACGTGGGGCTCGCCGGCATCGTCCAGGTAGACGCAAACCTTCTTGGTAACGCCAATCTGGTTAGCGGCCAAGCAGCCGGCATCGTCGAGCGACTTGATGGTATCGATCAGGTCCTGAGCAACCGACTCGTCCTCGACGGTCGCAACCTCGCAACGCTGGGACAGGATAGCCTCGTCGTGGCAAAGCTCTTTAATCATACGTTCCTCCATAGGGGTCGTTGTAACCGCTTAAGTATACGGTACCCACACATTTTCATGCGAAAAATACCGTCCGTCTGCTACAAAGCGCCGGACATCAACATGCGAGGAACAACAGCGTCGTAAAGGGGCTATAGTGGGTGAGTTCGTGTCAATCGGCCTAAACTCGGGGCCGAGCAAGGAAAGGGTATGCATGGACGAACTATTTCACGTCAGCGAGCGCAAGTCCACAATCGGGACCGAACTCCGCGCTGGACTGACAACATTCCTGGCGATGGCCTACATCATCGCCGTCAACCCCGCGGTGCTCTCGGGCGCTGGCATCGATGCGGGAGCGCTCGCCTGCGCCACCTGCCTGGGCGCCGGCATCATGACCATCTGCATGGGCATCTTCGCCAACCGCCCGCTCGCCTGCGCGTCGGGCTTAGGCGTCAACGCGATGATCGCTGGAATCACCACCACCGTCTGCGGCGGTGACTGGCACGTGGCCATGAGCGTCATCTTCCTCGAGGGTATCGTCATCTTGCTGCTCGTGCTTTGTGGCCTGCGCGAGGCCATCATGGACGCCATCCCGGTTGTCCTGCGTCACGCCATCTCGGTGGGTCTGGGCCTGTTCATCGCCATGATTGGCCTGTGCGATGCCGGCATTATCACCGCTGGCGCCGGTACACTCGTCGGTCTGGGCGACATCACCTCCCCCACCTTCATCGTCGGCATCATCTCCATCCTGGTGACAGTCGCCCTCGCCTGCCGCAACGTCCCCGGCTCGCTGCTCATCGGCATCGTCGTCGCCGTCATCGCCGGTATCCCCCTAGGTGTGACCCATGCTCCGACCGGTATCATCGCCCCGCTCGACTTCTCGAGCATCGGTGGCCCCATCGCCGACGCCGGCGGCGTGCCCGCCATCGTCAAGGTCCTTACCGACCCCACGCTCCTCGTCATCTCGTTCTCGCTGCTCATGAGTGACTTCTTCGACACCATGGGCACCGCGATGGCCGTGGCCAAGCAGGGCGAGTTCCTCACCGACGACGGCAACGTCGAGAATATCAAGGAGATCCTGATCGTCGACTCCGCCGCCGCTGCTGTGGGCGGTTTCATGGGCGTCTCCTCCATCACCACCTTCGTCGAGTCCACTTCCGGCGCCGCCGACGGTGGCCGCACGGGCCTCACCTCCGTCACCACCGGCGTGCTGTTCATTCTCGCCGCGTTCTTCTCCCCCATCGTCACCATCGTTTCCAGCGCCGCCACCTGCGGTGCTCTGGTCTACGTCGGCTACCTCATGATGAGCGAAGCCTCCGAGATCGACTGGTCCGACGTGTCGCAGGGTTTCCCGGCGTTCATGATCGTCGCCGGCGTGCCCTTCACCTACTCCATCTCTGCCGGCATTGGCCTGGGCTTTATCGCCTACGTGATCGTCGCGCTCTTTAAGGGCGAGGCCTCCAAGATCAAGCCGCTCATGTGGATCGCAGCCCTTGCCTTCCTCGTCTACTTCTTCGTGGCGTAACGGCATAGTCTGCTAAAGCAGAACATCAAGGCGCGGAGTCGCATCGAGCGGCTCCGCGCCTTTCTTTTAGCGTCTGCCCCCGCGCCAGCGTGCGACAATTGAGGCTGTCAATATCACAACACCGAGAGAAGCCTGCCTTGGAAGCGCATCATAAGCAGATAACCGTTTACTCAGAGTGTGCGGAAGGCGCGCCCGTCATCTACCTCCCCGTGGTTATGGGCGACGGTAGTGAAGTCTACGAGCGATGCCGAGAGCTCGACTGCCCGCCATTCACCCTTGTCGCCATTGGAGGGCTCGATTGGAATCGCGAGCTTAGCCCCTGGGAATGTGAGGGAACTATACGAGATGCCGAGCCCTTTGGTGGACAGGCTGCTGGTTTTCTTGACGAGTTGTTGAAGCAGATAATCCCAGAGGCCGAATCATCACTTCCCTGCCCGCCCACCTGGCGCGGCATTGCCGGCTACTCGTTGGCGGGTCTTTTTTCACTGTGGGCACTTTGGCAAACAGATGTCTTTGAGCGCGCGGCAAGTGCATCGGGGTCGCTGTGGTTCCCCGGCTTTATCGACTACGCGCGCGAGCGCACGATGCCAGCCACGCCCGACGCCGCCTATCTGTCGCTCGGTAAAAAGGAAACCAAGACGCCCAACCGCATGATGCGGCACGTACTCGACGATACGCGTGCGATGGAAGAGCTGTTTATCGAGCGCGACATTCCAACAACACTGGGGCTCAACCCCGGCAATCACTTTGCCCAAACTGACCTGCGCATGGCGCGCGGCATCCACTGGATACTGACGCATTAAAAATGGCGTCCACGCGTACATACGCATGGACGCCATTTTTAATTTGGCTGAACGCAGCTACTATTCAGCAGTCTCCTCAAGCTCGGAAGTATCGAACTCAAAGTCATTACCGGGCAGGATGGCGTTGAGCACAATGCCCACCAGCGAGCCCACGGCAAGGCCCGAAAGCGAAATCGTCACGCCGCCCAGCTCCAGCACGATGGCACCGGCGGTACTGTAGGCAATGCCGAGCGAAAGCACGAGCACCAGAGCCGCCACCAGCACGTTGCGGTTGTTCTGGAAATCAACCTGATTCTCGATAAGGTTGCGAACGCCCACGGCACTGATCATGCCGTAGAGCACGAGCGACACGCCGCCGATAACGCACGCCGGCATAGCAGCGATTACAGCAGCGAACTTGGGGCAGAACGAAAGCACGATGGCGCAGCAGGCGGCAATGCGAATCACACGCGGGTCGAACACACGCGTAAGCGCAAGCACGCCGGTGTTCTCGCCATACGTGGTGTTGGCCGGAGCGCCAAAGAGCGACGCCAAGATGGTCGCCAGGCCATCGCCGAGCAGGGTACGGTGCAGACCGGGATCGGCAATGTAATTGCGTTCGCAGGTAGAGCCAATGGCGGAGATATCGCCAATGTGCTCAATCATGGTCGCAAAGGCCAGCGGCATGATGGTGATGATAGCCGTCGTGGCAAGACCGCTATCGAACTGCGGGCCAAAGAGCGCAAACACGGTGTTGTCCCACACGATGGGCAGACCGACCCACGGAGCGGCGGCAGCGCCCGAAAAATCAACCTCGCCCAGCACCGCCGCGACAGTATAGCTCACCACAACGCCCAGCAAAATCGGCACGATCTTGACCATGCCGCGGCCCCAGATGTTGCAGATGACGATCACGGCCACAGCGATGACGGCGACAAGCCAGTTGGTCTGGCAGTTGGCAATGGCAGAGCTCGCCAGGATCAGGCCGATGGAAATGACGATGGGACCGGTCACCACCGGCGGAAAGAAGCGCATGACACGCTTGGCGCCAAATGCGCGGAACAGCGCCGCCAGCACCGGATAGAGCAGGCCGGCGCAGGCAACGCCCAGGCAGGCGTAGGGCAAAAGCTCGGCCTCGCCGTTGGGTGCAATGGCGGCATAACCCGCGATAAAGGCAAACGACGAGCCCAGAAACGCGGGCACCTTACCGCGCGATAGAAAATGAAACAGCAGCGTGCCGATGCCGGCGAACAGAAGCGTCGCCGAAACGGAAAGGCCGGTGAGCACGGGCACGAGCACCGTGGCTCCGAACATCGCAAACATGTGTTGCAAACCCAACACGAACATGCGCGGGCGGCCGAGCGATGATGCATCGTAGATGGCATCGGTGACGGCGGGCGTCGAGGATTGGGACATGGAGGTCCTTTCATGATGGAAGGGCGATCAGGCATATCGGATAACCTGCCCGAACGATACGATCCGAACCATTGTACGTGATACGCCATGTCTCGCACGCGCCGTCACCTGCGAACGGTAACGTTACTTCCAAACGCGCTCGGCAATGCGCTTGACCAGCGCGATCTTTGCCCACTGTTCGTCCTCGGTCAGCTTGTTGCCAATCTCGCAGCTGGCAAAGCCGCACTGGGGCGACAGGCACAGGTTCTCGAGCGGCACGTACTTTGCGGCCTCATGGATACGTTCGACGATAACGTCTTCGTCCTCAAGCTCAGCCGCCTTGGTGGTCACCAGGCCCAGCACTACCTTCTTGCCGGGGGCAACGTACTTGAGCGGCTCAAAACCGCCGGCGCGGGGTGTGTCGAACTCCAGATAGAACGCATCGACGTTCTCATGTGCGAACAGATACGGAGCGATAGGGTCGTAGCCGCCTTCAAAAGCGTAGGTGGAGTGGTAGTTGCCGCGGCACACGTGCGTGTTGATAACCAGATCGTCGGGCTTGCCCTCGATGGCAGCGTTGTTGAGCGCCACGCCCAGCTCGCTTACCTTTTGCAGGTCGACCGGGCTCATGCCGGTTTTGGCGACAAAATCGATATCGCAGTAGATGCCCCAGGTGCAGTCATCAAACTGGATGTTGCGGCAGCCTGCTGCGTACAGGTCGGCGATCACCGTGCGATAAGCGTCCGCAATGGCGTCGGCAAGTTCCTCATCGGTCTTATAGACGGCACGCAGGCTCTCCTGCTGGCCGTCGCAGCGGTCGAGCGTGACTTCGGAGAACGTCTGAATCGGCGCCGGAATGGTTTGCCGTGCGACCTGGCCCTTGCCCTCGAGCGCCTTGACAAACTTGAAGTGCTCGACGAAGGGGTGGTTCTCGCCGCTGATAGGGCCGGTCACCACGGCGGTATCGGCCGTCGTCTCCTCGTCGTGGAACATATAGCCCGTACGCGAGGTACGGCGTTCAATGCCGTTGAGCCCCCACATAAAATCGAGATGCCAGTAGCTGCGGCGGAACTCGCCATCGGTGATCACCTGCAGGCCGGCGGCCTTCTGCTTGGCCACCAAATCGCGAATGGCATCGTCCTCGACGGCCTTAAGGCCGGAAGCGTCGAGTTTACCCGCGACATAGGCGGCACGGGCGTCCTTTACAGCCTGCGGACGAAGAAAGCTGCCGACGATATCGGCGCGAAACGGCGCATTCGGTTGAATCGAAGTGCTCATAGATATCTCCCTTTGCATTGGTTGCTTTACTGGGACAGAGTATGAGCGCTCATATGACCATCGTAAAATATACGTTTATAACAGTTTGATATAGATGTTTCCTATATCAGTCTGGACTGTCATAAAGAGACTTGAACCGTGCGGAGCACAGCAGCCTAGATATGCTGACGAATCGCGTCGATATAGGCCCGACCGTAGCGCGTAAGCGTCGTGTTCTTGCGCGTGATGATGCCAATCTCCATGTACTCGTCCACGTCGAGCGGAATCGAGATAATGCCGGGGCCGTTGAGCTCGTGGCTGATCACGCCCGAGCATACCGTGTAGCCGTTGAGGCCCATGGCCAAATTGAACAACGTCGCACGGTCGCGCACGCGGATATTTTTGCGACGCTCGAACGTCGAGGTCAGCTCCTCGGAATAGTAAAACGAGTTGTAGCTGCCCTGCTCGTAGGACAGGAACGGGTAGTCTTCCAGATCCTCGAGCGTCACGCTGGAGCGGTCCGCCAGCGGATGGTCGGCGCAGACGAAGACATGCGGCGTGGCGCAGAAGAGCCCTTCGAACACGAGCTCGTTGGCCACCAGCATGCGCTCGATGACCTCGCGGTTGTGCTCGGACAGATATAGGATGCCCAGCTCGCTTTTCATGTGCGCGACATCCTCGATAATCTCGTGGGTCTGTTCCTCGCGCAGGGTAAAGTCGTAGCGCGCGGCATCGAACTCGCGGATCACGTCGACAAACGCGTTGACGGCAAAGGAATAATGCTGGCAGCTCACACTAAAGTGCGGCACCTGCTCGGATGCGCCCTTGTACTTGCCCTCGAGTAGGTCGGCCTGGTCGAGTACCTGACGCGCGTAGCCCAAGAAGGTCTCGCCTTCCTCGGACACAATGACGCCCTTGTTGGTGCGCTCAAAGATGTGCACACCCATCTCGTTTTCGAGATCGCGGATCGACGCGGTAATCGAAGGCTGCGACACAAAGAGCCGGCGCGAGGCCTCGGTGATGCTGCCGCATTCGGCAACCTTAACAACATACCTAAGCTGCTGAAGCTTCATGACGTTCTCCCTAGACGTTCGTGGCGCCAAGACCCGCCGCGTCCACCTGGCGCATAAACGACGGCATCTCCCCCGTCGCGGCGCAGGCGGCAATCTGATGCAGAGCCCCGGCGACCGCATCATCTGCCGCAGCGCCGATATGCCAGCGCGCCGCCGCCGTGACGACCTCGTTGGCATTAGCGACTGCAACGGAGTTGGGAACGGCATCGATCATGGGCAAATCGTTATCGGAATCGCCAAATACGGCCACCTCGTCGGGCGTCATGCCCATAGCGCGCGCCAGCTCCAGCGCAGCGCAGCCCTTGTCCCAACCAGCCGGAAGGATGTCAAACAGGCGCACGCGGTTGTTGGGAAACACAAGCGAGATTTCCGGCACCTCAGCGGCAACGCGCTCGCGTAACTCCGCGAGCTCCTCACGCGAACGGGCACTCCAGATATTCGCCTTAAACACCGTCGCATCATCGACGACGGGACGGCACGGAGCCTCTTCGCCTTTGAGCCACGCATTGCCGCCCGACTCCATAGCGCGACACACACGCTCGGGATCGCTCGTCACGCAGTAGGCATCGTTGCCCCAAAAGTCATCGCCCAGGCTATAGACTTTTAGAAATGTATCGTCGGTCTCTTGCTCCAGATAGTCAGCCAAACGCATCAGGGCATCGTTGTCGATTGCGCGCGAGGCGACTACTTCGCCGTCGACAAACATCACCTGGCCGTTACAGAACGCGCCAGTCGAAAAGCACTCGGAACGATTTTTGAACATCCAGCCCATCGCGGACGGCTGACGACCCGAAACCGGACCAAAGTGCAGACCCGCCGCCTGCATGGCATGAATACCCTCAATGGCGTAGTCGCTGACACCGTCATGTCCAGCCGGAATCAGCGTATCGTCCATATCGGTCAGCACAAGTTTGATCATAGAGCCCCCCGTCATTTTCACCGTAACCATTGTAACGACCTGCCAATAAGGGACAGGTTTATTTTGCCAGGTTTTATCTGGGAAAATGCAACGCCCCTGTTGCCACCTACCAAAATAAACCTGTCCCTATTTGGCAGGTGCGCTAGTATAGGGAGCAACAGATTCGATGCGGGAGTGCCGGCGGTGCAAACCACAAGGCTGAGAGGGCATGGGGCCCAATCCTTTGAACCTGTCAGTTAATGCTGGCGTAGGGAGCATGCCGCCTTTACAGGGGCGCTGTCTATGCACAGCGCCCCTTTTCTATGCCAAGGAGGCATGTGCAGTGATTGATTCGGAACAGCTTAAACAACATATGGTCAAGGCCGTGGAGGAGATTCGCGCCACCAATCCGATGGCCGGCTCCATCACCAACACGGTGACGATCGACTTTGTCGCCAACGCGCAGCTCGCCGTGGGCGGATCGGCCGCCATGGTCTATCTGCCCGACGAGGGCGAGGCACTCGTTGCCGGCGGCGGCGCCATCTATCTCAATATGGGCACGCTCTTCCCCATCTACGAGCAGACAATTCCCCGCGCGGCCAAGGCGGCACACGACGCCGGCAAGCCCTGGGTGCTCGATCCAGTGGGCTTGGGCATCGGCAGCCTGCGCACCCAGTTGGTAAACGAGCTCAAGCAGTACAAGCCCGCTATCGTGCGCGGCAACGCCTCCGAGATCATCGCACTCGCCGGCCTGTGGGGTCTTGAGGGCGAGGCAGCTGATCTGAGCCGTGTACGCGGTGTCGATACCACCGACACGGTCGACGCCGCCCGTGGCGCCGCCGTGGCGCTCGCCCGCTACACCGGCGGCGCCGTAGTGGTCTCGGGCGAAGTCGACCTGATTACCGACGGCACGACCGTGGCCAAGTCCCACGGCGGCAGCCCGCTCATGTCCAAGATCACCGGCTGCGGTTGCTCGCAGGGCGGCGTGCTGGCCGTGTACGCCTGTGCCGCCGACCCGTTTACGGCAGCCATCTGCGGCACCGCGGTCTACAACGTTGCCGGCACGCGTGCCGCCGCCGTCGCCGATGCCCCGGCAAGCTTTAAGGTCGCCTTTATCGATGAGCTCTACCGCGCGACCGCCCAAGATATCGCTGATAACCAACTCGAGCTCGAGGAGGCATAAGCCATGTCCGAGCCCGCAACTGCTGCCGGAATGAACACACTCGTCGCCGTGGCCATCGCCCCGTGCGGCACCGGCGATGAGCTGTCCGCCGAGGTCGCCGAGGTCGTGCGCGTCATTCGCGAGAGCGGCCTTCCCAACCGCACCACCTCGATGTTCACCGAGATCGAGGGCGACTGGGACGAGGTCATGCAGGTCGTGCGCGACGCAACCTTTGTGTTGGCGAGCAAGGGCATCCGCACCGAAGTCGTGCTCAAAGCCGATATTCGACCCGGATTTACCGACACCATGACCGGCAAGCTCGAACGCATGGAAGCGCAGATCAAAAAGCAGGAGGAAGCACGATGAGCATCCGCGACAACCTTGATATCTCGGCCTATCTGGTACTCGGCCCCGAAAACACGCTCGGGCGTCCCGTGGGCGATGTGGTGGCCCAGGCGCTCGACGCCGGCTTTACCTGCATCCAGGTGCGCTCCAAGGTGGCAAGCGCCCGCGAGATCATTGCGCTGACGGGCGACGCCGCGCAGGCAATCGCACAGGCCGGCAAAACCGGTCAGGTTGCCCTGCTGATCGACGACCGCCTGGACTGCGTACTCGCCGCGCGCGAGCAGGGTATTGCTGTCGACGGCGTGCACGTGGGCCAGAGCGATATTCCCGTCGAGGTCTGCCGCAAGCTTCTGGGCCCCGATGCCATCGTGGGCCTTTCCGCCCGTTGCGAGGAGATGCTCGAGTACGTCAAGACCGCCGACATGAGCCTAGTCGACTACCTGGGCATCGGCCCACTCCACGAGACCGAAACCAAGCGCGACTGCGGACGCGCGGCCGACGGCTCTATCATCACCAAGAGCTTTGAGGACCTGGCCGCACTCCACGCGGCAAGCCCCGTGCCCATCGTGGTGGGCGGCGGCGTCAAGACGGCCGACCTGCCGCAGCTCAAGGCCACCGGCGTCGACGGCTTTTTCGTGGTGAGCGCCGTCTGCAGCGCCGATGACCCCTACGCCGCGGCCAAGGAGCTCGTCGACACCTGGCAGCAGGCGTAAGTCTAGGCCGAGCAGCTGATTCGCAGCCTCATATCTTCAGCAATGGAAAGCGCATCCCAGTTTGGACCTCCATTCCGGGATGCGCTTTTCGCCGAGTCCGCGGCAGTTTGCCCTACCCCGCTAGGTAGACCTCCAGCGCGGGCAAGGTCGCCTCCGCATCGTGGCGGCCGATCTGATAGATGCGCTCGAGCTCATCGGGCTCGCGGCACAGCGACGGCACCTTCACCGATTCGCTCGGCCGCACCACAAAGATTTCGCCGGCAGCCTCGCGACGCGCCAGGTCATCGAGCGTAGCATTGTAGACCTCATGCCGATGCTCAAGCGCCGCGACAAACTCCGGGTAGTGACGGAACACGCGCCGCAGCATGGGCATCACGCTGTTGGGCTGCTTCACAAAGCCCGCCGGCTGCGTGAGTACCACGATATTGCGGTCATACCCCTGCGCAAACAGCCATGCACTGGGAATAGAATCAGCCACGCCACCATCCAGATACTTATGCCCGTCAATAGCAACGGGACGCGTCGCCACGGGAATCGCCGACGATGCCCGGATCCACTCGATATCCCTCTCGTCGCCATAGGGCAGGTCGTGGTAGACGGCCTTGCCCGTCTCGATATCGGTGCACACGCACGTAAACCGCATAGGACAGGCGCGATACGCCTCCAAGTCAATGGGATCGCGCTCGATAGGCACCTCGTGATAGGCAAAATCGGCATTGAACATATCGCCGGTCCGCAGCCAGCTTGCTACAC
Source organism: Collinsella aerofaciens (assembly GCF_040926185.1). Classification (GTDB taxonomy): domain Bacteria; phylum Actinomycetota; class Coriobacteriia; order Coriobacteriales; family Coriobacteriaceae; genus Collinsella; species Collinsella aerofaciens_BC. Next base: position 35,563 of record NZ_JBCOIQ010000007.1, read on the forward strand.
CCGCATAGCGCTTATCGGCACAATAGGCCTTGTTATAGCGAATGGCACGGCCGATCTGGCGCGATTTAAAATTGTAGCCAAACGCCGCGCCCGCCGAGACGCCCACCATATGGTCGCAGGTCAAACCGTGCTCCATCCAAACGTCGAGCACGCCCGCCGTATACATACCGCGGTAGCCGCCTCCCTCGAGCGCGAGCCCCACCGTGCGCGTCATAGTTGACTGTGCCATGCGACCATCTCCATCCCCACAAATTCAAACGGAACAAGTATACCCGTCAACATATACCGCCCCAGTCGCATTTTTATCGAACATCGCATCATCGCGCTGCCGTTTGTCGAATAATAGCCACCCACAGCATGTGCACCCCTATATAATTTTGCACTGTTGTTTATACTACTCAGCAGTTATCAACAGCGAACATTAGCCGGCAAAGTAACCCAACAACGCAGCAAGGCGGGGGCCTGGATACACGCAAAACGCTGAGCAACGATGCGTGTACACAACGAGCTCGCCCGACGCAATCCGCTCCGACTTCAGAAAGCCGCTTAGAACATGGATACTGTCAGCAATTACACCGAAACGCTCGAAAAGACCGTCCGTGACCTTCTCGAGCGTCAGGAGGATCTGATCAGGACCGCCTTTACCGACCAGCTTACCGGGCTTGGCAACCGTGGCGGCTTTGCCCGCTCCCTCGAGGAGCTCTGGGAGCAGGACACCCCCGTTACCATGGCGTTCATCGATATCGACAATCTCAAGCACTGCAACGACGTCTTTGGGCATGACGAGGGCAACCGCTATATCTTGCAGGTAAGCCTCTATCTCAAACTGTATATGAAAGTGGACGAGGCGGCGTTTCGCATAGGCGGCGACGAGTTTGCTATCCTATCTACGATTGCGACCGAGGACGACCTCGCCGAACGTCTGGAACACTGCCGAACGATCCTGCTCAAAAACAACGATTCCGAGATGCCCCACTCGTTTAGCTACGGAGTGGCACACGCCGACCCCGCCCTGGGCGAAGCCTCCAATCGCATGACACTCGACGCCGACCATCGCATGTACGACTACAAGCTACGTCATGCCATGCATCTCGATCGGCGCAATATCACGCAAGTCCACGCCGACGACTTCGAAATAAGCGATCGTATTTTTGACGCCTTTTCGATGCTCAACGAGGGCCGTTATTTCTTTATCGAGAACTTGGACAAGGACCGCACCCTTTGGTCGCAAGGTGCCTTGCGCGATCTCGGTCTTCCTTCGGAGCACATAGACAGCTGCCGCGATTTCTGGAAGACGCGCGTCCATCCCGATGACCTCGAGGCCTACGCCAACGACATCAACCAGATCTTTAACGGCTCCAAACACCGCCGCGTCATGCAGTACCGCATGCGCAATGCCGCGGGTGACTACGTTCTCTGCCGTGCTCGCGGGTTTCGCATCGACGGCGACGGAAATGTCCCCTCGCTCTATGTCGGCGAACTCGTCAACCACTCGCTTGCCGAAACCGTCGACGCCGCCACAGGCCTCGGAACGCAGCGCATGCTGGTCAACGCTATCGATGCCTGCCGTCGCGACCGCTGCGAGACGGGGCTTATAGCGGTGCGCATTCGTGGCACGGCGAATCTCAACGAGCTCTACGGGGCCGAGGCTGTCGACAACATGCTTGCCGAATACGCAGGCCGCATGCTGTCGATCACCCGCGGCAGAAGCCGGGTCTTCCGTTCACGAAGCGTCCAGTTCGTCGTGCTCAGCAACGATTTGGACCATGAGGCATTCGAGCAACTGACCCGCCACCTTAAAGAGGCTGTTTTCGCTCCTGTTCAAATCGCGGGCGACACCATTACTCCCGTCTGCCTTGTCGTCCCGGCCTTTTACGAGCAGTTAACCCATCAAGCGACCGCCGTTTTAGGCGAACTCGACCGTCGCCTTCGCACGGCCGGCGGGCTTGTTCCCAACGACAGCCTCCCCATACCCGAGGCGGAGCGCAAAAGCGCCATCGCCGAACGTATCGACTCGCTCACGGGCCTCTATCGACCCAGCGAGTTTATGCGGCGCGCCAACGCATTTCTCGAGGCAAGGCGCGACGACACCTGGTGCATCGCCACCGTCGACATGGGTCACATGCGCCTGTTTAATGAATGGCACGGCCAGGCCGAGGGCGACCGCGTACTCGCCGATGTGGACACGGTCCTCAAGGACATCGAGAATGCCGATATGGGCGTCGCAGGGTACTGGGGCCAAGATGACTTTTGCGTGCTCATCCCCTTTAAGCACATCACCGTCCATCAAATCTACAACCGCGTTCGCGAGGCAGTAGCCAGGCATGATGACGGCGTAGGTTTTTGGCCGTCCATGGGCATTTACCCCATCGACTCCAATGAGGAGATCACCATCGATGCGCAGGCAAAGGCCATGTTTACCAATCGACGCGCCAAAAACGACTTCAAGGAGCGCATTGCTATTTTCCGCCCCGAAGAATATGAACACGAGATTGCGTTCCACCGCACGCTGACCGAGTTCCAGTACGCGCTCTCAAATGGCCGCATCACGTACTACCTGCAGCCCCAGGTCGATATGGAAACCGGCGAGATCATTGGCGCCGAGGCACTTACGCGCTGGATTGACAAGGACGGCTCTCTCATTTCGCCCGCAACGTTTATTCCCGCACTCGAGGAAAGCGGCTTTGTGGTGACGCTCGACAAGTACATTTGGCAGGGTGTCGCCATATGGCTTCGCGAGTGTCTCGATCGCAGTCTTCGCGTGGTTCCGGTCTCGCTTAATGTGTCTCGCGTGGACATTCTTGCCTGCGACGTTGCCGAGCATATGGGATCGCTCGCCGCCCAATACAACCTGCCGCCCGAGCTCATGCGCATCGAGATCACCGAGACGGCTTATACGGGAGAGTCCGAAGCCGTGGACAAACTGACAGCCGACTTGCACACCCGCGGCTTCTCGACCTATATGGACGATTTTGGCACCGGTCAGTCCACGCTCGCGATGCTCAAGAACGTCAACGTCGACGTCATCAAGCTCGACCGCACCTTTGTGCCCACCGACCGCGATCAAGGCCGCAGCGCGCAGATCGTGTCATCGATGCTCGAGATGGCGCAGTCGCTCCATCTGCCCATTGTAATCGAAGGCGTCGAGACAGATGAGCAGGCGAACATGCTACGCCACATGGGCGCCCGCTACGCTCAGGGTTTCCTCTACTACCGCCCCATGCCGGCGAAGGATTTTGAGGCATTGCTCGATGGTGGCAATAACAACTGATACGCTCGTGCGCAAAACGCCACCGTCGAAGGGGGTATTTGTCTCCATTAGCTAACTTATATCCCCAATTCAAACCAAATTGGGGATATGATACAAACCGTTGTTCCGCCCAAGGAGGTTATCCATCATGAACGAGTCATACCGCATGGGCGAGCAATCGATTATTGCCTATCTTCAGCGACTTGCGAATGGCATCTCGACCGCCGAACTCGATGTTGCCGCGCTGCCTGCTGAGTTGCGCGCCGTTGGCGAGCAACTGCAAAAGACGCATGCCATCCTGCAACAAGAGCGCCGGCTGCTTGAGAGCAACGCCTATATCGACCCGCTCACCAACTTGGGCAACCGCGGCGGACTCGACCGTCACGTCGAGCAACTCTGGCACAAAGGTGACCCCTTCACCTGCGCCTATATTGACATCGACCATCTCAAACATTGCAATGATAGGTTTGGCCACGCCGAAGGCAATCGCTATATTCTGAGCATCTGCCGCACGCTCTCCGAAACCATGGAGCACGATGAGATGCTGTTCCGCATCGGTGGAGACGAGTTTGTGCTCATCTCGCTCTCCGCAAACGAGACCGAACTCGAGCAGCGCTTGGAGCGGGTACGTGCCGGGCTGATCGAGGCGAGCTCAAGTGGCAAGGCGCCCATGATCGCCAGCTTTAGCTTTGGCTGCTCGCGCGTCGATCCACTTGCCGGCGACACGCGTCGCCAGATGACGATGGATGCCGATCGCAAGATGTATCGCTATAAGCTTATGCATCGTGTGCAGCAACCGAAAGACAATGACGCGCCGCAACGCCCAATCGTCGATCAGCTTCCCTGCAACGACCGGGTGTTCCAAGCGATCTCCATGAGCTCCGAGACGCGCTATCCGTTCATCCTTAACCTCGATACGGGAGAATCGCAATGGTCGGTTAACGCCGTGCGCGATTTTGACCTGCCCTCCCAGCACCCTTTTAACTCACTCGACATGTGGCTCGCCCGCGTTCATCCCGAGGACCGCGACAACGTACGCGCCGAGCTCGACATGGTGATAAACGGCACGTGGCACTTCCACTACATGCAGTATCGCGTAATGGATGCCACCGGAAAATACGTGCTTTGCGACTGCACAGGTTACCGCTTGGACGGCACCGATACCGAGCCCAGCATGTATGTGGGCACTATCATCAACCGAAGCTTGGCAGATACGACCGACTCGGTAACGGGCCTGGGCGATGTCCACGCGCTGGTCAACGCTATTGGAGAGATGCGCCGCGTGGCGCGCGAGGCAGGCTTTATTGCCATTAAGGTCGACGATATCGCCGAAGTCAATGCCCGCTTTGGATTCGATGCAGGCGACCGCGTGCTCGCCGAAAGTGCCGCCTGCCTCATGGATTGTTCGCGCGGCAAGGGTCGCCTGTTCCGCTCGACGGGACCAATGTTCGTGGCGCTTTTCGATGAGCTCGGCCCCGAGGCAATCGACGAGCTCGCAAACGAAATCGAACGATTCCTGGGTTCTCCCGTGCTCATCGGCTCGCTTGAATATCAGCCGCCCATTCGCGTGGCCACGCTCCATCTGAACAGCGTTGGCCGACAGCCCGTTTCCATTTTGAACGAGCTCAAAGCGTTGCTCGGTAAAGCCGTGCAGGTTCCAGGTACCAAACTGGATTAGCACCGCGCCCGCACCGCCTCCCCCATCGTGCGATAATCCTCTGCAGAAGTCACCAACAGCAGAGGGAGTTTGTGATGAAGGTTCTTTTGGTCAATGGCAGTCCCAAGGCAAACGGCAACACCGCCCGCGCACTCGCCGAAGTCGCCGAGCAACTCAACGCCGAGGGTATCGATACCGAGGTGTTCCAGCTGGGCGCCAAGCCCATTCGCGACTGCATTGGCTGTGGCCAGTGCGGCAAGCTCGATTGCCGCTGCACCTTTGACGACGACGTGGTGAACGAGCTGATCGCTGCCGCCGAGCAGGCAGATGGCTTTGTCTTTGGCTCCCCCGTCTACTATGCGCATCCCAGCGGACGCATCCTCTCGGCTCTCGACCGCGCATTCTATGCTGGCAGCAAGGCCTTTGCGCACAAGCCGGGTGCCGCGGTCGCCGTCGCCCGCCGTGGCGGCACGTCGACCACCTTCGATGTACTCAACAAGTACTTCACTATCAACCAGATGCCCGTGGTGGCCTCCACGTACTGGAACAACGTCTTTGGTGCCATGCCGGGCGAGGCCACCCAGGACGCCGAGGGCCTGGCCACCATGCGAAACATCGGCAAAAACATGGCCTGGCTCCTGCGCTGTATCGAGGCAGGACAGGCCGCCGGTATCAACGCACCCGAGGCAGATCGAGCAACGACCAACTTCATTCGATAGAGCGGCGGAGCATGAATATCCAGATTTTTGGAACCAAAAAGTCTTTCGATACCAAGAAGGCCCAGCGCTATTTTAAGGAGCGCCGCATTAAGGTGCAGTTTATTGACCTTAGGGAAAAGGAGATGAGCAAGGGCGAGCTCACGAGCGTGATGCAGGCGGTCGGCGGCATCGACAAGCTGCTCAACCCCAAGGCCAAGGACGAGGAGACGCTCGCGCTCATCCAGCACCTTACCCCTAGCCAGCGCTTCGACAAACTGCTCGAAAACCAGCAGGTTCTAGCCGAACCCATCGTGCGCAACGGCAAAAAGGCCACCGTCGGTTATTGCCCCGATGTATGGGGAGCCTGGGAGTAGCCTGTGTTATTTGCCGGCGCGTGGGTATAAGAGCAGGCGTTTGGCATAAGATTCAACTGTAAGCCATGTCTAACAAAGGAGGGCACATGCCCAACAAACCCGTGAAGATCATCATGCTTACCGGATACCTCGGTGCCGGCAAGACCACGCTGCTCAACCACATCCTCGCTAACGACGGCGGCATCCGCGCCGCCGTGATCGTCAACGATATCGGCGAGATCAATGTCGACGCCAGTCTTATCGCCGACGGCGGCCTTTCCGAGACCGACGACCTCATCCCGCTCACCAACGGCTGCATCTGCTGCACGCTTTCGGACGACCTGGCCAACCAGCTGCAGGGCATTGCCGATTCGGGCAAGTTCGACTACATCATCATCGAGGCATCGGGTATTTGCGAGCCTATCCCCATCGCCTACACCATCTCGAGCTTCTGCGACGAGGCCAAGGTGGGCGGCGAGCCCAAGCTCGCGCTCGACAACATCGTGGCCGTGGTCGACTGCGCCCGCATGTACGACGAGTTCAACGGCGGTCGCGACCTGCTGGCTGAGGATATCGACGAGGACGACATCGAAAGCCTGCTCATCCAGCAAATCGAGTTCTGCTCCACGCTGATCCTTAACAAGACCGATACCGTGACGCCCGAGCAGATCGCCGAGCTCAAGGCCATCGTGCGCAGCCTGCAGAAGGACGCCGTGATCGTCGAGGCCCAAAACGGCGAGGTCCCCATGGAGGAGCTGCTCGATACCGACCGCTTCGACTTTATGCGCGCCTACAACTCCGCCGCCTGGATCGAGGCCATGGAGCATCCCGAGGAGCACGACGACCCCGAAGTGCTCGAGTACGACATCGAGACCTTTGTGTACTCGCGCCGCAAGCCGTTTGACCTGCAGAAGTTCACTGATTTTGTTGAGCAGGAGTGGCCCGACGAGGTCATCCGCGTCAAGGGTCCGCTGTGGCAGACCGGTGATCCGGACATGTGCTACATGTTTGAGCAGGCCGGCCACCAGATGCGCCTGATGGAGAACGGCCTGTTCGTTGACTCCGCGCCCGAGGGCGAGAAGCAGAAGATCATCGACGAGAACCCCGAGATCATGCAAATTTGGGACGACGAGACGGGCGACCGCATGACGAGCCTGTGCATCATCGGCCGTCACATGGACAAGGACGCGCTCATCGCCTCCCTCGATGCCTGCCTGACCGACTGGCACCGCGCCTAGGTTTATCCAAGCGGGCATTTTTCCGCCTATGTAACTGCCAAACCACCACGAAGGTGCCCTTCGTGGTGGTTTTTCGTTCTGAGCCAAGGAGATTCATGTTCAACATTGTGCTGTATGCGCCCGAGATTCCGGCCAATACGGGCAATATCGGCCGCACCTGCGTGGTTACCGGCACCCGCCTGCATCTGGTGGAGCCGCTGGGGTTTTCGCTCGACGACAAGACGGTACGTCGCGCCGGCCTGGGCTACTGGCAAAACTTGGACGTGACGACCTATGCCGGCTGGGAGGACTTCCTTGCGCGCAATGACCTCTCCCCTGCCGACGAACGCCTGCATCTGCTGACCAAAAAGGCACGCCGCACCTATGCGCAGAGTACCTACCGCGATGGCGACTACTTGGTCTTTGGCAGCGAGAGCTCGGGCATTCCCGAGGAGCTACTCGCTGCAGCGCCCACGTGCTGCGAGCGCATCCCGATGCTGCGCGATTGCGATTCGCTTGACAACGCCGAGGCCTGGGAAACCCACGAGGAATCGCTGGGGCATACCGAGGACAGCCACGAGGCCATCCTTCAACAGGACATCTGCGGCAACTTCGTCAATCCGAACGACTACCGCATCAGCGCACTCAACCTCTCCAACAGCGCCGCCATCGTCCTCTACGAAGCCCTGCGCCAAACAGGCTTTCCGGGAATGTAAAACCTGCCATTAGGGGACGGGGTAGAAATGGCAGATTTTTAAACCCTCTAGCTCTTGACAAACTGGTTTTGACATCAAATGCGGCAAAGGGACAGCCCTTTTGCCGCATTTGGCTGCTGGCAATTCACGTCAGAATTCAACTTCAAATACAAACGACTGCCGAAGTTCTCGCTTAGCTTGGCTTGTCAGGCTCGAATTCGCCCTTATGTTCAGCTTGCTGCATGCCTCATCGATAGCCATAGCAAGCGATACGGACATGGTCATGGTCGTTTCGCTTTTCAATTCAACCCGATAACTCTTCGCCTTGTTTTTATCCTCTCCACCGCATCTCGTTTCGATTAACAAGAGAATGTCAGAGTCATGGGCATACCAATGGAGTTCAGGGCGCTGTGGAACCATGTCTCCCTCGAATTCCTGTGTAAACAGGATTTTCTTCTCATTTCTCGTTAAATCGCTCAAAGAGCCGTTGATTCGAGCCGAGCCCTTCTTTCCCGCTTTGGCATTTCCCTTAACCTGGTGGCCTCTCCGAGTTTCCTCGTACTCCGTCACCTCCAACTTGCAGCGCTTCGCGCCAAGCATGAACGCAATCCGTCTCAACTCGGCCATCTTGTCTTGTTGCATGGTTGCGAAATAAGAGTCAAGATCAACAAAGCGAGACCGATCAAAAGCATCTATGTAATATGTGGAATAAAGAGATGGTTTAGGGTAGAAAGACAGCTCGCTATCCCCAATTGCTTCGCGGTACAAATTGAAAATCTGCGTGCCCTTAACAGTATCCAACCAACCAATAGCATCCCTACAGATATCGATGCCCCGACGCTCATTTCCGTCAACAATTCGAATCATGTTCGGCAAATGGAATGAAGGGCTCTGATAGACCTCTTTGGTTACCGGCCTGTATCTATTAAGCTGCTGCTGGTATGCCCAATCGTTGACGGCGTCACCGATATCCGCAGCAGCACCTGCCGCACCATCGGCCGCATCAGCAATAGCTGCCAAGGCGTCATCGACCATCGGAGTTGCAGCACGCATTGCACCATCGGCAACTTTCTGTACGGTTGCAACCGCGCCCGCCATCGCGCTTCCGGCGCCATCAACCAACCCGGCAGCGGCCTTACAGATATCAAAACTCTGCTTATGTCGCGGTAGCTCCTCTCTTTCGACAACAGCTAGATCGTCTTTATCCTCCATAGTGACCTCCTATTTCCGATAGTCGAAATCAACCGTATATTCATCGCCAAATGCCGAGTTGAACATCGCGCGGATATTTGCTTCGGCGTTCACCCGAGCCTCTTCGAGCAGGTCGCCATCCTTGATGGCCTCGCTTTCACTCCGCTCCTTGCACTGCGCTTCAAACGCCGTGACGTCTTTGACCTCAATGGGATTGAGGATGTTGTTGCGTTCCTCGAGAGCGCCCGATTTCTTCATATCCGGCGTGTTTGAGATTACATAAGGCTCATCCATCGTAATGGTCAGCTTCTTCTTGTTTGTATGTATCTCTGCCGTCTCGAGATTCACGCCCGCCTTAATGGTTCCAACATAGCGATACCAAAAACTGTTTTCTGTAAACGGGATATCAAACCAATCGAAAAACCTCTTGGTATCTGTCACCTTATCGACAATCGTATAGTTCTGCGATGCAGAAACCATCTCATTCTGGGAAGCGATACGTTCAAACACGACCGACGGGGAGAGCGTATTGGGGGTCGCTTCTTTTGCACCCGCAGCTTTGCCGTTATTAAAGATGCTAATAAAAAGTACAGCTACAATCAGCCCGCCAAGCGCCAAGCCCGCGATGAATACCTTGGGTTTCGTCAGAATTCTCCCGAGTTTCGCTTTCAGCGCCCCCATGCCTTCCTCCATCTCATCCATCCCCTATTCCTTTCAAAATCCCTGTTATTTAAGAAACTGCCGTGGGTTATACCTCATGCCTTAATTGTCGTTTTCAGCATGTCTTTAGACGAGGGCAGTTGTTTGCAATCCGAAATAATACACATTCGTTCGCAGCACTTGTTGTTCAATAATTGGCATAAAACGGGCAGGTCAACCATTCATTGCCGATTAACCCGCCCCTTCCGTGCAGAACTTATTTATTTACATCGTAGCTGGAAACAGATGCGACAACGCGCGCAGCGTCAACATCGGACATTGCCTCGAACTTGACTTTTTCACCCGGCGCCCACGAAGAAGTGTCCGCATAGGTCTCCTCCGCTTTGATGTCATCTGCATCATAGAGAGCAAGTGTCAGGCTGACGTTAGAGAACGATATACCAGAAGTGTTCTCAACTACCGCCGTATACGTATACAGACCGTAACCGTCATCCGATTTTTCGAAATTTGCTCCCTGAATCAAACTGTTGATGGCATCCTCATAGCGGGTCTTCTCTGCTACGGACTTTCCATTCTTAATTAAGTCGTTGAAATCATCCTTATATTTTTCCCCTACTTCCAGCCCGTAATTATCAACAAGCTTCTTGAGCTGCGCAGACCGCTTATCGTAGACTTTATTCCACTCTTCGTAATAATCCGCAGACGATTGCGAGTAGTCCTCGGTCACCTTAAGCTGGTCATCAAGCAGATTCAGATACGTGATTACGTCCTGTTGCATCTTGGAATCCTTAAACCTAGCGTTCTTGAGTTCCTTGTCGTTCTTGATTTCGGCCTCAATAGCTTCCTGGATATTCTCGGTTGAATGAGGATCATCATCGTTTGCATTAGATTCAATGACGTCGGACCTTCTCTCAAACCCGGCGGCGATAACATTCATCGCCTTATCGTCGACATATTTCGACTTTGCAGTGTTTGCATCATTCTGTGAACAGGCCGAAATGAACCCCAGAGAACAGATGAGCAGAACAAGCAAACCCATCATGGGCATCTTTTTAGTAATATTTCGTTTCATGACTATTTCCCTTCGATTGACGTTGCAACTTATAGCCCCTCGTCAAAAAGCAGACGAATTGACAACGCGGTGGCACTATTTGGCTTAAGGGCGTGAACTGGATAAATGCTGAGGGAAGGAGCGGGCCCGCGTAAGAATACTACCCTCATCAAATTGTCTAGTTAAAGCGAACGATTAAACGGCGGGCGGTCAACAATAGTTGAATCCGCCCGTCTCCAACGATCAAACGTCGACGGACTAACGCCCAATAGTGCGGCAGCATCCCGCCTTGTCACCCCACCTCCTTTAAATGATTGGACAACTGAGCAATAGTTTTCTGGACGCTCGATCATTGGGCGTCCAAATCGAATGCCGCGTGATCGCGCCGAAGCAATACCTTCAGCTTGTCTTTGCTTTATGTTTTCGCGCTCCACCTGAGCCACGTAGCTCAAAACCTGAAGCACTAGATCGGCAATAAAAGTCCCCGTAATTCCATTGGGTTGTTCGCGTGTATCAAGCAATGGCATATCGAGCACCACGATGGCAACGTGTTTGTCCGTCGTTAGGCGACGCCATTCATCGAGAACCTCCCGGTAGTCGCGACCTAATCGGTCGATACTCTTAATCACCAGAACGTCCCCTTCGCGCAGACGACGAAGAAGGCGCTGATACTGAGGGCGCCTGAAGTCCTTTCCGCTCGCTTTGTCAGCGTAGATCAAATTCGTTTGAACCGGAAACCGCTCCAGCGCATCCAGCTGGCGATCCAGGTTCTGATCTGCTGACGAAACTCGAGCATACCCATAGATTCTGTTTTTCATGATTGCCCCTATCAGCCGCACGATGGCAGCATCAGCTCATTTGAGAGCCCACTCACAATAGGGCGTGCATATTTCGCGAATGGGTTGAACCCATTTTCGAGCTCCAACGTAAGTTATTCAAGCATCACTTCGATAACGTGCGATGCCAACCAGATGCTTTGAACTGAAAATAATCACTTTTAACTGAAATTAACTAAAATAAAATGAAGTTAAACGGCGGTGTGAAAGGAGAGCCTTGTGGAATATCTCGAAAACCCGTTTACCCCCAGTTTTGGTGAGGTTCCTGCCCATCTCGCTGGCAGACAACAGATTATTCGGGATTTGGACCGTGCCTTCTTGAGTCAGCGCAGGCGCCCAGAATTGACCTCGATCTTCTCAGGCGCGCGTGGAACCGGTAAAACCGCTCTCATGTCGTCGCTCGCGACAAGGGCGGAATCCCACGGCTGGATAGCCGTAAAGGCGACCGCGCTCCCGGGAATGCTTGAGGAAATCGAGTTCGGGGCGAAACGTGCTGCCGGCCATCTTATCGACCCGTCTAAGAACTTCGAAGTCACCGGTCTCGGAATTGCACCGCTCGGCAGCGTCGAGGTCAATCGCGTTCACGATGCTTCAACCTGGCGTTATCGCATGAGCGACATCATCGACCAGCTCAACGAGGCGGGCACCGGTCTGCTCGTCACGGTTGACGAGGTGGACCCGACACTCGACGAGATGATCCAACTCGCAGCCACGTATCAGCACTTTGTGACCGATGGGAAACGCGTCGCCTTGCTTATGGCGGGACTTCCCAACAACGTCTCGACATTGCTGAACCACAAGACGGTCTCGTTCCTTCGCCGCGCCCAACAATATCATCTGGGTCGCATTGCCGACTATGACGTACGCGAGGCCTTGATTCGCACAATCCAGGAAAACGATCGCCTGGCAGATGCTGAGGGAATCGATAGAGCCGTTCGCTCGATCTCTGGTTTTCCCTTCCTATTGCAACTCGTAGGCTACCGTGCCTGGGATCTCACAAGCGATTCGAAGGAAATCTCGTCACGCGACTTTGACCTGGGAATCAAAATCGCGCGCGACGAGATGGATGACCGAATCCTCGCGGCAACCTATCGGGAACTCACTGCAGAGGACAAGCGATTCCTCATCGCCATGCTCGATGACGAGGAAGAGTCCACCACCGCTGACCTTGTCGAGCGCCTTAAGCGTTCGCCGCAGCAGGTCTCCCGCTACCGACGCCGCATGATAGATGCCGGCATCATCGGAGAACGAGGACGAGGGCTCGTCGCATTTGAATTGCCATTCTTCCGCGACTATCTCGCGGCTCAATGCGTGAAATAGAAATCAATGTGACAAAGAGGCAGCCCCTTTGTCACATTGCCTATAGGTAGCGACCGGTAATGCTCTTGGAGCAGGCCACGATGTCTCCCGGCGTACCGGCGCAGACGATTTGCCCGCCCGCATCGCCACCGCCCGGGCCCATGTCGATCACGTAATCGGCGTTGCGGATAAGGTCGAGGTCATGCTCGATCACGACAACTGTGGCGCCCTTGACAACGAGTCCGTCGAACACACTCAGCAACACCTGAACATCGAGCGGATGTAGTCCGATCGTGGGCTCGTCAAATACGAATACGGCATCATCCTGCACGCGGTCCATCTCACTCGCGAGCTTAAGGCGCTGTGCCTCACCGCCCGAAAGCGCCGGTGTGGGCTCGCCAAGCGTGAGATAACCCAGGCCCAGGTCGTGCAAGGTCTGCAAGCGCACCTGAACTTTCTTGAGTCCCACCGTAGCGTCGAGTGCCTCGTCCACGCTCATATCCATAAGCTGCGGCAACGTAAGCAGACTGCCATCCTTGCCTTCGCGATGGATATGCGAGGCGGCCTCGGCGTAGCGCGAGCCACGGCATGCCGGGCAGACGATCTCGACGTCGGGCAAAAACTGCACGTCGAGTGATATCGAGCCCGTGCCATCGCACGTAGGGCAGCGCAAGGCGCCGGTGTTGTAGCTAAAGGCACCCGCCTTGTAGCCGGCTGCCTTGGCCTCGGACGTACGGGCGAAGGCGCGACGCAGCTCGTCATGAATGTCGGCATAAGTCGCCACTGTCGAGCGCACGTTGGCGCCGATGGGAGTGGCGTCAATCAGGTTTGCGCGGGCAATGCCTTCGGCATCGACCCAGCGCACATGTTTTGGCAGGCGCTCGCCGGCTGCCTGCGCCTTAAGCGCCGGGATGAGCGTCTCGAGCACCAACGTCGTCTTGCCCGAACCCGAAACGCCCGTAACCGCAACAAGGCGGCCGCGCGGGATATCAACTTCGAGCGGCTTAACGGTATGGATGGCATCGGTTGCCATGCGAATATGCCCCTGGTCGAACATTTCCTCGTCAGTCACCTGCGGACGCGAGCGCTTGGGCTCTGCGCGCAGAAACGGAGCGATGCGGCTGCCCTGCGATTGTTCGACCTCGTCCACCGTACCTGCAGCGATCACGTTACCGCCGCCCGCTCCGGCAACGGGGCCCATCTCGACCAGATAGTCGGCTTCCGCCAGTACGCGCGTGTCGTGGTCGACAACAACCACGGTGTTGCCGTCATCCACCAGATCGCGCATCACGCCCACCAAGCCGTCGACATTGGCAGGATGCAAGCCGATCGAAGGCTCGTCCAGCACATAAAGCACACCCGTCGATCGGTTGCGCACCACGCGGGCGAGCTGCACACGCTGGCGCTCACCCGTGGAGAGCGTGGCGCCGGCGCGATCGAGCGAAAGGTAATCGAGACCCAGGTCGACCAGACGACGGGCCGCACTCAAAAACGAATCGCAGATATCCGTCGCCATGGGCCGCATCTCGGCCGGCAAGGACGTAGGCACCCCGCGCACCCACTCAATCGCCTCACCCAGCGTCATGGCCGCTGCTTGCGCCAGATTGATACCGCGCACCTGGGGCTGGCGCGCAGCCTCGGAGAGACGCGTGCCGCCGCAATCGCGGCATGCTCCCTCGCGCAAAAAGCGCGCAACGCGTTTTAAGCCCTTATCGTCCTTGACCTTGGCGAGCGCATTCTCGACGGTATAGACGGCGTTGTAATAGGTAAAGTCGAGCGGCGTGGCGCCCTCGCCGTTTTTGGGAACGTAGAGAATATGCTTCTTAACCGCCGGGCCGTGAAACACGATGTCGCGCTCTTGAGGCGTGAGTTGGCTAAACGGCACGTCGGTGCGTACGCCCATCTCGCCTGCCACCTGCTTCATCAGATCCCACATGAGCGTGCCCCAGGGAAGGACTGCGCCCTCGTTGATGGTCTTTGACTCATCTGGCACCAGGCTCGCCTCGTCCACCTCGCGCACGACACCGGTGCCGCCACAGGTGGGGCATGCGCCGCCGCTATTGAAAGCCAAATCCTCGGCACTCGGCGCGTAGAACTCGCGGCCGCATGTCGGACACGTGAGCGACAGGCCCGCAGCTACGTTAAGGCTCGGCTCCACACGCGCCCCGCAATGCGGGCACACGTGATGGGCGCAACGGCTAAAGAGCAGACGCAGGCTGTTGTTGAGCTCGGTCATGGTACCAAAGGTCGAGCGCACGCCCGGCACGCTGGGGCGTTGATGCAATGCGAGCGCCGCCGGCACGTGCAGAACCTCGTCCACCTGAGCGTGTTCGGCCTGCGTCAGACGACGGCGGGTATAGGTGCTGAGCGCCTCAAGATAGCGACGCGAGCCCTCGGCATAAAGAACCCCCAGCGCCAGCGAACTCTTGCCCGAGCCCGACACGCCGGCAATGCCCACAAGCCTTCCCAGTGGAATATCGATATCGATGTCTTTGAGGTTGTGCACGCGCGCGCCACGCACCTCGATAGCCTGCGGGCTCATCTTCTGTTCCGTCACCTTTATCACCCTACTCATGCCATAAAACTCGATCGCGAACGTACGCGCCCAGCATGGGCACGGTAAATCGGACGAGGCCGTATCCGGCAGCCTCGATGACACGCTCGCGAATCAGGCTTGCGCGATATTTGCTCGCCCAGCTCTGGGTGCGATCGCAGCGCTCAATGATATCCGCCATGCGAGTCGGTTTGCCCTCGTCAACCGCCATGGCCTCGATAAAAAGGCGCTGTGGACTGCGCAGCCCGTAATATAGAGGCGCGTCAACCGCTTCGTAGAACTCGGAGACGGCATCCGCATGGCCATCCTCGACATCGCGCCTTTCGATGACCTGCGAGCCACGCCGGACAGCAGACCGCCACATGTAATATCCCACCAGCTGAACCATATAGGGATGCCCCATGCTCTTGCGTGCCGCAAGGTCCGCCGTCTCCGCGTCAACGTAAAGACCAGCGTCTTTGACCGTCTGGATATATGAATCGCGCACCTTGGGCAAAGATATCGCCCCCAGCGTACGCTGCTGGGCGCGGCGCAAAAACGTCACGCTCGGCTCTTCGAGCAGATCGTCAACCATACTGGGCAAGCCGGCAAAAACCAGCGCAAGACCGCGCTGGTCGCTATCGGGTAATCCCGTGGCATCCTGGTCTCCGAGCACCTGCTGATAGAGAACGGCAAGAGCCGCCAGTTCCTCGATAGACGCCGATTGCGCCTCGTCAATCGCAAACAGTATGCCCTTGCCTGGACCGAGCTTCTTAAGGCGCTCGTTGACCAGCCCTCGCAACGTCTCGCCCTTTGCTCGCGCCGCCTCGACCGACATCCGGCCAAACGAAGGACCGAACTCCATTGACGTCACAACGGGTTTATTCGAGCGAAGCGCGTCGGCCAAGCGGTCGCATAAGCCAAGCGAAGCGGAATCGGAGACAACCGCCCATCCGCGCTCGCTGGCCAGACGTTGCAGCTCCCGCAGGAGAACTGTCTTGCCGCAGCCGCGGTTTCCCGTAATGAGCATGAGCCTGCCCGGCGCTCCGGCGCCGTTATCGAGCCCTTCCTCGAAATCTTCGATGACCGACTCGCGACCAATGAGCATCGGAGGCCGCTTGCCTGCCGTTGGCTTAAAGGGATTTGGATTCATGTCGGCCTCCTCGGATTGGCAAACCCTGGTAATAGTTATACCAACTTATACCGAGTTATACCAACTGAATCTGCCAAAGGGGCTGCCCCTCTGTCACATGTGGCCGAAAAACTCGGCGTCTGCTGCTCGCCAGGGGCGGAAGGTGGAGGGATCGACCTTTACGTGGGCTGCCTCGGGGACGTCGTACCATTTGACCGTGTAACCGGCGCCGTGGGAGCAAAAGACCGAATCGGGCGTGTTGGGCAGATCGGCCTCGGGCTCATAGGCGGCCGTCTCGATGACGCGCTCGGCATCATGGCAAGCCGCATAGCCGGCGAACTCTAGGTACAGATGCCCACGACCACTCGTATAGGCGGCCACCTCCAGCGCGTAATCCTGCACCTCAGATGCCGGCACGCGACCCACAAGCTTCGCCCGGTCTCCCGCCATCGTCGGCGGCTCGTACTCGGCACCCATGCGCGTGGCATCCGAGAGTGCCCGGCCCACGCACTGCCCCGGCACCTCGAGCTCAAAGCGATACCACGGCTCCAACAGCACCGCCGCGCCAGCCTCACGCGCCTGCATGAGCCCCTGGCGAATCGCGCGGTACGTGGCCTGGCGAAAATCGCCGCCCTCGGTGTGCTTGACATGCGCACGGCCGCCCGTGAGCGTAATGCGCACATCGGTGATGGGCGAGCCGGTCAGCACGCCCAGGTGATCGCGCTCCATGGCGTTGGTGAGCGCCAGACGCTGCCAGTTAAGATCGAGCTCGTCGGTCGAGGTCACGGTGCCAAACTGTACGCCCGAGCCCGCCGGCAACGGCTCCAGGCGCAGATGCACCTCGGCATAGTGGCGCAGTGGCTCAAAGTGGCCCACGCCCTCGACCGGCTGCGAAATAGTCTCCTTATAGAGAATGCCGCCAGACTCAAACGCAACCGAAAGGCCAAAGCGATCGGCCAGCACCCGCTGCACGACCTCGAGTTGCACGGCGCCCATCAACTGCAAATGAATCTGCTCTAGATGCGTATTCCAGCTTACGCCGAGCATGGGATCTTCGTCCGCCAGCTCAGTCAGCGCTTTGAACGCCGCGTGGACATCGTGTTCGCCCGGAAGCACCGTATAGGTGAGGACTGGAGCAATGACGGGCGCATCGCCCGCAGGCTCCGCGCCCAGGGCGTCCCCTGGGCGAACGTGCGCAAGACCCGTCACGGCACAAATACCGCCAGCAGCAACTTCTTGGGCAAGCTCATACTTCTCGCCGTTATAGATGCGTACCTGATCGACCTTCTGCTCCCATGCCTCGGCGCCGGAGCGTCCGTCAATCATCTGCTTGGCATGCAGCGTGCCGCCGGTCACTTTAACCCAAGCCAAGCGCTCGCCACGATCCCCGCGGCTGACACGATAGACGCGCGCGGCAAACTCCGGGCGCCATGCCTGTTCGCGCATCAGCGCGCATATGCCGTCCAGCAGCTCGTCCACGCCTTGGTCTTTGAGCGCCGAGCCGGCAAAGCAGGGGAACAGCTTGCGCTCCGCGACGAGCCGCGACAACGTTTCGGCAGACAACTCGCCTGCTTCAAGAAACTCATCGAGCGCCACCTCGTCCAACGCCGCAGCATCCTCTTGCACAGCGCCGCCCGCCAGCAAATCTTCGGCATCCAGACAGCCCTCGGAAAGACGCTGGCCGAGCTGCGTCAGCAGCGCATCGCGACCAGGGTTCTCAAGATCGATCTTATTGATAAAGATGAACGTCGGGATGTCATAGCGCGCAAGCAGGCGCCACAGGGTTTCGGTATGCCCCTGCACGCCGTCGTTGGCGCCCACAACCAAAATCGCGTAGTCGAGTGCGCGCAGCGTGCGCTCCGCCTCGGCAGAAAAATCGACATGTCCCGGCGCATCCACGAGCATGACGTGAGTATCGCCATGGTCGAGCACAGCCTGCGACGAGAAGATCGTAATACCGCGCTCGCGCTCAATCTCGTTCGTATCCAGATGCGAATCGCCATTGTCCACGCGGCCGCGTTTGCGAATGCGGCCCGCGTTGAATAGCATGGCCTCGGCCAACGTGGTCTTGCCGGCATCGACATGCGCCAAGATTCCAACGACCGCTTGCTTCGACATGGCTCTCCTCTTATTGCAAGCCCATCGCACGCGGTAACGGGCGTCCTCGTTCTACACTGGATGATACAATTTACGGGCCGGCGGGCGAAGCGGGCCCTATCCCCCGACCGAGCTCATCGCCCTGCGTTGCCGCGCGGCGATTTTCGTAGGTTCGCGCCTTGCGAAAGCCGGCTTGCAAAACAGCCAGCGAACGAAAATGGCCCCACCCGGGGCCATTTTCGTTCGTGCAAATTGTTGACACGCGCCCCTGCTCTTACGCCTCGCGCAGCCAGTCAAACGCCACGCGCGGGGTACCGTCGGACACATACACGATGCCGGCGCGCTCAAACCCCGCCTTAATACTCGCACCCTGCATGGGCAGGTTATCCTGATGCGTGTCGATACGCAGGTGATCGGCACGCTCTTTGGCAAAGGCAAACATCGCAGCCGCGATACCGTGCGCGGTGCCGTCGGATGCCACACGGTGCAGCACGGCGTACGGAGTGTCGCTACGCCATTGACCGTCCTCAATTACGTCATAGCACTCGTCCGGGCCCGGTAAAAAGGCAAACGTCGCCACCACGCGGCCGTCGACTTCACACACATAGCTGCCACCAGCAGCGATATCGGCAGCCAGCTGCTCGGCAGAAGGCGTGCCCTCGGGCCACTGCGTGGCGTTGCCATGCGCGCGCATAAAGGCGCGGGCCGCGTCATAGATAGCCATGACGGCGGGAATGTCGGTATCGAGGGTTTTTCTGATCATCACGCGGCGACCTCACGTTTATTGGTATCACTTTGATTGGGCAATGATACCAGCGTTTGGAGAGGGGCACGAAGCAGATGGGAAGCAAAAAGCGAGCCGCCTGGTCAAAAGCTAAAAGCGAGTTTTTGAGCACTGCCACCGGCGGCGATATGAGCGACCTGTTTGCACGCGAGGACGAGCGCCGCGACGCCCTGGACGCCGAGCGCGATGAGGCCTGGCGCTACAAATCGTGCGAGCGCAAAAACCGTTACGACACGCGCGCCGAGGCCGAGGCAGTTATGGCCGACTGCGAAAGCCGCGGGCGGCGCGGTTTGGCCTGCTACAAATGCGAATACTGCGGCGGCTGGCACCTGACATCGCACCCTTGGAAATAGGCACCGCATCGGCACGGCACCGACGGAGCGCCAACCATCGCACGCAAGCTACGGGCGCGGCGGCACCAAGACATCGTAACGAACGGCCTTGCCCGCAAGTTGATAGCTCGGCTTAACACCGGCAAGCAGTGGCCCCTTCACCGGCCGCTTGATAACCAACTTGCGCGGGTGCACCGCAAGCGCAGCCTCAACCAGCGTCTCCTCATCGGCGCACGGCTGCTCCAAATGATGCAAGAGTTGGAACTTCTTTTTGACCGCTGCACTCTTGGTGCGCTCGGGAAACATGGGGTCCAGGTACACCACGTCGGGTGCTGCGAGCTCGCCCTGCTCGAGCAGCTCGACGGTTTGACGAAGGCCTGCAATGCTGTCCTCGCCCGCATGCAGGCGCATGCGCGCCACGGAAGTCGCAAGCGCCGGATCATCCGCTGCGCGCTCCAAAGCATCCTGAAGAAGCGCCGCAATCACGCAGTCCTGCTCATACAGATCGACCGTAAAGCCCGCGGCCGCCAACAGCAGCGAATCCTCGCCAAAGCCTGCCGTTGCATCAATCGCCCATGGGCGCTCGATGCCTTTTGTGCGCGCAGCCTTTACCAGCAACTCTTGCTGCAGACGGCCCTGTTTAAGCCGCGGAAGCATGCGGGTAAAATCGGCACGCAGCTCCATCGTGCCGTCGGTGAGCGTGAGGCCCTCGGACTTCCCGATCAGCTCAAGCCCCGCGGCCCGAGCAACAGAAAAGGGATCGACGACGCCCATGGGTACTCCTTAATAAGCAAAACGAATACGTGAGCGCCGTTTGTGTCGGCACCCCACCGCCCGCTATTGTCCCACATGCGTCATGGCCCACAGCATCCCAATGCAAAGCACCGCCATCAATCCCGTGCACACAGCAGCGATCACGGAATCACTCATGCGCCTTCCCAACGACCGCGCCTCACGTACCTGCTCTGCTCCGTACATCATGGCTCCTCCTTCGGTCCAACTCTTACCATGGCCCCATCATCGCAGCGCCGCGCATACGCTGCCATCGATTTGACTTACGCCCAGCTTTCCTTTTTGAAAGGTTGGGTTTGGCTGCGCGGGCTCAAAGCGCTTTCAGGCGCACGCATCGCCGCGTTGAACTACAATGTGCTTCACCATATGTGCAGCACATTGGGTGCGCCAAGTTGGCGTACTCGTATCGAAAGGACCAGCCATGAGCTTCACTCGCAAGACACTCAAAATCCTTGCCCTCATCTATTTTGTTTTGGGCATCGCCAGCCTGGTTATCGGAATCGCCGGCATCGCGACCGGCAAGCTCGAGTCCACCTACGGACCGAACGCCATGCTCGCCGCGGTCGTGCTTATCGCCAAGGGTCTCATCGACCTCGCCGCGGGCGTTGCGGGCATCAAGGGCGCCAACAAGCCTTCGCAGGTGGATGGCGCGTTTAAGCTCGGCATCATCGCCGCGGTCGCCACGATTGCGCAGGCCGTGCTCACGCTCCCCGCGTTCGGCGGCGACGCCATCAACTATGGTGCCTTTGTCATCGTGGTGTACGACCTGTTCTTTGTTCAGCAGGCACACGACGTCAAGGCCGAGAACAAGGATCGTCTGTAGGCGCTCGCTTCTCATAACCTCTACAGCCAAGCAACTAAAAAGGGCCGATCGCGCATCTCCGCGGTCGGCCCTTTGCGTTTGCCCAGATAAAACCTACCAAAATAAACCTGTCCCTTTTTGGCAGGTTGTTAGCTGCGACGGTACTCGGCGATGATGAAGTCGATGTCGGTTTGAAGGGTATCCAAGTTTGCCAGGCGCTCTTTATCGGCGGGTCGTGTGCGGTAGTAGTACGGCGTCATCTGGAACACCGCTTCGATGTCGGCTTGGGTCTGAAGCGTAATATTCGCAGACACCCGCTGCGTTCCGACTAACTCGAGCTCGGTGGTCTTCGGCAGCTTCTCATCGTTAAGGTACGGCGTGTCGTAGAGTACCTCTTTGAGCCCAAAGAGGTGACGAGCACCCGGCACCACGGTGTAGAGCGAGCCCTCCGGCGCCAGCACGCGGGCAAACTCACGCTCGTTAAAGGGGGCAAAGAGCTCGGTCACCATATCGAAGGCGCCATCGGCCACGGGGATGTCCTTCATGTTGGCCACGAAGTAGGTCGCATCGCCGCGCTTGGCGGCCAGGCGCACCATCTCTTTGCCCAGGTCAAAGCCGTAAGCATCCACCCCCGGCACCGCGCCCATGGCGCTGGTGTAGTAACCCTCGCCGCAGCAAATATCGAGCAGCGTCATGGGGCCATTCGTAGACGCAGCACACCCAGACACCTGCTTGCGCACCAGCTCGATCATCGCATCGCGCAACGGCGCGTAGTATCCACGGTTCAGAAAGTCACGACGGCTGCGCGCCTGAGACTTGGGATCGCCCATGGAGTCGCCGCTCTTGGACGAGCGCAGCAGATACAGATAGCCCTCGCGCGCACGGTCAAACCGGTGTCCGCCCGCACATGCAGCACCGCGCTCGTCGTCCACCAACGGCTCATGGCAAACGGGACACAACAACATGGCAACTCCTTAGCGCGAACAACACAACGCCCACCATTGTCGCACGCCTTCCCCACCTAGTCATTCAAGAACGTCCCCAACGACTAGTTAGGAGTGTCCCCAACTGCCGGCAGAAAAGGAACGTCCCTAAGTGCCGACTGGTTGCATTAGGAGTATCATCATCTGCGCAAATAAGCACGAAAGAGCATATTAGAGATTGAGAGCGTATGGCTGACACCGTATCTAAGCACATTGACATGACCACCGGCTCGCTGTGGCGCAATATTCCCCTGTTTGCCTTCCCCGTGGCCGCCACGAGCATCTTGGAGCAGCTGTCGAACCTCATCGCCACGGTCATTATCGGTAACTTCTCGGGCGACCAGGGAACCCTCGCCATGGCGGCGGTCGGCTCCAATGTTCCGCTTACCAGTCTTATGCTCAACCTGTTTATTGGCATGTCGCTTGGCTCCAACGTGGTCATCGCCAACGCTATCGGCCGCGACGATCAGAACATGGTCAAACGCGCCGTCCATACCTCGATTTTAATGGCGCTCGTGGGCTTTGTCGTCATCGCGCTGGGCGAGATCTTTGCCGAGCCCATGCTCGCCGCCCTCAACGTTCCCGCCGAAACCATGCCGCTCGCTTCGCTCTACCTGCGCGTCTTTTTGCTGAGCATGCCCTCGATCTTGCTCTACAACTTTGAGGCTGCGATCTTCCGCTCCGTCGGCATCACCCGCATGCCGCTGCAGGCGCTTGCCGTGTCCACCGTCCTCAACATTGGCCTGGACCTCATCTTTGTCCCTGTACTCCACTGGGGCGTCGCGGGCGTCGCCATCGCCACCGCCATCGCTTACACCGTCAGCGCCGCTACGCTTTTTATCCGCCTACTCAAGACCGACTCCGTCGTCCGCGTCACCCCACGCGACCTGGCTATCGACCCCGTCGCCCTCAAGCGCATCGTTAAGATCGGCCTGCCCGCCGGCATCCAAAGCGCCGTCTTTGCCGTCGCCAACATCATCATCCAGTCCGCCATCAACAGCCTTGGCACCGAAGTCATGGCCGCATCGAGCGCCGCCATGAGTCTGGAGTACGTGTGCTACAACCTGCTCAACAGCTTTAGCCAGGCGTGTACCACCTTTGTGGGACAAAACCACGGTGCCCGCCAGATCGATCGCTGCACCAAAACGCTTAAGGTCTGCCTGGTCGAAGGCGGTATCGTTGCACTCACCACGATCATCGTTATTGTCGGCCTGGGACGCGAGATCTTGTCGCTGTTCAACAGCGACCCCAACATCGTCTCGATCGGCTATATCCGCGTGTGTTCGATCTTCCCGGCGTACGCCTTTAGCATGTTCTACGAAAACATGTCAGGCTACCTGCGCGGCTTTGGTATCTCGCTCACGCCCGCCCTCATCACCATGATCTGCGTCTGCGGCATCCGCTTCTATTGGGTGTTCTGCGTGTTCCCGCACTTCCGCACCTTTGCGAACATCATGATGGTCTACCCCATCAGCCTGGGCACCACGGCGTTCTTTATGGTCGTGGCGGTGCTACTCTGCCACCCGGCACGCACCTATCGCGCCACCCAAGCCAAAGCGACAGCCCGCTAAACACCGCACCCAACGCTACGCCAGTCATTAATTGACAATATGCGAGCTCATATAGTCGATAAAGCGCCTCGTGGCGATAGGCATGGTGTCCCAGCTGCGCCAAGCCGCCACCACGTCGCGCGAGGGGGCATGCACGATGGGCCGCACACGAATATCGGCTCGCATGCCCTCCACAGTACGACGGTAGAGCATGCTCACGCCTAGGCCCTCCTCCACCATCGCCATGATGGTGTAGTCGTCGGTCACCTCGCTCGTCACGTGCGGCGACAGCCCATGCGCCGCAAATGCATCGAGCACCAGGCTCTGTTCGCCCTCATCCAGCAGTACAAACGGCTCGGACGCCAGGTCGGCGAGTGTCACCTTTTCCTTTGCCGTCAGCGGATGCGCGGCCGGCAACAATGCCACCAACTCGTCGTGATAGACCACGCGCTTCTCGAGCCCAGCGGTAAATCCGCGTGCCGTAAAGCAAAAATCAACCACGCCATCGTGCACCCACTGGGCGTTGCGCGTGTAATCGCCCTGCTTGAGGGTAAAGCGTACGCCCGGGTGCAGGGCTCCAAAATCGCGGATCACGCGCGGCAATACGGTTCGACTCACGTTGGTAAACGTCGCGATGCGAATATCAGTCGACGAAAGTCCCAGCAGCTCCTGGCGCTTGCCCTCGAGCTCGGCCTCGGCGGTCACAATCTGGCGCAGGTACGGCAGATATTGTTTACCGTCGCGCGTAAGCGACACGCCCTGCTTGCCGCGCTCGATAATCGTAGTGCCCAGCTCGCGCTCGAGTGCCTTGACGGCCTGGCTCACCGCACTTTGCGTATAGCCCAGCTCGTCGGCCGCACGTTTCAGACTGCCGCGATCGACTACCATACAAACAATCTGATACCGCGATGCCATCGTGCCTCCACATCGATATGGTTGTAAAACGTTTTGCCATGGCTCTTTCTGTCAACATTAGTATTTCTTAATCATACTGAAGACACATTCGCTTTACTACATCAACATCTGGGAGCAGAATCCTTTTTGCGTAACCGTTCTGTAACAAAAGGAGTCCCATGGATCGCAAAAAAGCAATCGCGCTCTCATTTTCCGTTCCCGTCGCATGGGGCTTTTCGTATCCCCTCATGAAGATTGGCATGGACAGCATGAACGCCACGAGCATCGTCGCGCTACGCTGCATCATCGCCTTTGTGGTCTGCCTGCTGCTCTTCCACAAGCACGCGTTGCGCATTAACCGCGACCTTATGGTCCGTGCCGCCATCATCGGCGCCATTATGGCAACCGAGCTCACCTGCATGTGCCTGGGCTCTAGCCTCACCTCTGCCTCCACTGCCGGCTTTTTGCAGAGCCTGACGGTCGTGATC
Source organism: Collinsella aerofaciens (assembly GCF_040926185.1). Lineage (GTDB taxonomy): Bacteria > Actinomycetota > Coriobacteriia > Coriobacteriales > Coriobacteriaceae > Collinsella > Collinsella aerofaciens_BC. Next base: position 60,857 of record NZ_JBCOIQ010000007.1, read on the forward strand.
GTGCCGTTTGCCAACGCAGCTCTGCTGCGCCGCGCCCCCGAGCGCAAAGTGCTCGTCGGCACCGCCATCGTCACCTGCGGTATGTTGCTGCTCTCGGGCGCTGACTTCACCAGCCTGAACCCGGGCGCGCTCATCATGCTGCTCTCCGCCTTTGTCTACGCCGGACACATCATTGTCGCCAAGCGGTTTGTCGAAGAAGTCGATCCGCTGGCTCTGGGCGTTTGGCAGCTGGGCTTTGGCGGTTTGTTCTCGGGCGTCGCGGCATTCACCTTTGGCGGCTTCACGCTTCCCAGCACGCCCAGCGAGATCGTCGTTGTCGTCGCGCTCGCACTCATCTGCTCTGCCTACGGCTTTATCACCCAGACGCTCGTGCAGCCCCACGTGCCCGCCGAGACCACCGGCTTTGCCTTCTCGCTCGAGCCGGTCTGCTCCGCTGTCTTCTCGTTCTTCCTAGTCGGCGAGGTCCTGAGCCCCATCGCCTTCCTGGGTGCAGCTCTCATCCTCACCGGCGTCATGGCGGCAACCGTCGAGCTTCCGCGCCTCCGCGCACATGGACGCGCTCGTATGGCGGGAGCGCCCGAGCGCGCCTCGTAGACCCCGCTCTTCATGCAGCCGCGGCATGAAGGCAACCGGTGCGCCTTTACAATAGATGCCAACAGAGCATCTGCCATAAAGGAGCCCCATGGACACCGCAACCCGCGACCGCAACATAGCAACTTGGTTGGGCAATGCGCCGCAGCCGGTACGTGACACTACGAACCAGCTGCTCGAGCGCATCGCCCTTTTGCGTGCCGAGCAGACTATCTACCCGGCACAAGACGACATCCTCAATGCCCTCGCCTACACCCCGGCCGACCAGGTCAAAGTTGTCATCTTGGGTCAAGACCCCTATCACGGACCCAACCAGGCCATGGGACTGTCGTTCTCGGTCCCCGCGACGCAAACCAAGTTGCCGCCGAGCCTGCGCAACATCTATAAAGAACTCAAAGCCGATCTGGGTTGCCCCATTCCCGCCACGGGAGACCTAACCCCATGGGCACAGCAGGGCATCCTGCTCCTCAACACCACGCTCACCGTGCGCGAGCATGCCGCCAACTCGCACGCCAAACTGGGCTGGAGCACGCTCACCGACTACGTTATCGAACGCTGCTGCCAGCTGCCCCAACCAGTCGTCTTTTTGGCATGGGGTCGCTTTGCCCAGCAGATGGTCGAAGGTAAGCTCGTCGCAACTGGTGCGGGCAAGGCAACCGACAAGTTCTGTCTGGCCTCCACACACCCCTCGCCGCTTTCGGCCAACCGTGCCACGGCAGAACTCCCAGCTTTTATGGGGTCGCGCCCCTTCTCCGCTGCCAATCGACTACTCGAACAGCACGGCTCGACCCCCGTCAACTGGACCTGCCTCGGCTAAAAATCGATACATCAAAAACGCGCCCGACGGCTTTCCATCGGGCGCATTTCCTATTCGGGCCAAATAAATTGTGTGCGGCCGGCCTCGCCGCCATCGATCAGCAGGCTCTGCCCGGTCATAAACCGGTTGGTCACGCCCACAAAGTAGATCCACTCGGCAATCTCTTGGGCGGTGGCCCAGCGCTTAAGCGGCGTGAGCTCCATAATCTGGTTCCACAGGTGTTCGTCTTCCATCACGCAACGGTTGAGCGGCGTGATAACGCCGCCCGGGTCCACACTGTTGGCGATAGCCTGCGGCGCCAGACGGTTTGCAAGGTTCTTGGTGTAGGCGATAACGCCGCCCTTGCTGGCGGCATAGTCGGGAAACTCCGATCCCGTATGCCCGCTCGCCGACCCCACATTGACCACGGATTTGATAGCCGGCGCCGGCTTGGCGGCAAGCCCCTCCCCCGCAAAGGCGTAGCGCTCGGTCACGTTGATGGTGCCATACAGGTTGGCGGCGATGTCGTCGGCCGAATCCTGCGTACCGGCAACGTTCACGATCACCTGAGGCTCAAGGTCACCTGGAAACGCGTCCGGCTCGCGGACATCAACAATCAGATGGCGGTAGTGTTCGTGTTCGATCGCCGCCGGCAGCAAATCAAAGCCCACGACCTCGTGGCCCTCGTCCAAAAAGTGCTGCACGCACGCGGCTCCGATGCCACCCGAAGCGCCCGTGATCAAAACCCGCATACTTGCTCCTTAGGCGGTTGCGTGGCGCTCGAGGTACTCGGAGCCCACATTCTCGCGCTCCCAGCCGCGCACGACCTTGTAGCCCACGGGGCTCAGGAAGACTTCGCACAGCAGCTCGGCGACGGCACCCGTCAGCGAGCACATAAGGACCTGCACCCAGGTCCAACCAAAGAACGTGTGGCTCACCACAATGGCAAAGACCAGATTGTCGATAAACTGGCCAACGCCCGTAGACACATAGGAGCGGAAGGCGAAGCTCGCAAAGTTATTCTTTTTGAGCATACGGCCGAGCGACTGGTTGAGCGTGGAGTTAACCACGGCAGAAACGAGCATTGCCAGCGAAGAGCCCAACACCACGTACCAGGTGCCGCCGATGGTGGCGTTAAGGGCGGTGTTGACCTCGATCATGCCCGTGTCGTAGTAAGCGCCCCACATGCCGGGCGTGAGCGAACACGCCCAAAAGCACAGGCTGACGGCGAGGTTGACCAGCAGCGCAAGGATAGAGATTTTGATGGATGCCTTGGCGCCAAAGCGCTTGCAGATCATGTCCTGGCACAAAAACGAAACCCAGCTCACCACAAAGCCGCAATCGAGTGCCAGATACGGCAGGCTGATAAGCTCTTTGTTGGCCAGCAGGTTCATCATGATGACGCTCACGAAAAACAGCGAAACCGTTGCCGCGGGAATGCTCCGCAACAGGACCTTGTAGTCCTCCATGACCTTCTTGATCATTATGTACTCCTTTGGTTTTAGGTTTAACGAGCAGGATATCGGACCCGAACTGCTCGGACGCCCCGGTCTTGAGACGACGGTGGGTATGATAGCCGCTCACACGGCATCAGGCAAGCAAACGGCGCGGCAGCCCCGCAGGGCCACCGCGCCGATGCGTTAAAAGGCCACGTTGCCAAACTCCGACAGGATAAGGTCGGGGTTGTGGTCGGTTGCCCAATCCACGTTCCACGGGCTCGTGAACAACAGCAGCTTACCGCCGCGCATGTCCTCGACGCGCAACGTGTCGCGCGTGAGCGAAAGGCCCGGGATATCGATGGTGTCGGGGTCGTTCTGGATCCAGCGGATGTCCGTATAGGGCAGCGGCTGGCGACGAACCTCAACACGGTACTCAGCCTTGAGGCGGCGCTCGAGCACCTCAAACTGCAGCACGCCGACCACGCCCACAATGACGCTCTCCATGCCGGCACCCAGCTCGCGGAAGATCTGGATGGCACCCTCCTGGGCAAGCTCCTCCATGCCCTTGACGAACTGCTTGCGCTTGAGCGTGTCGACCTGCGTAATGCGAGCGAACATCTCGGGGGCAAACGTCGGGATCTGCGGATACTGCACGTGGCGCTTGCCAGAGCACACGGTGTCGCCGATGCTAAAGATACCCGGATCGAAGAGGCCCACGATATCGCCCGCGTACGCCTCGTCCACGATGGCACGGTCATCGGCCATCATCGACGTGCCCGTGGCAAGCTTAAGCTTGCGGTTGCCCTGCACGTGGAAGGCGTCCATGCCGCGCTCGAACTTGCCCGAGCAAATACGCACAAAGGCGATGCGGTCGCGGTGGTTCTTGTCCATGTTGGCCTGGATCTTAAAAACAAAGCCGCTAAAGTCGTCGCGGCAGGGATCGACCGGCTCGCTGGTGAGCGTATCGGTATAGGCACGCGGCGTCGGGGCCAGACGCAGGAACTCCTTGAGGAAGGGTTCCACGCCAAAGTTGGTGAGCGCCGAGCCAAAGAACGCCGGGCTCAGCTTGCCGCAGGCCACGGCATCCAAATCGAGCTCGTCGCCGGCGCCATCGAGCAGCTCGATGTCGTCCATCAGGTTCTTATGGTTCTCCTCGCCGATGAGCTCATCCATGGAAGGATCGCCCAACTCGGCCTCGACCTCGGCGACCTTCTTGGTGGCGTTGGCGTGACCGTCGCCCTCAAAGGCGATAACGCGACGGGTCTGACGATCGAACACACCGCGGAAATTGCGGCCGCTGCCGATCGGCCAGTTCATGGGATACGTATTGATACCCAGGACGTTCTCAATCTCTTCCATGAGCTCAAACGGATCACGAGCCTCGTGGTCGAGCTTGTTCACAAAGGTGAAGATGGGAATGTGACGCAGCGTACAAACCTTAAAGAGCTTTTTGGTCTGGGCCTCGACGCCCTTAGCGCCGTCGATGACCATAACAGCAGCGTCGGCGGCCATAAGGGTACGGTAAGTATCCTCCGAGAAGTCCTGGTGACCGGGGGTATCGAGGATATTGACGCAGGCGCCGTTATAGGTGAACTGCAGGACCGAGGAGGTAACGGAAATACCGCGCTCCTTCTCGATGTCCATCCAGTCCGAGACGGCATGCTTGGCCGAGCTCTTGCCCTTGACCGAGCCGGCAGTCTGGATGCTGCCGGTATAGAGCAGCAGCTTCTCGGTAAGTGTGGTCTTACCGGCGTCCGGGTGGCTGATGATCGCGAATGTGCGGCGCGACGAGATTTCATCCGACAGGCTTGCCATGCGGATCCTTTCTTGCATTGAGTGCATTACGTCGTTGTAACCGCACTATTGTAGCCGCGAAATCCCGCTCTAGGGCGCCTATCAGGACAAATTCATCAGTTGGGACCTGGGTAGCCGGCCCAATCCGTATTTTCCTCTTGCATAACTGTGTATAGTGTATATATACTGTGATTACCGGTTATATACACGTGTAGCCCAACAGCTAAGGAGCCGCTGTGGACATCATCCTATCCAATTCGAGCGACAAGCCCATCTACGAGCAGATAACCTCGCAAGTCAAAGTTCAGATCTTATCGGGCACGCTCGCTGCGGGAGCCAAACTCCCCAGCATCCGTGCACTCGCGAGCGATCTTGGCGTGAGCGTCATCACCACAAAGCGCGCCTACGCCGACCTGGAGCAGCTCGGGTTTATCTGCACCGTGCAGGGCAAGGGCTGTTTTGTCGCCGAGGGCAACCAGGAGCTCTTGCGCGAAAACCAGCTCTGCCATATCGAAGAGCTGCTTGCGAAAGCGGCGAGCCAAGCCGAAACCCTGGGTGTCACGCGCGACAAGCTGCACGAGATGCTCGACCTGGTAGCCCCCGAAACCATGCAGTAGCCATCTGCAAGAAAGGCTATACCATGCAATATTTGCTAGAAATCAAAGGTGCATCGCGCCATGTGAGCGATCGCTTTTCGCTGCACGACGTCACGCTTGCCGTGGAGCCTGGCCAGATCGTCGGCTTTGTAGGCGCAAACGGTGCCGGCAAAACAACGACGATTCGCGCCGCGCTCGGGCTTATAAAGCTCGATGCCGGCGAGGTGCACCTGTTTGGGCAGCGCTGTGGCGCCGACGCGCCCGATGGGTCGCAACGCCATCTACGCTCCCGCGTCGGTCTTGTCCTGGACACGTGCCCCTTCCCCTCCACGCTCAAGGTGGGCCAGGTCGAGTCGCTCGTAGGCCCGGCGTACCCCACGTGGGACCGCGAAACGTTCGCCGGATTCATCAACCAATTTGGCCTCGATCCCAAGACAAAGGTCAAGGACCTCTCCCGCGGCATGGGCATGAAACTGCAGCTTGCCTGTGCACTCAGCCACAATGCCAAGCTGCTCGTTTTGGACGAAGCCACCGCGGGCCTCGATCCCATGGCACGCGAGGAACTGCTTGATGAGCTGCTTGCCTTTGTCGCCGACGACCAGCACAGCGTGCTGCTCTCGAGCCACATTACGTCCGACCTCGATCGCACCGCTGATCGCGTCATCTGCATCGATAATGGCGCGATTATTTTTGACCTGCCGCGCGAGGACATTACCGACCGCGCCGGCATCGCCCACTGTACCCAAGCACAGGCTGCCGAGCTTATGACTTGCGTCGAAGGCGCCCGTGCCGTCCACCACGCCTATAGCGTGGACGTGCTCGTGCCCAACCGTCGCGAAACGCTCGAGGCCTTTCCCGAGATTCCCTGCGACCGGGCAACCATTGATGACTATCTGCGCCTCATGCTGAAAGGGGCTTCGAAATGAAACGCGCCTTTATGTCCGAGCTCGCCATCGTTCGCACGCTCATCCCGAGCATCGCGGGTGTCGGCCTGTTCATCTTCGTCGTGTTGACGCTCGCCAACGCGTCGGATGGCGATTCCGGTATGAGCGCCGGTGCCTGCGCCGTCAGTGCCATGTCGCCCATCATAATCATGAACTCGCTGGCAGGCTTCGACAATCAAAATGGCTGGGAGCGTTATCGAGCAACGTTGCCCTTCTCGCGCAAAGACATTATTTGCGCACGCTACCTGTGCATCGTTGTCTTCTCGGCCATCATGGCCTGCGCCGCCGTGCTTTTGAACATCATCGCCCTTCCGTTCTTCAACAGCGCGGGCGTGGCCTCGACAGGACAAACCATCTTTGAGATCGCAATTGCCTCGGCAGCATCGATGCTCATCTCCCTCATGATGGTGTTCTTGGCACAGCCGCTATTCTTCCGATTTGGACACATGGAGGCACTGCGCCTATCCGTTGGCCTGTTTGCCCTACTCGGATGCCTTACCATGGCAGCGCTGAGCTCCTCCAACCCCATCAGCAACTGGCTCATGTCGATTGCCGGGGCGAATCCCGATCCCGCCGTGATTGGCTGTCTGTGTGCAGGAATTGCCGTACTGGCGCTCGCACTATGCGCAATCAGCTGCACCGTCAGCACCAAGGTTTATCGAGTACGCGATCTGTAGCCACACGAGTCTCAATCCGCGAAGGACGCGATCGCCCCCCTCCCCGCAAATCCGTGGCAAAGGGCATGTCCCCGGCGTGCGCCACCGCACTACCTGCGCAGCGGCTTGGGCAGTGGAATGCCGGCGGCAATGACGGCCGCGATGATCATGCAGACGATACCCTTGAGTGGGAAGCACATGAGCAGCAGGCCCACGACCATGACCGGCTGACGCATGACCGCACCCATCGTCGATGCCGTGCAGACGGCGACGCAAAAGACCGGATCTGCGCCGGTGAGGATGGCAAGGCCATAGCCCAGGCTTACGCCCGAGAAGATAACCGGGAAGAAGTGACCGCCGCGCCAACCAAGGTTGATGAGGGCGGGCGTCAGCATGGCCTTAACGAGACCGGTCGCGATAAGCACGCCGGCGGGAATGGTCAGATAGGTTTCCATGAGCACGTCGGCCTGGGTCTCGCCGGCAAACATGGTATAGGGCAGGACCGTGCCACAGATGGCGAGTGCCAAACCGGCCAGCATGGCCTTGACGACAGGACGCTCCCCTATTGCGTGGGACAGTGCCTCGCTTGCATGCTCAGAGACAAAGTACAGCCAGCCGCAGACGGTGCCGATCAACGACAGAGGGACGAGCCAGGTAAGCTCTAGGTTGCCCACCTCGGCGGACTCGAACCTGGGCATGCCCATGCCGCCGCCCACAAGCTGTCCAAGCAGCAGGTAGGTGCCCAGACCGCCGGCAATCGCAATACCGTAGACCACCGTCTTTTGCGCCTTGGGCAGCTTGATGGTGATCTCGCCGGACGCGGACTCATCGTCGGCGTCTTCACCCTGGCCGTCGGTGCTACCGGCAAGCGGCGCCACAAAGCCAAAGACGGGCGCGGTAAAGAGCGCCGTCAGGGCAGCCTGGGTGCCCAGCAACGTGAGCTCCCTAAACTCGGCGCCAAAGCGACGCATGCGGTCGCCGACCCAGCTGCACAGACCGGCGATAACGCCGGTCAGGCCGGCCTCCGGTCCAATGCTTCCACCAAACAGCAGCGGCAGCAATGCCACGAGCGAAAGCTTGCCCAGGTTGTCGTGCGGGTAGCGCCCGTCTTGCTTAACCTTAGCCATCACCTGGTTGAGGTCATCGGTCTTGGTGCCTGTCATCTTTTCGTACAGACCGATTAACAGGCCGCCCAGCAGGCAGACAAAAAACGGGTATGGCAGAAAGCCAAACGGGCCGCTGGCAAGCTCGGGCGAAGCGACGCCCAGCGCGTGCGGAATCTCGGTCCATAGATAGTCGATACCGTGCTCCATCGCAAAAAAGAACAGCCAGACTGCGGCACCCGCGAGTGCACCGGTCACGGCAACGCTGACCAAAAACAGCGCTCGGTTCGTGGGTTTGGCAAGGTTATCCATCGGGTCCTCCCGCGGTCAAAGTCGACATAGATACGTTTTATTGTAGAGCGAGCGTTACCCGAACGAGCCAACCATCTGCGCCGCAAACGGCACCATTGGGAGTCATGGTGGGGCAGGCTCAAGACTTATCCGTTGATAATCGAGGCAATCTCGCGCAAATCGTCGGCAAAGTAGATGCCGTGCTGGCGCCTCGGGCTCGAAAGCCCCTTATCAATCATGTGCCCGAGCAACGCCTTGAGGTCGTTGTAGTAACCGTCCAGGTTATACAGGATGCACGGAGAGCTCAGGTGCCCCAACGACACCGCGGACATAACCTCGGCAATCTCCTCGAGCGTGCCCGTGCCGCCCGGAAATGCGATGAACGCATCGCCGAGCTCAATCATCTTGGCCTTGCGCTCGGCCATATCGCTCGTCACGATAAGGTCATTGATACCGTCATGTTGAAACTCGGCCTCGATAAAAAAGCTCGGCTCAACACCCGTCACGTGTCCACCCGCCTCGAGTACGCTATCGGCGAGCGCACCCATCAGCCCCGATTTGGACCCGCCGTATACCAGCGCGTGCCCGTTGGCGCCAATCCAGTTGCCCAGCTCCTGCACCGCGGGCAGAAACGCCGGATCATTGCCGGCACTGGCACCCAGATACACGGTGATATTCATATTTGGTCCCCCTTGTTGTGGCGCACGACGTTCGTCTTAGCGCTGGCGTCGACGATACTCGCGCACGCGACGCGAAAGATCGGCGAGCTCGTCACGATCGAGCTCTTCCAAATGCTCAAGATCGTCCATAAAGCGCGCCATGGTGTCCTTTTGGCGCAGCTTGATAAGCGTATTGCAGTAGTTCACCGCCACGCCCGTGAGCATGGCGATGTAGAAGATGCTGATAACGCTCAAGACGACGGTAATAGCGCGGGCAACCGGTGTTTCGGCCGGAATATCGCCAAAGCCGATGGTCGAGACCGTCTCAAAGCTAAACCAGAGACCGTCGCCAAACGTAAGGGACGTGGGCTCGGACAGCCAGACGGCAGTCGAGCACAGCAGGTAAAAGATTAGAAACAGGTCCGTGATGCGCGCAAAGCCAGCCTGTCGCAGCACATCGGCAAGCGTCCTGAGCTTTTTCATCGCGACCCCTTCCACGGACAACCAATCACGTTCGCTCGGTATTGTCCCACGCCTCCCCAGCAAACGGAACTAGTCATTGGGGACGTTCTTAAATGACTAGTCAAACAAGAACGTCCCCAATGACCAGTCGTTTAAGAACGTCCCCGATGACTCTAGTCAGCCAGTCAAGACGGTCCGCGTCGGCTGGCTCGTCAGCAACGAGGGCTTCCAGGACGGCACCCCCGGCGAGCGTCTCTCGGGATGGGGTTACGAGTACCTCCAGACCCTGTCGTACTACACGTCCGGCTGGCGGTACGAATACGTCTCCGGCACCTTCACCGAGCTTATGGACATGCTCGAGGCAGGCGAGATCGACCTCATGCCCAACATCTCCTACTCCGAGGAACGTGCCCAAAAGCTGCTCTTTTCCTCGAACCCCGAGGGCACCGAGCGCTACTACATCTACGCCAGGCCCGACCGTGACGACCTGGCCAAGAGTGACCCTCAAGCACTCCAGGGTCTCACTATCGGTTGCAACCCCGACGTCATGCAAACCTTCGTTGGCCAGCAATGGCTCGCCAGCGAAGGAATCGCCTGCACATACAAGGAGTATGACGGAGGATCCGATCTCTTCGACGCGCTCGCAAACGACGAAGTCGATGCCGTCATCATGAACGACACAATCTCGTCGCCCAATGCCTCCCCCATGTTCTACATTGGTTCGAACGACTACTACTTTGCCGTTCCCAAAAGCCGCCCCGACCTGATGGACGACATCAATGCTGCCATGACGGCAATCGCCCGCGTCAACCCACGCTATAACGACGAGGTCAAATCGAACTATTCAGCGCAAAACAGCGGATCATCCTCGCTCACCGGCGATGAGCGCGCCTGGCTCAAGGCGAACAACAACACCATCACGCTCGGCTACATTACGGGCAAACTCCCCTACTGCAACGAAGACGAAGACGGCAAAATGGAAGGCTCGCTCGCATCGCTTGCGACGACGTTGCACGATAAATTTGGCATTACGGTCAAAACCGTCGCCTTTGATAACTACAAGATGATGTCAAAGGCCCTGTCAAAGGAAAGCATCGACGTTGCGCTGCCGGTATACCGAGATTACTGGTTTGCCGAGCAATCAGGCGTTGTGCAGTCGATATCGTTGGGGACCACATCCCTCACCGCCATCCACACCGGCGGCAACCTGAACAAAGACCTTCAGAACATCGCCTGTACCAAATCATCGTTTATCAACCAAAATGTATTTGAAAGTCTGTTCCCCACAGCGACCGTAACCGAATACCAATCCGACGATGAAGCGTTCGACGCCCTCAGGAAGGGAACGGCGCACTGCATCGTCGCTCCCAGTTCACGCGTAAAAACCATCGGTGACCGTTACGATCTCGAGGACTGCGAGACGGCCGAGCTCCCTGACACCTGTGAGCTCTCGTGCTGGATTTCGCGCGGAAAACCCGAGCTGTTGGGAATCATCAACAAGGGCATCATCAATGCCGGAGAATCGCTCTCCGCAAGCAATTTCTCCTCCACGTCGTACACGGCCCAGGAATCCAACACGCTTCAATTCCTTTATCGCAACCGCACCGCCATTGCAGCTACCCTCATCGGTATGTTGTCGGTCGGCATCGTCCTGCTCATCTGGGCGCTCGTGCGCGCTCGAACTGAGCGCAAAAAAGCCGATGCTGCCAACGCCGCTAAGACGGCATTCCTCACGCGCATGAGCCACGACATCCGTACGCCGCTCAACGGTATCCTGGGCCTTATCGAGATCGAGGAATTGAAGGAAGGCGATATGCAAGTCGCCCGCGAGAGCCGTGCCAAGGCGCGCGTTGCCGCCAATCACCTGCTCTCGCTGATCAACGACATCCTCGAGATGGGCAAAATCGAAGACCGCAAGCTAACACTGGAGCATGCGCCTTTTAACCTCAAAGAGCTCTGTGACGATACGCTAGTGCTGTGCAAGCTCCGCGCGTCCAGTAACGGCATCACAATGCAGGACAATAGTCTGCCGTACGCCACGGGGCCATACATGATCGGCAGTCCCACCCATATCCGACAGATCATGATCAACCTGTTAGACAACAGCATTAAGTACAACAAGCACGGCGGCTCCGTCACCTTTAGTTCAAAGACCAAGCCACTCGATAACGGGCGCGCGCTCTTTTGCTTTAGCGTTTCGGATACCGGCATTGGCATGGCTCCCGAGTTTTTAAAGCATATCTATGAGCCGTTTGCCCAAGAAGGTGACGATGCGCGTAGCAAGTTCCAAGGAACCGGCATGGGCATGCCAATCGTCAAGTCGCTTATTGAACTGATGGGCGGCACCATCGAAGTCACCAGCGAACTCCATGCGGGCACCACGTTCTACGTGGAAATTCCGCTCGATATCGACAAGAACCCCCGGGCGCGGGCGAATACGGTCGAGAGGGCGCTCGACTGCTCACTCGCCGACATGAACGTGCTGCTCGCCGAAGACAACGAATTGAATGCCGAGATTGCCCAGACGCTGCTAGAATCCGAGGGCGTCGTGGTCACCCGTGCCGTCAACGGCAACGAAGTCGTCGATCTGTACCTGTCTCATCCCGCCGGCAGCTTCGATGCGATCCTGATGGACATTATGATGCCGGACATGGACGGCTACGAGGCAACCCGCGCGATTCGTCTGAGCGAGAAGGTCGATGCAGCCGATATCCCCATCATCGCGCTCACCGCCAATGCCTTTGCCGAGGACGCCAAGGCGGCACACGACGCCGGTATGAACGCCCATCTGTCCAAACCGCTCGACTTTAACAAGCTCAAAAACATACTCGCCCGCATCAAGAAAAACGGATCCGTTTCGCTATAGTTTGTGCTCAACAACCATGCCCAGTAGAAAGGAAGCCAACGATGTTTAGGCCCTTACGTCGAAAGAAACGCGCCATCACTGACGAGGAAGCGCGCGAACTGCTCGCTACCTGCAAGCGCGGCGTCTTTGCCGTCAACGGCGACGATGGCTACCCGTACGCCATTCCCGTCAACTACTTCTTTGACACCGAGCACGACAAGATTTATTTCCATGGCGCCAAGGCTGGCCACAAGGTCGATTCACTCAAGCGCGATGACAAGGTCTGCTTTACCGTTTACGGCAACGAGTGGTACCAGGACGGCGACTGGGCTCCCTACGTTATGAGCACCGTCGTCTTTGGCCGTTGTCGCCTGGCGAATGACACCCCCGCGTTTATCGAGGACAAAGTCCGCCAGCTCGCCCTTAAGTACTACCCTTCTGCCGAAGAAGTCGAAGAGGAAATCGCCAAGGACATTAAGGGCGTCAAGCTCTACGAGATTACGATTGAGCATCTTTGCGGCAAGCAGATTCAAGAAAAATAAACCTCCGCAGCAGGTCCGCGCCCAATGGTTACAGACGTTTTACCATGCGGGACCTTCCAGCCGGCTTGGCAGAAGGCCCCGCATGCAGTGCTCACTTACCGTGCATTAAAAACGTAGCGGTCCAAGCGGTCGCACGCTTCCCTTACGCGCGAAAGCGGCAGCGCCAAATTCACGCGAATGTGGCAGGGCCCGTGGAACGGGCGGCCGTCCTGATACCCCACGCCCACGCGCGCCCCCTCGTCGAGCAACCACTGAATATCGCGGCCATGCTCGCGGCACCACTCGGTGCAGTCCAGAAACACCATGTACGTGCCCTGCGGACGCGAATAGGACACGCCCTCAAAATGCTCGTCCACGTAATCGCAGAAGTACTCGATATTGCTGGCAAGCACCTGGTTGAGCTCGTCCACCCACTCGTAGCCCTGCGGCTGGTAGGCACCGATAAGCGCATGCATGGAGAGGACATTCATCTCGTTGTAGTGAGTCTTGTTGGACACGGCGCACACGCGGTCGCGCAGCGTCTCGTTGTAGACAATGTGGTAGCTGCCGACCAGGCCCGCCAGGTTGAACGTCTTGCTGGGCGCATAGAGGGCAACCGTGCGCATGCGGGCGTCCTCGCTCACCGACTGCGTCGGGATATGCTTGTGCCCCGGCAGGATGATATCGGACCAAATCTCGTCCGAGATCACCACGCAATCGTGCTGGCGATAGATGTCCATGGCGCGCCCGATCTCGTCGCGTTCCCATACGCGGCCGCAGGGATTGTGCGGCGAGCAGAACACCGCGGCATGGATGTGGTTTTGGGCGAGCTTGTGCTCCATGTCCTCAAAGTCCATACGCCACACGCCCTGGTCGTCGAGCTTAAGCGGGCTGTGGACAATGTGATAGCCCGCGGCCTCAATGGACTTGGTAAAGCCGATGTAGGTAGGGCTGTGGACCAGCACCGCATCGCCCGGCTGGACATACGCGCGCAGCGTCGACACGACGCCGCCCAGCACGCCGTTTTCGTAGCCGATATGTTCAGGGCTCAAACCTTCGACGCCATTGCGGCGGTTCTGCCATTCGATGATGCGATCGAAGTACTCAGCGCGCGGGTTAAAGTAGCCAAACATGGGATGCTGGGCGCGCTGAATGATGTGTTCCTGGACCGTGGGTACCGTGGCAAAGTTCATGTCGGCCACCCACATGGGAATGCGGTCGAAGCCCTCGTCGGGTGCGTTCGGAGCCATACCGGGGATCTCACCCCAGGAGTCAACGGCGATGGAGTCCATACCGTGGCGGTCGATAAGTGAGCTAAAGTCGTATTTCATGCCGAGCCCCCGTGCAAAGTGATTGTTTTGGTAGGCGTTATTGTCCACCAGCGTGGGCGGTTTTGGCGCGGGGTTTGGCGCTTAATTTGACAGGCGCGGACGAATGGCTGGTTAGTCTCGCGCGTCGTTGACGGCGACTACGGTTAGCTGGGTTTCATCGACCGTAAAAGATATGTCGAGCCCGGCGTAAGCTAAGTGGTAGATGCGGTTTGGCTCGTGCTTGCTGCCCGCACGGCGCGGATCTTGGCGAAGGACCTCGACCAAGCCGGGGAGCTTTGCGGGCGGGACCATGTCTTGAAGCGCTTGCGGGAACTCAACATCGAGCTCTTGCCACGGAGCCCCCTCGATCCAGCCGCCGGTCGCATCCGGGTGGCAATCCGCGAACGGAATATAGGGCTTAATGTCGTAGATGGGCGTGCCGTCGCGCAGGTCGGCCCCCAGCACATGGATGATGGGGCCATCGTCGGCAAGCTCCACGCGGTCGAGCTTGACGCAGGTAAGCCCGATGGGATTAGGGCGAAACGGACTGCGCGTGGCAAACACGCCCACGCGCTCGGCTCCACCCAGACGCGGCGGGCGCACGGTTTTCGACCATTTTGCGTTGGTGCCGGACCTGTCCTGCGTTTTAGCGTCGACGGCAATATCCTTAGCCGTGCCGCCGGGCGTTCCGTTTTCGAAGCGCCACAGCAGCCACAGGTGAGAGAAGGAGTCCAGGCCCTCAACCGCTGCATTGGAGGCAAATTCCGGCTCAAAAAAGATTCGTCCCTGCAGATGGGGCGCCAAAAAGCTGTTGCGCGGAATGCCGAACTTCTGCGACAGGTCGGTATGTATGTGTGCGATAGGTTCCATGCCGGTCATTGTACGGCATGGAGGCGTGGGGCGTTGCGCGCAATTCTTCGCCGCGGTCCCCCGTCGTGCAACCAACGGTTGCTTGGAAGGGTGCCTGCCGCCGCGTATGCTTAAGCCATCAACCAGCAGAAGGGAGCCGCTATGGCCTTTGCAGAAAAGCTCATTGCCATCCGTCGCGTCCATCACCTTACCCAAGAGCAGCTCGCCGCCAAGCTCTTCGTCACACGCCAAGCCGTCAGCCGTTGGGAGCGCGACGAGGTCACGCCGGGCATCGATATGATGAAGCTCATCGCCGCCGTAACCGGAGAACCGCTGTCCCACCTGCTCGAAATGCCTGAGCACTATTGCCAGAGCTGCGGCATGATACTCACGCCCGACGACTGCGGCACCGATGCCACGGGCACCACGACCGACCATTTCTGCAAGTGGTGCTACGACCACGGCAGGTACACCTACGACACCACGATGGAGGCAATGATCGAGGATTGTGCCCCGCGGCTGGCGCAAAACACCGGCATGTCGCTCGACGAAGCTGTCTCGCTCATGGGCGCCGTCCTGCCACAACTGGAGCGCTGGCGCACCGTGCAGGAAAACGAGGAGCGCTACGGTGCCGAAGCGCGGGCGCGCTATGGCGACGAGGCGATCGACGCAGCAAACGAAGCGCTGCTGGACATGGACCCCGAGACATGGAACGACATGAAGGAACTTGAACGCGCTGTTCTGGGCCAGCTTTCGATTGCCATGGGCATTGGCGACCCAGAGAGCTACGAGGCCCACAAACTTGTCGCAATGCATCGCCGATGGATTGGCCTTAATTGGGGACACGAGCCCCAAGACGAGGCATATCTGGGGCTCGCCCACGGCTACCTCGCCGACCAGCGCTTTGTAGACTACTACGACAAGCCATGCGGCACCGGAGCCACGGCGTTTCTGGTCCAGGCCATCGAGTCGTCGTTGACGCGCGCATAGACCGCGGCGGCTTTGGGTATTTCAATCAAAACCTCAACCGATTGGAGACCTATGGCTACTAATCACGAGCTCGCGCTGTACGTTATGACCGGCTGCCCGTATTGCTTAAAGGTCAAGCACTTTTTGGCCGATAACGGCGTGACCATTCCCGAGCGCAATATCTCGACCGATACCGAAGCCGAGCAGACACTCATCGCCGTCGGCGGAAAACGCCAGGTTCCCTGCTTGTTCATCGACGGCAAGCCGCTCTACGAGTCGAACGACATCATCACATGGGTGCAGGAGAATCTGCTCTAGCACGCACGCTCTGTCCGTCCAGGGCCCCAGCCCATACGACCCAAACATGTACACCAGCATCCAAAGTCGACATTTTTCGACATCTTTGGATGCTGGCGTACAGCTTTTTTGGTAGTCATGGACGCTCTTAGCCGGCTAATTGTTTGAGGAGACCTTTGGATTATGGCTGTTTGACGCCTCTGGAAAGGTTTCCGAGAGGACTGTGGTCAAAAAAGGGCAAATATGAGTACTGCTACCTGTTTAGTAGCAGCGATTTTGATCACTTCAGGAACTATTCAACGTTCCACTCGTCCGCAGACGACGTTATTTCTCCTCATATGTTCAATAAAAGCAGCTCTTAACGGGAACAAATCTCATCAGGAGCTACAATTTACAGCAAAATAAATGCAACCATAATGGCAACAGTACTCATATTTGCCTTTTTTGACCACGACCCTCCAGAATAGTCGCTGAGAACGACACTAAATGACAAAATCCGACACTTGGACGTTCTTATATGAGTAGCCATTGAAGGACACCTAACGACTACTCCCATTCGCGACACACTGTGTCGCGAATTAAGCTGGTCCCATTATCGAAGACCAGTGAGAGCTCCTGCCCAGAATCTCGATAGCTTAATAAAGCGCTCCCCTCCGGAAGTTCAATGAACATCCAAATTCCAGGCTGAAAAGCAAAGGAGTATCGAAGCCGTCAATGCTCATTTTCTATCGAACACGCGGGTCAAAACAAGCTAATTAGCCTGATAAACTGTTTGTATTTTTGTCTACAAAACTGTATACAAAAAGATTATCCGTTGACCTCTGCTCGGCATTATGCCGAT
Organism: Collinsella aerofaciens; assembly: GCF_040926185.1. Classification (GTDB taxonomy): domain Bacteria; phylum Actinomycetota; class Coriobacteriia; order Coriobacteriales; family Coriobacteriaceae; genus Collinsella; species Collinsella aerofaciens_BC. Next base: position 77,820 of record NZ_JBCOIQ010000007.1, read on the forward strand.
TGATAGGAGACGCTATGAACGCTAAGCAGCTCGAAAAAATGATGGGGTTTGCCCCCGGAGAGTTGGAGAAAGCCGCAGAGGCATACGAAGAAGATGAATGGCCGAAGGGTCGCACCATCAAGCTGGGAAGGCCGTCGGTCTCCGATGAGCCAAGCGTTGTTTTATCGGCACGCGTGGGCGAATCGGTCCTTGAAGCCTTTGACGCAAAAGCAAAGCGCCATGGGCAAACACGCACGGAGCGACTCAGGGAGCTCATCACGCTCGATGCAATGATTGCCTAGACTCAACTCCCCCGCCGACCCAAACATATACGCCAGCATCCAAAGTCGACATTTTTCGACATCTTTGGGTGCTAACGTACAGCTTTTTGCAACATAGTCGTTGAGGACGTCCTTAAATGACCAGTCGTTAAAGAACGTCCCCGATGTCTAACTAGCCGCGGAAGCGAGCTATGGGTGCGAGTGGCTGCTCGCGAAAGACCCGCTCGACGGCGGCGCGGTATTCGTCGACCTTTTTGGTCTTACGTACGAGCTTGTGAACGGTAGCGGAGTCGGCGAAAGCGCACTTGGCGTAGAACCACCACTCCTTCATACGAAAGACCGCGTTGCCGCCAATCTCTTCTGCATAGACCGCAAACAGAGTGTCGTGGAAACGCTGCAGTTCGGCTGCCGTGGCAGCGGGACCGCCGTTGACCATGCGAGCCAGAGCGGGGTTCGCGAGCAGGCCACGCCCCAGCATCACATGGCGCGTGCCGGGATAGGCCTCCACCAGCGCATCCATATCCTCAAGATCGAAAATGTCGCCGTTATAGGCCACGGGGAACGGCGCACGCCCCAGCGTCTCGCCATAAAACTCTTTGCGCGGCGATCCCGTATAGCGGTCCTTTTGCACGCGCGGGTGCACAATCAGCTCTGCCAGCGGCATGCGGCAATACAGATCGAGCACGCGCTCGTATTCGTCATCGCCCTCCAGCCCCAGCCTGGTCTTTACCGATACCGGCAACGGCGACCGCTCGCACACGTCACTCAAGAACACTTCGAGCTCGTCGAGATTGCGCAAGAAACCCGAGCCCTTGCCCTTGGCGACAACCGTTCCCGAAGGACAACCCAAGTTGAGATTGACCTCGCGATAGCCCATGTCGGCGAGCACCTGTGCCGCCCACACAAACTCGTCCGCGTTCTTGGACATCAGCTGAGGCACCACGTTGAGCCCCTGGTTATTGGCAGGATCGATCTCCTTAAACGCCTTGCCGCCAAAGCGATTTCCCACCCGCGGCGGCGGCAAAAACGGCGTGTAATAGCAATCGAGCGCGCCGAAGCACTCCGCATGCACGCGACGGAACACATGTCCGGTAATCCCCTCCATAGGGGCCAACGATAGAATCATCTACTCTTCTCTCATATCAACGAACGTGACAAAGGGACTGTCCCTTTGTCACATTATTCGGAGCGCAGGGCTTCGACGGGGTCCTTCTTGGATGCGCTACGGGCCGGCAGCAGGCCGGCAACGACCGTCAGCAGCACCGAAATCGCGATGAGCACCAGCGCATCCTGCACGGGCAGACTCATCAGGTTGGGGACCTGTTTGGCCGCAAGCGCCCAGGCATTGACCGGGAAACTCACGAGCACCACGACGACAATGGCAAAGACGCCGGCGATGAGGCCCTCGATAAAGGTCTCGGCATTGAATACGTTGGCCACGTTACACTTCGACGCGCCGATCGCACGCAGGATGCCAATCTCCTTTTTGCGTTCCAGCACGCTGATGTAGGTGATGATGCCGATCATGATGGAGCTCACCACCAGGCTGATACCCACGAATGCGATGAGCACCAAGCTGATGGTGTTCACGATGTCGGTCACCGAACCCATGATGATGCCCATGTAGTCTGTGTACGAAATTGCCCGATCATCGTGGCCAGCGGCTTTGACCTGCTTGTTGTACGCATCGATGCGACCGAGCACGCGCTCTTTGGCCTCAAAGTCGCGCGGGAAAATCTTGACCGAGATAGGATCCGCCTCGTCCGCATAACCCAACGTGGCCAGATTGTTGTCGTAGGTGAGCTTCGAAGCCTTGGCATAGCTCATCATGAGCGAACTCAGGTCCTCGGCGTCCATGTTGAAATGGATGGCACGGGCAAAGGCGCTCGCATCCACACGCATAGCGCTCGCTAGGTTGGCAAAACTCGAAGACATCTGCGTCGCCATCTGGTCCATAAGCCCAGCCGTGCCTGCCTTGAGCTGAGCTGACACCGTCGCCGCAATCTGGTCGCCGATCGACTTCATCATCTGATCCATAGCCTGCTGCAGATACGGAGCCAGCTGCTTTTGCACATAGTCGGTCATCGCCTGCCGCAGGCGCTCGGCCAGGGCATCGCCGCCGAGGGCCTTCAGCTGAGCTAGGCATTGCTGGGCTGCGGCATCATGCTCAAGATACGTCGAGAATGCGGCAGCAAGCTTTGACGCGTCCTTAAGATCATCGGGTGACAGCGCCCTAAACTGATCAGACTGCAAAAAGCTCTCAAACAGCTGGTTGGCTAGCGTTCCCACCTGCTGCATTTGCTCGGGCGTAAGTTCCAGGCCGTCAAAGATGCCCGAGAAATCTGGAGCCGGCGCTTTGGCCATGATGTCACCAAAGTCGATGTCCTTGCCAACGCCCGAAAGGTCAATGTCCAGCCCCGACAGATCGATGCCAGAAAGGTCCATACCGCCGACAACACCCGAGAGCGCGGAGGTATCGAACGAGAACGCGCTCTTGAGCGCCGCCTCGTCCACACTGAACATGCTGCCCAGATCCACGCCTTGCTTGGCCTCGCCTTGCAGTTCGTCGAAGGTTTTGCCCGTAAAGACATCCGTCTCGGGGTGGTCGAGTTGCTCCTGCACAATCTGCGAATTTGCGGCGCGTTCCATAAGCTGGCGAGTCAGCGCATGCGTGTAGGCAATGCCCGGGGACAACGCGCTCGCGTTGGCGGTCTCGTTGGGTCGCACCACGCCCACAATGTGCACGTCGATACCGTCGGCAACCTTGACGGCCATAAAGTCGGTGTCGCCAGACATGTCAGTCCACATGCCGGTCTCTTCGTTTTTGCGATACGCATCAGCCGGCGACAGCACCTTAAACGTCGTGGACAGAGCATCGTCGTAGGTAAAGTCGGCGCCGGTCTCGAGCGTCTCGATCTTGCCGTCGGCCGCCATGGCGCTGTTAACCAGGTCGTTGAGCTCATCGATATCCAGCGCGCCGATGCTGTAGAGCGTATAGTCGCCCACCGTACCGCGGCTCGAAAGCACCATCACGGCTTCGTTAGCAGACGTAGGCCAATGCCCCGCCACGACATCGTACTGGCTGTCGAGCAGGCTCTGGTCGTCGATCATCTCGTTAAAGACCGAGGTTCCCATGGATTCCATGCTCACCGTTGCCGCTGAGCTCGCGCCTCCGCTCATGGCCTCGGTCATGGCGTTGGGCACCAGCCGGACAGGCTTCTCATCGCCCTTGCCGGCACGATAGACAACCGGCGATACACCGTAGCCGTACTGAATGGCGTTGACCTCTTTATCGATGCCGTCGCCACCGGCATCGAGCCATGCCTTAAAGCTCGTCATGTCGTTGGACTTAACGCTCGCAAACATATCCTTTACGGCCGTGACCACAGGAATCTTATCGGTTCCCTTAGCCTTGCCGCCGGCACTGTCGTCGGACGAATCCACGTTTTCAGGCGAGTCATCATCCGCAGCCCCCTGGCCGCCCATCATGGACGACAGGTCGTAATCCTGCTTGGAAATGGTGAGTGGGTAGCTCGAGAGCGTATCCTCCTCGACCTTTTTGATGTAATTGTTCACGCCGTTGGACAGCGCCAGAATCGCCGCGATACCGATAATGCCAATCGAGCCCGCAAAGGCCGTCATGGCCGTGCGGCCCTTCTTAGTCATAAGGTTTCGGGCAGAAAGCCCCAGCGCCGTCACAAAGCTCATCGAGGTTTTGCGCGTAGGCTTGGCCTCGCGGCGCGTGGCGTCGGCGACATCAAAAGAATCGGAATCGTCGGTAATCTTGCCGTCAGCCAGGTTGACGATGCGCGTGGCGTATTGGTACGCCAGCTCGGGATTGTGCGTGACCATAATAACCAGACGGTCGCGTGCGACCTCCTTGAGCAGGTCCATGACCTGTACGGATGTCGTTGAGTCCAGGGCGCCGGTCGGCTCGTCTGCCAGCACAATCTCGGGATCGTTGATCAGGGCGCGGGCGATGGCCACACGCTGCATCTGTCCGCCCGATAGCTGGCCTGGACGCTTGTTAACATGCTCGCCCAGGCCGACTTTCTCCAACGCCTCGCGCGCACGCTGGCGGCGCTCGGCATGCCCCACGCCCGTGAGCGTGAGCGCCAGCTCCACGTTTTCCAAAATGGTCTGATGCGGAATGAGGTTATAGCTCTGGAACACAAAGCCGATGCGGTTGTTGCGATAGGCATCCCAATCGCGATCGTGAAAGTCCTTGGTCGAAATACCGTCGATTAGCAGGTCGCCGGAATCGAAATGATCGAGCCCACCGATAACGTTGAGCATCGTAGTTTTGCCCGAGCCCGAGGGACCCAGAATGGCCACGAACTCGTTATCGCGAAAAGACAGGCTTACGTTGTCGAGCGCCACCTGCGTAAACGACTGCGTAACGTACCTTTTGCAAATATCTCTGAGATCCAGCATGGACGGCAACCTCTCCTGCACGGGCGCACTTGCCCGCTCTCCTCCACCGTTCGTATTCGACGCGTTTGTCCTACTCTATCCCCATTTTTCACCGACACCAGTGAGGAATGTAGGGAACCGCATCAAAAAACGAACGGGACGGCGTCCAAAAAAGAGGCCCCAAGTGGGGCCTCTATATGGTGGAGATTATCTTGAAAGGCAGCGGACTACTCCGCACAGCGACACACGATCCTCGCGATGCTTTACGCGTTTTCTACTGCTCGCTATTCGCAATCGCCTGATCGATAAGTTTGTTGAGTGCTGCACGCTGCTCGGCGGAGCTGATGGCTCCCACGATGGGCTCCCCTACGATGTTGCCATTCTGATCGATGACATACGTTGTCGGGAACGAGAACAAATTTGACGTAAACTTACCGGCCTCGCTATCCGACTTGAACCAGATGTTCTTATATGTCACGCCCTTCTTGCTCAGCACGTCCTTGGCATCTGCAATCTCGCCCTTGTTGCCATCGAGCGTAAAGGAATTGACGCCCACGACCTGGCCGCCCTTCTTGGCAAGCTCCTTATTCAGGTCCTCAAGGTCGCCCAGCTCGCCCACGCACGGCTTGCAAGTGGTGAACCAGAAGTTCATGACGGCGACCTTGTTCTTAGAGAACAGCTCGTCGCTGCTCACGTCGTTGCCATCCAGGTCCTTGCCCGTAAAGCTGGGGAACTTCGTCGCCTCGCTCGAAGCATTGGCACCAGCCGTCATGCCAGCGGTCGAAGCGTCGACGCTCTCGCCTGCGCTCGGCGTGCTTCCACAGCCGGGGAACTCCTTCTCCAGGCTCTCGAGCTTGTCCTCGATCTCCTTGATCTGCTGTGCACCGGCCTTGAGCGTCTTAAGCTCATCCGCCGTGAACTCATCCTTGGCGCCGTCGATGGTCTTGAGCAGAAAATCGCCGTAATTGCTGCCATCATCAATCATTGCCGAGTCTTTATTTGCCGCATTGAATACCTTTTCCCACAGCGCGTTATCACTCGAAAAGATCTCGTTCTCCTTCTGCATGAGCTTCGCATACAGCTCGGCGGCCTCGTCGGCATTGGCCGGCTTCTGCGCAGTGAGTTCTGCAATCTTAGGATCGGAGCTCGCAGATTCGCTCGCATTGCCACCGGGCGCCGAACATGCCACAAGGCACAAGGCCAATACCGGCACCATAAACAGGGCCGCAATCTTAGAAAGCTTCATAGTCATTCCTCCGTTTTGTCGAAGCTTGTTTACTTTTTATCGGCGGTCAAGGGGAGCTTTTCCGCCGACACATCCAGGTCATAGCGATAGCTGATGGCATCGACGGGACAGGCCCCGATGCACTTCCCGCACCGGATGCATTCGGCATGATTGGGCGCGTGGACCACATCAACGTCCATCTGACAAACCTTTGAGCACTTGCCGCACGAGACGCATTTGCATGCATCGACCCGGATCCCCAATAGGGATACCTTATTCATGAGCGCATAGAATGCGCCGAGTGGACAAATCCATTTGCAGAAGGGGCGGTAGAACAAAACGCTCAGCACTACCACGGCAATGAGAACTGCAAGTTTCCAAGTAAAGAGATGTCCCAACGCAGATCGAATGCCGGCATTGGCAATGGCCAGCGGAATGGCGCCCTCGAGCACACCCTGTGGACAGATGTACTTACAAAAGAACGGGTCGCCCATGCCCACGTCGTTAACCACCAAGACGGGCAGCAGCACCACGGCAAACAGCAGCACGACGTACTTGATGTACGTGAGCGGCTTGAGCTTTTTCGTGGAGAACTTTTTGCCGGGAATCTTATGAAGCAGCTCCTGCAGCCAGCCAAACGGGCACAGAAAGCCGCATACAAAGCGTCCCAGCAGCACGCCGAGCAAAATGAGCGTACCGGTAACATAGTAAGAAAAGTTGAACTTGGATGAACCTACCACCGACTGGAACGACCCGATGGGGCACGCACCCGATGCCGCGGGGCACGAATAGCAATTAAGTCCAGGTACGCAGACTGTTTTTCCCGCGCCCTGATAGATGCCGCCTTTGGCAAAGTTTGGCAGGTGAATGTTGGTGACCAGCGTCGCCGCCGCCTGAATGAATCCGCGAAATCGGGCCAAAACATGCGACGCAGTGTTTTCTCTTTTATCCAATTCCGATACACTCCAAGCACAGCCTAATCGCTTTGGCCAGCACGGCATCCGCCTCGCCACGCATAACGCCAAAGCACACCATGGCAATTCCGACGATCAACAAAGCGACCTGTACCACGGGTTTTACCGCTTTGAACAACCTGACCACTCCTTTCGTAACGCGACCATTGGACCATATCGGCTATAAAATCCGTGTTAAGCGCGATTTGAAATGTGCAAGGAGACTGTTATGCGTATTTTGATCGTCGAGGACGAGCGGGCGCTGTGTGACGCAATCGCGCGCAGCTTGCGAAACTTGGCGTACAGCGTCGACTGCTGTCACGACGGACAGGAGGCGCTCGACCTACTGGACGTTGAGGCCTTCGACCTCGTGGTACTCGACCTCAACCTTCCCCGCATCGACGGCATGACCGTGCTCAGGGAACTTAGGAAAACTGACTGCGAGACTAAGGTACTGATTCTGTCCGCACGCGGCGAAGTATCCGATAAAGTCGCCGGACTCGATGCCGGCGCCAACGATTACCTCACCAAGCCGTTTCATCTGGACGAGCTTGCGGCAAGGATTCGCAGCCTTACCCTCAGACGCTTTACACAAAGCGACATAGTTTTAACCTGCGGAAAGCTCCGTTTTGACACCAAGGCGCGCATCGCTTCCGTGGACAGCGAGGCTTTATCTTTTACGCGCAAGGAAACGGGAATCTTGGAATACCTGATGCTTAATCAGGGGCGACCGGTAAGTCAAGAGGAGCTTATCGAGCACGTTTGGGATAGCAGCGTGAACAGCTTTAGCAACGCAACCCGCGTTCACATCTCGTCACTCCGCAAAAAGCTACGCAGCGCTTTGGGATACGACCCGATTCGCAATCGGATTGGAGAGGGCTACGTTATGGAGGATAGCGAATGAAAAGGCTTTCGCTGCAATGGCGCATAACGATTATGACGGCGCTGCTCACGTGCGCAGCGTGCGTGTTGACGAACTGCCTGGTCGGCTATACGGGCATGCGCTACATGGATGCCATCGGCAGTGACATCTCGGCCTTTACCGCTACCGGCGCGGATTCGCCCCAGGCGTTTGACCCAACACAAGCAGCCCTCGATGACGAGGTCACGGTCGTCGTAAACGACGCACAAGAGTCTTTTGGCACGACAACCTGGTACATCACGGCTGGAGTCACACTCCTTGGCGGCGCGCTGGCATACTTTGTGAGCGGCCGTGCACTCAAACCGCTGCGGGCTTTTGCGGCCCAGGTTGAGCGCGTGCAGCCTGACAACCTAAGCGAAATTAAGCTCAGCGAAGATGTGCCCACCGAGCTACAACGATGCAGCGCCTCTTTCAACGACATGATTGCCCGTCTTTGCGAAGGGTTCTCTGCACAGCGTCAGTTTACCGGCAACGCCGCACACGAGCTGCGCACCCCGCTCTCCCTTATGCAAGCACAGATTGAACTATTCATCTCTGAGCACTCCGGTTTGCAACCCGAAACAGCCGAGCTGCTCGGCCTGCTACAAGAACAAACCGAGCGCATGTCTCGAATGACCAAGGTATTGCTCGAGATGAGTGAGCTCCGCAGCGTTCCTTGCGAGGACGATGTGGAACTTGGCCCCTTGTCCGAAGAGGTCCTCACCGATCTTGCACCACTTGCCGAAAATAGGGGCATAGCCCTCAATTGTGCTGGAGACGCTTTAGTAATCGGAAGTGATACGCTCCTCTATCGGCTGGTGTTTAATCTGGTCGAAAACGCCATCCGTTACAGCCGCTCCGGCTCGACTGTCAACGTCTCCATCTGCGACAACGACAGCCATGTGCTCCTGCGAGTCAAAGATGAGGGCCCGGGAATACCCAAGCAGTACCGTGAGAGCATCTTCCAGCCGTTCTTTCGTCTAGACAAATCCCGCAGCAGGGCATATGGCGGCGCAGGACTCGGGCTAGCGCTTGTTTGGGAGATTGCAGCGCTTCACGGTGGCACGGTAGAGGTCGAAGCAAATTCCGAGAACGGAACCGTGATGCTCGTGACCCTCTCAAAGGGGGCCACCACGTGATCCGACTGTCCAGGAGTCCCACTCGACATTGTGAAACGCGTCCCAAAACTTGGACATGAGAAATGGGAGACAGTGGAGTGGGAAGGATAAACTGGACTTTCTTTTAAGGATCCTCAAGCGTATTGCCGCTCGTATTCCACTGGAGACATGTAGCCCAGGGTGGAATGCATGCGCACCCTATTGTAATAGAGCTCTATGTACTTGAAGATGTCCTGCTTGGCCTCGTCCCTCGTCCCATAGCTCCTCTCTTTCACCAATTCCCTTTTCAGCGCCTTGAAGAACGACTCGGCCACCGCGTTGTCCAGCGGCGTGCCGGGCCTTGATACCGACTGGACTATGCCATGCGAGTCCAGACACCGCTGGAAGGAACGGGAGGTGTACTGCGCGCCCTGATCGTCATGGAAGACGAGGCTGCCGTCATCTGGCGGACCCTCCCTGCCGACCGCCTGCTCCATCGCGTCGATCGCGACCTTCTCGGTGATGCGCTCGGACATCGACCAGCCCACGACCTTGCGGGAGAAGGCGTCTATCACGGCTGCGAGATAGAGCCACCCTTCTCTTGTGGGTATGTAGGTGATGTCGCCCACCCAAAGCCTGTTGCGCTCGCCCACGGTGAAAGCGCGCTCTACCAGGTTCAACCGAGGGTCTCCCGGCTCGACCTTCTTCTGGATGCGGTGTTTTCGGGTCGCGCCCTTTCCGGCAAGTCCGAGCTTCTGCATGATGCGGAGCACGCGCTTCTCGCTCACGACGATGCCGCTTTTTCGCAGTTCGCGGTTGATGCGCCGGTAGCCGTAACGGCCCTTGTGCCGCTCGAAGGCCTCGACGACGAAACCTTCGATCGCCTCCCGCTCTATCTGGGCGTCGGACTTCTTCCGGCCGAGATACTCGTAGAAACCGGATTTCGAGACTTTCATCAGCCCGCATGCCTTCTTGATGGGGCCGATCTCGCCCCTATGCTCTTTGAGGAACTCGAACCTCACGCATGGTCTTGACTCAAGAAGGCCCGGAAATTTTTTAGTATCTCGTTCTCGCGCTCGAGCTCCTCGACCTTCTTCTTGAGCTTCACGATCTCGTAGTCCTTGTTGATCTTCGGGGAGCCGTTTCCGGGGAACGCGCCGTCTCCCATCTCCTCGTATTCGCGGGCCCATCTTCTCAGCGTCGAATCCTTTATGCCGAGTTCCTCCGATAGGCCTTTGACCGTCATTTCCCCGGACAGGACCACCTTTGCCGCCGAGACCTTGAACTGCCTGTCGTATCGCTTTCTTCTTTGGGTCATCTTGAACACCTTTCGCTCTTAACTAGGTGTCCAATTCATCATACCCACTCCAGTCTTCGCCCGGGCCGATATCTGGCCTCTTGGAAAGATCGATGCCCTCGTGAAGCTCATCGGGAGCCTCGCTTGCAACGTAGTCGAGCACGGCCGCCTTGCCAAAAGTAAACAACGGGTCGCCTGCCTCAAGATCGCCCTGGGCAGCATGCACGTTAAAGGAGTTAAACGTCCTGTTCTTTGCATTGTTGTTGGTGATCTTGACGTGCAGGTAAAAGCCGTCCTGCAGCTTAGCGTCACCGCGATAGAACGTACCGTGAGCCACCGACTCATAGGTAATGCCAGCCACCTCGACCGTCTGCGAATCATAGGTCTTGGCCTTCTTGGACTTCTCCTGCACAGAGCCGTTCCCGCCCGAGCCACTCGGCGCATTGCCGCCGCAGCCAGCAAGCGTACACGCCAGCACGGCCGAAAGCATCACAGCGGGAATTCCTAACAGCAGCTTCCTTGTCACGGGCTTCATCATCCTCACCGCTCCTTTCGGCTTGCAGCTCATCCGTTGCCCGAGTCGCAAGTCGACTCCGTGACATCGGCTTCCACTATGAGCGTATGACGAAATGCGGCACAGGCGAAGTGACCCGTGGCCCAACTAGCAACCGCCCAGCATCCCCTATGGACCAAAATGGCTCATATACGCACGCCCTCGGCCCATAAAATGAGACGCCTGTCCCAATGTTCGATTTGAGCCATCCACGCGGCACTTTTCGACAAACGTATCAAGCCGCAAACAAAATGAAGCGGGCTCATCCGTCTTCAAACTTACTCGGGCAGAAACGAGTAAGTGGAATTCATCGGTAAGGAGCGTGGGCTCACCCGCATTATTAAGAAGACCCTCAAGGCGCCCGAGCAGCGCAATGATTTAGATAGGCGTCCACCGCCCGCTATTCGACATCCGACCCCTCCCCCATCAACCATCGGGCGAGGTCGACCACCTTAATCCCCTCATAATCAACAGCCTCGTGCTTTGTTCGCGCAATGAGCATCTTGGGATACGCATCACGTATCGCAAGCAGAGGTGCCACTTCGCGCTCAAAGGTTTCCTGACGCGAAATGTCATCGCTAACTTGGATATACACTCGCTCATCGCGACGAATTGCCACGAAGTCGATTTCCTTCTTATAAAGCACCCCGATATAGATTTCCCAACCGCGTCTTAGGAGCTCTAAAGCGACCATATTTTCATATACATGCCCGAAGTCGAGTTTTTTAGTTCCAAGTTTTGCGTATCTGATTGCATGATCCGATAAATAGTATTTATCACCCGAAGCGAGGTACTTTTTACCGCCTACGTCATAGCGGCGCACTCGATAGAACGCAAAGGCCTGGCATAAAAATCCGAGGTACTGGGCGAGCGTTGCCACGGAAACGCGCGTTCCGGCAGCATCCAGCGCAGCCGCAATCCCACTAACAGAAGATATGTTACCGATATTGTCCATTAGGAAATCGCATGCACGTTCTAGTTGCACTTTGTTACGAACCCCATGCTTTTCTTCCACATCACGCAAAACCAAGACATCTAGCACGTTCGCAATATATCGATAGCGAGCTCGCTCGCTAGGATACAAATACGAGCCAGGCATTCCGCCCTCTCTCAAATATCGGTCAAGCGCTTCGTCCGGGTTATGAATTCCGTGATATGTCGAAAACTCAAGCAACGAGAACGGAAATACTTCGACCTCATATGTCCGCCCGCGAAAAAGCGTCGCCAAGTCACTCGAAAGCAAGAAAGCGTTGGAGCCAGTAACGTAGATATCGTATTTACCCGATGCATGAAGGCTGTTGACCGCTTTTTCGAACCCAACGCAAGTTTGCACCTCATCAATCATCACAATGTTATCGAGGCCCTCGCAATAGCTTTCCTCAACGTAGCGATGCAATGCTCGATAATCCGTTAGTTCCTCGAATTCGAGGAGATTGAAATTGATGCGGATAATATTGGCATCGGGGCCGGCCTCACGAATGCGATCGGCAAGAGCTTCCAGTAGAACAGATTTGCCGCACCTACGAATGCCGGTAATAACCTTGATGTCCGGCGTTCCCTTAGCGCCAAGAAGCGCTTCCATATATTGAGGACGTTCGATAATCTTCATATCATCACCGTTCTATTAAATAAAAGCTCTTCTGATTCGTTTTTGTTTAGTATATATGAGGTTCTACTAAATGGAATCAAATATCTATTGATTTCATTCAGCTATTTTTTCCAATATCGTATTATCAGTCTATATACTCCGAACGATTGTTCGATGGATTTCGTGTTGGTTGGAATCGCCTGTGGGCTGGGCTATGCTACCTTGACTATCTATATGACTTAAACGCAGCAAGGGAGCACCGAGAGAGCGAGTATGGCAAAAAACACCGCAAACTATGGTAACGACAGTATCCGCCAGCTCAAGGACGAGGAGCGCGTACGCCTGCGCCCCGCCGTTATCTTTGGCTCGGACGGGCTCGACGGCTGCGCGCATGCCGCCTTCGAGATCCTGTCCAACGCCGTTGACGAGGCACGCCAGGGCTACGGCAAGCTCATCACCCTTACCGCTTTTCGCGATGGCTCTATCCAGGTAGAGGACAATGGCCGTGGCTGCCCGCTCGACTGGAACCCTTCCGAGAAGCGCTTTAACTGGGAGCTCGTCTTCTGCGAGCTCTACGCCGGTGGCAAGTATAACAACAACCAGGGCGGCGACTACGACTTCTCGCTCGGCACCAACGGCCTGGGCTCCTGCGCGACCCAGTACGCTTCCGAGTACATGGACGTCACCGTCTGGCGTGACGGCAACAAGTACTCCTTACACTTTAAAAAGGGCAAGGTTGTCGGCGCCAAGAAGAAGGCACTCGAGATTGAGCCCAGCGACGAGGACCGCACCGGCACCACCATCAAGTGGCGCCCCGATCTTGAGGTCTTTACCTCAATTAGCATTCCCCACGATTGGTATCGCGAGACCATGCGTCGTCAGGCCGTGGTCAACGCCAACGTGACCTTCCGTCTGCGCATCGAGGGCGACGATGGCGAGTTTTCCGAAGAGGACTTCTGCTATCCCAAGGGCATCGAGGACTACGTGCTCGAGAAGGTCGGCACCGACTACCTTACCGAGCCCTTCTTTATCGAGGCCGACCGTCGCGGTCGCGATCGCGAGGACCTGCCCGACTACAACGTAAAAATCACTGCTTGCATGTGCTTCTCGCGCACTTTCATGATGCAGGAGTACTACCACAACTCATCGTGGCTCGAGAACGGCGGATCGCCCGAGAAGGCTGCCCGCAGCGCTCTGACCAGCGCCATCGATGCCTACATCAAGCAACAGGGCAAGTACAACAAAAACGAGAGCGGCATTAAGTGGCAGGACGTCCAGGACTGCCTGGTACTGGTGACCAACTGCTTCTCCACCCAGACGTCCTACGAAAACCAGACTAAGAAGGCCATCAATAACCGCTTTATCCAGCAGGCCATGACGGCATTCTTTAAGGAGCGCCTCTCGACCTACTTGATCGAGAACAAAGACGCCGCCAACAAGATTATGGAGCAGGTGCTCATCAACAAGCGCTCGCGCGAGAATGCCGAGAAGACGCGCCAGAGCATCAAGACCAACCTGCAGCAGAAGACCGACATGGCCAACCGCGTGCAGAAGTTCATCGACTGCCGCTCCAAGGACAGGAGCCGTCGCGAGATCTACATCGTAGAGGGCGACTCGGCAGCAGGCGCCATTCGCACCTCGCGCGATGCCGAGTTCCAGGGCGTTATGCCCGTCCGCGGTAAGATCCTCAACTGCCTGAAAGAGGACTACCCGCGCATCTTTAAGTCCGACATCATCATGGATCTCATGCGCGTGCTGGGCTGCGGTGTGGAGATCAAGGACAAGCGCATCAAGAACCTTGGCGCCTTCGACCTGGACAACCTCAACTGGAACAAGGTCATCATCTGTACGGACGCCGACGTCGACGGTTATCACATCCGTACGCTCGTGCTCACCATGCTCTACCGCCTGGTGCCCACGCTTATCGACGAGGGCTACGTGTATATCGCCGAATCACCGCTCTACGAGATCAACTGCAAAGAAAAGACCTACTTTGCCTACACCGAGCTCGAGAAGAACGGCATCCTCAAAGAGATCGGCGACCAGAAGTGTTCCATCAACCGCTCCAAGGGTCTTGGCGAGAACGATCCGGACATGATGTGGCTCACCACCATGAACCCCGAGACACGTCGCCTGATCAAGGTTGAACCCGAGGACGTCACCAAGATGGAGACCATGTTCAACCTGTTGCTGGGCAACGACGAGGCAGGCCGCAAGCGCCATATCTCCGAGCACGGCAAGGAATACCTGGACCAGCTGGACCTGCAGTAGCAGCAAATCGATAACGACGGCCCATAAGAAGTTCAAGAGGATATCGTGGCAAAGAAGAAGACGAAGAACCAGCCAAAGAAAAAGCAGGTTAACGCCGAGAACGTCATCGGCCTGCACTCCGAGGTCACCGATCAGCCGATCACGCAGACGCTCGAGGTCAACTACATGCCCTACGCCATGAGCGTCAACGTCTCGCGTGCATTCCCCGAGATCGACGGCTTTAAGCCCTCGCACCGCAAGCTGCTCTACACCATGTACAAGATGGGTCTGCTCAAGGGCGAGCGCCAGAAGAGCGCCAACATCGTGGGCCAGACCATGAAGCTCAACCCGCACGGCGACGCCGCGATTTACGAGACGATGGTGCGCCTGGCGACGGGCAACGAGGCACTGCTCGCCCCCTTCGTGGAGTCGAAGGGCAACTTTGGCAAGTACTATTCGGGCGACCTGAGCTACGCCGCCTCGCGTTATACCGAGGCCAAGCTCTCCCCCATCAGCGCCGAGATCTTCAAGGACATCGACAAGGATCCGGTCGACTTCGTTGACAGCTACGACGGTGCCATGAAGGAGCCGCGCCTGCTGCCCACCACGTTCCCCAACATCCTTGTCTCGGCCAACAAGGGCATCGGCGTCGCCATGGCGTCCGACATCTGCGGTTTCAACCTCAACGAGGTCTGCACCGCCACCATGCATTACCTGCAGGATCCCGACTGTGACCTGCTCGAGTACATGCCCATGCCCGACTTCTCGACCGGCGGTGAGATTATCTACCGCCGCGAGGAGATGGAAAAGATTATCGAGACCGGCCTTGGCAGTTTCCAGATCCGCTCCCGCTGGCGCTGGATTCCCGAAGAGCGCATCATCGAGGTCTACGAGATCCCCTACACCACCAAGACCGATGTCATCATCGAACGCATCGTCAAGCTCTCCAAAGAGGGCAAGGTCAAGGAGATTGCCGACATCCGCGACGAGACCGATCTCTCGGGCCTGCGCATCGCCATCGACCTTAAGCGCGGTGTCGACCCCGACAAGCTCATGGCCAAGCTCTATCGCTCGACCACGCTGCAGGATTCGTTCTCGTGCAACTTCAACGTGCTCGTCGACGGCTATCCACGTGTTATGGGCGTGCGCCAGATTCTGCACGAGTGGGTCAAGTGGCGTATTGAGTCCACGCGTCGCCGCATTAACTTTGACCTGGGCAAAAAGTCCGAGCGCCTGCACCTGCTGCACGGCCTCGAGGCGATTCTGCTCGACATCGACAAGGCCATCGCCATCATCCGCGGCACCAAGCTCGAAGCCGAGGTCGTGCCCAACCTTATGAAGGGTTTCGACATCGACGAGACCCAGGCCGAGTTTGTTGCCGAGCTCAAGCTCCGTAACATCAACGAGGAGTACATCCTCAACCGCACCAAGGACATCGCTAAGCTCGAGGGTGAGATCGCCGAGCTTGAGGAGATCCTCTCCAGCGAGGAGAACATCAAGAAGGTCATCAGAGACGAGCTGGCCGCGGTCAACAAGAAATACGTGATGCCGCGCCGCACGGGCAGGATCGAGCCCCATGAGGTTATCGAGGTAAGCTTGGAACCCGAGGTCGAGGAGTACCCGGTCACCATCATGCTCTCGCGCGACGGCTACCTTAAGAAAATGACAGACCGCGTGCTCAAGAAGGCCACTACGCTCAAGTACAAAGACGGCGACAAACCCTTTATCGAGTTCCCGTCCTCCAACACCCACGAGCTGCTGGTCTTTACCAACAAGAGCCAGGTGTACAAGTGCAAGGTTGCGGCGTTTGAGGACACCAAGTCGGCCCAGCTGGGCTCGTACCTGCCGACCGATCTTGAGATGGAACCCGACGAGAGCGTCATCTGGGTCATCGACCCCGAGGACTACAAGGCCGACGTGCTGTTCGTCTTTGAGAACGGCCGCGTGGTGCGTGTCGCACTTGCCGGATATGTTACCAAGACCAACCGCAAACGCCTGAAGAACGCTATCTACGGCGGCAGCAAGCTGCTGTATGCCCAGGTGCTCAAGGAAGATCGCGACATCGCACTGGTCTCGAGCGACTACCGCCTGATGAACTTCAACACGTCGCTGCTCAAGACCAAGACGACCACCAACACGCAGGGTGTCCAGGCCTTTACCGCCAAGAAGGGCCGCTCGGTCACCACCGTCGGCACAACCGAGGAAATCCTTGGCGCCGGCGTCTCCGCCGAGAAGTTCACCACGCAGAGCCTCCCCTCCGCCGGCGCCCTCATGAAAGAAAACGACATGCCGAGTCTGTTTGACTAGGACGACGGCAGAACCGCCATAGTTTTACAAAGCAGCGGGGCCCGGAGCGCAGCAATATCGCGCCCCGGGCCCCGCTCGTTGCGGAGGTCATCCTCGGAAATGTCGACGATACGGGGGCTTCCCGCACCGTCCTAAGCCGTTAGCAAAACTCGCAAAAGTTAGCAAAAGTTGCAAAAATTAGCAAAACTTGCAAAGGAGCCACCACGGAGTACAGCAAATGGCTCCGCCATGCCAGGCATGCTCGAAGATATTATCGAGCGAACCAAAGAAGCGGCAGATAGCTACCTTTCACAGTCTCACGCGCGCATGAACGGCGTTCAAATTGGTCCAGTGGGCATCGATTGGACATATGTTCAAGAAGCCCAGGGCAACTGGCGCACGTGCATGAATGGCATCTTCAGGCAACTCGAGAAGCATGGCATCGGGCTTCTCATCACCATCGATGAAGTCACCGTCGATCTCGAAGAAATGCTTCAATTTGCCTCTGTTTACCAGCACTTTGTACGCGAAGGTAAAAAAGTTGCCCTACTCATGGCAGGACTGCCCTACAAGGTATCGGCGTTGCTGCGTAACGATTCCGTCTCGTTCCTCAGGCGTTCCCAATATCATCAGTTGGGACGAATTACTGACGTTGAAATTGCAAACGCATTCCGCAAAACCGTTGAGGCCGGAGGCCGCTCAATCACGCCAGAAGCGCTCGAGGATGCCGTGAAGGCCGTCGACGGATTTCCCTATATGATGCAGCTCGTCGGATATCGCACATGGGATGTTTCGGAGAACTCGCCCAAAATCAGTGCACCTGATGTACAGCAGGGTTCTCTGCTTGCCCGCATGGAGCTGCGCGATCGAATTCTCGAAACGACCTATCGAGAGCTTTCCGATAAAGACATTGAGTTTTTGCTCGCGATGCTGCCCGATTCTGGCCCCAGCAGGGTCTCGGAGATAGCCAAACGCATGGGCGTCGCCAGCAACTACACAAGCCAATACAAACGCCGCCTCCTGGAGGACGGCGTCATTGGAGAGCGCGGGCGTGGTCTCGTTGGCTTTGACATTCCCGCGTTCAGGGAATTCTTGAACGAGAAGGCGTTTTAGCACGCCGGAATTGTCCGCGGAAGCATCAACGCATGGCAATCAGCATTCCTCTTGGTAAGGATAGCAAGCATTTTCCACCAACACCGATTGCCATGCGTTCTTCTTGTCCTTAGGCGAGCTTGCGAGCGAGCTCTCGCACCTCTTCCAACTTGGGCGAGGAGGCCATGCTGTCGCGCTCGGTCATGCCGCTAATGGTGACAATGCCCTGGTCCTCCCACTTGCAGTACGCGCATGTGGCCCTATACATAGCAATCGCCGCATCATAGACGCCCTCGCTGTGGCTATCGAGCAAAAGGGCCGTCTTGGTGAACGGGAAGCCTGTAGCACCGAAGGCGTACAGGCGGTCGATGGCGGCCTTCTCCTGCGCAGTGATATCAAACCAGTAGATAGGCGAAGCGAAGACAACCATATCGGCGCCTTTCAGCGACTCGATCACGTCGGCCATGTCATCCTTCTGCACGCAAGTGCCCTCATGGGCGAAGCAATACTGACACCCCAGGCAACCAGCGATTTTCTTGCTGGCAACACGGACGACCTCGACCGTATTGCCGCCCTCACGCGCGGTCTCGGCAAACGCCTCGACCATGGTGTCGGTATTGGCGCCCTTGCGCGGGCTACCACTCAATACAACGATATTCATAAGAATCTCCCTCCTTCATGCCGCAGGCGCGCGGCATATTTTTTGTTTTAACCAAAACAGATGGAGCTATGCAGTCGCCTCGTTTCAGCTACTTCCACTTAGTAATAGGAGCCACTGGTCAAAAGCCTGTCAACATCAAAACAAGTTTTCAATCTATCGATTCTACGTGAGGCAATGGTCCCCATTTGATGCCCGCACTGTTTGCGCACTAGGGAGCAAAAGAATCTGGCCGCCGCTCAAATAAGATCACCGCCATCTTGCATAAACGACGCCATGTTAAGGTGCCTGACGCCATCCCTCTCCTGCAATAGAGGATCAAGCGTGAACAAGTAGCGCGGATACCCATCCCTGATGTGGCCGAACGGCCTGTACTCGCGCTCCTCGACGCCTCTGTCGGCAATCGACATAGAGACCTGGATGTAGGCGTAAGCATTGCGCCTACGAGCGATGAAGTCACACTCGAGCTTCCCAATACGGCCCATAGAAAGCTCGTACCCGCGCGATGCAAGATAGAGGTAGAGCACGTTCTCCAACGCCGGCCCGTAGTTAATCCTCGCATCCGTGTTCATGGCGAAATAGAAGCCGGGATCAGCCAGGTAGTACTTCTCTTCGCGGATAAGCGATCGCCGAGACTTGAGATCGAACCTCGAGCAGCGATAAAGGATCTTCGCGTCAACAAGAATCTGGATATACCGATTGAGCGTTTCGCGCTTGATGGGAATCTTCTCGACATCATTGAAGTACGCAAGGAGGTTCTTCAGGTTCGTCGGCGCACCAAAGTTGTTGATGAGATACGTCTGGACGGCATCGAAAACCGAGACATTCTTAATCTTGTTCGAATGTTTGACGTCCTTTTCAAAGATCTCATGAATAACACTCTTGATATAGGTGCGCTTTTCATCCTCGCCCTCATACTCCAACGCTTTGGGAAATCCTCCAAGGGTCAGGTACTCGGTAAACTCTCCTACGAGAACGTCATTGACAGGCTTGCCGAGAAAACGCTTCATATCGATATATTCCGCAAAGTCGAGTGGGAACACTTCGAACTCGATATAGCGACCCGTCAGCTTTGTAACAAGCTGCCCAGAAAGCAGATATGAATTCGAACCGGTAATGAAAATGGACCAACCGCCATCTGTCCGGTAGCCGTTGATGAGCAGCTCGAATTCCTCTACGTTCTGAATCTCATCGATGAAGAGGTACTTCGTCTCCTCAGTGTCTGCTGAGGTCGACATGTCAATCAGATTTTCGAGCTCATCGGTCGTCTTGACCTTCCTGTTCTCCCGTGAGTCGAGGTCGATATAGATGATGTGGTCGCTCGCTACACCGGATTCCACAAGTTCGCCTGCGATTGATTGCATGAGGCAGGATTTACCACACCTGCGAACACCGGTGATTACCTTGATCATCCCGTCATCGTGGTAGAAACCACGCATTTGCTTCAGATACTTTTCACGTCGGTATATACGCAAGATGCACCCCCTTTTTTTAGTGTCAATTTTATCAGTTATGGGGGTACTTTTTTACATTTTATAAAAAAGCGTACCGATAACTTATTCTCACTTAGTTTCGGAAGTCGAGCAGGCGGTCGCGGTAGTACCCGTACTGCGCCCGGCGTGCCTCGATCTCGGCAGGGATACCGTCGGTGAGCGATTTCGTTAGGGTGTCGAAGCGGTCGAGGATGTCGACGACCTTCTGCTGGGTGCCGATGGATGGGGCGGGAATCTCGACCCTCGATAAGTCCACAGGCGCGGCTTCGATTACCTTTTTCGGTTTAGCGTATTGCTCTTCAGATCATCGTGGTGTGCTCGTAGCCGCGCTCCACGAGGAGCCGCTCGGCAACGTCGAGAATCTTCTCGACCGTCTCCTCCGGGTACTTATTGCGTGCCACGGGCACCTCCGTCCTTGTTATCGCGATAAACATACCATGAGTGGCGTACAGGTCGAGAAGGGCTGGCGCCAAAAGAGCCCAACGGCCGTTACGGCTTCGTTAGAAACGCGCCCCACCATGGATGGTGAACCCGAAAGGCAAGGCGCGCGGGCACGGCGACTCGGCCCGTGCGCCCGGAAGAGAAAGGACGAACCCATGGGTTACATGCTCGAGACGCGCGGGCTCACCAAGCGCTTCGGCCGCGGCGACCAGGCGCAGGAGGCCGTGGCCGACGTGAGCCTTCATATCCGCGAGGGCGAGGTGTACGGGCTGCTCGGCCCCAACGGCGCCGGCAAGTC
>NZ_JBCOIQ010000008.1:0-98303 GCF_040926185.1 Collinsella aerofaciens
ATTACGAGCTCCTGTGCGAATTGAAGGGAGCGCTCCCGCAAACTGCCTATTGACAACTTATAGGAGCGTCGGTTTTGATGGCGTCAAAGGCGGGTCTGGTTGAGTTTTGCCAAAAAGTCTACTCACTTGACGTTCGCGGCGTGTGGGCGGGTGCTTTTTCGTGCACGCGAGGTATCAAAAAGTGTCAGGAGCGCACCGTCTGCCGATATGCGGGAGCGAAAAGAAGTGTCGACCTGCGCCGTTGCCGTTGAGCGACGTGCCGTTTATAGAGATACTGAGCCTATGACAAACAGCGTATGAAAGGATCGATGCATGGCTTTCCGTAATGACTTCCTGTGGGGCGGCGCGACGGCTGCCAACCAGTGCGAGGGCGCCTACAACGTGGACGGCCGCGGCCTGGCCAACGTGGACGTGGCCCCGCACGGCTCCGAGCGCTTCGCGGTGGTCTCCGGCCAGCGCAAGATGCTCGACTTCGAGGACGGCTACTACTATCCCGCGCAGACCGGCATCGATTTTTACCATCACTACAAGGAGGACATCGCCCTCTTTGCCGAGATGGGCTTTAAGACCTTCCGCATGAGCCTGGCATGGACCCGTATCTTCCCCAACGGTGATGAGACCGAGCCCAACGAGGCCGGCCTGGCCTTCTACGAGGACGTGTTCCGCGAGTGCCAGAAGCACGGCATCGAGCCGCTCGTGACCATCACGCACTTCGACTGCCCAATCCACCTCATCAAGGAATACGGCGGCTGGCGCAACCGCAAGCTCATCGACTTCTACAAGAACCTCGCGACCACGATCTTCACTCGCTACAAGGGCCTGGTGAAGTACTGGCTCACCTTTAACGAGATCAATATGATTCTGCACCTGCCGTTTATGGGTGCCGGCCTGGTCTTTGAGGAGGGCGAGAACAAGGAGGCCGTCGAGTACCTGGCCGCCCACAACGAGCTCGTCGCCAGCGCTTGGGCCACCAAGATCGCCCACGAGATCGACCCCGAGGTCAAGATCGGCTGCATGCTCGCCGCCGGTAGCTACTATCCCTACAGCTGCCGTCCGGGCGACGTGCGCCAGGCTCAGCTCGACAACCAGGACAACTACTTCTTCGTCGACGTCCAGAGCCGTGGCTATTACCCGGCCTATGCCGTCAAGAAGCTTGAGCGTCTGGGCATCGACGTGGGCATGACCGACGAGGACCGCGAGATTCTGGCCGCCAACACCGTCGACTTCATCAGCTTTAGCTACTACAGCACCCGCTGCTCCGCGGGCGCCGACAATCCCGATGTCGAGAAAACCCAGGGCAACGCCTTCGCCGGCGCCAAGAACCCCTACCTGCAGCAGAGCCAGTGGGGCTGGGCCATCGATCCGCTGGGCTTCCGCATCACCCTCAACGACCTGTACGACCGCTATCAGAAGCCGCTGTTCGTGGTTGAAAACGGTCTGGGCGCCAAGGACGTTGTCGAGGAGGACGGCTCCATCAACGACGACTACCGTATCGACTACCTGCGCCAGCACATCGCTGCGATGCGCGACGCGGTGACTGAGGACGGTGTCGACCTGCTGGGCTACACCACCTGGGGCCCGATCGACCTGGTCTCGGCCGGCACGGGCGAGATGTCCAAGCGCTACGGCTTCATCTACGTCGACCGCGACGATGCCGGCAACGGTACCCTCAAGCGCTCCAAGAAGAAGAGCTTCGACTGGTACAAGAAAGTTATTGCTTCGAATGGCGAGGACCTGTCCTAAGGGCACCGAGCCCCCAACCTCATAGTCTCCTAACCAAAGCGCCCGGCGAGTAGTTTGTGCTTGCCGGGCGCTTTGCCGTCCGCGGATTTTGGGACATGCGGCCCGTTTTTTGAGCCCGCCTGTCGGTACACTAAAAGCACTATGGGTACCCGCGAGCGACATATCGGCCATGCGGCCGCCCGATCCGCGCCGGTAGCGGATCCCAGGGGCGGCAGGCTCTTCGCCATGCCGCGATTCCTTGTTGGCATAACACATCAGGTGTACCGTCACCGCGTCTTTGCTATCGCCGGCGCCATCACCGCGCTGTTCCTCATGCTTTTGGCAGTCTTGCCGGCGCTGTTTGCCTCCGACCCCAAGCTTTCCAACGCCGTGCCCGCCTATAGCGAGGTGTCCGAAGAGGTCGTGGATGCGCTCGTCCACTCGAGCTCTCTCCCGTTGCTTGTCGCCGCAATTATATTTTCGATCTGGGGTGTATCGGTCTATCTACGCTGTTTGGACTATGTGTTGCGCCGCCGCCTTGTTGCCGTCGCCACCATCTGTGCCCTCTGGATGATTGAGGTCATCCTCAAATACAAGTCGTTCACGCCGTTCTATGCCACCGTGCTGTGGTACCTGTACTAAGTGCCCATGACGCTCATTCCGCTCCTCTACCAGCTGTGCGGCCTGCGCCTTGCAGGGTTGGAGCAACATCGTGCGGGTCGCCGCTACCGCACAGCCCTGTGGATCGCGGCCATCCTGCTCATTGGGTTTGTGCTTACCAACGATTTTCACCAACAGGTCTTTCATTTCGATCGCTCGAGTGAAACCTGGAGTAACGATTACACGTACGGCTGGGGCTATTTTGCCGTTCTGATATGGACGGCCTTTAACTTTGTCGCCTTTTTCATTTTGGTGGGTCGGTCATCGTCCTTCCGTATCCAACGTTTTTCGGGCACGGCGGCACTCGTGCTGCTGGGCGGCGCGTTCTTTGCCATTTCGTACGCCCTGCGCGTGCCTTGGGCATGGAAGCTCAACTTTTCGCTCGTCTATTGCGTGCTGTGCGTGGTGACGCTCGAGATTTGCCTCGATTGCGGCGTCATTCCGTCGTACCACGGCATTGCCAACATTTTCGACACCCTGCCGCTCGATCTTAAAGTTATAACGCGCGACCTGCAGGAAGTCTATGCCACGCCGGTATCAAAGCCGATTCCGGCGGGTGTGCGCGAAGAGCTGCGCGCTCAGGAGCACGGGCATGCCCACGCCTTTACCGTGGCGTCCGATCCCGATGTGATGTACCGCGCCTTCCCACTGCTAGGCGGATCGGCATTGCTCGCCCAAGACGTATCGGAGCTCAACGAGCTCAATCGCGAGCTGGCGTACCGGCGCATGGAATTGCAGCGCCAAAACGAGCTACTTACGGCCGACTACGATCTTAAGACGCATCTTGCCGACCAGGAGGCCGAGGCCTTGCTGGTTAAAGATGTCGACCAGGCGCTTGCCCGTGCACTTGATGAGATGTATGGCGTGCTGAGCTCGTTGCCGCCGCTGGCCGACGAGGCGTCTTCGCGCGAGCGCTTTCGCATGCTGCAATGCGCCAAAATGCTTGTCGCCTATTGCAAGCGCAAGGGGTCGCTTACTTTGGCACAGCACGGGGAGAGTGGCTTTGATCGCGACCGCATCCAGCTAATCGCTAACGAGCTGGCAAGTGACCTGCGCACCATCGATGTTGATTGCGCCTCGATTATCGCCATACGACGTCCGATGCATGCCAGCACGGTAAGCGCGCTGTATGACTGCGTGTACGACTTTGCGTTTTTCTCCTACACCACCGATCATCCGGCGCTCATGTACCACTTGAGCGATCACGATCCGTGCAGTGTTGAGCTGCGTGCCACGCTCTTCTCCGACGACGAGGAAGACCTGTCACAGACGCCTGCCGCGCATGAACTCGAGCGCGAGTTGCAGGGTCGCAACGTGGCGTATCGTCTCGAGGGCGAGCCTGGCCAGCTGCGCATGATCGTCTTGATGCCGCGGGCAGGTGAGTGACTATGCAGATACCGCTCATTCTTCCCCAGATTGTCGCGCTCGACGTCGTCTTTGCCCTGACTGCGTGCTTGCAGATGATTCACGTTCCGCTCATCGCGTCGCGCCGCTCACCCTATAACCGCAAGGTGATCTGTGCTTACGAGGCGAGCCTGGTGCTTCACCTGATTATCTCGGCGCTTATCTTGTTCGCATCGAGCGGCTCATATCTGGTGGCGCCGCTCTACGTCGTCGCCAAGGCGGCGGGTGCGCTGCTGTGGATCAACGCTGCAATTGTTATCTATGGCGTGGTGCTTATGGTGCACTATCGTCGCCCCGTCATGTTGGTCGAGCTGCTGCTCGTTGCCGCCGTGACGCCGCCTGCCGTCCATGCCATGGGTCCGGCATGGACGGCGGTTCTTGTCGCAGAGGCCGCGTTCTTCCTGTTCCGCTCCGTCGCGGCGCTTTTGATGGACGTGCGCAACCGCCAGGAGGACATCACGGCGTTTTCGACGATCGAGACCATTAACGTGATCCCCGTCGGCATTCTGTATCTGGATTCGAAGGGCCGCCCGTTGCTCATGAACCGCTGCATGCGCAGGAATCTCGTGGAGCTTCACATGCCCACCGACCTGCACGACATGAGCGATACGTGGGGCGGTCTTCGAAAACTCAGTGCGCAGATGCCCGAGAGCAGCAAAAACCGCGTTCGAATCGACTTGGACCGCTTTGGGGAGGCGCGTGCGGTGGTCGAGGTTTCCCCCTCCGAGATTCGTCTGTTCGCGTGCGATGAGGTTATGGTTTCGGGCCGCCCCTTTGAGCGCATTATCGGCTTGGACGTGACGGAGTACGCGCATGCCCACGACCGTCTGACGCAGGCCAACCACCTGCTTGAGCTTGCGGGTCAAGAACTTCAGACTCAGATCGAAGAGGTCAAGAAGGTTGCCGACAATGCAGCCTACCTGCGCATGCGTGCCCGCGTGCACGACGTGATCGGGCAGCGCCTGTCTATTCTCCATCGATACTTGGAGGAGGGGCGTCTGGATGACGAGTCGCTCGAGCAGATCGATCCGCTGCTGCGCTCGATTGCCGCCGACCTGCGTAGCGGCGGCGCTAGCGAGCCTGCGGAGCAACTGGGCGATATCGTTCATGCCTTTGGCCTGGTGAGCGTTCAGATCGATGTAGATGGATCGCTTCCGGACGATGCACACGTCGCTGCCGCCTTTTTGCAGATTATCCGCGAGGCATCGACCAATGCCACCAAGCATGCGCAGGCCCACCAGGTCCAGGTGCGCCTGTGGCAGGAGGTATCGGATGGCGGTGCCATTGCGCACATGACGGTGTCAAACGACGGCGCGCCTGCCCCCGTATCGTATCGCGAGGGAACGGGTATTCCAGGTATGAGGCATGTCGCGCAAAATCTGGGCGGCAGCCTGGAGGTTCATGCCGCCCCGCCCTTTACGCTTGCGGTATCCATTCCGCTGAACTCCAACGCAACGGTCCAAAGGAGAAGCTCATGATTCGTATCCTTATCGTCGAAGACCAGGCCATCCTGCGCGAGAGCCTCGCACGTTCCGTTGGTGACCAGCCCGACATGACCGTTGTTGCCGCCATCGCCGATGCCTCAGATGCCTTGGACGTCGCGCTCAAGGAGCGTCCGGACATGATTTTGATGGACGTGTGCACCGAGCACGATTCCAACGGCATCGTGGCGGCGGCGCGCATCAAAGAGCAGCTGCCCGAGTGTCGCATCATTATCATGACGGGCATGCCCGAGATTACGTTTGTGGATCAGGCGCGCGAGGCAGGCGTCGACAGCTTTGTGTACAAGAATGTCGGTATCGATGAGCTGTTCGCCGTGATGCGCTCCACGTTGGCAGGTTACTGCACGTTTCCCAAGCCGCCCGAAAGCATCTTTTCGGGCACGGCGGCGCTCGACGACGTTGAGCTATCGATTTTGCGCCTTGCCTGCGAAGGCAAGAGCCGTCGCGAGATCGCGGCCGAGTTGTTTATGAGCGAGGGCACGATCAAGCGCCGCATCTCGGAGATTCTCAACAAGACCGGCTACGACAACATCATGCGCCTGGCCGTGCACGCGGTGACCGAAGGCAGCATCGTCCCCAATATGGAGCGCTAGCGCTCGTTACCTATCGGCGCAAAGTGACGGGGCCGCAGGATCAACTCCTGCGGCCCCGTCTTGTGTGCGCGGATGTGTCCGCCAATCCGCGACTGTCGTGGTCTGCCGTTACGCGATGGTTGCGCTGTAGGAGGCGACGTCCTCGTAGGAATCGGTCAGGTAGGCGTCGATGCCGATGGTCGTGTTGACCAGGTCGTCGAGGCTATCGAGCGTGCCGTTCGAGAACGTGAATTCCTCGGTGGCGTTGGTGCCGGGCATCAGGTGAGCCGAGAACCAAGGTTCCTTCATGGTGCCGTTGACGTTGGTCTTACCGCTGGGAGCGTAGAAGGTCAGGTCCTTGTCGCTCTTGTTGGTGATGTTGACGACAAAGCCGATGTCGCCCCAGTCGTCCTTGAACTTCTCGGTGATGGTGATGGTGCACAGATCGTCATCGGCGACGGTGACGGCGGGGGAGATTTCGACGCGCTGGACGTCGTCGTCTTCGACGGCCTCATCGATCTCCTCTTCCTTTTCGGCAGCCTCGCGATCCTTCTTCACCGTGCCGGACAGATCCTTGTCGGACTTGGTAAAGACGAGGTTGCCGTCATCCTCTTCGAGGATGAGTTTGCCGTCCTTGAGCTTCATGTCATGCGACTCATCTTCGGCGGTGATCGTTACGGTAGTGGCGTCCTTTGCCTCCCATTTAAGGTCGACAACCTCAAGGAACAGGTCGAGGGCGCCTGTACCGTCCTCATCGAGAATCAGGACGCAGTGGATACCCCAATCCTCGAGCATCTTCATGTACTCATCGGTCAGCTCTTCGCCATCCACGGTTCCACCCGAGAGCTCCCAGCTGCCGACGAAGTCGGCCTTGGGGTCTTTGGCGCCGCCGCTGCAGCCCGTCAGGGCAAAGGCGAGCGCCAGGACGCATGTCAGGAATGCGAGCACGGACTTTTTGAACGTTGTCTTCATGGTGTCCTCCTTAATCGAACGAAACCCATAGAAGCAGGAGCGGGGGCGGCGGATCCCCCGCCAATTACCAGATAGAGGGGCTAGGACCTGGGCGTTCCGCAGTTGCTGCAGAACTTGCCGCCGTTTTCGCTACCGCAGTTGGGGCAGAACCACTTGGCCGGTGCCGGGGCAGGCGCGGGGCTGCCGCACTCGGGGCAGAACTTGCCGGTGTTGGTGGCGCCGCAGCTGCAGGTCCACGTGCCGGCCGCAGGCGCGGCGGCGGGAGCCGGTGCGGGGGCGGGGGCCGGAGCCGGTTGCGGGGCGGCCTGCTGCTGCGCCTGGCCGGCAGCGAACAGCTGGCTGGCGTTCATGCCGCCCATGCCGCCTGCCATGCCCATGCCCATAAAGCCGGCCATCGCGCCGTTGGGGTTGGCTGCTGCCGCACGCATCGCGTCGCTCTGGGCGCTGGCGATATTGGCGGCCGCCATCGTGGGATCGCGCATGACCGCGGCCTTCTGCAGGTCCTTGATCATCTGCTCGTCTTCTTGCGAAGCGGCGATTGAGTTGACGCCAAAGCTCACGATCTCGACGCCGCGCAGGTCACGCCAGTCGGCGGAGAGGACCTCGTTGAGCGCGCGGGCGAGCTCGGTGGTGTGGCCGGGGATGGCGCTGTAGCGGATGCCCATCTCCGAGATCTTGGCAAAGGCGGGCTGCAGGGCGGTGAGCAGCTCGGACTTAAGCTGGCTGTCGATCTTGTCGCGCGTGTAGCTATCGGTCACGTTGCCGCATACATTGGTGTAGAACAGCAGCGGGTTGGTGATGCGGTACGAATACTCGCCGTTGCAGCGCACGGAGATGTCGACGTCCAGGCCAATATTGTTGTCGACCACGCGGAAGGGCACGGGCGAGGCGGTGCCGTACTTGTTGCCGATAATCTCCTTGGTGTTAATGAAGTAGACGCGCTGGTCCTTGCCCGCGTCGCCGCCGAAGGTGAAGCGGCTGCCGATATTGGCGAAGGTCTCCTTGATGGAATCGCCCAGGTTGCCGCTAAAGACGCTCGGCTCGCTGCCGGTGTCAAAGACAAACTCGCCAGGCTCCAGCGCGACTTCGATGATCTTGCCGTTTTGCACCACGAGCATGCCCTGGCCGTCGTTGACGGCGATGACGGAGCCGTTGGAGATGACGTTGTCCTCGCCATGCGTGTTGGAGCTGCGGCCGCCGGTGCGCTTAACGCCCTTGCAGGCCAAGACGTCAGCGGGCATCGATTCGCAGTAGATAAATTCCTTCCACTGGTCGGCCATGACGCCGCCGGCAGCTCCCAATCCAGCTTTCAAGAGTCCCATGGTGATCTTCCTTTCTCGTCAAAGTCCGGGTGGTGTTGATCGGGTTACTTAGTCGTCCTTGTCGTCCTTCATGACAACGGTGGTCTCGGTGTGGCTGAAGGTGTCGTGCTTCTCGGTCAGGTCGAGCTCGCCACAGTAGCAATCGGCGTGGGTGGCCTCGTTGGCTGTCTTGAGCTGGCCTACCAGCAACACGTCTCCGATGATCACGATGATTAGCGGCGCCACGATGTTAATGAGGATGCCCTCGATATCAAAGCTGAGGTAATCCGGATCGAAGGCGTATTCGCCCATAAAGAGAATCTGGGAGAGGATAAATCCGATCACAAAGAACAGCAGCGAGGCGATAATGAGCTTGGGCTTGGAGCAGGGGAGCTCGCCGACCATGCGGCCGGTCTGGCCGTTCATGGCAAACAGATAGCTCTTGCCATTCCATGAGGTTGAGAGCATCCAGACGGGGAACAGGGCATAATCGCTGTCTTCCCAGGTGTAGTCGAGCTGCTTGCTTTCGACCGTGGCGTCGTCGTACTCGTCGACGACGGTCTCGCGCAGGGCTGAGATCGTGCTCTCCTCCATGCGGCGCTCGGCGCGCGTCTTGCAGGTTTCGCAATCCTCGTCATAGCGGTTGGCGATGTAGCCGGGCATATAGGCGACCGAGAACGGGCGCAGCGCGTCGTAGTCAAACGGCTCGATGGCGTCCATGTGGCCGTCGGGCATCTTGGACGATCCGTCGACGGGCACGCGCTCAAACGAGATATTGCCCTTACGGTAGGCGTCGTAGTGGTCGGTGGTCGTGACGGTGCGGTCGGATTCCTCGGTCACGGTCTCGTTGGTCGCGTCAAAGTACACTTCGCCGTCAACGCGGGCGCCGTAGAGCCAAAACGGCACGTAAACGCCTTGGACCTCGTCGATGTGGTTGCCGGTGACAAAGCTCTTGGGCAGCAGGATTTTACCCTTGTAGTGGTCTTTGAGCGCGGCCATGACATCGTCGCGCCCGAGCTTAAACGGAATCACCAGGTCGGGTGAGAAGTCGCCCGAGAGCTGGCCGGGTGCCACGGCGGAGTTGCCGCAGTACGGGCAGGTGGTGACGGCGACGGTGCCGTCGGACACGAGCTCGGCGCCGCACGACGAGCAGATGTAGCCGGCGTTTTGAGCCAGCTCCTGCACGGCATCGTCGACAGCAGGCTTGGGGGCCGCGGCTGCGGCATCGGCTTTGGCATCTGCCTTGTCCTGGCGCTCGCGATAGAGGGCCTCGACTTCTTCGACTTCAAAACGCGAATCGCAGTAGTCGCAGACGAGCTTTTGCTCGGCACTGGCAAAGTGAAGGGGGCCGCCACACGCGGGGCACTGATAGTTGACGCTCTCAAAGGCCATGATCGGTCCTTTCGCTGCCGGAGGCTATGCGCCGATGGCGCCGCCGCAGTATTCGCAGCGCCCGCTGGCATCGGGAATGGTGGTTGCACCGCAGAAGGGGCAGGTGACCGCGGTCTTGGGGGCCTTAGCGGCCACGACGCTGTCGCGCGTTTCCTGACGCAGCTGCACCAGCGCGTCGCGGACCTCGGTTGCCTGGCGCTTGGCCTCGCGGTATTCGATGGAACCGCGCTGATCGATGGTGGAGTCGTTCACGCGCAGGTTGATCTCGGTAAAGTACGGCGTGTTGACGTGGATGGTCAGGTTAAAGTCGTAATCCAGGTCGTAGCGCGGCGGATTGTAGCTCTCGCGCTCGCCGTCTTTTGTCTCGCGATAGATCTCGGTGCGGTGCTCGTCGATATCCATATCGCAGCCGAGTACCTGCGAGAACTCGATGATGTCGGGATTGGCGTCGCGCCAGCGGCTCTGCGAAGTGATGATCAGCAGGCCCGCGTCTTCGTCGAGCATGATGTTGGTGCGCCCGGCCGAGAGTGTGCGCGTGGGGTTGAACGACGCCAGGCGCTCGGCATTGGCCTCGCGGTAGGCGAGTTGCTCGCGGATATCGTCCGCGGTGCTGGAGCGATAGCCGTGGAAGTAGGGGGAGAGCTTGCCGGCACACTCTTTGCACAGGTAGCCTTCGCTGATCTTGGTCTTTCCCAAAAGTCCCAGCTCGGTACCGCAAATCGCGCACTCTTTCTTTTCGAACATCTTGTCAAAGAAGCCCATGGCTGCCTCCCATCAACAGGTAGCGTGTGTCACTTTTGATGATGGGGGAGTGCGCGATCTTTCACGATACCCAGACGGCTCAACGAGTCTCCACAACTGGGACACATGGCCCATTTTTGACTAGTCGTTGGAGGCACTCTTCGGCCACTCATTGGGGACGCACTTAAATGAGTGGCAGTTGGGGACGCTCCATGCCGAATGTGGCGGTTGCCGAATGTGGGCGCCGTCCTTGCTATGCCACGGTTACGGCAATCTGGGCGTAGCGGCTGCAGGGGCGCTCGGCGCGTGTCTGCACGGTAAGGGTGAGCACGAAGCGGTTGCCGGGCTGCGCGTCGGCGGGCACGATAAAAGCGGTGCTCACCGCGCATTCCTGCCATAGCGAAAGATCCTGCGCGCCTGCATAGCCCGACGGGTTCACGGCGACATCCCAATGTGCATCAAAGCCCTTACCGTCGGGGTCGACGACAGTCGCTGCAAGGGCGACGCGCTCGCCGGCTGTAGCGCTGCGGTCGGCCGTGACCTCGATAACATGTGCCGGATGCGAGCAAGCTGCCGGATCATGGGCACACCATTGCGCGCGGGCGGCAAAGTCTTCCTGATAGGCGCGCAGGTAGGGATTGGGGTTGCCGTCTATGGGCGTGCCGATGGCGGCAAAACCGGCGGGCGCGTCCGAATCGGGATGCCCATCAAGAAACATACGGCCGAGCAGTGTATCGAAGTTGCGGTCATCGATACCGCGCAGGCCAAACGGCAGTAGCGGAATGTAGGTCATGCTGTCGCCTTCGGCCATAAAGTCGCCGCGCTCAAACTGCATCGCGGGCATGCCCTCTAGGCCCCAATCCAGATGGGCATGCTTGCCAAACTGGAAGCGCTCGGGCTCGTTTTCGTAGACCTTGCCATCGCCATAGAGCATGTAGCGTGCCATGAGGGGGCCGTTACCCTGCGTGAGATTCTGCTCAGGCCAAGGTGCCTTAAACAGCGGCAGCGTATCGGGTTGAGCCATCTTGGCATCGACATAGCCGCCATACATATAGGGCACACACCAAAAGATGAGCTCGGGAAAGAGCTCACGTCCATGGTCGAGCCATGAGTTGTCCTGCCCCACGCCATCGGCAACGCCCATCACGCGCACCTTCTGATAGACCCGCTGCTGCACGGCAGGCCATTCGGGCGTGGCGCGATAACACTCGGCAATGCTCATGAGGGCGCGAACGATGGTGTTCATGCCACCCCAGCTGAGCAGCCATAACGTACGCGGGTCATCATCCAAAATCGCCTGCGCAATTACGTGAGACCCCTCAGTTTCCTCAGTCACATCACCCTCAAAGGCAACATTTCCCACAAAGGTGCGCTCGATCATCTGGGCAGGCGTGGGAAACGGCGGCTCACCGGCAGCGCCCGCATTCGCTTGCAACTGCGGCCAAGCCTGGGCATATTCATTACTCCAGAGGCTTTCGATCCAATGTTCGGGAAACGGACGATACTCACAAAGCTCCCCGGCCAGCGGATCAGGCTCATGAGGCACAACAGCCCACTCGTAAGAGCGACGCCCTTTGGTCCGCCAATGCGAATTCACCTCGCCCAGCGTATGAACCCCATCCCCAAGAAAGTGATACTGCGAAGCCGTATACACCACAGCCTGAACATCAAGTAAGTTGAGATACAGAGCCAAATGAACGAGCGAGTTCATATCGTCGACTTCCATATCGGTAGTAACAATCACCCGAGTCAACTTCTGGGACATAGGAACAGCTCCAATCAAAATCAATTTAGCCAGTTACGCGCAAGGCAAGACGGGACCCACGCCCTCACCGCCACCGACCCGGCGTGCTGCCGGAAGCGCCCGGCCAGCGTTTCGAACAACGTTAACTTAGGGGGCCCTGACCTTTAGTTTTGTAAACATTCCGCAGCGCGGGCCCCGCTTATCCGATGCTCCGAAGGAGCAGGATAAGCGGGGCTCAGGCGCGAGGACGTTTACAAAACTAAAGGTCAGGGCCCCCGATGGGATGGTTACCTCGAAACTCTGGCCGACCACTCCCAGCAGCCCACCGGCTCGCCGTCGATGAGTACGTTACCCCCGTCGAAGTCTTGATAACACAGGTCGTTGAATTGGTGGATCCACACGCCGTGGTTGAACGTCTTCTTGGGCGAGCCGTCGGCCTCGCGATAGCGCCCGGTCAGGTCCTCGACATGGCTAAAGTAGGTGAGGTGCACGTTGGCTCCGGCGTCACGCAGGCGCGCCGTGAGCGGCAGCACGGTCTGTTGCGGCGGCACGAGCTCGTCGCCCTTGGAGTGCGTAAACCACAGCGGCGTCTTGGCGAGCGCGGCTACGTCCTCGTCCGTGGCGTTGTACCACGGGGCACAGCAGGGAAGGCCCGCGGCGAAGAAATCGGGGTAGTCGGCGCACAGGCGCAGGGTCATAAAGCCGCCGTTGGAAAGGCCAGCGATCACGATGCGGTCGGTGTCGATACGCTCGGCATACTCGGCGACAAACTCGTCAATGAGCGCTTTGAGTACGGGGGAGTAGATGCTCTGGTTGGAGCGACCGAGCTGCTCGACGCCGTTGTCCATCCAAAACGTCGGAGACTGCGGCACGAGCACCCAGGCAAAGCCGCCAAAGTAGCGCTGGATTTGCGCCTGGCTAATGGCTGTCACGCGGTTGCCGGTATAGGCGCGCGTGGCGCCTTCGCCCTGTGCGGCGCCCTTGCCTTCGCCGGCGCCGTGTAGGTACACCACGAGCGGGGCCTTTTGGGGCACGACCGTGGCCTCGGGCGCGAAGGGATTGAAGCAGGCCGAGTCCTCTGCCTTAAAGCTGGGCTCAAAGAAGCCGTACTCGAGCGCGATGCCATCAATGGCGGTCTTTTGTACGGCATTGCTCCAGCCCTTGAGTGCGGGGCAGATGTCGCCGCGACAGGTATCGAAGACCAGGCCGCAGGTGGGGTCGTCGCCGTCGTTGCCGGGAAGAGCCGCGAGCTGCGTGATGTGCAGCTGGTCATCGAGCATGCGCGAGCCCATGACGCCGCCTTCGATCTTTTTGGTCAGGCGCTGCTCGGCGACCTCGAGTGCCACATGGGTGCCCACGGCGAGCTTGCGGCCGTTCTCGTCACATGGATACGCGGCGAGAACGTCGATGTAACCCACGGAGGGCGCGGCATGGTCGGCGCCGTGCTCCTTGCGCATCAGGACCTCGCCCGTGCGCTCGTGACGCTCTGCATATATATGGAAAGTGTTCGAATCGAGATCGTTGGCGCGCACGGTGCAGGGCAGGTCGAGAACGACCTTGCTGATCCAGGGGCCAAAGTCACCCAAGGTGGTGACGGTTGCGTAGGTGCACGATTTGAGTTCCATGAGCTGCCTCCCTTGTGCCGCGAGAGTTAAACGTGTGCGGCAATACAATCTAAACATGTTTAGTGTAAAGCAGAATTAGAGAATTAGCAGATGAACTCGGTAAACGGTCGCATCAAACGCTCAATGAACTACTAAACACTCGTTTACCACTATCTAGCAGGGTTTTTGTTGATGGGTCAACAAGGCATTTGGGTGCCAGATTATATAAAATCCCACGTAGACGGCTATTTATTAATAAACGGTACTATATGTAATGCCTTAGCGTTCAATTACGTTCACCCCCGATTTCCTACCGTTCACCGGACTGCAAACGGCAAAACTGCCACAAATTCAACGCTGCGTGTAAACTAAGTGCTGTAAACGTTTAGTAATCAGATTGTTTACGACAGCGTATCCAAGGGCTCGGCAGCCGTAAGGGGTTATAGTCGCCGGGTCAAAGGCGTGCCTACGTCCAAACGGGTAGGCACACGATGATATGGGGAGGGGTCCCATGGCAGTAGATAACAAGCAGATTGCCACCGATGTCCTCGAGCTCGTGGGCGGTGCGGAGAATGTTGCCGTCGCCACCAACTGCATGACGCGCCTGCGTCTGACGCTCAAGGATAACAGCAAGGCCGACGTGGAGAAGATCAAGAAGGTCAAGGGTGTTCTGGGTTGCCAGTTCGCCGGCAGCCAGCTCCAGGTCATCATCGGCCAGAACGTGCCCAAGGTGCTCGCCGAGTTCGTCGCCATGTCCGGCGTCAAGCAGGGTGCCGCGGTCGACGAGAACCTCGACGCTCCTAAGGAGAAGTTCGAGCTCAAGAACCTGCCCAACATCATCCTCGACTATCTGTCGGGCTCCATGACCCAGCTGATCCCGCTGCTCATGGCCGGCGGTCTGTTCCGCACCATCGCCGCGGTCCTCGGTCCCACTATGCTCGGCGTTCTCTCCGATACCGATCCGACCTACACGTTCCTCTACACCACCCTGTACGAGGCCACGTTTACCTTTATCCCCATTTACCTGGGCTATGCCGCTGCTAAGAAGCTCGGCGCCTCTCCGGTTCTGGGCATGCTCCTCGGCGGTGCTCTCATGGCCCCGTCCGTCGTGAGTGTCGCGACTCAGGAGGGTGGCGGAATCATCTCCGTCTACGGCATCCAGATCGCCGCTGCCAACTACCAGCAGTCCGTCCTGCCGATCATCCTCTCGGTGCCGGTCCTGTACTTTGTCGAGAAGTTCTTTAAGAAGGTCATGCCCGACGTGCTGTCCACGGTCTTCACGCCGTTCTGCACCATGATCGTCACCATCCCCATCGCCTTCATCGTCCTTGCCCCGATCGGCAACGAGATCGGCAGCCTCATCGCCAACGCCCTCTTTGGTCTTGCTGACCTTGGCGGTATCGGTATCCTGATCGTCATGGCCATCCTCGGCGCCTTCTGGCAGCTCTTCGTGGTCTGCGGCATGCACATGCCCGTCATCCTGCTCGCTCAGGTTCAGATCATCGCTGCCGGCTACGATCCCTTCGTCTTCGTTTCCACCAACTGCGCTATGGCCGCTGTCTGGGGCTGCGCCTTCGGTGCCTTCCTCAAGATGAGGAACCCCGACGAGAAGGGTCTTGCTCTGGGTTACGTCATCTCCGCCATCGCCGGCGGCGTCACCGAGCCCGCACTCTTCGGTATCCTCATGCGCTTCCGTCGCACCATGCTCGGTATGTTTATCGGCGGTGCTATCGGCGCTGTGTTCTCCGGCCTCATGGGTGTTACCTACTACCTGGCCGGCGGTGCCTCCAACTTCCTGGTCTTCACCAACTACCTGCAGGGTGGCCAGATGAACACCGTCTGGGCTATCGTCGGTATGGCAATCTCCTTTGTCATCGCCGCTGCCGTCGTCTTTGCCACTGGCTTCTCCAAGGAGGAGCTCGCCGAGATGGAGGCCTAAGGCCAAACCATTCGGACGCATACGACCTTACCTACACGACAGGGCCCCGTCAGGCGCAAGCCCGGCGGGGCCCTTCTTACAAGGTAGACTGATTGGGGGCGCGCGGCGCCTACTCGCCGGGGCTTGCTAAGCGCCAGGGGCTTTCGCGCGGGGTTACCGCGAAAGAATCTGCCGGTTCGCAACTCCTTTATCAAACGAAAGGGCATGCAGATGAGTTTGGGAAAGCTGACCGTTAACGGTCGTCAGGACGGCTTTTTGTGCGAGGGCAAACCGTTCTTTTGGTTTGCCGATACGTGCTGGAGCGCGTTTACGAGCATTACCGAGGCCGATTGGGACTACTATCTGACCCGTCGCGCCGAGCAGGGCATGAACGTGCTGCAGATCAACACGCTGCCGCAGTGGGACCGCTGCTGTCCCGATCTGGGCATTTGGCCCTATGCCAGCGAGGACGGCGTGCATTTTGATTGGTCCCGTCCCAACCAGGCGTACTGGGACCGTGCTGCTGCCATGTGCCGCGCTGCCGTCGAGCACGGCATTCGTCCGGCACTCGTGCTTATGTGGTGCAACTACGTGCCCGGTACCTGGGGCGCCAAGATTGCTGAGCGTTGCGGTGCCGAGGTTATGCCGCGCGAGGAGGTCCGTGCCCACGTTGCCCGCGTCGTCGAGAACCTGGGCGAGTTCGACCCCGTCTATGTGGTGACGGGCGATACCGACTTTACCAGCGACGAGGCGATCGCCTATTACGAGGATGCCCTCGACGAAGTTGTCAAGCGCGCGCCCGAAGCGTTGCGCACCATGCATATCAACCGCGGCAACCGCACCATTCCGTTGCAGTACCTGGACCGCCTGGACTTCTACATGTTCCAGCCCGGCCACAACTACGAGGGCCAGCCCGAGGCCTGGCGCCTGCCGCAGGACTTTATCGCCAACTATCCCAAAAAGCCGATGGTCAACTCCGAGCCCTGTTACGAGCAGATGGGCGCCTCGCGCAACGTGTACTGGCGGTTCACCGCGCAGGACTGCCGCGCGAGCGTGTGGTCGTCGATCCTCGCCGGCGCCAGTGCGGGTGTGACCTATGGCGCGCACGGCGTTTGGAACTGGCAGACCAGCAAGAGCCAGGGCTCGGTGCTGGGCGAGGGCTTCGATATGCCGTTCCGCTGGCAGGAGTGCCTGCAGTTTGCGGGCGTTTGGGACTTTGGCGCGATTGAGCATGTGCTTGCCGGCCTGGGCGCTACGGCTGGCGATGACGCACTTGCCGTGGTTCCGGCGCAGGAGCTGCTCGATGACGCGCGCGAGGCCATTCGTGTGGCGCGCGTTGGCGATCGCGTCGTCACGTACCTGCCGCGTACCACGGCGCTCAAGTTTAAGCTCGACGGTGCGCGCGACTGGACGGCGACGGTCCTCGACATGGAGGACAAGCGCATCGCCAAGCTGCCCGTCCGCGACAACGGTGACGGCACCGTGCGCGTGGCCCAGCATCCCTTTGAGCACGACGCGCTGCTCGTGGTCTCGCCGGCGCGTTAAGGAAAACGGAATAACGCAAGAGAAAAGGCCCGGGTGGTAGCCCGGGCCTTTTTGTATCGACACAGCCGTTGCGGTTGGTAATGGCGATTGCATACCGCCGCTCTTAACGGTAGCCCTCCCAGAGGGGAAGGGGAAAGAGGATGTCCTCGAACTTAGACCACTCGGCGGGATAGTCGATCTCGTCGGGTCGCGCCACCCAACGGCCTTCCAATCCGTACATCGCCGCCAGCGCGCACGAGATGGCTTCGGTGGCGTCGATTCCCTCGGGAACGCTCCAGTTAACATCGGGCTCGGGCTCGATAACTCCGCGCGAGCGGTCGTTGAAATACTCGTGCAGGGGGCTCTCCGTGCTCATGGCCTCGGTATTGAGCATCTGGAAGAGCATGACGAGCTCGGGCTGACTGTTGTTCTCCGCCACGAGCAGACGGCAGTATTCGGGAATCTTGGGGCTCTGGCCCTCAAATGCCCCGCCAGGATGAAAGAGGGAGAGATAGTCGTCTAAGGTTGAGCTGCGATCGTAATAGCGACGGATCACCTCGACCAAAAGCCCGTGCTTGCTGCCCACGTAGTGCAGCACGCCCGCCTGGGTGATGCCCACCTCGTCGGCTACCGCCTGGAGCGACATGCCGTTAAAGCCGCGCGCGTTGATAAGCCGCACGGCCGCCGAAACAATCTGGTCAAGGCGTTCCTGCGCCGCAGCGCTGCGTTTCTTTGCCGCGGGTGTGGGAGTTTTCTGAGTGTCCATATAAATCGCGCTGCCTTATTTAGGGCGGCTCGAGTATTGCCGCCAAATGCCTTTTGTATACCCCCATAGCTTACCTCAGCCGTTCAGCGGTTCAAAACAACCGTTTACCGCTCTTATAGGTTACTAAGTACTTAGTAAGCGTACTATACAGGTCGTGGAGTTACTTACTAGTTAGTAAGTAACAACTCAACAGACGCTCGCGAGCAGCCGTACCCCATTCCACGGCCGCCGCATCCAGCGGGTTTGACCCCTTGACCCTTGGTGCACGAGCGCCCTCGCGCATTCCATCACAGAGAGGATCTATTCCATGGCAAATCAAACCGCCGCGGCGATTGACGAGAACGCCATCGCCCCCGATACCGGAAAGCCCATGACCAAAACCGAGACATGGCGCTTTATGATCGGCTTTATCATCTTCGGAATCATGTGGATGATGTCGGGCACGATCGGCTCCAACGTCTTGTTCCCCGAGCGTTTTAACGGCCTTAATATTGGCCAGCCCGAGGCAATTCTCGCGGCGATGAACTCGGTCGGTTCGATCTTCGCCCTGTTCTCAAATCTCGTTTTCGGCGCGCTTTCCGACCACTGCCACAGCCGCTTTGGCAAGCGCACGCCGTTTATCGTTCTCGGCGGCTTTATCTGCGGCTGCGCCTTCTGGAGCACTTCGGTCGCGACCACACTTCCCATGATCGTCGCCTCCTGGTGCGTGCTGCAGATTGGTCTTAACTGCATGCTTGCCCCTGCTGTTGCCGTGCTTTCCGACCGCATCCCGCTTAACAAGCGCGGCACGCTCTCCGCTTTCTATGGCGGCGGCGCAACGGCCGGCCAGTCGATTGGCACCATCATCGGTACGCAGTTCCTCTCCAACCCAGTTCCTGGCTTTATCATCGGCACGGTCTCTTGGTTGCTGACCGGTATCCTCGCCGTCATCATTTGGCCGCGCGAGAAGTCTGCCGCTCTTGACGAGGGCGAGCAGTCCGAGAAGCTCAACCTCAAGTCGCTGCTGCTCATGTTCGTTCCGCCCACCAAGAACTGCCGCGACTTCTACCTGGCACTCTTTGGCCGCCTTCTCCTCATCTTCGGTTACTTCTGCATCAACGGCTATCAGCTATACATCCTCGAGAAGTACATCGGTCTTCCAGTGGCAGAAGCCGGCGCGGTCCTTTCGAGTATGTCCGTCGTGATCATGGTCGTGTCGCTTGTCGCCTCGCTCACCTCGGGCGCCATCTCCGACAAGATCGGCCGCCGCAAGCCCATCATCCTCGTCGCAACGATCATGATGTGTATCGGTATCGCCCTGCCCTGGCTACTTAAGTCCGTTATCGGCATGTACGGATTTGCTCTGCTCGCCGGACTTGGCTACGGTATCTACTCTTCCGTGGACCAGGCGCTCAATGTCGACGTCCTGCCCGATAAGGAGAACGCCGGCAAGGACCTGGGCATCCTCAATATCGCCAACACCATCGGTCAGATCCTCGGTCCCATCGTGACCTCGGCAATCGTTGTCGCCACCGGTTCCTACTTCACGGCGTTCCCGATCTCCATCGTGCTCATCGCCGTGGGCTATGTGTCCATCATGCTCATCAAGAGCGCCAAGTAATCCGCCACTCTCTTTCATTCCGTCGGGCTGCGTTCGTGTTGCCCGACGGACTCCGACTATTCAATCGCTTAACTTGGAGGCGTTATCATGACTATCGTCGAGCAGTACAAGGTGTTTAAGCTCGAGCTCGCGGGCACTGCGGCCGGCAATCCCTATGTCGAAGTCGAGCTGTCGGCACACTTCGATCGAGCGGACGGCATGGACAGCTTTGAGGTCCGTGGCTTCTACAAGGGTGACGGCAACTATGGAATCAACTTTATGCCTGAGAGTGCCGGCGTCTGGAACTACGTGGTGAGTTCCAATGACCCCGAGCTCGATGGTGCCGCCGGCTCTTTTGAGGCCGTGCCCGCCACGGGCGCCAATCATGGTCGCGTGCTGCTGGCAAAGGATGTGCTCGCCCACGGAGCTCCGTTCATTACTGACGAGGATTTCAATTTTGCGTACGAGGACGGCACACGCTACCTGCCCTTCGGCACCACTTGCTATGCGTGGACCAATCAAGATGCCGAGCTGCAGGAGCAGACGCTTCAGACGCTCGCCACAGCGCCCTTTAACAAAATCCGCATGTGCGTCTTCCCCAAGTTTTACGACTATAACGTCGAGGATCCGGCGATGTATGCTTACGAGGGCGAGAAGGGCAGCTTTGACCATTTTCGCTTCTATGAGCCGTTTTGGGAAAACCTCGAGCACCGCATCGAGCAGCTTGACGAGCTGGGCATCCAGGCGGATCTCATCGTTTTGCATCCGTATGACAAGCCCGAGGACTGGGGCTTCTCTCGTATGACGCGCGAGGAGGATATTTTCTACCTGACGTATGTCGCTCGTCGCTTCTCGGCATACAAGAACATTTGGTGGAGCCTTGCCAATGAGTGGGACCTTATGCCGTGGAAGCCGGCCGAGGACTGGGACCGCTATGCCCGTATCATCATGGCGAACGACCCGTATGGTCATCTGCGCAGTATCCACAATTGCCGTGAGATCTTTGACCACAGTCATCCGTGGATTACGCACGTGAGCTACCAGAGGTGCGACCTCAAGAACACAGCCGAGGACGTCACCATGCTGCGCGCGCAGTATAGCAAGCCGGTTTTGATCGACGAGGTCGGCTATGAGGGCAACATCAACTGGGGCTGGGGTAACCTGACCGCTCAGGAACTCGTACGTCGTTTTTGGGAGGGCAGTTTGCGTGGCGGTTATGTGACCCACGGTGAGACCTACGTCGACCGCGGACCCAAGCTGTGGTGGGCGCACGGCGGCAAGCTCTACGGCGATTCGCCCGATCGCATTGGCTTTTGCCGTCGCTACATGGAGGCGCTGCCGGCCGATTTTGACTGGGTGCCCGATGAGGTCGGCATCCTTGACGGTACGTTTACCTGGGATGTCACCTGTATGTCCAACGATCATGGCCACGGGACTGCCGATGTCCTTATGTACTTTGGGTTCAACCGTCCGGCGTATCGTGAGTTTGAGGGCGAGGCGGGCGCTCGTTACAAGGTGAATGTCGTGGACACATGGGACATGACGGAGGAAGAGCTTCCCGGAACCTTTGAGGGCAAGTTCCGCATCGACCTCCCTAGTAAGCAGTATATGTTGCTTCGTCTGACTAAAGTAGAGGCGTAATAATAGAGATAATCGGCTCCGGGCGCGATTTGCTGCACGACCATCATAAGGGCAGCCCCTGTGGTGGTCGCGGCGATGCGCGTTCGGGGCTATGGCACGTGAGGGGCGAATATGCAGGAGTTCTTTGGAATCGATGTGGGCGGTACGGCCGTTAAATGGGCTGTGCTGGGCGAGGATTTTTCCATCCGCGAGCGCGGGAGCCTGCCGACGGGCTTTACCACGGCTGAGGAGACCGTTTCGGCGTTGATCGGGCTCGTCGAGCCGTACCGCGAGCGCGTGAACGCCGTAGGCGTGAGCGCACCCGGCGGTATTTACGAGGGAGATGTCACGGGAACGATCCATCGCGGCGGTGCGCTCACGTTTATGGACGGCTGCCCACTGGGAAAGCTCATGCGCGAGGCGCTGGGGGTGCCGGTTGCCGTCAATAACGACGGTAAGTGCTGTGCACTCGGTGAGTATGCGGCTGGCGCCCTGCGCGGGACGCGTTTTGGCGTGGTACTCGCTATTGGCACGGGCATCGGCGGCGGTATCGTCATCGACGGCAAGGTCCTGCGCGGCGCGCACTGCTTTGCAGGCGAGTTCAGCTTCTTGCGCAACGATGTCACGACTGCCGCGAGCATGGAAAACTCCTTTGCGGGCTCGGGCGGTTGGCGCGCGCTCCGCGATGCCGCCGTTGCCGAGAAGGGCCTGCCTGCGGATTCTCCGGTGGACGGCCGCCGCGTCTTTGAGTGGATCGCGGATGGCGACATAGCGGCGCAGCGCGCGCTCGACCGCTACGCTCGCGCATTTGACGGACAGCTCATCAACCTGCAGGCCGTGCTCGACCCCGAGGTCTTTGTGATCGCAGGCGGCATCTCGTGCCATCCCGAGCTCGTCGATGCCCTGCGTGCGCAGATGCCGCTGGCCCTCGCGAGTTACGAAGGGACCCTTGCTGGCATTCCTGTGCCGCAGATAAAGGTGGCCGAGCTCGGCAACGACGCCAACCTTTACGGTACTGTCCAGGAGGCCATGCGCCTGGTGTAGCGCGAGCCAAACAAGGCTGTCGAAAAAGATAAAGGCCGGCGTGAACCGCCCCTATTTCCTTAGCACGGGAAATGGGGGTGGTTTTACTCATTGGGGACGTACTTAAATGAGCGCAGTTGAAAACACTCCTTGCCGAGCTAGAGGTCGCGCGTGCCCCTTCTGGGCCATGCGGCTCAAAATCTCGGCGTGATGTGGACGACTGGGGTCGAATTAGCAGCATTTCGAGCTTGGTTTTGATATTGAGATTGATTCTTTATTAAAATAGATTCCAGACCAATTAAGCGGCCGGGGGTTAACCGTGAGGGGCATGGGAGACACAACCGCATATCTGCGTCGGGGCATTCGGGAGATTATATGCCTGGCGCTGTTCTTCTTCACGTTTTTGGCGTGCGAGTATCTTTTTGATGTGCGCATAGCCGAGTTCGTGCCATCGAGTGAGGTCGTCATCTACGAGAGCATCGTTGTCGGCGCGAGCGTGATTGGCTTTTTCGTGCGCCCATTTCTGTACTATCGCCGTCCCCAGACGATCGATGCGACGAGCGATATTACAGGCGTGCTTTTGGTATCGGCGTTGCTGCTGATGATTATGGCAGTGCGGTTTGAGGTGGTAATTGCCGGCGGCCTGGTGGCGTGCTGCGCCCTGGGCTACTGCGGATCGACTGCCCACGCAAACTTTGCGCGACGCTTTGCGCGGACGCCCTGCTTGGCGCGCGCCGCAGCACTTTCCTATGCCATGGGCGTTCTGGTACAGGTGTTCAACCACATGGCGATGCCTGTTGGTATTCCTCAGCAGGCTGTTCTGGTCATCTGTGCGATCGCGCAGGTAGCGTTGCTCCACGGTGTCCGACGCGCCAAGCTGCGCGACGAGTCCGATCCCAACTTCGAACCCAGTGCTGCCGGGCTTTCGGTAGATGCTCTGGAATATGGCGCCAAATGGCATGACGATCCCGAGGCAAAGGCGGCATTTCGCCGCACCGTAGTTCGCCTGACCGTGGCGACAGCGTATCTTTCCGGCGTATTCGCCGCTCTCAACGCGGGCCTCACAACCCTGTATGCTACCGGAGCCGTTGATTTGGGTGACTGGCCGCGCCTGCTGCTTGTCGTGAGCTCGTTGGCCGCCGGCGCACTATTTGACCTGCACGACCGCTCGTATATGAATATCGGCATGACATGTGTCGCCATGCTGTCCACGCTTTCGTTCTTTGTGCTCATCATCGATGGCAATGGCGGCAACGAGCTTGCTGCCACGATCATCTTTTATCTGGGCTCGGGCTTCTTTGTGGTGTTCTTTACCACAAAATTCGCCGCCATCTCACTCTATGCGCGCTGGTCATATTTTTGGCCGTGCATGGGTCGCGTCGTCAACAACGTGTGCTCGATGCTCGTGACGGCGCC
Source organism: Collinsella aerofaciens (assembly GCF_040926185.1). Lineage (GTDB taxonomy): Bacteria > Actinomycetota > Coriobacteriia > Coriobacteriales > Coriobacteriaceae > Collinsella > Collinsella aerofaciens_BC. The sequence continues at coordinate 23,461 of NZ_JBCOIQ010000008.1, forward strand.
GGCGGTGGCGATCATCTCGAGTCAAAACGTGCTGGTGGCAGTCGGCGCGGCGCTCGTGATGTTTGTGGGTATTGCGATTACGCTGCTGGGGCAGTTGGGGCAACGGGCCGATGATGTCGTGATGCAGGACGGCCTGCCGCTTGCCACTGATGATCTTGGTGGGGATCTTGCGCCCACATGCTCCGACTCCGAGCCCGTGGAGGCAGCGGAGCTCACGTCCGATGAACGCCTCGATGCCTTCGTCGCCACCTTTGAGCTTACAGAGCGCGAGCGCGATATTCTTGAGGCCTTGGTCGTTTCGGACCAGAGCGTTCAGGACATCGCCGCAACGCTTTTCCTTTCGCGCTCCACGCTCTACCGTCACATTTCCTCGATCAACAAAAAGACCGGCACCGCCTCGCGCGTGGCCCTTATCAACTTCTTCTGGTCCTGGACACCCAAGGACTAGCTAATCCTCCAATATGTTGCGGTGGAATAGTCCCTAAATTAAAGTCGCGGGACCTTAAACAGGAACTATTTCACCGCAACTGCTGAGGGGATAGACTGCGGCGGCGACAGAGGCAACGGCAGCGGCGTCGGCAGCTGTGGTAGCGGTAATGGCGGCTGGCAGGGTGTTTTTCGCCTGCTTGCTACAGCAGTTCGCCGTGGCGGGCGATGTAGCGGCGTTTTGCCAGCTGGGTGAGCGCGATGTAGGCGGTGACGATGCCGATGAGCAGCGCGAAAAAGCTTGTGGGCAGCGTCATGAGGCCGAGTGCATCGGCGATGGGGCTTGCCGGCAGCCAGGTGACAAGCGCCAGGCCTAGCACGGTGAGCGCGCACAGCGCGGGCGCGGCGTGGTCGCGCGGGCTCGGCAGGCGCGGGGAGCGCAGCATGTGGATCACAAGCGTCTGCGACCACATGGACTCGACAAACCAGCCGCTTTGGAAGAGCGCAGCAAAGGTCGCTATGCCCGCGACGTTGCCCGTCCCGGCGAGCTCGGACCAGCTTGCGCCTACGGTGGCAGGGCACACCACAAAGAAGAGCGCGGCGAAGGTCACGATGTCAAACAGCGAACTCACGGGGCCCAGCTCGAGCATAAAGCCCTTGATGGACGCGGCATCCCAAGCACGCGGGCGGGCAGTCCAGGCGTCATCGACGGTGTCCCACGGCAGCGCGATGCACACGATCTCGTAGACGAGCGATAGCAGCACCAGCTGCAGAGCGCTCATAGGCAAAAACGGCAAGAACAAGCTCGCGACGGTCACGGACAGCACGTTGCCAAAGTTGGAGCTCACCGTGGTCTTGAGGTACTTGAGCAGGTTGCCGTAGGTGCGGCGGCCTTCGATGATGCCGCGCTCGAGCACGCCCAGGTCCTTCTGAAGCAAGATGATATCGGCGGATTCCTTGGCAATATCGACGGCCGAATCGACCGAGATGCCGCAATCGCTCGCACGCATGGCGGCGGCGTCGTTGATGCCGTCGCCCATAAAGCCCACGGTGTGGCCGAGCATCTCGCGCATGACACGTACCAGGCGCGCCTTCTGCAGCGGCGAGAGCTTGGCGAAGAGGTGGGTTTTCTCGGCGCGCTCGGCAAGCTCGGCGTCATCGAGCGCATCGATCTCGGAGCCGAGCAAGACGCTGCTCGCATCGATACCAATCTGCTCGCAGACGGTGGCGGCGACGCGGTCGTTGTCGCCGGTTAGGATCTTGACCGCCACGCCCTTGGCCTCGAGGGTGGCGACGGCGCCCGCGGCACTTGCTTTGGGCGGATCGAGGAAGGCCAAAAAGCCCATCAGCACCATGTCGCACTCGTCGGCGATGCCAAACTCGCCCACGCAGCGCGGATTGGTCTTCTGCGCCACGGCAATTACGCGTAGGCCCTCGGCGTTAAGTCCGGCGATCTGCTTGCGAATCTGGGCGAGCTTCTCGTCGGTGAGCGGCTGAGCGATGCCATCGATCTCGACAAAGGAGCAGATCTCGAGCATTTCCTCGGCAGCGCCCTTGGTAACCATCTGGGTTTTGCCTTGGGCGTCGGCGACAACTACGCTCAGGCGACGGCGCGAGAAATCGAAGGGAACCTCGTCGACCTTGGTGTAGCGGTCGCGCAGGCTCTGGCCCAGCATGGAATCGGGTGCGACGGTCGAGGGCGTCACATCGGCGCGGTCGATTACGGCCAGGTCGATAAGATTTTTGAGGCCGGTCTGGAAGAAGCTGTTCAAAAACGCATGGCGCAGCACGCGCGCGTCCTCGTTGCCATCGGTGTTGAGGTAGCGCTCGAGCACGATGCGGTCTTCGGTGAGGGTGCCGGTCTTGTCGCAGCACAGGACGTCCATCGCTCCGAGGTTTTGAATCGCCGGCAGCTCCTTGACGATAACCTGGCGACGGGTGAGGTCCTTGGCGCCCTGCGACAGGCTCGTGGTCACGATGACGGGAAGCATCTGCGGCGTGATGCCCACGGCCACGCTCGTGGCGAACAGCAGCGCGTCGATGACGTTGCCCTTGGTGGCGGCGTTGATGGCAAAGACGGCCGGCGCCATAACGAGCATCAGGCGCACCAGCAGCATGGAGACGCTCGAGACGCCGCGGTCAAACGCGCTCTTTTCGCCGCGCCCGTTGAGCATCTTGGCGATGCCGCCCAGGTAGGTGTCCGAGCCGGTGGCAACGACAAGCGCCATGGCGGCGCCGTTTTGCACGGAGGTGCCGGTAAAGACGATGTTCTTGCAGGCAGAGAGTGGCAGTGCGGAGCCGTCGGCGCCCTCGACGACGGTGACGGCGGTGGTCTTCTCGACGGCCTCGCTCTCGCCGGTGAGTGCGGACTCGATGACAAACAGGTCGCGCGCGGTGATGATGCGGGCATCTGCCGGCACCATATCGCCGGCAGAGAGACGGATTACATCGCCGGGGACGAGCTCGTCGAAGGGGATCTCGATGCGCTCGCCGTCGCGCAGGGCGGTGCAAGTGTTGGAGACCAGGTCCTTGAGGGCCTCGGCCGCATTGCCGCTGCGGGCTTCCTGAATAAACTTCATGCCGCCCGATACCAGCAGCATGGTGCCGATGACGATGACCGTGGAGGGGTCGCGCTGCGGTTCGGGCACGGCGAGCACGTCGATGTAGAGCGAGACCAGTGCGAGCGCGGCGAGGATGCCGGCGAAGGGATCGATGAACGCGTCGGCGATGCGGCGGGCGAGCGTTTTGGTCGTTGCCTCGATGGTGTTGGGGCCGACGGCGTTCAGGCGCTCAGTTGCCTGCTCGACGGTGAGGCCGTTTGCCGTGGCGTCAAGCAGTACGAGGGCGTCCTCGGCACTATGGGTGGCGGCGAATATGGTGTTCTTGGACAGGCCGGTATGAGCGGCAGGGCGCGCCGTGCGGCGGCGCTTGGAGATGGCTTCGAGTACCGTGACGGTTTTGAGCATCAGCATAGGGTCCTCCTTGTTGAGGGGAGTTAGCGTACGTGTCGTATTTGCTTCAAAAAACCTAGATGTCGCTCACGTCAAGCTCTTGAGCCCACAAAGGGTGCAGCGCGCCTTTGCGGTGGTTTTGGCGATCTGCCGGTGGCGTTTATGTGTGTGCGGAGTCCTCGCGGCGCGCCGAGGGCGACATGCAGGTTTTTCGACTAGGACTGCCTTCCATGGCACACCTCCTAAAGGCCGAGCGCAGCGCGCTTTGGGTATCTCGTACCCCTTTTTAATCCGCCCGTATTCTTGATGAGGGGGTTTGACATGTCAACCCCATTGTTCGGAAAACCATTCCCCCTGACAAAGCCTTTACGGAATGCCGTGGCCCCAAAGCGCGCCCGCATCGACGCTTCGCCTGCGCTAAACTGGAAGGCACGTACGCGATTACGAGAGGAGCCCGCATGGAGGCTTACAAGCAAGAGTTCATCAAGTTTATGGTCGAGTCCGACGTCCTTAAGTTCGGCAGCTTTACGCTCAAGAGCGGCCGTCAGTCCCCGTTCTTTATGAACGCCGGCGCTTACGTGACGGGCTATCAGCTCAAGAAGCTGGGCGAGTATTACGCCCAGGCCATCCACGATAACTTTGGCGACGACTTTGATGTGCTGTTTGGACCGGCCTACAAGGGTATTCCGCTGGCCGTCGTGACCGCAATTGCCTACCACGAGCTGTACGGCAAGGAGGTCAAGTACTGCTGCGACCGCAAGGAGGCCAAGGACCACGGTGCCGATAAGGGCAACCTGCTGGGTTATGAGCCCAAGGACGGCGACCGTGTGGTCATGGTCGAGGACGTTACCACCAGCGGCAAGTCCATCGACGAGACCTATCCCAAGGTCAAGGCTGCTGCCGACGTCGAAATCAAGGGCCTCATCGTGTCCCTCAACCGCATGGAGGTCGGCAAGGGCGGCGTGACTACCGCGCAGAAGGAGATCGAGGCCAAGTACGGCTTCCCTGTCGCGAGCATCGTTTCCATGGCCGAGGTCGTCGAGACCCTCTACAACCACGAGATCGACGGCAAGGTTGTCATCGACGACGAGCTCAAGACCGCCATCGACGCCTACTACGAGCAGTACGGAGCCCGGGAGTAGTTACGCGGTTTTCCAAACCGCGTAACGGCTCGACGCTGCAAACGCCCCTAAGCGGCAATCTGCCTTTCAATCGTCGGGCATGGCCAGAAGGCCTATGCCCTCCTCTTTCAAGGCACCTTGCTCGCTTAGGGGCGTTTTCGCTGTCGGTGCCAAAACATCGGTGCGGTCGTTGGGTAGCTAATTTGGGACGGGGCTATTTTGACTACTTTACATGTGAAAGCAGTCAAAATAGCCCCGTCCCAAATTAGCTACCCTTGCACCAAAAATGAGCGTGGGTAATCTCCCGGTTTTGGCCTGTGTGGGGGCTCAAAGTGGGAGATTATCCACGCTCGTGATTTGAGTGTCCGAAAATCCACGCTCGTTTGGTCGGTGCATGTCTACGCAGCGTAGGTTGTCGAGGGCTGTCTTCAAATGGATACTGGCTCTTGAACCGGTTCGCTCCATTCTTCCAATCTGATCGGACATCTCATGAACCAGACACCGCAAAGCAATGTCCCCCATACTTTTTTGGCAGCACATGCCATCAAGCGGCTGCGCGAAGATCGCGGCCTCACCCAGCGCGCCCTGGCGGAAAGCCTTGGCGTGACCGATAAAGCCGTCAGCAAGTGGGAGTCCGGCCGCGGCCTTCCCGACATTTCCCTCGTTGAGCCTTTGGCCCAGAGACTCGGCATAAGCGTGGCTGAGCTTTTGGCTGGTGACATTCGGGCCAACGCCAACCGTGCAGGCAATATGCTCAAAGGCATCTTTTACGTTTGCCCTATCTGCGGAAACGTTGTGCACGCGCTCGGAGAAGGCAGCTTTAGCTGTTGCGGCTCCACGATGTTTCCCCAGGAGGCCGAAGAGCCGGACGCGGATCACGCCTTTTCCATCGAGCGCATCGAGGACGATTGGTACGTCACGCTCGACCATCCCATGACCAAGGATCATTACATTAGCTTTGTGGCATATGCGACTATGGATGGCATCTGCCTCAAGAAGCTCTATCCAGAGCAATCGGTGCAACCGCGTTTTCATATCACCGGACGCGGCAGAATGTACCTCTACTGTAACCAGCACGGACTCTTTGTTTTGCCGACGCCTCGCAAGTAAAAGCCCGCTGTCCGCCCGATGCCCCTGCGCCAACGAGTTGCGGTGGAATAGTTCCTGAAAGTGCTGGTTTAGAGCCTAAACAGGAGCTATTTCACCGCAACTTAGGAGGGCGATTGGAGGCGCGGTGGGGCCGGATTGTTATTTGAGGCCGGAGAGGCGGGTGTAGGGGAACGAGCGCTCTAGGAACTCGGCGCAGCGGGCGTAGTCTTTGGCAAAGTAGCTGCTGTAGAGCGAATCGAGCACGTATTGCACGGCGATGTGGCTGGCGAACTGCGTGATGCGGTGCGTCATGCTCTCGTGGTCGCTCACCGTGAGGTAGGCGGCAAAGCCGGGGTGCAGGCGCGCACAATAAGGTGTGCCGATGACAATGACGGGAACATGTCGGCTGCTGAGGATCGGCAAGATTTCCTTGAGGTTGGGTGCAAGGCCGCTGTAGGAGATGACGATCGCCACATTGCCGGAATCCGAGGCGAGCGCCGTGCGCACCTGGGCCTCGGTGCTGCTGTAGCATGTGGCGCTCTTGCCGGACGAAAGTAGGCGGTCGCGGAACATCCCCGCTGGATAGAGGTTGTGCGAGCCGGTGTAGATATCGACCTGCCGTGCCTTCGCGATCAGTTTGGCGGCGTGGTCGAGCTGCGCGGGGTCGAGCAGCTCCTGCGTCTCGGCCAGCGTGGTCTGGTAGAGCCCTTCCATGCGCTCCATAACCTGCGCGGGCGTGGACGTGGCATCGAAGGGAAAGTTGATGTCCACGTCGCGGCGGTTGCCTGCTTCGGTCGCCAGGCGGATAAGCTCGACCTTGAGGTCCTTAAAGCCCTCGAGGCCGAGCTTTTTGCAAAAACGGTGCACGCTTGCGACCGAAACATTGGCGCGGGCGGCAAACTCCTTAATGGAGAGTCCGCGGATGTCCTCGCCCATGGCAAGGGCCGAGATGCCGAGCTGCTGCTCGGTAGGGGTTAGGCCCTGCGCCTCGGTAATCTTGCGTTTGATATCCATTCGAACTCCCGCACTCGCCAAACCTGCCAAAAAGAGACGGGTTTATTTTGGCAGGTTTTGCCCGAGAAGGGTAACGGGGCCGAGGACACCGCTGGGCGCGACGGGCTCGGTGAGGGCGAAGATGTCGGAGGTCGCATGGTCGAGCGTGTTGATGACATCGATGGCGAGCTCGTGTGCGCCGGCGGTAAGCGCGCCTGTCGCAAAGCGGTAGGGCGGGCAGATGCGCGTGCCGAGCGTTTGTCCGTCGAGTGTGAGCGTTGCGACTTCGTAGACATCCCCTAGGTCAATGACGGTGTGGGCGAGGTCGTCGGCCAGCTCGAACGACGTGCGATAGCGGAACGTACCACATACGCCGGGGAACTGCTCGGCCGTGAGGTCGCACAGGCGCTCGAGCTTTTGCGGCTCGCCAAAGGTTCCATCGCTGCCGGCAGGGGAGAGGGCGACGGTCCAGGAGTGGCTGATGTCGAGGGCGAGCGTTGCACGTGTGCTCGTGTCGGTGCAGTCCGCGGGCTCGATTGCGCCGCTTGCCTCCAGAACAACAACGCAGCTCTCGTAAGGCGCCAGCTCCAGCACGCCGTCAAACGCAACGGGCTTGGTGCTGTTCAGCAGGTCGAGGCGCGTTCCGCAAAGACACTTGTCTTGCGGAAGCGAAACCGTGCAGCAAATGCTTTCACGTGGGTGCTCGTTGACCAACATGACGTAGGTCTCGCCGGCACGCTCGTAGCGAAGCGCGCGTAGCCGGGGCTGCGGCGTATCGGTCACAACAGTCTGCAGCCCCGCGCGTGCGAGCGCAGCCGCCACATCGGCAAGCGGGGTCGCGGCAAGACCGCTCAGCTCGGCCGCGCCATCCGCGTCGTAAAGCGCGCCGGGCACCTCGTCGACGGCAAGCGCCATAACCCCCGCGGCCATCATGCGCCCGACGGCACGTGCTGTGACAGCGCCAATAAACGAAGCCCCGGGCATAACAAACGCCTGGTAGCGACAGCCATTAACGGCAAACGTCCCATCGGCAATCGAAACCTCGTAACGCTCCTCATTCGCAAAAGCCTCTGCCGGCACAAAATCAAAGTCGATCTGCGCGCGCGTGAGTTCGGCCGCCACGCGCTCGACGGGCATGACGTTGCCGGCCCATTCGGCGTCGGCATGGTACAGAATGGCGACGGGGCGAGCGGCAGCGCCTTCCGAAAGGAGCGTCGCCGTGCGATTCATATAGCGCATGAGCTGGCCAAAGTGCGGCCATTGCGGGTTGTTGCCGTGCGCGTAAAAGTGCGGCGGGCAGTCCCAATCGGGGAAGGGCGCCATGCTAAACGCGTGCGGCGTAAACCAGTTAATACCGCGGACGAGCATATGGTCGGCGATCCACTTCATCTCGCGCAGGCCCTCGTGCCAGCCAAAGGCGCCAAAGACCTCGGCCATGCAGCGCCCCTGCTTTTTGGGGTCGAGGCGCGCTGCCGAAGATCCCAACTTGGCGAGCGCGTACGTAAAGAACTCCATGTTCCATGCGCCGTGGAAGTAGCTGTAGCGCCCGCGGTCAATTCCGGGGGCAAGCTGGTTGATGACCACATCCACGCCAGCCATGTCCTGTCCTGCGACCGCGCGGAAGTAGTGCCCAGCGCCCTGACCCAGGCGCGTGTGACAACTCTTGTCCTCGATCACGTGGCCAATGTGCATGACGCCGTGCGCGCGGCACCAACCGCCAATCTGCTCGTCAAAGCAGCTGCGGTAGAGCTGCGTAGCAAGGTCCATATAGGCGTGGCGAACCTGGGCGCCGTTTGCCTCGCGCGTCCAAAGGCCGTGCAACTTAGCAAGCCAATTCTCGCCAAGCGCATCGCGCAGGCGGTGGGCAAGCTCGTTCGACCACGGCAGCGCTAGGTCGCCTCGCCCGATAAAACTGCTGGTAGAAGCATCGTCGAGCGTGGTTCCCTTCTCGTTCATAAAGCCGGGCTCATCGGTGAAAAAGCCCAAGATCGTTTTGCCAAACTCGTCGCTCAGATGCTCAAACGTGGGCTCGTAGACGGCGTCGATGAGCGCGTGGCACGAGGCGGCGTCGACCATGTTGATGTACTCATCGCGAAAGCCGGTCTTTTGGCTGGTGGCGTACAGCACGATCGTAGTGACGCCGGTGGGGGCGTCAAAACGCAAGCGGGCGGGCGTTCCATCGTCTCCTTGCTCAACAGCGAGCGCAAGGTCGAGCGGCGCACCAGCGGCATCAAAAGCTGCCACGCCCACAAAGCGCTCGGTGGGGTCCATGAGATTACCGAGCTTGATAGTCGTGGACGGTTGGGGACCAACAACCGTAATCGTGCGATGCTTGAGCACGGTTTTCTTGAGCGCGGGGTCGACGCCATCGCCCGCAAGCGCGCCGTTGGCATAGCCTGTGGGGAAGTGGGCGTCGTCGAGCAGCCAGATCTTTAACCCCAGGCGCTTGCACTCGCCGATGATAAAGCGCAGGTCAGACCACCAGCCGTCGCGACAGAAATCGGGATGCGTGCGCGATTCCAGGCAAACCTCGTGGATGTCCGCCCCGGCGATCTGCTCCAGATACTCGGTAATCGTCTCGCGCGCCTCGCCCTTGAGCCACAAGAACGGAAGCACGTGGTTGTCGTAGGTGCCGCCAAGCACCTGCTCAAAATACGCCGCCATATACGCTCCTCCAAAACCGGCCTTTCAAATCCATTGAAGTCAGAGTACGCCGAGCGCGCCGCCCTGCTAATATCAAAACCACGGCAGAATATGACCGAATCAACGATGGGAGCACTATGGAGCTCGCGCACTTGGATAACCTGCTACTCGAGCTGACCGACAGTGAACGCGCCTATCGCGCGGGCGCCCATTACGACTGGAGCGATGCACTCGGTCAAGGTAATCAGGCAGATATTGATGGCCGATTCATTCGTAAAATTGGCAACCCAACGCTCGCTCTGCACCAAGAAGGCATGCCCGAGGGGCTATCGATTGTTCGCAACTCGCGCTTCAATCCTGTGCCGGAACACGTGCACGATTATGTCGAAATCAGCTATGTCTATCGAGGACGAGCGCCGCAGATCGTCAACGGCGCGCCGCTCATGCTCGCTCAAAACGAGGTCCTCCTGCTCGATGCCGCCTGCCCGCATGCTGTTGGCGAGCTCGGTGAGCACGACATAATGCTGAGCGTCATCATCTCGCGGCCAATGCTGCGCCGTAGCCTGGAGCAAAGCCTTTCGCCCACAAGCGCGGTCTCGCGGTTCCTGCTCAACGCCCTCACGGACGAAACCGACCACCGCGGACACGTGCATTTCCATACGGGCGGCAGCCGTCGCGTGCGCCGCTACATGCAGGAGATGCTGTGCGAGCGTCTGGACCCCACGCCAGCGAGCCCCCAGATTGTCTCGAGGCTGTTTGAGCTGCTGTTGGTCGAGCTCATGCAAAGCTACGAGGCCGGTCTTCTGCGATCGGACGCGCCCGCGCTGCCATCGGCGCAGGTCGCGGCTGCTATGGGCTATATCGAGCGTCACGCCTGCGATTGCGCGCTCGACGACCTCGCCCGCCACCTGCATCTGAGCCCCAACTACGCAAGCGCCCTACTCAAGCGTCAGACGGGCCGCACGTTTATGCAGCTGGTGCAAGAGAGCCGCCTAGCGCGCGCGGCGACGCTGCTCGATGCCGGCGCCATCGCGGAGGTCGCAGCGCACGAGGCGGGCTATGCCAACATGAGCTTCTTCTACAAAAAGTTTGCCGAGCGCTATGGCTGCACGCCGGCTGCCTATCGTCAGCGTTTGCCCAGATAAAACCGACCAAAATAAACCTGTCCCTTTTTGACAGGTATCAGGAAGTGTCAGGGGCGGGCAGGCGGCGGGGCGCCGCTGCGAAAAGAAGTGTCGGGTTTGGCGCCCCCCGCCTCCGCATGTCTCCCGCGTGGGCGATACTCGGCTTATCGACCCACGATGCAAAGGAGATGCTCATGGCAAACATCAAGTTCCCCGAGGGTTTCTATTGGGGCGGCGCCACTGCCGCCAACCAGTTTGAGGGCGCTTGGAACGTGGACGGCCGCGGCGCTTCCGTCGACGACCACTTCCTGGGCGGCAGCTACAAGGAGCCGCGTCAGATCACGATTGACATCGACCCCAACCGCTTCTACCCCAACCATGACGGCATCGATTTCTACCATCACTACGAGGAGGATATCGCGCTGTTCGCCGAGATGGGCTTCAACATGTTCCGCATGTCCATCTCCTGGAGCCGCATCTTCCCCAACGGCGACGATGCGCACCCCAACGAGGCCGGCCTCGCCTTCTACGATCGCGTTTTCGACTGCCTGCGCGCCCACAACATCGAGCCGCTCGTGACCCTCTCGCACTACGAGATGCCCTATCACCTGGTCGAGAAGTACAACGGCTGGGCAAGCCGCGAGCTCATCGGTTTCTTTGAGAAGTACTGCCAGACCGTCTTCGACCGCTACCAGGACAAGGTCAAGTTCTGGCTGACCTTCAACGAGATCAACTGCGGCACCATGGACATGGGCGCCATGATGGAGACCGGTCTGATCCAGGGCTTCGAGGGCCCGGCGAGCGCCATCAAGACCACCGCTCAGCAGCGCTACCAGGCCCTGCACCATCAGTTTGTGGCCAGCGGCCGCGTCGTGCGCTACGCTCACGAGCACTACCCGCAGTTCAAGATGGGCAACATGGACTGCTTCATCCTCTCCTACGCCGCTACGTGCGATCCGGTCGACGTGTTCGCCACGCAGCAGCAGATGAACTCCATGAACTGGTACTGCTCCGACGTGCAGGTGCGCGGCAAGTACCCGTTCTATGCCAAGCGCTTCTGGGCCGAGAACGGCGTCGAGCTCGCAATGGAGGACGGCGACCTGCAGGATATCGCCGACGGCAAGGTCGACTTCTACACCTTTAGCTACTACATGTCCGGTACCGTGGGCACCCACAAGGACCACGAGATGACCGAGGGCAACATGACTTTTGGCGGCAAAAACCCCTACCTGGAGTCCACCGACTGGGGTTGGCAGATTGACCCGCTGGGCCTGCGCATCGCCCTCAACGAGATTTACGCCCGTTACGAGATTCCGCTGATGGTGGTCGAGAACGGCATGGGCGCCTACGACGAGGTCGAGGACGATGGCTCCATTCACGATCCGTACCGCATCGCCTATCTGCGCAGCCACATCAAGGCCATGGGCGAGGCCGTCGCCGATGGTGTTGACCTGATCGCCTACACCTGGTGGGGCCCCATCGACCTGGTGTCCGCCGGCACCGGCGAGATGCGCAAGCGCTACGGCTTCATCCACGTCGATAAGTACGACGACGGCACCGGCACCTACGAGCGCCGCCGCAAGGACAGCTTCTTCGCATACCAGAAGATCATCAAGTCCAACGGCGCTGAGGGCTTGGAGTAATTGAGTTCCGGCGATTGAGTTCCGGCGTTCTGACGAACGCCGGACCGGCGGCCGATTTCGTGACCACGAATGTCGACGACGACGGCATCTGGAACGCCTTCGTGCACCTAGGGCTCATCGAGGGTTAATCAACAAAACGGGCGCCGATGGACAAAGACGTCGGCAGAGTTTTCGATTCGACTCCCCACCTTAGTTTTTGGTCCAATTGGCACTATAATCACCATAGGCATGCGCACTACGTTGCGCTTAATCAAGAGGAGAAAACGTATGGGTCTGTTTGACATGTTCAAGAAGAAGGCTGAGCCCGCGGCTGCCGCTGCTCCTGCCTCCATCTCTGCTTCTGCCGGCGCCGACGTGCTGTGCTCGCCCGTCAAGGGCAAGGTCATCAAGATGGCCGACGTGCCCGATCCCGTCTTTGGTGGCGAGGTCCTGGGCAAGGGCTGCGCCGTGTGGCCCGAGGACGATCTGGTCTACGCTCCCTGCGACGGCAAGGTTACCGTCACCATGGGTCACGCCGTGGGCCTGCAGTCCGATAGCGGCATCGAGGTTCTGGTGCACGTCGGCGTCGATACCGTCAACATGAACGGCGACGGCTTCGAGGGCTTCGTCAAGGCCGACGACGTCGTCAAGGCCGGCCAGCCCATGCTCAAGATCGACCGCGCCAAGATCGCCGCTGCCGGTTACAAAGACTGCGTCGTCGTGGCCGTGTCCAACACTGCCGAGTTTGCCGACGTCGAGCTTGCCGTCGAGGCCGACTCCGCCGTCGCTGCCGGCGATGCTATCGTCAAGGTTGTCCGCAAGTAAATCGCGGCATCGCATAATGTCTAAGGGTGGTCGGATTATCCGGCCACCCTTTTTTATTGCACGGTACGGATGCGTTTTATTGCACGCTGAGCGGACTCGCAGACCGTTCGGACGTTAAAACGAACCGACCGCGCCTTCGTGCTGCCGAGGGTGTTCATAAGTGGATAGTATGTGCTTACTATCACAACGTGTGCCGTGTCTGGGAAGCACGGTGCCGCTCATTGGGAGGAACAACATGAAAAAGAAGCTGCTGCTTGCGCCCCTCATGGCCGTTTTGGTTGCATGCGTGGTCGTGCTTTCCGGCTGCGGAGGCCCTTCGATCGAAGAACTCATCACCGAGGACCTTACGACTCAGTTCGATGAGGTCAAAAACGGTGGCGACGATTTCCTCTCTGGTCTGGAAGAGGCTTCGGGCGACGAGTTCGAGCAGCTGGGCATCGATCCCAAGGAGTATGCCAAGACCTATCTCGAGGGCTTTGATTACGAGATCGGCGACGTGACGGTCGACGAGGACAAGGGCGTTGCAACCGCCGAGGTCTCCATCACCTGCAAGTCCATGAACAAGATCGTCGAGGACTTCTCCACCCAGTATCAGGAGAAGGTCGCTGCACTTGACACGGTTCCTTCCGATGACGAGCTGTACAAGATGGCCGGCCAGGTGATGGTCGATGTGACCAAGGCCACCGAGCCCAGGAAGACCACGGTTATCTTCAAGTACACCTGCAACGACGACGGCGAGTGGTCTGCTGACGACTCCGTCAACTCCGAGATGATGGATGCGATGCTGAGCTAGGGGAGTTACGCGGTTCTACGAACCGCGTAACCAGTTGACGCTGCGCGCCGCCCAAGCCGACAATTTGTCATTCAAAAGGCGAGGCATGACCAGAAGGTCTATGCCTCGCCTTTTTCATGCCAACTTGTTCGGCTTGGACGTCGCTCGCTGTCCGTCCTCTACCTGTGGTGTCGCCATTGTTGAGGGGCAGCTAAAAGAGCCCCGTCCCAAATTAGCTACCCCGTGCCCATCTAAGTTGCGGTGAAATAGGGACTGTTTGGGGGCAGTAGGCCGGCAATCAGTCCCTATTTCACCGCAACTTATTGGTGGGCGGCTCGCTAGTCGCCCAAGATCAGCGAAGTGAGTTCGTCCTGGGTGTCCACTACGTAGTCGGCGCCAGCGGCTTCGAGCTCTGCTCGGCCGCGGAAGCCCCAGGTGACGCCGGCGCTCTTAAGGCCGGCATTGTGGCCGGTCAGAACATCGACATTCGAATCGCCCACGTAGAGCGTGGACGTCGGGTTGGCGCCCAGCTCCTCCATCACGTGCAGCGTGACGGGCGCCTCGGGCTTGGGTGGAAACGCGTCGACGCGACCCTGCACCAGTGCAAAACGATCGGGGCCAAAGTACTTTTCGATAAGCGGGGCCGCCGAAATATGATCCTTGTTGGTGAGCACGGCAAGCTCAACGCCCGCGGCGCGCAGACGGTCGAGCATCTCGACCGTGCCGGCATAGGGCGCGGTGTGGTCCTCCTTGTGCTCGCCGTAATAAGCCCTAAACTCGGCAAGCGTCTGCTCAAACATTCGGCCGTCGCCCGCGTACTCGGCGGGCATAAAGCGCTCGACCAGTTTGAGCATGCCGTTTCCCACCTTGTAGCGGTACTCGTCCACGGCAAACGTGGGCCAGCCGTGCATCTCGCAGGTATGGTTGCCGGCTGCCGCCAGGTCCTCGAGCGTATTGAGGATGGTGCCGTCCAGATCAAAAATCACATGGGAAAACGCTGCTGCCATGGGTGCTCCTGCCGTTTGAGTTGTAAAGCGCACCCCATGATACTGGCCCTGCACGTCGGGCGTGCCTGGAATCTGAATATCTGTAACAACCTTGAGTTGCACTGCGGCGGCTGCGCGCCATGTCCGCTAGCAAATCCTCGGCAGCTGCTCTCCCACGAGCATGTCGAGGATACGCGTCGAGCCCCAGCCGGTGCGCACACGCACGGCGGGACGAGCACCTTCGGCGACCGGCAGCACGCGACCGATGATGGCGGCGTTCTCGCCGTAGCGGGCGGCACGCATGGCTGCTAGCGCCGCGTCGGCCTGCTCGGCTGGCACCACGGCGACCATCTTGCCCTCGTTGGCAACCTGCAGCACGTCGTAGCCGAGCATCTCGCAGGCGGCCTGCACGTCGGGGCGCACGGGTACGGCGTCCTCGTCAATCTCCATGGCAACGCCGCTGGCCTGGGCAAACTCGTTGAGCGTGGATGCCAGGCCACCGCGCGTGGGGTCGCGGAAGCAACGCGTGTCGGGGGCGGCGGCCAGCACGTCGGCAATCAGGTGGTTGAGGGGCGCGGCGTCGCTCTCGATGCTGCTCGAGAACGCCAGGCCCTCGCGCTGGCTCATGATGGCGATGCCGTGGTCGCCCAGCGTGCCCGAGACCAGGACGACGTCGCCGGGCTGGCAGCTGGCGCCGCTGAGCGTCACGCCCGCGGGAACCTCGCCCACGCCGGCGGTGTTGATGTAGACGCCGTCAGCTCCGCCGCGCTCGACCACCTTGGTGTCGCCGGTGATGATTTTGACGCCCGCCTCGCGCGCCGTCTCGGCCATGGTCTGCACAATCTGGCGCAGCTTATCCATAGGATAGCCCTCTTCGAGGATAAAGCCGCACGAAAGGAAGCGCACGTTGGCGCCCGAGGTCGCGACGTCGTTGACGGTTCCGCACACGGCGAGCCTGCCGATATTTCCGCCGGGGAAGAACTGCGGCGTCACCACAAAGCTGTCGGTCGACATGGCGATGCGCCCGCTCGCGGGCAGGGCGGCGACACCGGCATCGTTGCCTTCGAGCAGCTCGGGCGACCCAAAGGCATCCAGAAAGACCTCGTCGATAATGCGCTTCATCATCTGGCCGCCGGAGCCGTGGCCCAGCAGGACAGTGCTATCGGTGACGCTATGGGACATATCGAAAACTCCAATCGAGGGTGTTTGGGCTAGTCATGATAACGATAATGTGCCGCGCAGCTGCCTTCCGAGCTCACCATGCACGGGCCAACAGGATGCTCGGGCGTGCAGGCGTGGCCGAACAACGGGCAGTCGCTCGGCGCGATTGCCCCGCGCAGCACGTCGCCGCAACGGCATCCGCGCGGCTCGACCGTCGGCTCGATCGGAACGTCATAGCGAACGCCGGCGTCAAAGCGCGAGAACTCGGGGCGGATGGAAAGGCCCGAGGCGGCAATCGGTCCCAGCCCGCGCCACGTGGTATCGCACGGCTCAAACACCTGCTCGACCAGCTGGCGCGCTACGGGATTACCGTCCGCATTGACGCCGCGACGGTACGCGTTGTCGATCGCGGGCCGCCCCTCAACGACCATCTGCACTAGCATGCAGATGCCCTGCAGAATATCGACCGGCTCAAATCCGGTAACCACGCCCGGGGTCTTAAACACGTCGGCCAAAAAGCCAAAGGGTGCAAGCCCTGTGATGGTGGCGACATGGCCCGGCAGGATAAAGCCGTCGATGGTCGTCTCGGGGTCGTTGGCAATCGCGCGCAGCGCCGGTGGCGTGGTCTTGTGGGCGCAATAGACCGAGAAGTTCTGGAGTCCGCGTGCATCGGCCTCCAGGATGGCGGCGGCGATGGTGGGCGTCGTAGTCTCAAAGCCCACGCCCATAAAGATGACCGGGCGGTCGGGGTTGTGTTTGGCGATATCGAGCGCGTCGAGCGGCGAGTAGACGATACGGATGTCGCGTCCGGCTGCCTTTTGCGCGGCAAGCGAGGTGGACGATCCGGGCACGCGCATCATGTCACCAAAGGTAGTGATGACGGCGCCGTCCATCTTGGCGAGTGCGATTGCGTGGTCGATGTCGCGGTTTGCGGTAACGCAGACGGGGCAGCCCGGACCGCTCAACAGCTTGAGCCCCGCCGGCATAATGGAACGAAAGCCATAGCGGCCAATGCTCACGGTATGCGTGCCGCAGACTTCCATAAGGTTGATGCTGCGGTCGCCGACAAGCTCATGAATGCGGTCGATGAGCTCGCGAGCGAGCTTGGGGTCGCGAAATGCCGAAAAGTCGATACCGGAGTGAACCGGTTGCGCCGCCGCCACTAGTATGCCTCGGCCGGGTTGGTGGCGAGCTGGTCCTCTTCGACCAGCTCGGTCATGGCGTTGACCAGCTCGAGCGTCTCCTGGGCTTCCTGCTCGTCAACAATCTGGATGCCAAAGCCGGCGTGTACGAGAACATAGTCGCCCACCTGTGCCGTCGGCACAAGTCGCAGCGACACGGGGCGCTCGATGCCCATCATGTCGACGGTCGCCTTTAGGTCGTCGTCGCGTTTGACCACTTTACCGGGAACGGCAAGGCACATAATGTTCCCCTTTTATACGCTTTGCGCTGGATGGGCGCTTAATAATCCATCAGTTGATGGTAGCGCTCGCGGGGGTTGCGGGCAAACGCGTTACACCTGTGAGACGGCGGCGCATGGGCTAGCCAAACTGCCTACTGCGGTATGACCTGCGTGAGGCGAGCGCGGGCGACCGCCGCCTGGCCGTAGGCGATGCAGCCGTCGTTGACGGGCACGGTGTGGGGAACCAAGACGGCAAGACCGGCGTCTTTGAGCTCGCGCGTGAGGAGCCGAAGCAAAAGTCGGTTCATGAACACGCCGCCCGAGAGTGCGACGATGTCGATGCCTTCGCGAGCGCAGATTTCGCTTGCGATACGTGCCGATGCGCGTGCAATGACGATATGGAAGCCGAGCGCGAGCCTATCGGGCGATACGCCGGCTTCAATACCCTCCAAAAGTGCTTCGATGAGCGGTTGGGAATCCAAGATGGTGGAGTCGTCGACAGACGTGGGTATGCCTGACTGATAGTCGATGGGGCGGACGGTTCTGCTGCCGAGCGCGTACCAAGCGGCGGCTTCGAGCTCAATGGCGGGTTCGCCCTCGTAGGTTGCAGTGCCGCAGATGTCCAAGATCGCCGCCGCGGCGTCAAACAGACGGCCCATACTGCTCGTTCGCGGGCTGTTGATGTTCCGCTTGATCATCGTGGTCGTGATACTGCGCGTCTGCTCATCGAGGCCGCCCAGGAGTCCCGCGGCACCCGGATGTTCGAGTAGATCGAGCTCGCTCAGCAGGGCAAAGGCGTTGCGTCGGGCGTCGCGCACAGATGCGGCGCCACCGGGGAGTGCCCAGGTACGCAGGTGCGCGGTGCGCTCAAAATCGGCGAGGCCGGCGACAAGAAACTCACCGCCCCAAATGGTTCCGTCGGTGCCAGCGCCCGTTCCATCGAAGGCGATGCCAAGTACGCGCGCATTGGGTGCAAGCTGTCCTGTGGCGATAGCCTCAGCCATCACGCTCGCGATATGCGCATGATGGTGCTGGACTTCGATAAGCGGCAGATTGTGCTCGCGCGCCTGTTCGCGTGCCCACTGACTCGATAGGTAGCTGGGGTGCAAGTCGCAGGCCAGCGCGGCGGGCGCTAGGTCAAAAAGGTCTTCCAGTCGCGTGCGTGCCGCATTCCACGCATCGAAAGTCGCACCGTTTTCGACATCGCCGATATGCTGCGACACAAAACAGGCCGACGTTCCATTCGCGTCTTCGCGCGTGAGTGCGATCGTGGCCTTTTGCTGCGGGCCGCAGGCGAGCACACAGGGCGCGGCGCTGGCGAGTGCCGGCAGCGGCAACGGCTGCGGGGCGTACCCGCGAGCGCGGCGCACGGGCATAACGACCCCGTCGACCACACGTACCACGGAGTCGTCGTAGCGCGAGAGGATCGCGCGGTCATTGCCGAGCAGCGCGTCGGCGATGCCGGCGGCAACGAGATGCTCCCAGGCAAGATCGTCATCGGTCTCGATGGGCTCTTCGCTCAAGTTTCCGCTGGTCATAACCAGCGCGTGCATGCCATGCGTTTCTGCCGCGGCAAGCAGCAGATGCTGAAGCGGGGTATAGGGGAGCATGACGCCGAGCTCGGGCAGATCGTGCGCAACGGACGGCGCAAGTGCGAGAGCATCGAAGGAATCTCCCATGCCAACACCACGCCGGCGCAGCAGCACGATGGGGCGGATGCTGCCGGCCAGCAAGTCGCGCTCGGCGTCGTTGACACGGCACAGGCGCTCGGCATCGGTAAGGTCGCGTACCATAACGGCAAGCGGCTTGTTGCTGCGGCGCTTGTGACGGCGCAGCTCGACTACTGCTTGCTCGTTGGCGGCGTCGCAAGCCAGATGGAATCCGCCCAGGCCCTTGATGGCAACAATGCCGCCGGCCTCGAGCAGCTCGACACAGCGCTCGATAATAGCGTCGCTAGACTCGCGCGTGTCGCCGACAGCCGGCGTCGCCTCTGAGCTCTCGAGCACCATGCCGCCTGCCGCCTCGCGCCAGGTAATATGCGGCCCGCAGTCAAAGCAGGCATCGGGCTGCGCATGAAAGCGCCGGTCAAGTGGGTCGGCATACTCCGCGGCGCATTCGGGGCACATGGGAAAGCGATCCATAGAGGTGGCCGCTCGGTCATAAGGCAGCGAGCGGATGATGGTAAAGCGCGGGCCGCAGTTGGTGCAGTTGATAAAGGGGTAGTGATAGCGTCGGTCGGCGGGGTCGAACAGTTCGCGCAGGCAGTCGTCGCAGGTGGCGATATCGGGCGAGACGAGCGTCGTATGCGCAGTCTGGTCCTGTGACGCCACAATGCGAAAGCCCTGTTCATTGGCAGCATCCCAAGTGCCGGGCTCCAAATCCGCAACGTCGACGCGCTCCACGCGGGCAGCCGCGGGTGCGTGCTCCGACAGCGCGGCGACAAAGCCGTCGACGGCCGCACCCGAGGCATGCGCCTCGACATGCACGCCGTCGCCTGCGTTGAGCACCCAGCCGCAGATGCCATGCGCCATGGCCTCGCGATACACAAACGGCCGCATGCCAACGCCCTGTACAATGCCCGTCACATGAATATGCACATGCCGCATGCGGCTCTCCCTCATCAAAACCGACCAAAAAGGGACAGGTTTATTTTGGTAGGTAAAACATCTAAACCTGCCAAAATAAACCTGTCCCTTTTTGGCAGGTGCGCTGCGGGAAATCCCGCTACAGTCCTAGGCTTTGTCCGGTGGCGGCACACGTGAGCTCGCCGTGCTTAACGCCACGCAGTCCCAGCAGACGGTCGGCCAGCTCGTAGACGCGCTCGCCGCGGCCCTTAAGCGCCAGAATCTCCAGACAGTTGTGGTGGTCCAGATGCACGTGCAGGGTCGAGACGATCTCGTCGGTGTAGTCGTGCTGCACCTCGTCCAGGCGGCGTGTCAGATCGCCGGTGTGGTGGTCGTAGATCATGGTGAGCGATCCGATGACCTGCTCGTCGGGCGTGCGCATCTGCTCCTTGGCGATCGAGGCGCGAATCAGGTCGCGCACGGCCTCGGAGCGGTTGGCCACGTCACCGCGGCGCGCGATCTGCTCGTCAAAGCGGCGCAGCAGGTCGTCGGGCGCGGTGACCGAAAAGCGTACCAGCTCGGAGCTGGAGCCGGCGCAACGGCAGCTCGCCTGGTCGGCCGGACCGTGCGGATGCTCGTGCTTGTGGTCGCAGCCGTGCTCGTGCTCGTGCTCGGCCACGCTACACCAGCTTCACGGAGCCGACGGAGTTGTGGTCGGCCTCGATGGCGTCCTCGTAGCCCTCGAGCGCGTCATGCGCCTCGTGCAGCGCAGCCATGGCGGCCTCGAGCTTGGCGCCAATACGCTCCATGTCAAAGTTCTCGGTCGCATGCAGCAGCTGATGGCTCCACTCGTGGGCGAGCTCGATGGTGTCGTCGACCTGCTTGACGCTCATGGCAAGCTGGCTCATGTTCATTCCAACGTCATGCATGGGAATCTCCTTTTGTACGGGGCAATCCAGTGGTTCAGATTCTACTACGCCCGCCCCGGGCGCCGCCGCATAAGAAAACGGGTGCGAGTCCGTCTGACCCGCACCCGTTCACTGGGGGCTGTTTGTGTCTACCATACTATCCGTGGTCGCGCGCCCTGCACCCGGCACTCCGGCGAGCGGTGCAAAACCGCTCATGGACGGCAGATACGTAACAAGCGTATTACAGATGCTTCTCCAGCAGCGCCTGAAGCCTCGCCTTGGGTAGCGCGCCGACCGAGCGGTCAACCTCTTCGCCGTTCTTAAAGACGATCAGCGTGGGGATGCTCATGACGCCAAACTTCATGGCCAGGTCCTGGTTGTCATCGACGTTGCACTTGGCCACGGCCAGCTTGCCGGCCAGCTCGTCGGCGACCTCGTCCACGATGGGCGAGAGTGAACGACACGGCCCACACCACGGAGCCCAAAAATCAACCAGCACGGGCAGGCTGTCGTTAACGATGGAATCGAAGTTCTCGGGGGTAATCTGCTTAATGTCAGCCATGGTGACCTCCATAATGCGACGCGGCTCGGCCGCGTAAAACTCAGTACGACCGTGCTTATACCCAGCGGCCCGCAAAGCAACCACTCGCGGGCGGCTCTTTTATCAAAAGCGCCGCAAAACCCCTTTCTTCAGATATGGGGATATAAGGCGCATCGGCGTCAGCCGATATACATATACGGCTGCAAGTGGTATACTGTTTTCATGGATAGATACAGGAGCAACGACAACATAGTCTGGGACTGCGACTACCATGTGGTCTTCTGCCCGAAATACCGCAGGAAGGTGCTCGTGGACGGCATCGGCTCCCGCTTCGAGGAGATCGCGCACGAGGTCGCGGAGGAACTCGATTTCGAGATAAGGGAAATCAAGGTCATGCCCGACCGCGTGCACATGCTCGTCTCAGTCGACCCCCAGTTCGGCATCCACCGGGCCGTGAAGCGCATCAAGGGCAGGACCAGCCACGACCTGCGCGCCGAGTTCCCGCAGCTGAAGCGCAAGCTGCCGACGCTCTGGACGAACAGCTACTTCGTCTCGACCGTCGGCGGGGCGACGCCCGAGGCCGTCAGGCAGTATATCGAGGACCAGAGGAACGCGTGAGGGCCATGGACAAGACCTTCGAGTACCGCATATACCCGAGCGCCGAGCAGGAGGCCCTCCTGCAGAAGACCTTCGGCTGCTGCCGCTGGGTCTACAACAGGGTGCTGGCGATGAGGCGGGACGAGTACGCGTGGACGGGCAAATCGAGGCACATCAACTCCTACATCACCCAGATCCCCGCCTGGAAGAGGGCGGACGCGCCGTGGCTCTCCGAGGTGGACTCCATGGCACTGCAGCAGTCCCTGCGCGACCTGGACAAGGCATTTAAGAACTTCTTCCGCGCACCAGGCAAGGTGGGCTTTCCGAAGTTCAAGTCCAAACGCGCGGGGAGGAAGAGCTACCGCACGAACGGCGTCGGGATAATCGACGCCAGGCACGTGAGGCTGCCAAAGCTGGGGACCGTCAGGGCGCGGGTGAGCCGTCCCGTGGAGGGGCGCGTCCTGTCCGCGACGGTCAAGCAGGTGCCGAGCGGCAAGTACTACGTGGCGATATGCTGCGCGGACGTCCCCGCCACGGACGCGCCGGCCCCGACCGTCGTGTTCCTGGGAGTCGATGCGGGAATACACGACATAGCCACCTGCTCCACGGGGGAGCGCCTGCCCAACCCCAAAAACCTGCAAAGGAGCGAGAGGAGGCTGGCGCGGGAGCAGCGGCGGCTCTCGCGCAAGCGGAAGGGCTCCGCAAATCGCGCCAGGCAGCGTGTCAGGGTCGCGCGGGCGCACGAGAAGGTTGCCAACCGGCGGAAGGACGCCCTGCACAAGTTCACGACGCATGCGGTGGGAGAAAGCCAAAACATCGCGGTCGAGGACCTGAACGTCAGGGGCATGCAGAGGAACCGCCGCCTCGCCAAGGCCGTGGGCGATGCCGCCATGTCGGAGCTGGCGCGCCAGCTCGAGTACAAATGCGCATGGTCGGGGCGCGGCTTCGTAAGGGTGGGCAGGTTCTATCCGTCCAGCAAGACGTGTTCCGCATGCGGTTACGTCTACAGGGGACTGACGCTGGCCGAACGGGTATGGGACTGCCCCGCGTGCGGCATGCGTCACGACCGCGACCTGAACGCCGCCGTCAACATCGCCCGCGAGGGAAGGAGAATCCTGGAAGGTGCCGCAGGGCATGCGGGAACCGCGGCAGACGCCGCAAACGCTTGTGGAGAGGGCGTAAGACCTACGGCTGCATGCGCAGTCTAGGCAATTCTCGGTGAAGCAAGAATCCCCTGGCTTTAGCCATGGGGAGTGTCAAATAATGGTGGGCACGCAAACGATTGGAGAGCGCATACCTATGTCACAAAGCCAGAAAAAAGAAGCCATCGCCCAGGCGGCCGAGCAGGAGCTCGCATCGCTTGCGGGTCGTGGCGTGCGCATCGCAGGCAACGCGTGCTCGCCGATTGTGCTGGTAAAAGGCGATTTGGATGAGGCCGAGCGCTCAGGCGGCGAGCTTGCCGCCGGCCCGGATGGCGCCGCGCTGCGCAAGGCGCTCGGGGCCATCGGTTATGCGCCCGAGGATTTCTGCGCGCTGGCAAGCGTTTCCGGCGCGGGCAATGGGACGGTCGCGGTGGGCGAGGCCCTGCCGTGCGACCTGTTCCGCGAGGCGCTGGAGGCCCTGGACCCCGAGGCAGTGCTGCTGCTGGACAACAGCGCGGCCGATGTCATGCGCGAAACCTACGCCGACATGCTCGTGGCGATCGACGACTTTGACACCGCCATGCTCAAGCCCGGCCTGGTCGCCCACGTGCAGGGACGTCGCGTACTCGCGCTCGACGGCTTTGAGGCGGCACTCACCGACAAGGCGGCCAAGCAGCGCATGTGGGCCTACATTAAGCAGCTGACCCCGGCGGCCGCGCCGCTGTAGCGGGCTTGCGCCGGCAAGGCGACCCGGGCGGTTGAGTCGCGCCACGAGTCCAGTGTCGCGCCCCTACATCACAGCGCGCAGCTCAAATCGGTCGCCGTTAATGCGGAACTGGCAGTTGCCGCTCATGCGCTCCACGGCAAGCTTAATGCTCTTGGTGCCAAAACCGTGGCCGGCGTGTTGGGTCACGGGCATGCCGTCGACCATGCGCGGCGCGCGTCCAAACGTGTTGGAAACCAAAAGCAGCAGCTGGCCGTCCTCAAGCCGCAGGTCAAGGTCGACAAAGCGTTTGCCTTCGGGGGCGGCGCTTGCAGCGATGATGGCGTTTTCCAGGGCGTTCGAAAGCACACTGAACAGGTCGGCATCGCCCACGTGAACGGTTTCGGGCACGGCGGCACGCAGGTCGGCGGTGATGCCGTGCTTGTTGATATCCGAACTAAATGACGAAAGCACGATGTTGACGGTCTCGTTGGCGCAGTAACGGCGCACGGCGGTGCGGTCGTTGGCCTCGCAGAGCTCATCGATGCGATCGAGCGCCTCGTCGATGTGCCCTTCCTCAACAAGAATGGCCAGACCGCGCAAAAAGTGCCGCATGTCGTGGCGAAGGATCGACAGCTCGCGTCCAGATTGGCGCCAGGCCTCGAGCTCTTTGATGGCGGCGCTGTCGCGGGTTTCGAGCATCCAGCGCTCTCGCTCGGCGGTTTCCTTTTCTTCGTATTCGCGCAGGTAAACGGCAAGAAACATAAGGTAGAAGGCACAGAGCGCAAAGGCCAAAAACTCAACCGTCACCACCGAGCCCGAGTGGAACAGCGTGGTGTAGACGTTGGTGGCATAGTCAAAGACGTAATAGACGAGCGGCAGGATTAAAAGGATGCCCAGCTCGGTGGTGCTTTTAATCGCCAAGCGTGGACCGATGTCGCCGGCCCAATGCAACAGGACGGCAAAGACGGCGAGTGTGGTCGCGATGCGCGCCAGGTAGTACGCGATCTGAGAATCGGTTGCGGCAAATGCGGCGATGCCCATCCAATTGCTGAACTGGCAGCTCAGATAGGCACTCGTAATGCCGAGCACGGCAAGCAGCGGGCTCAGGCGGTAGCGCGCGCACAAATAGATGACGAGCGGCAGATGCACGACGAGCGGATATACCTGGCGGGCGAAAAGCTCGCCGCCGACGGCATTGGCGAGGCCAAATGCGCATCCGGTTACGGCACCGACCAGCACCAGTTCAAGCGCATGACGCCGGTTGATCTCGACACCGCACAGCGCCGCCGAGGCAAAGACGCCAAAGAGCAATGTCGTGGCGTGGTGGATTGCCCAAAGGATCATTTCGACCGAGGAGACCATCAGCGCCGCCCGCCTTCGAAGCGCACCGCAAAGTAGGCGTCTTGGAACCCCTGCTTGCTGCTGCGCGACAGCGGAATGCACGCGCCGGAGCGCATGACGATGTCCGTGCGATCGAAGTGGTCGATGTTGCGCAAGTTGACCTGGTAGCTACGGTGGCATTTAAAGAAGGTGGCATTTTGCGCCAAACGGTCCTCGACGCTGCGGAACGACTCGAGTGCCTCGATATCGCGTCCGTCGCGCAGGTGGAAGACCACGTGCTTGTTGCGCGCCTCGGCATATTCGATGTCGGACAGGCGCAGGGCGTGGTAGCCAAAGGAAGTTTTGATCACGAGCTCGTCGGTTGCCGCCGGGCGCATGCTCGAAAGCTCGTCGAGTAACTGCGCCAGGCGTTCGTAAGTCACGGGCTTGAGCAGGTAGTCGAAGGCGCGGACCTCGTAGGATTCCAGCGCGAACTCGGGCGACGAGGTGAGGAACACCAGGCGCACGGCGGTGTCGGCCTGGCGCAGTTCGCGTGCGGTGTCCATGCCGTTGACGAGCGGCATGATCATATCGAGCAAGATGATGTCGGCGCGCGATGCGGCATGGCGGGCCAGCAGGTCCTCGCCGCGCGTGACGAGCGCAACATCGACCGCCGTGCCCGTCTCGGTCGACCAACGGTCGATCATCCGGTGCAGTCTATCTAGAAAAGCGACATCATCGTCGCAGGCAATAATCTTGAGCATTCGGCCCCCTTAAGTAGTTCGATTTTGCCACATCGGGCACGCGCCGCTTGCGGGGGTGCGGACCGTTTGCGCCCCACGGCGTGCAGCTCGCGCCAAGCGGTGTTGCGGTGGCGAAAGATGCCTCCTGCGCTATCGAAAGCCCGGCTATCCTCAGCTTGCCAGTTCGAAAATGGACTTGCCACATGATTGAATCTTTATTTCAACTTTACACCTAGGTTTACAGCTGTCTTGTCAGCTGTAAACCTAGGTGTCATACTAAAGCCCCAAGATTCGCCAAAAGAGAGGGGCCTTGATGGCACAGAGCGCGAACATGGATGCGTCGGAGCTTGCACGCGATATCGCGGCCGGCCTGGCATCGGCAACGACGGCAACGGAGCGTGCGGCGCTGGTGCCCGCAGAGCTCGTCGAGGCCATTCATCAACTAAAAACCCAACGTGACGCGGTAATCCTGGCGCACTATTACGTGGCGCCTGAGGTCCAAGCCGTTGCCGATTACGTCGGCGACAGCTTCTACCTGGCAAAGCTCGCCAAAAGCCTGCCGCAGCAGACCATCGTGCTGTGCGGCGTGGAGTTTATGGGCGAGAGCGCCAAGCTGCTCAATCCCACTAAGACCGTGCTGCTGCCCGAGCCGGGCGCGGACTGTCCCATGGCGCACATGGTCAAGCGCGAGACGGTCGACGCGGCGCGCGCCGAGTACGGCGACGACCTGGCCGTGGTGTGCTACGTCAACTCCACGGTCGAGATCAAGAGCTGGAGCGACGTGTGCGTCACCAGCTCCAACGCCGTTAAGATCGTGTCCGAACTGCCGCAGCAGCATATCCTGTTCATTCCCGACCAAAACCTGGGACGCTTCGTAGCCGAGCAGGTGCCGCAAAAGCACGTCATCCTCAACAACGGCTACTGCCCGCGCCATCACATCATCACCGTCGAGCAGATCGTCGACGCGACGGAGGCCCACCCCGACGCGCTCGTGCTGGCGCACCCCGAGTGCAAGGCCGACGTTCTGGCCGAGGCCGACTACATCGGCTCCACCGCCGGCATCATCAAGTATGCCGAGGAGTCCGACGCGAGCGAGTTCATTATCGTGACGGTCCGCGGCGTGCTCTACGAGCTCGAGCGCCGCTGCCAGGGCACCGGCAAGAAGTTCTACTTCCCCGCGGTGCAGCCCATCTGCGTCAACATGGATCTCATCACGCTCGAGAAGCTCGTGCGCTGCCTGGAGACGGGTGAGGGCGAGGTGCAGATCGGCGTCTCGGACGAGGCTGCCGACCAGGCCAAACTCACGCTCGACCGCATGCTCGAGTACGCGGCGCGTTAGAACGATGTGACATGAGGGGCAGTCCCTTATGCCACATTACAAGGGAGAGGATTCCTGTGGAAACCAAACAATACCCCGACATGGAGTGCGACGTCGTTATTGCCGGCTGCGGCGTAGCGGGCTTGTACGCGGTTCTCAACCTGCCGACGAGCACGCGCGTGATCATGCTCTCCAAGGGCGCTGTCGACGAGTGCGATTCGATGCTCGCGCAGGGCGGCATCTGCGTGCTGCCCGAAGGCTCGGACTACGATGCCTTCTTTGAGGACACCATGCACGCCGGCCACTACGAGAACCGCCGCGAGAGCGTCGACATCATGATTCGCTCGAGCCGCTCGGTCATCAACGACCTGCTGGCGATGGGCGTGGACTTTGAGCGCAAGGCCGACGGCAGCCTCAATTTTACCCGCGAGGGCGCACACAGCCGTCCGCGCATTGCCTTCCATGCCGATATCACCGGCAAGGAGATTACGACCAAGCTGCTTCAGGCTGTCCGCAAGCTGGACAACGTGCAGATTTTGGAGTACGTGGCCATGACCGACATCCTGACGGGCGAGCGTGACGGCGCCACGGTGTGCACCGGTATCGTCGCCGTTCCCGTGGACGAGAACAACTCGGTTCGTCCCGCCGACGAGCTGGTAAATGCCGCCGAGGGCGCGCATGCCGGCGAGCCGTTTAAGATCCATGCCCGCCACACGCTGTGGGCAACGGGCGGCATCGGCGGCGTATACGACCATTCGACCAACTACCCGCAGCTCACGGGCGACGCCTGCTACATCGCTCAGGAGCATGGCATTAAGATGGAGCACCTGGACTACGTGCAGATCCATCCCACGGGTCTGTTCTCGCCGCAGCCGGGTCGCACCTTCCTGATCAGCGAGAGCTGCCGCGGCGAGGGCGCGATTTTGCTCAACGCCGCCGGCGAGCGTTTTACCGACGAGTTGCAGCCGCGCGACGTTGTCGCCGCCGCCATCCGCGAGCAGATGAAGCAGGATGACACCGAGCACGAGTGGCTGAGCTTTGCCCCCGTCGAGCGCGACGTGGTGACCGGGCACTTTGCCAATATCCGCGCGCGCTGCCTGGAGGACGGCCGCGACATCTTGGACGAGCCCATTCCCGTTACGCCCACGCAGCACTACTTTATGGGCGGCGTGTGGGTCGACAAGGACGGCCACACCTCGATGCCCGAGCTCTACGCCGCGGGCGAGACGGCCTGCAACGGCGTTCACGGCAAGAATCGCCTTGCATCAAACAGCCTGCTCGAGGCGCTGGTCTGGGGTCGTCGCGCCGCGTGGTACATGCGTACCGGCGAGTCGCTGGCCGTGGAGCAGGCGGGCGAGCCCGCGCTCGACGGGCGTCACCGCGCCTTGAGCGCCGACACCCTTGCAATCGATGATTTGGCCCGTGCCGCCGGCACGCAGGCCGTGGAGGAGTAGACCATGAATCCCATTACCATGAAGCTCGTCGTCGATGATCTGATTCTGCAGGCTCTGCGCGAGGACATTACGTTTGAGGACGTGAGCACGGCGAGCGTGTGCCCCACGGCGCGTCCCGCCACGGTGGAGCTTATCGCCAAGGCCGACGGCATCATCGCCGGCTTGGATGTGTTTGCCCGCACCTTTGAACTGCTGGATTCGCAGAGCTCGGTGCTGCTCGACGTTGCCGATGGCGACGAGGTGCACGCCGGCGACCATGTGGGTCAGGTGCGCGGCGACGCGCGCGTGCTGCTTTCGGGCGAGCGCGTGGCACTCAACTACCTGCAGCGCATGAGCGGTATCGCTACCTATACGCACCAGATGGCCGCGGCGCTCGAGGGCACCAAGACCGTGCTCGTCGATACGCGCAAGACCACGCCGGGCATGCGCGTCTTTGAGAAGGCCGCGGTCGAGATTGGCGGCGGCAGCAACCACCGTTACAACCTGTCGACGGCCGTCATGCTCAAGGACAACCACATCGATGCCGCCGGCGGCGTGACGCGTGCAATCGAGATGGCGCGCGCCCATGCATCGTTTACTGCGACGGTCGAGATCGAGTGCGAGAACCTGGACATGGTGCGCGAGGCCGTGGAAGCCGGTGCCGACATTATCATGCTCGACAATATGACCCACGACGACATGGCGGCCGCTATCGAGCTTATCGCCGGTCGTGCCAAGACCGAGTGTTCGGGCAACGTGGACGCCGACAACATTCGCGCCCTGGCCGATCTGGGTGTCGACTATATTAGCTCGGGCGCCCTGACGCACTCTGCGCCGATTCTCGACCTCTCGCTTAAGCACCTGCGTCTGCTGGACGGTAAATAATGGACGCCCGCGAGCGTCGCCGTGCCATCATGGGCGTGCTCGAGCGAGCCAAGGGCCCCGTCTCCGGCAGCGCACTTGCTCGTGAGGTGGGTGTGAGCCGCCAGATTGTCGTGCAAGACATCGCCCTGCTGCGCGCCGATGGGCACGATATCGTGGCGACCAATCGCGGCTACGTGCTGCAGGAGGCCCCCAGCAGCCCCGCTGTGCCCACGCGCTTGGTCAAGGTTCGCCACGGCGTGGAGCAGGCAGGTGATGAGCTTACGAGTATCGTCGACGCCGGAGGCGCCGTGCTCAACGTGATCGTCAATCACCGCGTGTACGGTAAGATCACGGCCGACCTGGACATCCGCAATCGTCGCGATGTTGAGCGCTACCTGCACGATATCGAGAGCGGCAAGAGCTTTCCGCTACTAACGGTGACGAGCGGCTATCACTTCCATCGCATTGCGGCGGAGGACGAGCAGACTCTCGACGAGATCGAGGCCATACTCAAGGAGAAGGGCTACCTTG
Organism: Collinsella aerofaciens; assembly: GCF_040926185.1. Classification (GTDB taxonomy): domain Bacteria; phylum Actinomycetota; class Coriobacteriia; order Coriobacteriales; family Coriobacteriaceae; genus Collinsella; species Collinsella aerofaciens_BC. The sequence continues at coordinate 53,243 of NZ_JBCOIQ010000008.1, forward strand.
CCGATTTAATGCCCTACGAGGACGACCTGTCCTAGTAAAGACGAATGCAAAAGGAGGCCTCCGCGGCGATGCGGAAGCCTCCTTTTTTTGTGCACGGTGTACTTTTGAGTGTGCAAGTGGGGGAGTTGTTACTCCTCGACGATCTCGGTGATCGCGCCGGCGGGGCAAGCGTCCTGGCAAGCGCCACAGGCGACGCAGGAGTCCTCGTCAGCGACGGTAGCGACGTCCTGGAGCTCCAGAACGCCAGCGGGGCAGGAGTCGACGCAAACGCCACAAGCGATGCACTCGTCGGCATCAATTACGGGATGAGCCATGGTAGTTTCCTCTCTGTTGACCGACGCTACAGGCGATGCGCGCCGGTTTGATTCGGGCAAAAACATACCACGGGAGCGACCGTTTGCAATACCCTCTGACCGGCATCTTCATACCGTTCGCCGAGTATGCCAAGGTTTACTAAAAAACGCGCAGGTGGGGCCGTTGAGCTGCGCAAATGTTAGCTAAAGGTGACTTGAAATATTGAGCTATTGAGCGCGCCTGCGGAAAGGGCATCCCGTTATTTGGCCGAAAAACGGGTCGTAGTTTCCGGTTGGGCCCGCTAGCGGAAACTGCGACCCGGAATCCACGCTCAAACCGGGACAAGCTTTCCGCAAGGCAGCCCCAGGCACCCTCGGACCCAAACCTCAGTCATCTCTACATAGATCTCGATAGATTTGCCTAGAACTCAAACAATGCGTCTACCTGTGCATTTGCGAACCTAAACTCTCAGAGATAAGAAATCTTATATGAATTGACTTAGATTTTGTATATTCCGGCCCATAAGGGGATACACTACATCCTGAAAGACAAGCCGAAACACCGCGCGGCAGACCGCCGAGTCGGTGCAAACGCACAAGAGAGAGGGAATTTCTAATGGGCAAGATTCTTGGTATCGACCTTGGTACTACTAACTCCGCTATGGCCGTTCTCGAGGGCGGTTCTCCGACCATTATCGTGAACGCCGAGGGCGACCGCACCACCCCGTCCGTCGTGGGCTTCCGTGCCGACGGCGACCGCGTCGTGGGTAAGGCCGCTAAGAACCAGGCTGTCACCAACCCCAAGAACACCGTGTTCTCCATCAAGCGCTTCATGGGCCGCAAGTACTCCGAGTGCACCTCCGAGATCAAGACCGTGCCGTATGAGGTCAAGGAGGGCCAGGGTGGCCGTGCCGTCGTCGATATCGAGGGCAAGGATTACACCGCCGAGCAGGTGAGCGCCATGACGCTCGCCAAGATGAAGGCTGACGCCGAGAAGTATCTGGGCGAGACCGTCACCGACGCCGTCATCACCGTCCCGGCCTACTTCAACGACGCCCAGCGTCAGGCCACCAAGGACGCCGGTAAGATCGCTGGCCTCAACGTCAAGCGTATCGTCAACGAGCCGACCGCTGCTGCTCTGGCCTATGGCCTGGACAAGCAGGGCACCGACCAGCGCATCCTGGTCTTCGACCTGGGCGGCGGCACCTTTGACGTCTCTATCCTCGATCTCGCCGACGGCGTGTTTGAGGTTCTGTCCACCTCGGGCGACAACCACCTGGGCGGCGACGACTGGGATCAGCGCGTCATCGACTGGATGGCCGACAAGTTCCAGCAGGAGAACGGCGTCGACCTGCGTCAGGACCCCATGGCCCTGCAGCGTCTGAAGGAGGCCGCCGAGAACGCCAAGAAGGAGCTCTCCGCCGCCCAGCAGTCCACCATCAACCTCCCGTTCATCACCATGAACCAGTCCGGCCCGCTGCACCTCAACTACACGCTGACCCGCGCTGAGTTCGAGAAGATCACCCGCGACCTGCTCGAGCGCTGCAAGCAGCCTGTCACCAACGCCCTGCGCGACGCTAAGCTCAAGCTTTCCGATCTGACCGAGGTCATCCTCGTCGGCGGCTCCACCCGTATGCCCGCCGTCCAGGACCTGGTCAAGACCATGACCGGCAAGCAGCCCAACATGTCCGTGAACCCCGACGAGGTCGTTGCCGACGGCGCTGCCGTTCAGGGCGGCGTGCTCACCGGTGACGTCGAGGGCATCCTGCTGCTCGACGTGACCCCGCTGTCGCTGGGCGTCGAGACCATGGGCGGCATCATGACCAAGATGATCGACCGCAACACCACGATCCCGACCTCCAAGACCGAGGTCTACTCCACCGCTGCCGACAACCAGACCAGCGTCGAGATCAACGTGCTCCAGGGCGAGCGCGAGCTTGCCCGCGACAACAAGTCGCTCGGTAAGTTCCAGCTGACCGGTATCCCGGCTGCCCGCCGCGGCGTGCCGCAGATCGAGGTCACCTTCGACATCGATGCCAACGGCATCGTCAAGGTCTCCGCTAAGGACAAGGGCACCGGCAAGGAGCAGCAGATCACCATCTCTGGCTCCACCGCTCTGTCCGACGACGAAGTCGATCGCATGGTCAAGGACGCCGAGGCTCATGCCGAGGAGGATAAGAAGCAGAAGGAGGAGGTCGAGGTCCGCAACCAGACCGACAGCCTGTGCTACTCCACCGAGCAGACCCTCAACGAGCTGGGCGACAAGGTTTCCGCCGACGTGAAGTCCAAGGCCGAGGCCGCTATCGCCGACGCCAAGAAGGCGCTCGAGGGCTCTGACGTCGAGGCCATCAAGGCCGCTGGCGAGTCCCTGCAGTCCGTGGCCTACGAGCTGGCTCAGGTTGTCTACGCCGACGCCCAGCAGCAGACCGACGGTGCCGCCGGTGCCCAGTCTGCCGACGATGACGTCGTCGACGCCGACTACGAGGTTGTGGACGACGAGGACAAGTAATCATGTCCGCCCGTAAAGCTCGCACGGAGGCGGCTGCCGCTGGCACCGCCCCCGTTGACTCTGAGGAGAAGGACGTGAAGATTCCCGTAGAGGCCGTCGACGATACCGAGGCCAACGAGGCCGCGGCCGCCGAGGCTGCCGAGAACCAGGTAGAGGATTCCAACAAGGAGGCGACGATGACCGAGGACGAGATGGTGGAAGCCGCTATCCGCGCCGGTGAGGAAGCCGCCGACAACGACTTTAAGCTCAAGTTCGAGCAGGCTCAGAAAGAGCTTGCCGACGTGCGCAACGAGCTCGATGCTGCGGCAGAGGCTCAGAAGGCCGCCGAGGACAAGGCAAAGGACGCCACCGAGCGCACCGCCCGTCTGCAGGCCGACTGGGAGAACTTCCGTCGCCGCACCGCCAATGAGCGCATCGCCGAGCGCGAGCGCGCGACCGAGAAGCTCGTCACCGCGCTGCTGCCGGTGGTCGACGATATCGAGCGTGCGATCGACCATGCCCGCAGCCAGGAGCTTGCCGACGACTTTAAGCAGTTCGTCGACGGCGTCGACGCGGTGCATGCCAAGCTGCTCGATGTGTTTGCGCACGAGGGTGTTGAGCCCATCAACCCCAAGGGCGAGGCGTTCGATCCGCTCGAGCATCAGGCTGTGGGTCGCGTCGAGGACGCATCGCAGTACGACGAGACCGTCAACGACGTGTACCAGAAGGGCTACCGCATGGCGGATCGCATCCTGTGTTCCGCGATGGTGACGGTGACCTACGGTGGCGAGAAGCGCCCCGCACCGGAGCCCGAAGCGGCGCCCGAGGATGCTACGGCCGATACGGCCGAGAGCACCGAGGAGTAATTGAGAAGGGCCCCGGGGCAACACCCGGGGCCCTTTCTGGCCTAGTGCCATATGAAAGCATGAGCCGTCGTCTGCATGGGCGGCGGACGTAACAGGAGAGGAGCTACGATGGCTGCAGGCAAAACCTTCTATGACATCCTGGGCGTATCCAAGAGCGCCTCCGATAAAGAGATCAAGAGCGCGTTTCGCAAGCTCGCGCAAAAATATCACCCCGATGCCGGCGGCGACGAGGCCAAGTTTAAGGAGATCAGCGAGGCCTACGAAACGCTTTCGGACGAGAAGAAGCGCAAAGAGTACGACCAGATGCTCATGTTTGGCGGCATGCCGGGCGCGGGCGGCGCGTATGGCGGCGGCTACGGTGCCGGCGCGGGCGCCAGCGGCTGGGGCGACATCTTCGACAGCATCTTTAGCGGCAACGGCGCCTGGGGCAGCGATTGGGGCTCGGGCTTTGCCGGGGCTGCGGGCGCTGCCGGTGCCGGCGCGGGTCGCAGCCGCGCTCGCAAGGGCGGCGACCTGTCGCTGACCGTCGATGTGACGGCTGAGGACGCGTTCCGCGGCGTGACGCACAAGGTCACCTATCGCATTCCCTCGACAGGCGAGCAGCAGACCATTACGGTTTCGGTGCCCGCGGGCGCGGTCGACGGCGGCAAGCTGCGCTACAAACGTCGCGGCGAGTATGGCGTTGCCGGCGGCGAGCGCGGCGACCTGGTCGTGACCACGCACGTGGAGGAGCATCCGCTGTTTAAGCGTAAAGGTGCCGACGTGACCATGGAGGTACCGGTCTCGGTCTATGAGGCGGCGCTCGGCTGCACGGTGGACGTGCCGACGCCCGGCGGCGCGACGGTTCGTCTGAAGGTGCCCGCTGGCACCCAGACGGGCAAGAAGTTCCGCTTTAAGGAGATGGGTGCGCCCGACGTTAAGCATCGCGGGCGCACCGGTGCACTGCTTGTCGAGATCAAGGTGCAGGTTCCCACGAACCTGTCTGATGACGAGCGCGATGCCATGACCAAGCTGCGCGAGGCCGACGCGCGCGACTATCGCGAGAAGGTCAACCGTTACAAGGCGACGTACTAGGGTGGTCGTGGCGCACGCCCGCGCCCGCGGGCTTATGATGGACGATAACGAGACGGAAAGGGGTCAGGTAGCATGGCCGAGGACAATAGGAACAAACCGCTGTACATGATCAGCGTGGCGGCCGAGCTGACCGGCATGCACCCGCAGACTCTGCGCGTCTACGAGTCCAAAGGCTTGGTGAATCCCCAGCGCTCGGGCGGCAACACGCGTCTGTATTCGCGTGCCGATATCGAGCGCCTGGAGCTCATCAACCAGCTGACCGACGAGGGCATCAACCTTGCCGGCGTGGTGCGTATCCTCGATATGAAGGAGCGTGCTGAGGAGCGCGAGCGCGAGAACGAAAAGCTCCGTGCCCGCGTGCGCCAGCTCGAGGACGAGCTGCACGAGTACAAGATGCAGAAGAAGATCACCGCCCTGGCCCCGCGCGACGGCTCGGTTAACCCCGAACAGGTCATGCGCAAGCTGCTGGGCGCCGGCGGGGATTTGTAGTTACGCGGGTTTACCAACCCGCGTAACGGGCCGACGCTGCGCGCCGCCCAGAGCGACAATTTGTCATTCAAAAGGCAAGGCATGACCAGAAGGTCTATGCCTTGCCTTTTTCATGCCAACTTGTTCGCTCTGGACGTCGCTCGCTGTCCGTCCCCTGCCTGCGGCGTCGCCTTGCTCCGGATGCGGTAGTCGTTGGTAGCCATTGGGCCCCGCTCGCTGTCGTTGCCAAAACATCGACGTTGTTATGGGTAGCCATTGGGGACGTTCTTAAATGACTAGTCGAAAGGGACGCTCTTGCACCAAATCTGTCGGCCCTCGCCGGGCTCGTCCTTTACTTTACCGAGATAAAGTGAACGTGCAGATTCGTAACCCACTTGCAACCGTTCTATGGCACGATATTGAACGAATGTATGCTATGCGCCCGAGCCTTTCGGGCAGAGTGGGAGACAGTATGGTTAAGCTGTACGAGGACGGCATCTACCTGCGTGGCGGCAGCGAGGTTGTGCCTGCGGCCGAGGCTGCCGAGCGCGGTATTACGCAGACGCCCGAGGACGCCAAGCGTGGCACCATCGCGTATTCGATCCTTCAGGCACACAACACGTCCGGCGACCCCGAGGCGCTCAAGATTCGTTTCGATGCCATGGCGAGCCACGATATCACCTTCGTCGGCATCATCCAGACGGCGCGCGCCTCGGGCATGGAGCAGTTCCCGCTGCCCTACGTGCTCACCAACTGCCACAACTCGCTGTGCGCCGTGGGCGGCACCATCAACGAGGACGACCATGTCTTTGGCCTTTCCGCGGCCAAGAAGTACGGCGGCATCTTCGTTCCGCCGCACATCGCCGTCATCCACTCCTTTATGCGTGAGAACTTCGCCGGCTGCGGCAAGATGATCCTGGGTTCCGACTCGCACACCCGCTACGGCGCTCTGGGCACCATGGCCGTGGGCGAGGGCGGCGGCGAGCTGGCAAAGCAGCTGCTGCGCGACACCTACGACGTTGCCTATCCCGGCGTCGTTGCCATCTACCTCACGGGCGCCCCGCGTCCCGGCATCGGCCCGCACGACGTGGCGCTCGCCATCATCCGCGCCGTCTTTGCCAAGGGCTACGTCAAGAACAAGGTCATGGAGTTTGTGGGCCCGGGCATCGCGAGCATGACGACCGATTACCGCAACGGCGTCGACGTCATGACCACCGAGACCACCTGCCTGTCGAGTATCTGGGCTACCGACGAGGACACGCACGCATTCTTGACCATGCACGGCCGCGGCGACGACTACCGCGAGCTCAAGCCCGCCGATGTCGCCTACTATGACGGCTGCGTCGAGGTCGACCTGTCGAGCATCAAGCCCATGATCGCGCTGCCGTTCCATCCTTCTAACGGCTTTGAGATTGACGAGCTCAATGAGAACCTCGAGGACATCCTGCATGAGGTCGAGCTCGAGGCCGCCAAGATCGGCGAGGGTAAGACGCACTTTAGCCTGCTCGACAAGATCGTCGACGGCAAGCTGCACGTGCAGCAGGGCGTCATCGCCGGCTGCTCGGGCGGCAACTACGACTCCGTGGTCCAGGCTGCCCGCGTGCTTAAGGGCGCCAACACCGGCTGCGGCGAGTTCTCGCTGTCGGTCTATCCTACAAGCCAGCCCGTGGCGCTCGAACTTACGCGCCGTGGCTATATCTACGACCTCATGGAGGCCGGCGCGATCGTGCGCACGGCGTTCTGCGGTCCGTGCTTTGGCGCCGGCGACACGCCCGCCAACAACGGCCTGTCCATCCGCCACACCACGCGCAACTTCCCCAACCGCGAGGGTTCCAAGCCGGGTAATGGCCAGCTGAGCGCCGTGGCCCTGATGGACGCCCGCTCCATTGCGGCGACGGCTGCCAACGGCGGCATCCTGACGCCGGCGACCGACCTGCCCGAGGAGACTTGGGACGAGGCCTGCGAGTACACCTTTGACGACGCGCCGTACAAGAAGCGCGTGTACTGGGGCTTTGGCAAGGCTGAGCCGGCCGACGAGCTGGTCGAGGGCCCCAACATCAAGCCGTGGCCCGCGATGGAGCCGCTCGGCGACGACATCCTGCTTAAGGTGTGCTCCAAGATCATGGACCCGGTCACCACGACCGACGAGCTCATTCCCTCGGGCGAGACGAGTTCCTTCCGCTCCAACCCGCTGGGTCTGGCCGAGTTTACGCTGAGCCGCCGCGATCCGGCCTACGTGGGTCGCTCCAAGGAGGTCGACGCCGTGGAGAAGCGCCGCGTGGCCGGCGAGGCTACGGGCGACCTGGCGGCGCTCAATGCCGAGCTTGCCGGTGTGTTTGAGGCGCTGACCGGCGCGGGCGTCGCGGCCGATGCCAAGGCGACCGAGTTTGGCTCCATGCTCTATGCCAAGAAGCCCGGTGACGGTTCCGCCCGCGAGCAGGCCGCGAGCTGCCAGCGCGTAATTGGCGGCCTGGCCAACATCGTTCACGAGTACGCCACCAAGCGCTATCGCTCCAACGTCATGAACTGGGGCATGGTGCCCTTCCAGATGGAGGCCGAGCCCAACTTTGAGGTGGGCGACTACGTCTTTGTGCCGGGCATCCGTGCCGCGCTCGATGGCGACCTCAAGAACATCGCCGCCTACGTGGTGCGCGCCGATGGTGCGGTCGAGCAGATTGAGCTCTACATTGCCGATATGACAGCCGAAGAACGTGCCATCGTCAAGGCCGGCTGCCTGATCAACTACAACAAGTTCAAGGCCGCTGCCGAGTAACGCACTTAATTGTCCGCCCGGGGCTTACCCTTTCTCGCCCGCTCACGCGCTTCGCGAGGGTCGCGTTCGGGAAAGGGTAAGCCCCGGACTACATTTCTGTGTTCTCGTTGGGTCTTGAGGGACGCTAATAAATAGACTTGCTTGATGCCGCCTCTTTTTATTGGGGCGGCTTCTTTTTGGACCACCACAAAGGTGCCTGTCCGGCGGGTTCTTATTTCGATGGGGTCCAGGTTATCTCATCGTCAAATAGCCAAGTGCGTGCTGAGCCGCTGTCGCGCGCTGTCTGCGGATCGGGCTCGCAGGTTTGTTCGTAGGCATCCTCGGTACACCGATCCATAAAATCGACGACTGCCGTCTGGTCGCCTTCCATGACGTAGATCACGTTGCCATCCGAGATATAGACTCCCGGCCCTTCGTTGTCCACGTAGCCGGGGTCGTATGAAACGTTGCACAGTCTGCTCCCGTTTGCCGCATCGAGTTCAAGGGTCGAATAATACCCGCCATTCATTTGGCCTTTCTTGGCTCGATATATTGCGGCGCCGTACCATCGCTTAAACGTCTTGCCTTTGAGTAAACTGGTTGCCTTGCCGATAAGCTGCTCATCTTGGGTATAGCGCGTGGCTCCAAGTTCGATTCGGGGATAGTTACTGATCCCAAGCGCTGCGGGCGTACCGTCGAAATCGACGTTGATTGAATCGGGTTTGACGATATCGGTGAGGATTTCGATGGGGTAGCTTACGGTTTCAACCGCCGCCTGCGTCGCAGAGGCGGGGAGAAATGCGAGATAGATAATTCCTACGCCGACTGCGGTAATCGCAAACGCTAAGACGAGCAGGCCGATATAGGTGGAGCGTTTCACGGCGGGTACCTCGCAAACAGCATGCATTCATTAAGATAGGTGATACCAGCTTACGACAATATTCAAAAGAAAGCGATCGATCGAAATGACGGGGCGAAAAGGCCCTATTGGGCTTCGATTTGACCTCTAATAGGAATATTTGCCCCACTCATTCTGGGCGAGAGGTCAATAATCGAGTCCACGAGTTTTGAGCGATACTCTTCTCACTAAACTCACTATTTTCACTATAAGCACTATAAATACGATAGGGAGGACGACGAGAACAATGTGGCGTGCGATAGCTAAGCCGTTTAAGCCGGACTCTGACCTTGAATCTCTGCCTCTATCTGTGCGAACGGGCTATTGTCGGTTCTCGATTTCATCACTGCGTTCTCGTTGGGTCTGGGGATCGCCAAACGTTGACTGGGCTTGATACCGCCTCTTTTTATTGGGGCGGTTTCTTTGTTGGACCACCACGAAGGTGCCTGTCCCCTTTGTGGTGGTTCTTGGTTTGTCTCGATCTGTAACAGTTAGATCCTAATTTGCCGAGTAGATGTTACAGATTGAGACGAACGGGCGCCGCTGGTCATTTCATCTTGATTTGTAACATCTGGAGCCATAAACAGTCGCTAGATGTTACAGATTGAGATAGTAAGGGGATGAGGCCGCAGCGGGTGAGCGCGCCTGTCCCCTTTGTGGTGATTTTCCATGTCATGAGAGCACTCAGAAAATCTTATATATAGAGACTTAGATTTGTGTATAAGATCGTACAAAGCTGGCAACAATACTTCTCGAACAACGTGAAGCCGCCCCGTAGGGTGGCCGCCCCAAGAGAGGTGATTCCATGAGAATCGATAAGCTAGCAATGACGTCGCGCGAAGCGCTGCAGACCGCCATGAGCACGGCTGCCGACGCGCAGGCCGGCGCGGTGGAGCCGATTCATCTGCTGTCTGCCCTGCTCGGTGCCGGCGAGCGCAATATCTCCGTGATCATCGAGCGCATTGGTGCCGACCCGGCTCAGCTCGCACGCTCCACACAGGATGCCATCGACCACGCGCCCAAGGTTTCGGGCGAGGGCCAGCAGATGGGCCTGTCCAACGAGCTCGTCCGCGTCATCGAAAAGGCCGAGAAGAAGGCCACCAAGATGGGCGACAGCTTTGTGGTGACTGAGCATCTGCTGATGGCGCTTGCCGAGGACAAGGGCGAGGCGGGCCGCGTGCTGCGCGACGCCGGCGTCACCAAGGAGCGCATTGAGCAGGTCTACGAGGAGCTGCGTGGCGATGACCGCGTGACGTCTGCCGAGGACAAGACTCAGTTTGAGGCACTGGAGCAGTACGGCCGCAATATCTGCGACCTTGCCCGCGCCGGCAAGCTTGACCCGGTCATCGGCCGTACCGACGAGATCCGTCGTACCATCCAGGTCCTGTCCCGCCGCACCAAGAATAACCCCGTGCTTATCGGTGAGCCGGGCGTCGGCAAGACGGCCATCGTCGAGGGCATCGCTCAGCGTATCGTGGCCGGCGACGTGCCGAGCACCCTGCGCGACCGCGACCTTATCGAGCTCGACATGAGCGCGCTGGTCGCCGGTGCCAAGTACCGCGGCGAGTTCGAGGACCGCTTGAAGGCCGTGCTCAAGGAAGTGCAAAAGTCCGAGGGCAAGGTCATCCTGTTCATCGATGAGCTCCACACCATCGTGGGCGCGGGTGCCACCGAGGGCTCCATGGACGCCGGCAACATCCTCAAGCCGGCGCTCGCCCGTGGCGACCTGCACGCGATCGGCGCGACCACGCTCGACGAATACCGCAAGTACATCGAGAAGGACGCGGCGCTCGCCCGCCGTTTCCAGACCGTTATGGTGAGCGAGCCTACCGTCGAGGACACCATTTCGATCCTGCGTGGTCTGAAGGAGAAGTACGAGATCTTCCACGGCGTGCATATCACCGATAGCGCGCTCGTGGCAGCTGCCGACCTCTCCGATCGCTACATCGCCGACCGCTTCCTGCCCGACAAGGCCATCGATCTGGTCGATGAGGCGGCAAGCCGCCTGCGCATGGAACTCGACAGCATGCCGGTCGAGATCGACGCCACCACGCGTCAGCTCACCCAGCTGCAGATCGAGGAGCAGGCGCTCATGAAGGAGACCGATGACGCCTCCAAGGAGCGTCTGGAGGCCCTGCGCCAAGAGATCGCCGAGGTCCAAGAAAAGCTCAACGTGCAAAAGGCCGGTTGGCTCAACCAAAAGAACGCCATCGACCACGTGCAGGAGCTCAAGGGACAGCTCGACGAGGCCAAGAGCGAAGAGGAGCGTGCGACGCGCAACGGCGATTTGGGCCGTGCGTCCGAGCTGCGCTACTCCGTGATTCCGGGTCTGCAGCAGCAGATTCAGGATTCCGAGGCTGCGCTCGAGGCGCAAAAGCAGCAGGACGGCGAGGGCCTCAACGAGCAGGTGACCTCCGATGAAATCGCCGAGGTCGTGAGCGCCTGGACCGGCGTGCCCGTGTCCAAGATGATGCAGGGCGAGCTCGACAAACTGAAGGGCTTGGAGGGCGAGCTGCATAAGCGTGTCATCGGCCAGGACGAGGCCGTCTCCGCTGTCGCCGCAGCCGTGCGCCGCAGCCGTGCGGGCCTCTCCGATCCGGACAAGCCCATCGGCAGCTTCTTCTTCCTGGGCCCCACCGGCGTGGGCAAGACCGAGCTCGCCAAGGCGCTGGCCGAGTGCCTGTTCGACGACGAGCGCGCACTCGTGCGTATCGACATGTCCGAGTACATGGAGAAGTTCAGCGTCCAGCGTCTGATCGGTGCGCCCCCGGGATACGTGGGCTATGATGAGGGCGGCCAGCTCACTGAGGCCGTTCGCCGTCGTCCGTATTCCGTGATCTTGCTCGACGAGATGGAGAAGGCTCATCCTGATGTCTTCAACGTGCTGTTGCAGGTGCTCGACGACGGCCGTCTGACCGATGGCCAGGGTCGTCAGGTGTCCTTCAAGAACACGATCATCATCATGACGTCTAACGTGGGCTCCAAGGCTATCGCCGAGCTTTCGGGCAAGGACGAGGAGGAGATGCGCCATCAGGTCGACGCCGCCATGGCTCAGACCTTCCGCCCCGAGTTCCTCAACCGTATCGACGACATCGTGGTGTTCCATCCGCTCGGCATGGCGCAGATCGAGAAGATCGTCGACATCCAGCTTGCCGACGTCCGCGCGCGTCTGGCCAAGGAGCGCATGACGCTTGCCATCACCCCGGCGGCCAAGCAGATGCTCGCCGTGGGCGGCCTGGACCCCGTGTTCGGTGCCCGTCCGCTCAAGCGCCTGGTCCAGCGCGAGGTCGTGGATGCCATCGCGGCGGCCATCATCGACGGCACGGTGCGCGAGGGCGATCAGGTGACGGTCGATGTCGACAAGGACGGCGGCTTTACCGTCGTGTGCGACAACACGCCGGCGGCCACCTACGAGGTCCCCGACGCCGAGTAGATTTTGGCCATGCCTTAAAATCTGCCAGTCGTCTCTAAACGCCAAGGGCGGCGGATCCAATTGGGTCCGCCGCCCTTTTTCGTGCGACAATCGATGATGTTGAGCATGAGTACATGGCAAGGAGATATGCAGATGAAAGACGAGAACAAGACGCACGCACCGGTTGCTGAGGCAGCGCCCGCCGCGCCGGTCGCACCGAAGGCTTCTCCCAAACCGGCGCCCAAGCCGCGCGACCCCTACATCCGTGCCGAGAACGAGGACGATGACGGCTACGATCCCTACAGCGATCGCCGCCCCGAGCGCGAGCCGATGTTCGAAGCCGACCCCTGGCGCTAAGTGCCACCCAAAAGGCCACCAATAAGTTGCGGTGAAATAGGGACTGTTTTGCGGTTTGACCAGCAAAAACAGCCCTATTTCACCGCAACTGCGTTAGGGATTTTTCTACAGGGGGAGGGTAGTCAAAAAAGCCCCGTCCCAAATTGACTGCTCGGGGAGTCGCATTCGAGCTCGGTTGTCCTCTTAGCCACTCGATATCCTTCGGAGCAATAACGGTGATAAAACTTGCTTAAGTGTTAATCAAGCTACACACAATCTTGCTCTCTAATTAATCAAGAATCGGTATAATTTTGATTAGCTAGAGAGCAAGATTGGAGAATCATGGCATTCAACGACTTGATCGCCCAGAAAATAAAGGACTTTGAACAGCAGGGGGTTCCGCAGGTTTTTGAGCGAGACCTTGATCTAGGAAACCCACAGGAGCCAAAGCGCGACAACATCGTAAATGTGATTGTGGGGGCCCGCCGTTGTGGAAAGACGTATCGCCTGTATCAGGAGATGCGGCGGCTTCAGAGCCGGGGCGTCGAGCTTGACCGGATGCTTTACTTCAATTTTGAGGATGAGCGCTTGCGCCCGTATGAGCCATCGCTGCTGGCGGACGTGCTCGACACGTTCTATGCGCTGTATCCTGTTGCTCGAACCGAGGGCGCTTACATTTTCTTTGACGAGATCCAGGAAATTCCCGAATGGGGTGCGTTTCTGCGGCGTGTAGTCGATACGGAGAAAGCGACCGTCTATGTGACGGGATCTTCTTCTAAGATGCTGTCCTCAGAACTTAAGAGCGAGTTCAGGGGTCGTTCTCTTGTGCGAGAGCTTTTTCCGTTGAGTTTTTCGGAATACGTTCGATATAAGACGGGGAGCGTTCTCGAGCCAGATGCGACCTTTTCCCCGAGCGATGCAGCGCTGCTTCGACATCATCTGATCGGGTATCTTGAACGAGGGGGATTCATTGCGACACTTGAGCAGACGCCTGCAGACGCGATTCAGCTGCTACAGGAATATGCTTCGCGAACGGTCGCCATGGACGTCGTTGAACGTTACGACGTCAAGAACCCTCGCCTGGCATCGCTGTTCTTGACGCGGTGTATGGCATCTTCGGGACGAGAGCTGTCAGTGAACAAAGTGTACAACGAGTTCAAGAGCAGACAGATACCCGTCAGTCGTAATTCGCTTAGCGATTTACTTGAGTATTATGAGGACGCCTACCTGTTATTTTCTGTGCCGGAGTTCACGCGTTCACTGGCAAATAACATGCGGTCTGCGTCTAAGGTCTACGCTGTCGACCCTGCGATGTTTGGAGCATTCTCTCCGGCATCGGCATTGGACCAGGGCCAGAGGCTCGAGACCGCAGTGTTCAATGCGCTAAGAAGAAGGACTCCCGCGGTGAGGGCCGGCTCGGTCTGCCGCCTGCTGATCAAAGAGAAGAGCAAAAGCCATGAGGTGGACTTTGTGGCTGGGGACGCGCTTCTCATGCGGGCTTATAGCCTGATTCAGGTAAGTGCGGATATGGCAAGTGAGAAAACGCGCGAGCGCGAAATTGCCGCGCTTGATGCCTCGATGGCCCAGTTCGATCTTGGCGAGTCGGCAATCGTTACCATGGATGAACAGACCGATATTCCATGCGAGCACGGTGTGGTCCACGTTGTGCCCGCATGGAAGTGGCTCCTTGCCTAATCATCTATGGACCTGTGGGGTCAGGACCTCCTGGCTCCTTCATCACGGTTGGGGAGCACCTTGCTGCGCCAGGCTAGTCCTGGGCTTTGATACTCGGCAGGAGAATCTGGGCGAGGTAGTCGGTCTCGAGTTTGGTCGCGGCGTCGGCTTTGCCGTCTTTGCCGACCAGTACGTTCTTGATCTGGCTATAGGTGTAGCGGTTGCCGGTCGTAAGCTCGACAAGCTCAATGGCCGTGTCCATGGGGTAGGTTGACACGGGGTTCTGCGTCCGTCCGTTGATGGTCTGGGGCACCACGTACGGATAGACGGGGCCGCTGGCATAGACGGTATAGCCGTTGCCCAGATTGGCCGCACCCAAAACCGTATCGCCCTCATCGGGCGTAAAGCTCTCGCCCTCGCGCACCGCGACGAGCGTCACGATCGGCGTATCGCTGTCGCCGGCAAGATAGATGCATAGTGTGCTGCCGTTTTGCCAAGTCGCGACTTTGCCGTACCACTCAACGGGAATATCGAGCTGATACAGGTCCGTTGCCTTATGTCGAGCATCGGCGTCGCGGGCCGCCTGCGCCTTGCGGGAGCTCACGGCGTTGGTTGCGGCGTCGCGCCGCGCGGTTGCCGCCTGCTGGAGTACCTTGGCGGTGGCGGCGGAGCTCGCACCGCCCTCCTCGGCATACTTGGCGGCGGCATCGATCTGGTCGTCGGTTACCGTGTCGGCTGAAGGCACCTTGAGCTTAAAGGTAGCCTGGGCACTTAAATCCTGTTCATCGCTCTTAACGGTGACCTGCGTCTTGGTGGTCGGGACGGTATAGATGGTGCCGTCGGCCGCGATGGGGGAGGCGGCGATGGAGAGCGTGTAATCGCCGGGCAGCAGTTTGATGCCGCGGCCGTGCTCGTCAACATAGAGCGTTTCGCTCACGGAGGAGCCGTCAGAATCCTGACCGCTCACCTGTACGGGAATCTTGGAGCCAGTGGAACAGTCGAGGCCCGCGGCATGCACGCCAATCTGCACTGACATCATCGTGTGGGCATTGGCGGCGACAGTGGCAGCCTGCTCTTGCTGATATCCGTTCCAGGCAGCATAGCCTGCACCGCCGGCGACGAGCGCGACGGCCACGACACCGGCGACCATCAGATTGCGGCGCTTGGGCGACATCTTGCGATGGCGAACCTCGGCCTCGCGTGCCGAGGGAACGGACGGCAGGGGAATATCGCCCATGGCGATGGTTTCGTCCACGGCTGGTGCGGAACCCAAGCCAGGAAGCTCGCGGGTCAGCGAATCCTCGGCCGGCAAGCTGTTGAGCAAGACGGTTTCCTCGCCCGTGTCGGATTCGGGCTGGTCGTCGGCCTCGCTATCGTCCTCTTCGGCTTCGTCAGGAGCGTCTTTGGCGTCGCTGCCTTCGTCCTCAGTGTCTTCGTGCACCTCGTCCTGCGCGTCGACGGCCGAATCGCTAAACGAGAGCTCGTCTAGCGCGATCCGGTCAAGGCTCTCCAGGGCTTCGGCACATGCTTCCGCATCCTGGGCCGCATCCTCGCGGCCATACGTCTCATCGCTCATATATCCTCCAATGCAATATCGGCTCAACACTGTACCCAAAAATGGAGCCATATAAAGCGCATACGAAATATAAGATCCGATTTAACCTGAGCGCATCGTTCGGCCGCATCCTCGCAACAACAAAAAGCCCCCGGAAAGCGGACAAATCGCTTTCCGGGGGCATGCAATACGTTGCATAGCGCGGAGTCGGCCAGGCGGCTTCACATTCAAGCGGTGCTTGCGTCAGGCGCGTTACTCGGCGTGCGCGTAATCAACCTTGGCGCGGCGAGCAGTAGCCTTCTCCCAATCGCTGGTGCCCTCAAAGACATCCTGCTTGTAGGGATTGCGGCCGAGCTTCTTGGCGCGGTAGGCGATGTAGATGATCGCGGCGACGTTGGCGACCAGTGCGGCGATCGAGACCGCGGTAGCGGCGCCGGGGTCGAGCGTGGAGTGGGTCACAAAGATGGACTCCTCCTGGAAGTACGGGAACACCTGGGCAAACATGCACCAAATGGCCAGCGTAAAGGCGCGGTTCTGGATCCAGCCGCCCTTGTTCCAGATAAAGGCGGCGACGGTGGGCGCCAGCAGCAGCGCAAAGCCGCAGAACCAGGAGTGGGTGGGCAGGCAGTTGTAGGTGTAGCAGAAGTTCCAGATATCGTAGGCGATGATGTAGACCCAGGTCATGTCGGGCCACAGCATATCGGTCTTGTCCTCGGAGGCGTAGACGCTCCACCAACCGGTCATGCAGAAGATGTTGATGAGACCGGCGATGCCGTTGAACACGTTGTTCCAGCCGGCCAGCTGCGTAGCACCTTCGGAGGTGACCCAGGTGGATTCGCCCAGGACAAAGAAGTGATAGGCGCTCTCGAAGTCGGACACGACGGCGATCAAGATGTTGATGGCGACGATCACAAACGGCCACGCGCGGAACCAATGCGCCTTGCCGATCTTTCCCCACTGGTACTTAATGGCGATGAAGCCCCAGCAACCGGCCAGCGCCGCGTATACCTTGGCGTAGTGGAACCAGCTGTTCTGGTACACATGGGTGGGGTTGGTGAGTGCCCACTCGGCACCCTGCGAAACGCCGATGGCGATGGCGACGCAGTAGATGGTCATGGCCAGCGGAGCCACGCCAAAGATGATTGCCGCGCCCAGCTTGGTGCGGCGGCCGACCTCGTTGAGCACGATGAGACCAATAAAGACCATGGCCCAGCCGGCCCAGTGGATAAGGGTATCGCTACCCCAAATATCGAACAGCATGCTGCTCTCCTTTCACACGCCCGCGGCCCCTCTTCTGATCGCGGGCAGTTTGGCCAAATGTCGTCAGTTCTGGGGCATGCGCTCCGGATACTTGGCGGTATAGCCCTCGATGTGGAGCGTCGAGGCGATGATTTCCTTGACCGTCTCGTCGGGCACATCGGGGTGCGTGCGGATATACATCAACAACCCCATGATGAGGGTGTAGAACGTCTCGTAGACGTGGTCGATGCGTAGCTCATGATGGGCGACAAAGTCCACCACGGTGGTGTCGCAGATATACTGCGCCACGCGCTGAACCACGTTGTGCAAAAAGCCGCCGTAGAGTGCGCCGCTGCTTGAGGTGAGCGTACTCGGCAGCTCGTGTCCGCTGGCGACCAGGCGCTTAAAGAGCGGGGCGACGGTGTCGAGCGCGCCCTCGATATCGCCGACGGTGCGGTTGGCATTCCACTGCTCGAGCTCGGAGATAAAACCGTCGATCGCCTCGTCCATAACGGCGGTGACAGCGGCGTCCATATCGGCAAAATAGTGGTAGAACAATGAACGCGTGCAGCCGGCTCGCTTGGTCACGGCCGATACCGATAGGTGGGACACGCCCAGCTCAGAGCTTACGGTGCGCACGGCATCGAGGATCTCGCGCCGGCGTTCGTCGCCCGTCAGGCGCTTTGTCGCGCTATCGGATGCGGGAACGGCATCGACCACAGAGGTATCTGCTGTGTTGCTGCCCATGTTTTGCCGCCTTTCATCCTCTTTTGCCTGACCGTTCGCCTAACAGTCTTGAATATTGTTGACAGTTCGTCAATACTATTTTTGACACAATGTCAACTAATGGCGGGTGAACGGCATGGGGGCATGCCCGGCCTGCAAAAAAGAGGGGCGCTGCGGCCTCGTCGGGCTGCGGCAAGAGAAGGGACAACCATGATTCTCAACGGACCGGGGATTAGCTACACCGAGCCTGACATCGGTTCGGAGTTCGTGCCGCCGCTGCCGGAGCATCCGCGCGAGGCCATCGTCAAGCTGTGCGAGCACTGCACCAACCGTCTGCTGCATCGCGACGAGCTGTTGGGCTACGAGTACTGGTCGTTTGCCGAGGCCGCAACCGACGAGCAGGCCGAAGTGCTCTGCAAGATGAAGATGCGCCGTCCCTATACGCTGCCCGAGATGGTTAAGCTCACCGGCATGCCCGAAGCCGATATCGAGAAGATGCTCGACGACATGAGCCTCACGGGTCTGCTCGAGTACAACTGGGAAAACCCCGAGCGCGCCAAGCAGTGGGTGCTGCCCATGCTGGTGCCGGGTTCCGCCGAGTTCCTCAACATGCGCGTGAGCCAGCTCGAGGAGCACCCGGTCTATGCCAAGTTCTTTGAGCAGGCGTCCAAGGGACCGCTGTCCAAGGCCACGCCGATGGTGCCGCCCGGAGGCGCCGGCATCGGCATGCACGTCATTCCGGTCGAGAAGGCCATCGACGCCGCGAGCACCTCGGTGCCGATCGAGCATATCGAGCACTGGCTCGACAAATACGATGGCAAATATGCCGCTAGCACCTGCAGCTGCCGCGCGAGCCGTCGCGTGATGGGTGAGGGCTGCGCCGACGACCCCGCCGACTGGTGCATTGCCGTGGGCGATATGGCCGACTATGTGGTTGAGACCGACCGCGGCCATTACGTGACGCGCGACGAGGTCTACGACATCCTGCGCCAGGCCGAGGACAACGGCTTTGTGCACCAGATCACCAATATCGACGGCGAGAACAAGATCTTCGCTATCTGCAACTGCAACGTCAACGTGTGTTATGCCCTGCGCACCTCTCAGCTGTTCAACACGCCCAACCTGTCGCGCTCGGCCTATGTCGCCAAGGTCGAGAAGGACAAGTGCGTTGCCTGCGGTCGCTGCGTTGAGGTGTGCCCGGCCGGCGCCGCCAAGCTCGGCCAGAAGCTCTGCAGCAAAAAGGCCGGCGGACAGGTGCCCGAGTATCCGCGCCAGGAGCTGCCCGACGCCACCAAATGGGATCACACCAAGTGGTCGCCCAACTACCGCAACGACAACCGTATCGAGACGCATGAGTCCGGCACCGCTCCCTGCAAGACGGCCTGCCCCGCGCACGTTGCCGTTCAGGGCTATTTGAAGCTCGCGGCTCAGGGTCGCTATGACGAGGCCCTAGCACTCATTAAGCGCGAGAACCCGCTGCCCGCTATCTGCGGCCGTGTGTGCAACCGCCGCTGTGAGGATGCCTGCACCCGCGGCCGTGTGGACGCCGCCGTGGCCATCGACGAGGTCAAGAAGTTTATCGCCCAGCGCGATCTGGATGCCGCGACCCGCTATGTCCCACCTGTGGTGACGCCGACGCGCGCTGGCGGCTTCGATCAGAAGATTGCCATTATCGGTGCCGGTCCGGCCGGCCTGTCCTGTGCCTTCTATCTGGCCGAGAAGGGCTACAAGCCCGTCGTATTCGAGAAGAACGAGCACCCGGGCGGCATGCTCACCTACGGTATTCCCAGCTTTAAGCTGCAGAAGGATGTTATCGAGGCCGAGGTCGAGGTCATTCGCCTGATGGGTGCCGAGTTCCGCTATGGCGTGGAAGTCGGTCGAGACGTGACGCTCGACGAGCTGCGCGCGCAGGGCTTTAAGGCCTTCTACGTTGCCATTGGCTGCCAGGGCGGCCGCCTCGCCGGTATTCCGGGTGAGGATGCCGAGGACGTGGCCGTGGCCGTCGACTTTTTGCGCGAGGTCAACAGTGGCAAGATCGACGCGCTGCCCGGCCGCACCATTGTGGTGGGCGGCGGCAACGTGGCCATCGACGTTGCCCGCAACGCCTGCCGTCTGGGCTCTGAGCATGTTGAGATGTTCTGCCTG
Source organism: Collinsella aerofaciens (assembly GCF_040926185.1). Taxonomy (GTDB): domain Bacteria; phylum Actinomycetota; class Coriobacteriia; order Coriobacteriales; family Coriobacteriaceae; genus Collinsella; species Collinsella aerofaciens_BC. The sequence continues at coordinate 73,169 of NZ_JBCOIQ010000008.1, forward strand.
GAGAGCGAGGCCCAGATGCCCGCCAGCGAGGAGGAGCGTCGCGAGGCCGTTGAGGACGGCGCTCACATCAGCTGTGGCCGGGGCCCCAAGGAGATTCACTTGGACGAGGCCGGTCGTGTGTGCGGTATCACCTTCAAGCGCTGCACGCGTGTCTTTGACGACGAAGGCCGTTTTGCGCCCGAGTACGACGAGAACGATCTGCGCCGCGTCGATGCCGATCGTGTCGTCATGTCGATCGGGCAGTCCATTGTGTGGGGCGACCTGCTGGCTGGCTCCAAGGTGGAGCTCGGCCGCGGCCAGGGTGCCCTTGCCGATCCCCAGACCTATCAGACCGCCGAGTCCGACATCTTTGTGGGCGGCGACGTCTACACCGGCCCCAGCTTTGCCATCGACGCTATCGCCGCCGGCCACGAGGCCGCGGTGTCCATCCATCGCTTTGTGCAGCCGTGCTCCACGCTCACCATCGGCCGCAATCAGCGCCGCTACACCGCGCTCGACCGCGACGACGTTGTGCTCGAGAGCTACGACAACGCGAGCCGCGAGGTTGCGCATGTGGACCGCGAACGCGAGAAGGCTGCGCCGTTTAGCGAGTATGTTGAGACCTTTACCGAGGAGCAGGTGCGCGCCGAGACCGCCCGTTGCCTGGGCTGCGGCGCCTCGATCGTCGACCCCAACAAGTGCATCGGCTGCGGCCTGTGCACCACCAAGTGCGCGTTCGACGCCATCCATCTGGATCGCGACCGCCCCGAGTGCTCAACGATGGTCAAATACGAGCAAAAGCTCCCAAGCCTTGGCAAGTATGCTCTAAAGCGTGCCATCAAGATTAAATTTGGTCGTAAATAGGTAGCCATGGCGGGTAAGGGGACGGCGCAGACTAGATCTCGTCGTCCCCTTGCTTTGAGTTTGCATCGAATCAACCTCTGCAGAAAGGGTTTCGCCTTGCATGAATTGGGAATCGTCTATCACATCATTCGCGATGTCGAGAACGTGGCGCGCGCCAATGGCGTGCGTCGCGTTTCGAGCGTCACGCTGCTGCTGGGCGAGGTCTCGGGCGTCGTTCCCGACTTGCTACTCGACGCTTGGCGCTGGGCGGCAGATAAAAAGCCCATCACCGAGGGTGCAGAGCTTATCGTGGAGCCCGTTGAGGCCGTGACACATTGCGAGGCGTGTGGCTGCGACTACTCGCCGGTCGAGCACGGCAAGGCCTGTCCCCATTGCGGTAGCGGCGAGACCTATTTGCTGCAGGGCCAAGAGGTAATGATCAAACAGATCGAGACCCCCGAAGAGGATCCGGCAGGCGCTGCCCCCGACGGCCCTTCCGACGCGCCCGATGCCGTCGACGCCGCCAACCCACTCCACATCGTCTAGGATCCCCTATAAGTTGCGGTGAAATAGTTCCAATCCAGCCTTCTGACTCTTAAACAAGAACTATTTCACCGCAACTTTTTTGAGTAGTTTTGTTGAGCATAAGTCGTGCAAATAGTCAAGCCATGTCTGTTTAAACAAAATAGTGACAGTACGAGCACATTCGCACTTGCTTAATATCGATATTAATGAACAGCTTGCTTGTATCTATAAAATACATAGCTTGATGAGCGACGCCTTGTCGTGTAATGAGTCAAAAAGCAGTAACGTAATCAACTTGTAACAAACCTAGACGTTTAAACAAATAATCCAACCTTTTGCGGATTTAGCTATAATTCCACAATCCAAACAGGTATACTCCTTTCATGTCGTGTAGGAAATACGTAGACAAAAAGGAGGTTATGTGATGGTAAGTATTGTTCTTGCTAGCCACGGGGACTTGGCAGCTGGAATCAAGCAGACGGGCTCGATGGTCTTTGGCGATCAGCCGTCTGTTGCCGTGGTCTCGCTCGAGCCGAGCATGGGCCCCGACGATTTCCGTGCCAAGGTCGAGGAAGCAGTCGCTTCCTTCGAGGACCAGGAGCAGGTGCTCTTCCTCGTTGATCTGTGGGGCGGCACGCCGTTCAACCAGATCAGCGGACTCATCGAGGGCCACGATTCCTGGGCTATCGTCACCGGTGTCAACCTGCCTATGCTCATCGAGGCATATTCGCAGCGCTTTGACGCAAAGAACACTGCACATGCGATTGCAAAACATCTCGTGACTGAGGCTAAGGCTGGCGTGCGCGTCAAGCCCGAGTCTCTGGAGCCCGAGGAGAAGAAGCCGGCTGCGGCCGCCGCTGCTCCTGCAGGCGCTATTCCTCCGGGAACGGTCATCGGCGACGGGCACATCAAGATTGCCCACGTCCGTATCGACACCCGTCTGCTTCATGGTCAGGTGGCCACCACGTGGACCAAGCAGATCAACCCCAACCGCATCATCGTGGTTTCCGACGGCGTTGCTCACGACGAGCTCCGCAAGACCATGATCGAGCAGGCTGCCCCTCCGGGAGTCCATGCCAACGTCGTGCCCATCAAGAAGATGGCCGAGGTCGTCAAGGACACGCGCTTTGGTGACACCAAGGCCATGCTGCTCTTCGAGAACCCGCAGGATCTGCTCAAGGCCATCGAGGCCGGCGTCGACATCAAGGAAGTCAACATCGGTTCCATGGCTCACTCCAAGGGCAAGGTCGTCGTCACCAACGCCGTCGCTATGGGCGATGACGACGTCAAGACTCTCGAGGCCCTCAAGGCCAAGGGCGTCAAGTTCGAGGTCCGCAAGGTTCCTTCGGATTCCTCCGAGGATCTCGACGCCATGTTGAAGAAAGCTAAGGCCGAACTGGCCGCTCAAGCATAGTAAAGGAGGGTCCGATACATGTCTGCAATCACTATTCTGCTTGTTGCGATTGTCGCGTTGCTTGCCGGTATGGAAGGCATTCTGGATGAGTTCCAGTTCCATCAGCCGCTCGTGGCATGCACGCTTATCGGTCTCGTAACCGGTCACCTTCAGGAGGGCATCCTCCTGGGCGGTTCGCTCCAGATGATGGCCCTTGGCTGGGCTAACGTCGGCGCCGCCGTCGCGCCTGATGCCGCTCTGGCTTCGGTCGCTTCTTCGATCATCATGGTGCTCGCCCTCAACGGCGGCGCCACCGATTCGGCCAAGGCCGTTACCGCCGCCATCGCCGTCGCCGTCCCGCTGTCGGTCGCTGGCCTGTTCCTGACCATGATCTGCCGTACCCTGGCTACCGCTATCGCTCACGCCATGGACGGTTGCGCCGAGAAGGGCGACTTCTCCGGCATCGAGCGCTGGCAGTACGCTGCCATCCTCATGCAGGGCCTTCGTATCGCCATCCCGGCAGTACTTCTGTGCATCATCCCGGCCGAGGCTGTTACCAACGCGCTTAACGCTATGCCCGACTGGCTGTCCGGCGGCATGGCTGTCGGCGGCGGCATGGTCGCTTCCGTCGGTTACGCCATGGTCATCAACATGATGGCCACCAAGGAGACCTGGCCGTTCTTCATCCTCGGCTTTGTCCTTGCTGCCATCCCTCAGCTCACGCTGATCGCCCTTGGCCTCATCGGCATCTCCCTTGCCCTCATCTACCTTGGCCTTAAGGATCTGGCCAAGCAGGGTGGCGGCATGGGCGGTGGCTCCGGTGACCCGCTCGGCGACATTCTGAACGATTACGAGTAGGAGGGGAGTGATACATATGGCAGAGAACAAGATTCAGCTCACCAAGGCTGACCGCAAGAAGGTTTGCTTCCGTCATCAGTTCCTTCAGGGCTCGTGGAACTACGAGCGTATGCAGAACGGCGGCTGGTGCTTCGCAATGATCCCTGCGATCAAGAAGCTCTACACCAACAAGGATGACCAGATTGCCGCTCTTAAGCGCCACCTGGAGTTCTATAACACCCATCCCTATGTTTCCGCCCCCGTCATTGGCGTCACCCTCGCTCTCGAGGAGGAGCGCGCCAACGGTGCTCCGATCGACGACGTCGCCATTCAGGGCGTCAAGGTCGGTATGATGGGCCCGCTCGCCGGCGTCGGCGACCCCGCCTTCTGGTTCACCCTTCGCCCGATTCTGGGCGCTCTGGGCGCTTCCCTGGCCCTGTCCGGCAGCATCGCCGGTCCGCTGCTGTTCTTCTTCGCGTGGAACATCATCCGTTACGCCTTCCTGTGGTACACGCAGGAGTTTGGCTACAAGGTCGGCTCCTCCATCGCCAAGGACCTCTCCGGCGGTCTGATGGGCAAGGTCACCGAGGGTGCTTCCATCCTGGGTATGTTCATCATCGGCGCCCTGGTCGAGCGCTGGGTGTCCATCTCCTTCACCCCGGTCGTCTCCAAGGTCACGCAGTCTGCTGGCGCCTTTATCGACTGGGCTAACCTGCCCTCCGGTTCTGAGGGTGTCAAGGAAGCACTGACGATGTACAACTCCATCGGTGCTAACGCCCTTGATCAGGTGAAGGTCACCACGCTTCAGGCCAACCTCGATCAGCTCATCCCCGGCCTTGCCGCCGTGTGCCTGACCCTGCTGGTCTGCAAGCTCCTCAAGAAGAAGGTCAGCCCGATCGTCATCATCCTGGCTCTCTTCGCCATCGGCATCATCGGTCGCGTCTGCGGCTTCATGTAAGCACGTTTCGGCTTAAGACCGAGAATTGCTAGGCAAGGGCTTTTGAGCCATTGAAACGGACCGCACCCGGTGGGTACACTGGATGCGGTCCGATTGTTTTATTTGGAGGGCGAGGCGCGCATGGCGCAATCTCAGAACAGCACGGTCGATCTGGCAACGCCGGCAACCTGCCTGATGGGGCTTACCAGCCACGGTAACGTGATGGTGGGCAATAAGGCGTTTGAGTACTATAACGAGCGCAATCCCGAGGATTTTATTCAAATCCCGTGGGATGAGGTTGACTATATTGCCGCCGAGGTTTTGCGCGGCACCAAGAAGATCACGCGTTTTGCGATCTTCACCAAGGACAACGGTCACTTTACGTTTTCGACGCGCGACGACAAAGAGACGCTTCGCGCGGTCCGCAAGTACGTCGACGAGGATAAGCTCGTGCGTTCGCCCGATTTTATCGATGTGACGGCCAAGGGCGCCAAGAGCATTCCCTCCGTTATCAAAAACCTCTTCCACAAAGGCAACTAGTCATTAAAGAGCGCCCCCCAAGTGGGACGCAGTTTCCCATGGGGCTCGATCGGGAAAGTGCATCCCAGTTCGAGCGCTGATTCCGGGATGTAGTTTCCGGAATGGGGTCGTTTGGGAAACCGTGTCCCGTTTCGAGCCGAAATTCTGGGACACAGGTTCCCAGCGAGGTCCCATGGGGAAAGTCTGCCCCAGAATTTGCCTGGATAGTGGGACGCACTTTCCGGAGGGCTGTTCCACCGTAACTTCGAAGAGTGGTTATACGCTGCATTACAACGGTGTAAATCTGCTACACTAGTACAACATGCCTCCGTAGCTCAGGGGATAGAGCACCGCTCTCCTAAAGCGGGTGTCGACGGTTCGAATCCGCCCGGGGGCACCAGAAAAATCGCAGGCCAGACGCTGTAAATCGTCTGGCCTGTTTTTTATGAATAGGGGCAAAACTCGATTGAGAGGTGAGCTAGGGGTGAAAGTTCTTTCTATGGTGAAATCATTTCAACTCCATATTTTGTCCTCGGGGCCGGTTCAGCCCTTCCCATAGCCTACGGGCTTATAAGAAGCCCTTCGGTCATGGAAGGCGTTGAAAACCTAGGTTGCCGTTGCTACGAGATGGGCGAGTTTCCAACAGTCCCCGGCGTCTCCGGGTTTCACTCGGGACCCTCCAACACCGAGGACCGTTGAAAACTCGCCATTCTGCCAAAAACTAGCTTCTCTATGTAGTTCATTTGTCTTTTAAGCAGCCGAAGGGTAATCGTTCGCCCGACTGTTTCCATGAAAGCTAAATCGGGCTCACCGTTGTTTGCGGACGGGAGCATAATCGACTGTCTTGCCATCCTTGTGGCGTTGAACTTGTAGAGATAGCCAAACTTGCTCTTTTGTTGTTGGATGGTGACCTTTAGGAACAGATAAATATACTCGTTTCCCTCACTGCTTTTGAGATGAAAGCGTTTGACGTCATCAGAGAAGATGCATTCATACGGGTGATAGAATCCCAGACAAACTCCGTTGCCGTTATAGTTCACGCCGAGGACATTGCTGTCGAGTGACGAGTTGCTATCGGCTGTGAAACCGGCGATACCGTTGCTGTTGTCGAGTGCCCCGATGAATGGACGTCTTCCGGGCTCTCGGTTGCGGGATTCTAGGCGTTTTCCAGAGCGAATGTCGAATATCTGGCTGATTGGGTATGACTTCCAATTTCTCCTGAACAAGGAAGAAGAGTTGAGCTCGAAGTCGATTACTCTCTCTCTCTCTCTCGATATCGGCGATGCGCTTCATTAGGAATTCGCGGCAACGCTGGACTTGAATGGCTTCTCGCTCGCGGATGTAATCCTCCATGAACTGCCAATCGGGATTGCTGGACTCATCGATGGGAAGCATTACTCGTAGCAAATTGAGCCGTTTAAGGCTGATTGACCTTCCGTGTCCGAATAGCGTTCGCTGTTTAGAAATGGATGCTGCCACGAATTGCATGGCATATCTTGAGAGGTCTCCGATTGAGTCTCTTGGCCTTAAGTCCGTTACGTGGGTGTCGAGAGCGAACTCCATTGGTTGGTAGTATGCGAGACCCGCCCCGCCATCGCCGTCATTGTTTAGAGTGATGGCGTGGCTACGATGGAGTCTTTCGTTTGGGATAGAGACAAAAGCCTTTACGCCGTTGTCGCAGTTGCGAGCGGAAATAAGTGGAACGTCTCCGACCTGAAGAGAGGTCATGTTTTTTTCGGTGCCGCGAGCCGGTTGAAATAGGTCCGAGATTTTAAAGGGTGCCCAATCCCTGTTATTCAAATCAAGCATCGGGGCCCTCCTCAAAGAGATAGCTACGACCATGAGAAACCATGTCTAGCTGGAAAGTTAGATAGTCGGCTATGGCCTTCTCGAAATCCTCGTCGGTCGGTATTTCGTCGTTGAAGTAATAGAAGCTGTGAAGCCACTCATCGTTGGCCTTGACAGTTGAGCGAACGCAGAACTTCGAGGGAGCATCTTCGTGACCGTTCCAGACGTCGATGAGGTGCTGTTTCTTGTCCTTTGCGGAGTCTCCTTCGACTAGGCCGACATGCGCACGCACCTCGTAGCCGTCGTCTCTGAAATCGATGAATCGGCACTCTTTATCAGAGTCATGAGGCTCGCCAGCGGTAAATACAGCTATGACGGGATTAGTCCCGACCCCATAGAATGTATCGGTGTTGCACGTAATAACGCCTTCGAGGGTGTGATGCTTGAGGATGGAGACCTTGAACTCCTTCTCGGCTTTGCTCTTTCCTGTCATTGATGATTGCGGAACGATGACTGCCGCTCTCGCACCTATTGTGAGAGAGTCGAGAAGACGTTCCACAAAAGATAGCTCGTATTGGCTTGGATCCGCTTTGGTTCCCTGGCTGTAAGGAGGATTCATCAGCCCGACCGTTGCCCCTTTGAGCTGTATTTGGGCCGGATTTTGCTTGAGGAAATCGCAGCATTCAAGGTTGCTGTTTCCGTCGCGCCTAAGAATCATGTTTGCAGCCGCGACTGCAAACATGTTGCTTTGAAGCTCGATGCCGTGAAGGCGTTTTTTCTTAATGTCTTTGCGTTCCTGTTCGCTGGTTGCAGAAGAAAGCATGCGATGCATGGCGGCGATGAGAAATCCCGCCGTTCCGCATGTTGGATCAAGCACCGTATCCGAAGGCTTGACGTCTACGAGCTCACACATAAGATCGCAGATGTGCTTTGGCGTGAGCACGATGCCGAGCGTTTGGCCGTCCCCGCCGGAATAGCTCATGAACTCGCCATAAAAGCGACCTATGAAGTCTTCTGAAGTCTTCTGGTACTTGATGCTCTTAAAAACGTGCTCGTTAAGGAAGTTGGTGTAGTAGTGCAACGGGGTCATCCCGAGGGTATCGTTGACTTCGTTCAAGCGGAAGCTTGTTTGAATAATGCCGAACTCAGCAAGAAGCTTGTTTTTCTTTACATCTGGCCCGACGTTGGAGCGCGTGAGTCTTCCGCGAATGGCATTCATCAGCTTATCGCCGTCGCGCATGCCCTCGGTCTGGTCGCCGGTAAGGGAGCCGATTGAGAACCCGCCGTATTCGATTTCATCCAGAGCGAGAAGGATGCCAGCCACTACGAGGGCCTTATCTTGGTCCTTGATGGAGCCGTAGGTGCGAAGATATTCGTGGAGCTCTGCCGCATCCTTGAGAATTTGTTCGGTGGTCTTCTCGACGTCGGTTGGTTCGTCAAGAACATACCGTGTGTAGTATTCAACGATGTTGCTCGGTGAGAGCCAAGTGAACGATTCGAGGTCTGGGAGCCTCTTGTAGCCTTCTCGGTCATTCACGAACACGGGAGATATGGTGTGATGCTTGGAGTCCCCTGAAACCCCAACGGCGAAGACCTCAGTGAAAGGGCTCTTCTTTGCGATGTGCGAGGCGTAGTGATAGGCACCGTTGACGGCGTAATCGGTAACGGCCTCGGTGCTCATGTCGAGGATGCCAGAATCTGTTAGCTTTTCATGTCGGCTTTGGCTCGCCTTATCTTCGATGACAAGAACAAAGCGGCCAATTTTCGAAACGTATTCAGGATAGCCAGCGTTTCCCGTTCCGCGCTTGGATGCGTCCTTGAGGGCGTTGTCGATTTCTTTGATGCTGCTCCCCTGTGATGTGAACTCAATATCACACTCGGTGAGCCTGTCGGCAACCCAAAGGTCGAGTGCGGCTTCTTTCCTGGCCATGTGAAATCCTTCGATAACGAGCTGATGCGAATTTAATCGTGACAAAGATATTCAACAGTTTAACCTCAGGCTATAGATTAAAGAAAAACTACTTTCGACCAGGTTCTTCGAACGGCAGCGATTCGGATTTGCTGCGTAGCAATCGGCCTCACGGCCGATGGGTCCCGTTTATGGGCGGCCCCTGCGACGCGCGGCATCGCTCTCGTTGCGGCTCTCTGTAACGATCCCATGGGTCGCATTTCGTCTAGCTCCGCTCACGCCACCCTTTCCGTCGTCCGCATCATCAGGGCTGCATCGGTTAGAATCGTGTGTGCGACGCATCCCGTGCGCGGGCGGCCGAAGACTTGATCGGAGGTCCCCAATTGCTGAAATTCCTTAACGCGCTCGCCGCCCTTGCGACGGTCGGCACGTTCATCATTGCGTTTCTTGATTCGTATGAGGTTCGGTTTAAGGTCCGTAGGCGCACGCGCGGTGCGGACGGTTCTCGGCGTTTGCGCCGCAAGCGCAAATAAAAACGGCCGGGGTTGCAGCCCGGCCGTTTAACACGTTAGAAAACTAGGCCGCCCGCGCTCCTTAACACTTACGCGGGATGCGTCGTTTTCTAGAAACATTCTACCCGTCCGGCTGCGAGTCCGTCCACATTTTCCAAATCAAATCATCAGATGTCTACTGAGACACGCAAAGCGCCCGCTTGCTGGGGGAGCAAGCGGGCGCCTGTGAGCGAATATGTTTGCGGCGAAAGCCGCGATGAGCGGTGGGGTGGCGACTAGTTGGTCGTACCGGAATCGTCGCCCGTGCTCGTGCCCGAGCCCGAGCCCGAACCAGAAAGTGCGACCGTCAGCGTAATCGTGCTGTCGGTGGACTGCTTTCCAGTGGGGGAGACGCCCGTAACGGTGGCATCCTCGTTACCGCTTACGGGATTGCCGTTCTGGTCACAGAAGCCAATGTTATAGAAACCGGCGTTGTTGAGCGCGGTAACGGCGGCGGAAATGCTCTTGCCGTACAGGTTGCCCGGGACGGTGGCCTTGCCGGACTTCTTGGCGATGACGACGGTAATCGTGGCGCCGGGCTTCTGCTTGCCGCTGGGGTTCCAGCTGATCACGGTGCCCTCGGTAACCGAGTCGTTCTCCTGGTAGCTCACGTCGACACCAAAGCCTGCCATATCGAGGGCGTTGCGCGCCTGGGCCTCGGTCATGTCGGTCAGGTCGGGGACGGACGTGGTATCCGGGCCGCTCGAGACCTTGTACGAGATGGTCGTGCCCTTCGCGACTTCCTTACCGGCTTCGGTGCCCTGCTCAAAGACCTGGCCCTCATCAGCCTCGTTGGCCTCCTCGGAGGCGTTGCCCTTCAGGCCAACGCTTGCCAGTGCGGCTTCTGCTTGGTCCTTGGTCAGGCCGACAAGTTTGGGAACCTCAACCTTTTCGGAGGGCTTGGGGCCCTTGGAGATTACCAGGTTCACCTTGGTGCCCTTGGTCTTCTTGGTGTTGCCGTTGGGCGTCTGCTCGGCGACCTTGCCCTCGTCGACATCGTCGTTGTAGCTTTGGTCGATGGTGCCGACCTCGAGGCCGGCTTCCTTGATCAGCTCGACGGCAGTCTGCTGGTCCTTGCCCAGCACATCGGGCACGGTGACCTGCTCGCCGCCAAAGAGTCCTGTGGCAAAGGCCACCACGATGCCGATGACGGCAACGGCTGCCACCACGGCGGCGATGATCTTGTTCTTGTTGGATTTGGGCTTTTCGACCTCGTAGGAGCCGGTGGAGCCCGAAACCGAGCTGCGGGCGGTATTTTGGCCGCTCACGCCCGAGACGGGACGCACCATGGCGCGCGTCTGATCGGAAAGCTCGCGAGTCTTGGTGGCGCCCAGCTCACCGGGGGCACCGATGATGCGCGTGGGCTCCGAGACGTTGACGGCACGGCCCGACAGGTAGCTGTTGAGCACCTGGCGCAGCTCGTCGGCGGTCTGGAAGCGGTTTGCCGGGTCCTTCTCCATGCACTTGAGGATGATGCGCTCAAGGTCGGCGTCGACACCGGAGTTGATCTGGCTCGGCGGAATAGGCAGCTCGTTGACCTGCTTGAGTGCGACCGAGATAGCGTCGTCACCGTCAAAGGGAACGCGGCCAGTGGCGCACTCGTACATCACGACGCCCAGCGAGTAGATATCCGAGGTGGGGCCGAGGTCCTGACCACGGGTCTGCTCGGGGCTGACGTAGTGGGCGGTTCCCAGCACGTTGTTGTCTTGCGTGAGGTGGCTGTTCTTGGCGCGCGCGATGCCAAAGTCCATCACCTTGATGTTGCCGTCGGGCAGCACCATGATGTTCTGCGGCTTAATGTCGCGGTGGATGATCTCGTGCTTGTGGGCGACCGAAAGCGCGGAGCTGATCTGCGAGCCGATCTGCGCGACCTTCTTGGGGTCGAGGGCGCCGTGGCTCTTGATGCCGCTCTTAAGGTCGGTACCGCGCAGGTACTCCATGACGATGTAATAGGTGTCGCCGTCCTTGCCCCAATCGTAGACGCCCACGATATAGGGGGAGGAGAGGCCGGCTGCTGCCTGGGCCTCCTGCTTAAAGCGTGCGGCGAAGGTCGCGTCGCCAGCATACTGCGGCAGCATGATCTTGACGGCTACCGTGCGGTCGAGAACCTGGTCCTGTGCACGGTAGACGGTCGCCATGCCGCCTGTTCCCACCTTATCCTTGAGGAGGTATCTTCCCCCGAGGACCCTCTGTTCCATTCCTGCTCCTAACATAACTATTCGCTCAACGATGTGTGTAGTACCTACGATGTGGCCGCTGGGGCCGTGTGACGCGTTGCCGCTAACCCTTAGGCCGCGGCGCGCCTCGGGTGTCCGATTCGATCATGGGCATCACGCTCCCTGTGCGGCAAGCGCTGCGGTCAGGACGATACCGGCGATCTTAGCGGCCTCGACGTCATGCTTGTCGAAATCCTCCAAGGCCACCGAGATAGCGACCGTGGGTGAATCGTAAGGTGCAAAGCCAACGAACATCGAGTTGACGTTGGTGCCGCCGGTCTCGGCCGAGCCGGTCTTGCCGGCGACCTTGACGCCGGGGATCTGGGCATCGGTGCCGGTGCCGGACTGGACGACGGCAAGCATGGCCTGCTTGACCTGGTCGGCCGTGGCGGAGCTGACGGCCTGACCAAGCGAGCGGGACTGCGTGGTCTTGACCACGGTTCCGTCCGGGGCGAGTACCTGGGCTACAAAGTACGGGTCCATGACCACGCCGCTGTTAGCGATGGCGGCGGCAATCACGGCGTTTTGCATGACGGTGGTCTGCGGGCCGGGCGTGTGGTCCATGCCGACAGGCTGGCCGGCGCCGGCCCAGGCGGTCTCCCACTCGGTCATGAGCGACGGGTCGGCCATGATGGAGGCCGCGGAGGTCAGGTCTTGGCCGAGCTTTTGGCCGTAGCCAAAGGCGTTGGCAAACTGCACGAGCGTGTTTGCGCCAACTTCGTTTGCCACCTGGCCGAAGACGACGTTGGAGGACACGGCAAAGGCCTGCTGCAGGCTGATGGTGCCGTAGCTCTCGTTGGCAGAGTTGGTGACCGGTGCGTTGCCGATGTCCATGGAGCCGGGCGCCTGGTAGGTGCTGGTCAGGCTGGCGGTGCCGGTTTCGAGTGCCGCGGAAAGCGTAACGACTTTAAACGTGGAGCCCGGCGTGTACAGCGCGTCCATGGCGCGATTGTACATGGAGCCGTCCTCGCCGCCGCCCGTCTGCAGCAGGGCATCGATGTTGGTGTTGTCGTAGGTGGGCGAGCTGGCACATGCGAGTACCGCGCCGGTACGCGGGTCGATGACCACTACAGCGCCCTTAAAGCCCTTGAGTGCCTGCTCGGCCGCCGTCTGGATGCGCGAGTCGATGGTGAGCTTGGCGGTGTTGCCCGGCTGGGTCTGGCCCGCGAGCGACGCGATGGCGTTGTTCCAGCTGGAGTAGTCCTTAGAACCGGTGAGTGTGTCGTTCATGACGCTCTCGATGGCGGTGGTGCCATACTGCTGGCTCACGTAGCCAACCACGTGCGCTGCCAGGTTACCGTTGGGGTAGGAGCGTACGTAGGTGCCGTCCTCCTGCTGCAGCGACTCGGCCAGCGTCACGCCGTCGGACGTGATGATGGAGCCGCGCTGGATGTACTTGGAGCGGGCGATGGTGTGGTTGTTGGTCGGCATGTCCTGATAGTCCTTGGCCTTGATGACCTGGACATAGGTGAGGTTGCCGATAAGGATGGCGAACAGCGCCGTAAAGGCGAGCACCGCGCGGGTTAGACGGTTGGCGAGCGCCACGCGGCCGAGCACACCGGATTCAGGTGTGTCGAGCAGGCGACGGCGCATGCGCGAGCCGACGGAATGGCTGCCGCTGCCGTAGGAAGACGAGGTGGCAAAGCGCGTGCCCGTCGGGGCGGCGGCAGATGCGACCTGATCATCGGTGATGGCGGCCATGGTGCCGGTGCCGGTAAGCTCGGCCTCGCGTCCGGTCGCCTCGTCACCGGCGCGCAGCAGGAGCGCGACGATGATAAAGCTCGCCAGCAGAGAGGAGCCGCCCTGGCTCATAAAGGGCAGGGTGACGCCGGTCAGCGGGATCAGGCGGGTTACGCCGCCAACGATCAAGAAGGCCTGGAAGCTGATGGCGGCCGTAAGGCCCGTGGCGCTAAAGGCAGCGAGGTCGGATTTAGCGCGGGCAGCCGTGGTCAGGCCGCGAACGGCAAAGAGCATAAAAAGGATGAGCACGGCGCCGCCGCCCAAAAGGCCCATCTCTTCGCCGATAGCCGAGAAGATAAAGTCGGACTCGACGACAGGGATGTTGTTGGCCATGCCGTTGCCGATGCCAACACCGACCAGGCCGCCATCGGCAAGCGAGAAGAGCGACTGGACGATCTGGTAGCCCTGGCCCTGGGCGTCCTTAAACGGATCGACCCAAACCTGGAAACGCACCTGAACGTGAGACAGGAACTTGTAGGCGCCCACGGCTCCAACGGCTAAGAGTGCAAGGCCGATAACGACATACGAAAAGCGTCCCGTGGCAACGTAGAGCATTAGCAAGAAGATGGTGTAGAACAGCACGGCCGAACCCAGGTCGCGTTCGAAGACGACGACGAGCAGGCACACACCCCACACGGCAAACAGCGGCAGCAGCAGTCGCAGGCGAGGGATCTTAAAGCCCAGGATCTTGCGGTTGGAGATGGAGAGCAGCTCGCGGTTCTCGGCCAGGTACCCGGCCAGGAACAGCACGATAAAGACTTTGGCGAACTCGCCGGGCTGGATGGTAAAGCCTGCGATGCGAATCCACAGCTTGGAGCCCGAGATCGTGGTGCCGATAAAGATAGGCAGCATCAGCAGAATGATGCCGATAATGCCAAAGGTGTACTTGTAGCGCATGACCACGTCGAGGTTCTTAACCAACGCGAGCGTTCCCACCATCAGGGCCACCGAGACAAACAGGATGATGAGCTGTGAGATGGCGAGAGCGGGGGCGAGACGCGTCACAAACGTGATGCCGATGCCCGAAAGCACAAAGACAATGGGCAGGATGGCGGGGTCGGCACCGGGTGCCAAGATGCGCACGGCAATGTGGGCCGCGGCAAAGGCGGCAAAGAGGCCGATCGGTACGGCGAGCGTCTCAAAGGAGATGGCAGCGCCCACGGTGAGGACGTACATCGCATACAGCAGGATGACGGGGAACGCCGAGGCGATGAGCAAGAGCAGCTCGGTGTTGCGGCGACTCATAAGCGGCACTCCCTTTCTAATTCTTATCGGAGGCTTCGGCCTCGGCGGACTGTTCGGCGGTTTTCTCGGAATCTGATTCGGAGGTCGATCCCTGATTGGTGTTGTCGCGAATCGTTTGCGCGTCGATCACCTGGCGGGTCTGCTCCTCGTCGATCTGGTGGCGGTACTTGGATATCGTGTCCTGCGCATCGTCGACACTTGTTTGCGGAATGCCCGCCTTGAGGCGGTTTTGCGTGTCTTCGGGCAGGTCGGACAGCTTGATGCTGGTTTCGCTTTCGAGCCAGTGGAGCTTGAGTCCGAGCGGCTTGCCGGGCAGGCCGCGCCAGACGGCGACATTGCCCTGGTAGGTACCAAGGTAGTACGAGCCGGTGACACCCGTGTAGGCCCAGATGCCAGCTGCCAGCACAAAGACGAGGGCCAGGATGGCGGCGATAGTAACGTTGCGGCGACGCACGCGTTGCGCCTCGCGCATGACGCCATCGTCAACCAGGTCAACGACTACTACGGTCACGTTGTCGTGGCCGCCGGCGGCAAGCGCCGCGTCCACTAGGTTGTCGACGCAGATTTGCGCGGTTGAGGATTGCGTGGCGATGTTCTCGATATCGCTATCGGGAATCATGCTCGAAAGGCCGTCAGAGCACAGGATCAGGCGGTCGCCTTCCTCGATATGCAGAGTGAAGTGGTCGGCATACATGGCGGGGTCCGAGCCCAGCGCACGGGTGATGACCGAACGGTTGGGGTGGACGCGAGCCTCGTCTGCCGTGATCTCGCCGGCGTCCACGAGCTCCTCCACGTAGGAGTGGTCGCGGGTCACGCGGATGAGCGTGCCCTCGTGGAGCAGATAGGCGCGAGAGTCGCCCACGTGGGCGATGGCGAGCGTGTCGTTTTCGATATAGGCGCAGGTGGCTGTGCAGCCCATGCCGGGCTTGCCCAGGCCGTTCAGGGCCGCCTCGATTACGGCGGCGTTGGCTGCCTCGACGGCTGCGGCCAGGCGCGCTGCGTCGGCGGACTGTGGGGCCGTCTTGGCAATAGTCTCGACGGCGATGGAAGAGGCTACCTCGCCGGCAGCGTGACCACCCATGCCGTCGCATACGCAAAAGAGCGGCGACTGCACCAGGTAGGAATCCTCATTGTGCGGGCGCACGCAGCCAACGTCGGAGCGGGCGCCCCACATGAGTTGCGTGGTGGTGCCGGCATCATAGGTCGAGTCGGTCTCGATGCGCTCCTCGGTCAGGGGCTCAAAGCTCATGGTCGAGCCGGGGTCTTTGAGCTTGGCCTCAACGGCGGCAACGTCGATTTCAGCTGTGTCACCGGGAGAGACGGTGTCGGTCACGGCGTTTGATTCGGAATCGCCGGTGTCCGGGGAGTCGGGCTCCTCGGAAACGCGGGCGGTCGACTCGTCGTCTTGCGGGCTGACGTCTATAGACTCGGGCGTCGCAAAGTGCGACGGCGCGGGCGTGTTTTTCGACTGGGCGGCGGGCTCGGCCACGGCATCGGACTCGCTTGCGGGCGCAGGCTGCGGGGTCTTGGGTGCAGGGCCGTCCTCGGGGGATGGCCCTGCCTCGGGCGCCGGCGTAGACGCGGGCGCAACCTCGGATGCCGGGGCTATGGGAAACGCCGGCGCGGCGGGCTCGGGTGCCGCAAACACCGCAGCGCTCTCGTTGATTGCCGCGGCGACGGGCTCTGCAAAGTGAGCCGGCGCCGGGGTTGCTTCGGGCGCTGTGGGCTGTTCCGCAGCATGTGCGCCGATGGGCGCCGCTACGGCATCCTCTTCGTCCTCGTTATCGGCGAGATCCGAAATATCATGCGTTACATGCGAAAGAGGCAGGGAGAACACGGTGTCCTCGGGCTCCACGGGCGCGGAGTCCGCCGGAGCGGCGTGGGCCGGTGCAGCCGCGGCGGCAGCCGGTGCCTCGGTCATGGTTGCGGACTTGTTCTCCTCGTCGATCATCGACGGTTCACCTTCATGACCACATCGCCAATCTGAACCTCGTCGCCCTCGCGCAGCGTCGCGGGCTCCACGAGCTGGCGGCCGTTGACGAGCGTGCCGTTAAGCGAGTTGAGGTCCTCGATGATGAGTGCAGGGCCCTGCAGCGAAAAGCGTGCGTGCGAGGCCGAGACAAACGGTTCGTTGACGCAGATGTCCGAAGACGGCGAGCGGCCGACGATGACGGGGCCGAGCATATCCACGTGGATGCCGCGGATGCCGCGCGGACCCTTGTCCACATCGATCGTCCAGATAGCCGAGTCGCGGCGCTGGCCGCGCACGAGGCCCACGCCGGTCTTCATGACGGCGAACAGGAAGATATAGAGCAGGGCGACCAGGACGATGCGGCCTGCAAAAAGGACGATATCGATGTTCATAAGCGACTATCCCCTAAATTCAAAGGTGCTCAGGCCAAACGTCAGCAGATCGCCGTTGCGCAGCGGGCAGCGCGTGATGCGGCGGTTGTTGACGAGCGTGCCGTTGGTGGAATTGAGGTCCTCGATCGACCAGTCCGAGCCGGTAAAGGTGAGCTGGGCGTGACGGCGCGACACGTTGGGGTCGCGCAGGGCGATATCGGAAACCGAGCGCTCGCGGCCGATGGTCACCTGCGCGGAGGTGATGCTGTGGCTCTCGCCGCTCACGACGTCGACGAGCTGGGCGAGCGGGCGCTGCGGGGCGCGGGTGCTCGCCATGTTGGAGGCGATACCGGCCGCGGCGCCAAGGCCAACGGCGGCACCGGTCGCGGCGGCTCCGCCCATGCCGGCAAGCGCGTCGCGCGAGACGGTCTGCGGCACCGGAATAGGAGCGGCGGCGGGGTCGGGGACGCTGGGCGCAAAGGGGTCGGCCGCGGCGAGCGGGTCGGGAGCGGCGGCGCGAGGCATCGGCTGCTGCTGGGGCATGGCTGCGGGGCGTTGCTGCTGCGGGGCGGCAAACTGCTGCTGGCCGGCGCGTGGGGCGCTGACGGCACGGCTTGCGGCGGAGTTGTTCTGGCCCAGGCCGTTTTGATAGGCGCGCTCTTCTTCGTACAGGCGGCCGAGCGTGGGGGCATCGACATTCTCGGCGAAGACCGAGAACTTGCCGGCGCGCAGCTGCGGGTCGATCATAAAGCGAACGAGGGGCTCGCCGACAAAGACGTAGCGGCGCTTTTCGGCCTGCGCCTTCACGAACTCGCGGACTTCGCGCGAAAGCTCGGGGTAGAACGGGGCGAGCATGGGATCGTCATCGGCGGCGATAAGGATGGTATAGAGTGCCGGCGCCGTGTTGACGCCGTTGATCACCAGAGTCTGATCCTCCATGTCGCGAGCGGCCTGCTTGGCAAGCTTCTTAAAGGAGAACGGGGCACGGGTGGCACCGAAGATGCCGGCCACGTGGTCCTCGAAGATGTTCAGGAAGTTCACGAAAGATCACTCTCCGTATAGGTTCTTTGGTATCCGAGCAAATATAGGCATATCCCAACGATTATAGAGGATAGGGTTCCCGCAACCGCCGCCTTGGCGACGACCGCGGCTGCAAGGCTGGCAATTTCCATATGGTGTGCAAGACAGGACGCCGTTGCGCAGCCGATGCCGGTGACAGCGATGGCGGCGATTGCGACAAGGTTTGAGCCCTGATCGGCACGCTTGGCATGGGCATTGAGCAGCGCAGATGACGCTGCGGCAGTTGCCGCGACCAGCACAAAGGCAGCCCAAAGGAGCGGGTCTCCCAGCGCTGCAGCAACGTTACCGAGCCCCAGCACGCCTCCGGCTGAAAGCGCGACCGTGGCCAGACGGGCAAAAAGCGCGCCCGCGCCCGTTGCCGCGGCGGCGCTTGCCGGGCCGAGCCAAAATGACGCGACGCCGGCGGCGACCCCAGCTGCCAGGAAGGTATTGCCGGTCAGACAGCCAAGCGCGAGTGCACAGGTGAGCGCGGCGCTCGCGGCAGCCTCGGTGCGACCCCAGGCAATCCACCAACCGGACATGGCGGCGGCAAAGATCACCGCGACGGGCAACATCGACAGGATGCCCTGCGCCTGCATGGTGGCGTTGGCCATGAGCACCAAAAAGCCCACAGCCGAGATGGCCGAGCCAATCTGGGGGGCCAGGCCAGCCGCCGCTCCGATCGCGATGGCCGCAATGACCAGGCCGGGAAGCGCCGCGACCCCGGCCGTTTGCATCAGCAAAAAGCTATAGGTGCCGCACGTTAGCGCCGAGATAGTGCGCATGGTGTAGTCGCGCGCATGGCTCCAGCGCGTGCCCGCCCAGCCGAGTGCGGGGTCGACCTCGATGGCATCGTCCTCGTAGTGCGACGGCTCGATATCGTCGAGCTCCTGCTCGTCATCCGAAAGCTCGCCAACCATTTGCTCCAGGCTGCGACGGCCTTCGCGCACGCTGCCCAGACCGGCAAGGAGCTGGTCGCAAAATGCCTCGATGCTGTTGGGGCGGTCCTGCGGCATGGGGGAGAGCGCGCTCATGAGCGCGGCCTCGGCTCCCGGGGGAAAGTGTGGTATCAGCTCGCTGGGATAGGTGGCGCCGCCGATGATGCGGTCGAGCGAGTCGGCGGGCGTGGCCGCCATAAAGGGAGCGCTGCCGCACAAGCCCTCATAGATAACGCAGGCGAGGGCAAAGACATCGGCGCGCTCGTCGACCGTGCCGGTCTCGATATCGAGCTGCTCGGGCGGCATGTAGCCGATGGTGCCGCCGCGCGAGCCGCCAAAGCCGCCGGCAGACGACAGCCGCGCCATGCCAAAGTCGGTGAGCTTTACATTGCCCGAATGGTCGATAAGCACATTGGCGGGCTTTATGTCCAGATGAAGCACGCCGTTTGCATGGGCAAAGGTGAGTGCCTGACCCAGCGCGTCGGCAATGGCCGCGGCCTCGTCAAAGGTAAGGGAGTGGCCGTCTACGCGATGCAAAAACTCGGCCAGCGACATGCCATCGACATATTCCATGACCAGGTAGGCATAGGCTGTGTCGTGCGTAAAGTCGATGACCTGCACGATATTGGGATGTTGAAGCATGGCGGCAGTGTGCGCCTCGCGCAGGACATCCATGATGTCGCTGGCGGGCATGCCAGCACCGTTGATGAGGGGGATGCGTTTAATGGCGACGCGGCGGCGCAGGTGCGTGTCGCGGCAGATTTCGATGGAGCCAAAACCGCCGGTCGCAAGTGTCTCGAGCGGCTGGTACCGCTTGAGCAGCTCGCGAGAGCTGGTGCCCTCCAAAGGAACGTCCGGCGAGAACCGGGCGGTATGTTGCGAGAAAAGCGGCATGGCCAACCCTCGTGCGTTTAAAGTTCGTTTGCGAGCGGCGGGCGCGGGGCCGAGCCGTTCGCGGTGGCATAGATGCTGCTAGTGTAGCACGCGCAGATGGGCGACATTCAATTTAAGCTCCGTCTGGGGTCTGGACCCTGCGTCCGGCCTAGCGCTTCTTCTTGTTCTTCTTCTGCTTGCGCTGCTTGCCCTTGGCCTCCTGGGGCTTGTCGCCCTGCTTGGCCTCGGCGGCGGCCTTCTCGGCCTTCATTTTCTTCTTCTTGGTCTCGATACGGAGTTTTTTGTTGATGCGGGCCTTGAGGAAGGGACCGAACTGCTCGGCATCGCCACGGACGAAGGTGTCCTTGGGGATCGTCACGCCCTGGTCGGCGAACATGGCCACAAAGATGCGCTCGCCGTCGAGTACGTGGTCGAGCTTCTCAAACGGGAAGAACTGCGACTTGCCGCTCTTACCCCATACCATCAGACCGTCCTCGTTGGCGGCGACGCGGCGATAGCGGCCACCCATGGACTCGTCGGCCTCAACGGCGTCGATAAAGTCGCGGGCGAGGGTGTGGTGAAGGTTCTTGCTCCACCAGGCCAAAAAGGCGCCGAATACGATCAGGACGACGCCAAACTTGATCCAGTTGTCGCCGGCCACCAGCATGCCGATACCGATGAGCGCGGCAATCGCGGCGGTGACGTACAGGGAGCCGCGACGCCTGGGCGAGGCGACCAGGCGGGCGAAGTCGGTGACCAGGTCGTTTTCGTACTGGTACTCGTTGAGGTACAGGATGCCGTCGTCGGCTGCGGCCTGCTCCTCGAGCGCGACCTCGACCTGGTCGGCTGCTTCGGAGGGAACGAGGTTGCTCTCTGCGTCTGCCATGCTCTTTGGACTCCTATCGCGGCGGGCTCGCCGTACGGGTATTATGGAATACAGTATGCCGTGCGACCGCATGGCCGCCGCGGCAACAAGACTCAGTATACCCGGGGGAGCACCCATGGAATCGTTGTACCGAAAGTATCGCCCGCTCACCTTCGACTCCGTGGTGGGCCAGCAGCATATCGTCTCGACGCTCGAGCACGCCATCACCGAGGGGCGCCTGTCCCACGCCTACCTGTTCTGCGGACCGCGCGGCACGGGCAAGACCACCATGGCGCGCATTCTGGCCAAGGCGCTGCTGTGCCGCAATGCCGAGGCGGCGCGCGCCGAGGGTGCGAGCGGCTGCATGCCCGACGGTACTTGCGAGGAGTGCGAGCTCATTGCCGAGGGTAACCACCCAGACGTTTACGAGCTCGATGCCGCCTCCCGCACGGGCGTGGACAATGTGCGCGAGGAAATCATCAACTCCGTCAACTTTGCCCCGGTGCGCGGCAAGTACAAGATTTATATCATCGACGAGGTCCACATGCTCACAACGGCGGCGTTTAACGCGCTGCTCAAGACTCTCGAGGAGCCGCCGGCACACGTGATCTTTGTGCTGTGCACCACCGACCCGCAAAAGATTCTGGAGACCATCCTCTCGCGCTGCCAGCGCTTCGATTTCCACCGCATCGGCAACGAGGATATCGAGCATCGCCTGTCTTACGTGTGTGAGCAGGAGGGCTTCGATTACGACGACGAGGCGCTGGCCATTGTGGCGCGCCATGCCAAGGGCGGCATGCGCGACGCGTTGTCCACGCTGGAGCAGCTGAGCGTTTTTGGCAACGGCGCCGTGCATGCGGACGATGCCCGCTCGCTTTTGGGCGAGGTTTCGGACCAGATCCTGGGCGAGTTTGCCCGCGCCATTGCCGATCGCGATGTTGCCGAACTCTATGGACTGATTCGTGCGCAGGTCGAGGAGGGCAATGACCTGCTTGAGCTGACGCGCGACCTGGTGGCGCATGTGCGTGACGTGTATGTTGCCTGCGTTGCCGGTGCCCGTGCCGAGCTGTTTGAGGGCGGCTCGGAGCAGGCCGAGGCGCTTGCTGCCGAGGCCGCTGCCTTTGGCGAGCATCCTGCTGACCGCCTGGCCCGTGTGCTGACAGTACTCGACGATGCCGCGCTGGAGATGAGGGGCGCGAGCGACGTGCGCCTGGTGCTCGAGATTGCCTGTACGCGTCTGGCACGTCCCGAGGCTGATTTAACGATTGAGGCATTGGCCGAGCGCGTGGCACGCCTGGAGGCCATGGTCGCCAACGGCGCCGTGCCGGCGAGTGTGGCTGCTGCTCAGGCTGCCGCGCCTGCCGCATCCGTATCCGCTGCTGCCCAACAGCCGACGCTCATTTCGGGCGCCCGTGCTGCTACGTCCGCGCATCAGGGTGGCATGCCTTGGGACCGCGGCGCTGCTGTTCCGGCTGCCCAGCCTGCTCCCCGTTCTGCGGCCGTGTCAGCTTCCGAGTCTGCAGCGCCTGCACCTCAGCCTGCGCCGGCTCCGGCGCCTCGGCCCGTTGCGGCCCCCGCGTCTGCCACCGCTCCGGCACCTAAGCCCCAGTCCAACAATGGCGCCCAGGTTGCCGCCGCCGGTGCTGCCAAGACACCCGCGGTCGAGGATGCCGGCGAGCTCCAGCGCAAATGGGCCGAGGTCGTCGAGCGCGTCAAGGCGCGTCAGGCTTCCTACGCAGGGCTTTTGCTCAACGCCCGCGCCACGGCCGACGACGGCTCCAAGCTCACGGTCTCGTTCCCCGCGGGTTCGACTTTTGCCATTAAGATGCTCGGTCGCGCCGATACGCAGTCGGTGGTCCTGCCGACGGTCTGCGCGGTCTTCGGTCGTCGTACCGTCGACTATGTCCTGGATGGGGGTGGCACGCCGGCTCCTCAACATGAGGAGCATTCTCCATCTGCACGGGCTGCGGTATCTGCGGACCCGCAACCCGTGTCCTCGGTGCCCCCTGCATCCTCGAGCGCCAGCGCGACGCAGCCAAAAGCGGCGCCGGTAGCGGCACCGACCCCGTCGGCGCCTGAACCCGCTGCGCCCAAACCGGCTGCTCCGATCCCCGCGCCCAAGTCCGCTGCCGCGCCTGCGCCCAAGTCATCCGACCTGGCCAAGGCCCCTTGGCTGCGCTCCGACAACCCTGCCGGTGCTCCTGCCACGGGCAAGCTCCCGACCGAGCCCGCGCCCCGAGCGCCCGAGTGCGCGTCCGTCCCCATGGCTCAGCCGCCTGCGCAGGCTGCGCCATGGGAATCCGAGCAGGTGCCCTACGACGATGCTATGGTCGGTGGTTTTGCTGCCGATGCCGGCGGGGACGATCTGCCCCCGTTCGACGTGCCGGGTGCGGCGTCCGCGACCAAGGCCGCTGCTGTGGCACCCGCAGCCTCTGCAAACGACGACGTCCCCGCCGCTCCCTGGGAATCCAATCCCGGTGCTGGCAGCCCCTTCGGCCATCAGGGCGCAGCCCCGAGCATCCCGCAGACCGAGGACGAGGCCAAGGCCCTCATCCGCAGCGTCTTTGGCCAGGCCACCATCTTCAAGCCGGTGGAGTAGCTGCGCAGGCGGGTATACTGCTCAAGAAGAGGACCCCTTGTCCGGGCGCATCTGTATTTCGGACATGTGTAGTGTGGTGCCGCGTATGTCGCATTTGAGCAGACAGGTGCGTGACGGTCGGCCTAGGATGCTGAGGTCGATACGATACGTCGCATGGCTGTCCGTGTACTCGACTTGCTCGGCGTTAATGGTTGCTCCGATTGCCAAATAAACGCCTAGCTCGGCATCGACAATCTTGAAGTCCTTTATCTTGACCTTGAACTCTTGATAGAGGGACGGGCTGTTGTAGTAGACGGTTCGGGTTCCGTCGGTGCACTCATCGGTCGTCTCCCATTTGACGACGGGCTGGTCCGAGCTGGCTATCAGCAGTTCTGCTCCAAAAGCTATGGCATGGGTGATGACAACCAGCAATGCCCAGCCGACAAAGAGATAGAGAACCACATATGCAACGGGGTGTTTTGAGCGGATGATTTGGAGCGCGTTGGGGGCATTCATGGGGCACCTCCAAATTACTATCTATGGCAATCAAATTATACCCTGCCGCCATGTGCGCCGCCTCGAGCAGCGGTTCGGCATTTAGCTATTTAGTGGTACGCATTAAATGTCGGATTCCGGCTCTACGAGATTTAGCTTTCAATATTATGCAGATGCGAATTATTCAACTTTGCATAATCTTGGGGGCGCATCACGCTCCAGGACATGTATATCGACTGAGGTAACACGTCCGCCCCGCTTTCTCGCCGCGCGCCGTGGTACGATTTTTGAGTTTGAAAGTCCTGCCGTGCTCCGGCTGCCCTTGCAGCTCGGCGTGCGGCCGCACGTAAAGGAGCCATCATGGCCGGTATGAACATGCAGCAGATGATGAAGCAGGCTCGCAAGATGCAGGAGCAGCTTGCCGCCGCGCAGGAGAACCTCAAGTCCCAGACCGTCGACGCCTCTGCCGGCGGCGGCATGGTCAAGGTGACCGTTAACGGCGAGATGGAGCTCGTCAACCTCACCATCGATCCCGATGCCCTCGATCCCGAGGACGTCGATATGCTGCAGGACATGATCATGGCTGCCGTCAACGAGGCCGTCCGCGGCGTCAACGAGCTCGCCAACAAGCAGATGGGCGCCATCACCGGCGGCCTCAACATCCCGGGCATGCCGTTCTAAGACACGCATATATATGAGTGCGAATCACAGTCTGCAAAAACTGCTCGATGAGCTGGGTCGTCTGCCGGGTATTGGTCCCAAGTCGGCCCAGCGCATCGCCTATTACCTGCTCGAGGCCGATGCCGAGGAGGCCCGCCGCCTGGCCGAGGCCATCCTGGAGGTTAAGCAGGAGGTCCACTTTTGCAGCCGTTGCTTTAACTACGCCACGGCCGACGAGTGCTCCATCTGTCAGGATTCGATGCGCGACACAACTCGTATTTGCGTGGTGGGCGAGCCGCGCGACGTCCAGGCAATCGAGCGCACGGGCAGCTACCATGGCCTGTACCATGTGCTGGGCGGCGTGATCAGCCCCATGGACAAGATAGGTCCCGAGCAGTTGCACATCCGCGAGCTGCTGGCGCGTCTGGGCCACGAGGACATCCACGAGGTCATCATCGCCACCAACCCCAATATTGAGGGCGAGACCACGGCGAGCTATCTGGCCCGCACTATCAAGCCGCTGGGCGTCGAGGTATCGCGTCTGGCGAGCGGCCTGCCCGTGGGCGGCGACCTGGAGTATGCCGACGAGCTTACGCTTGGCCGCGCCATCGAGGCCCGTCGCGCGATTTAGGTGGCGAGCCTGCCCCTGCCGTATGTTCTCCTCGCGACGCACGGGGTAGCCATAATTTCCCCGTGCGACTGTGAGTTTGTTGTGCAACAAAGATGCTTCGTATCCGCTTATCGCATGGATGCTTCCGGTCGCATTGTTAGCGTCGGATTATTTTAGCCAAATATAGTCGGCCGAGATTGACCAATCCCGGCCGACCCATTTTAGCCAACAC
>NZ_JBCOIQ010000009.1:0-82778 GCF_040926185.1 Collinsella aerofaciens
ACGGTGGCCATTATTCGGTGACCGGGATTGGTCAAAATAGTTTGACTATTAGCGGCTAAAATCGCCCGGCGCTAACACCGGGATTACGTGAATGCGAAAAACCCAACATCCGTTCTTATCAAAGACACCATGCTGGCGGCTTGGAAGCAGACTATGGGGCCGGATACTACTGGCGGTCAATCGCATGTAGTTGCCATCGGGGATACAAAATTGGACCAAAATACCGACTGGAAGTTTGAGGGAGGCGCAGATCCGTCACAGGGCAGCAACAAGCATAACTGCGATATCCGAATATTTATTACGGATAAAGTCAAAGACGCACTGGATAAGTCCCCTGAAGTCGTTATTACGTATAAAACGGTGACCGACGCACTTCCTGGTTGGTACTCCAACTTCGCCTCTGTCGACGGGTTTAGCGGCTATTCTGATTTCGTTTTTTACTATGTTGAAAAAGAAACGGTACCTTCGATTGAGAAGAGCGTAAAAACAAACGAAGATGGCTCGCAGACACGGTGGGATGAGACGTTTGACTAGGGTCCAGTGGATGGCTCAAACGACAAGGGTGCGTGGATTGTCAACTGGACGGTCTATGCTAATCGAGCTAAAACGTTGGCCGGTGAGTATTATGGTGCGGGCAAGCTTAATGGCAACGATGTCGTTGTCAAAGATAAACTTCCTGAGGGAATGAGTTATATTCCCGGCACGGCGAAATATTCTTTGTATTCAAATCCCTACAGGACGGCGGTGCCCGGCCACGAGTGGGAGCATGAGAGAGAAAAAAACGAGGCTCCGGATGTCTTGCTGACGCCTGCCGTCGATCGCCAGACGGTTACGTTTTCCATTCCAACGGAAAAGCTAGGCAATAATACGGGATATGCAAAGCTGACGTATTCAACTGCCGTCAAAAGGTCGGTGGTAGATACGTCAAAGAATCTCGGCGAGCTCACGAACTCGGCGAGTGCGAGCTCGGGTAATAAAGAATTTAAGGCGGGCTCCGATACTGTACAGGTCAAGAACGACGTATTGTCAAAAACTGGTAAGGAAGTGAGCGGCAGCAATCGAGTTCACTACACCATTTTCGTTAATGAATCGGCGCTCGACCTAAAAAGCGGAACCGACAACCTCGATTTGTTCGATGTAATGGATTCTGAATGCACGTTTATCCCTTCATCGCTTAGCGTGTCTGAGAGTGATAACGGCAATTGGCATGCGCTGGCCAAAGAAGAATACGGGACTGCCCTTGACTCGGTTGGTGAGGGCGCGGAAAAGCGGCAACGATTGACGTTGAGACTTCCCGATGAGAAATACCTGAAAGTCGAATATGAAGTTCTGTCCGGTGAGTCTGGTAAAGTCTCCCTTTCCAACGAGGCTCAGCTTGAAGGTGTTGCAGACGGTTATGTAAAACACGAGCGTGAATATGACATAGATGCCGGCGCATCCGGAGGCGGAACGGGGTACGGCATTGTAGTCCACAAAGTGGATGAAAAGGACGTTACCGCGCCGTTGGCTGGAGCTACGTTCACACTCTATGCGATTGACATGGGCAAGCTGCAAGACGGTGCCGGTGTTGATGGCGCAAAGACGTTTTTTTCCACCGAAACGACTGGCCCTGACGGGAGTGCGACTTTTGGAACGAGTTCGAACGCCATGGCTTCCTGCAAGCTTTACTGTCTTGAGGAGACGGCGGCGCCTGCTGGATATCGCGCTGCCCAACCAACATGGATTCTGCTCAAAGGCACCGAGAGCGACGAGCAATACAAGCAAGCCATGAATGCGGCGAAATCTTTGCTTGGTGCCAATACGGAGATAACGTCAGATACAGAGATTTGGGTGTACGACGCGCCCCTTGAAGGCAAAGCGACGATAAAGGCAATGAAAGTGCTTGAAGACGGAGCCCTCAAGAAAGGTCAGTTTTCCTTCGAGCTTAAGGACAGCAACGGTAAGGTGCTCCAGACAGTGACCAATGATGACAAAGGAAATGTCTCCTTTGACGTCAAATACAACAAGACGGAAACCTATACCTACATCATCTCCGAGGTCGAGCCCGAGGGTGCCGTCGACCATGTTAAAGATTACGTCACCTACGATACGGCCGAACATAAGGTCACGGTTACGGTGACCAATGGCACGAATGAGCTCGACACCGCCGTCACCTATGACGGTACCGACCCCTCGATCCCGCCGACCTTTACCAACAAGTACTCGACTACGCTTCCCGAGGCGGGCGGGGCTGGCTTGACTATGACGTATCTGGCTGGCGCTTCGATGCTGTGCTTTGCCGCGACGTGGATGCATGCTCGCCGCCATCGTGATCTTAATCGAGGTGGTCGCAATGAGTAAGCTGCTCCGTCACGTGTTGGTCGTTGTGGTGATGGCCATAGTTGCCGTATTCTCTTTTGCGATTGCCCCTGGGACGGCTCGTGCTGCCGATGCCGGAGCCATTACGGTGGACGGTACAGTTGCGTCGCGGTATGACGCGTATCAGCTCTTTTCGGCGACCGTTATTGACGACGCCGATGCCGACCAAAAGGTTGCGACTGACGTAACGTGGGCAAATGACGCCGTTCGCGAAGCCGTTCTTCCCGTGCTTCATGATGCGGGGCTTGATGACTCGGCATCGACGGCGCAAGAGGCTGCCGAATGGATGAATGCCGACGGGCACATGACGACCGCGCTGACGGCAAAGCTTGCCCGCGCAATTGTCAAAGCAGGCGCCGTGTTCGAGCCCCTTAGCGCGGGAACGGCGGCCGAGCTGCCCTGCGGCTACTGGCTCATCGTCGCCGATGACGACGCCATCGCCCAGGACGAGGCCGGCACCGCGCCGATCATGGTTCTGGTCGGCGGCATCGCCGTCACCGTCAAGCCCAAGGTCGCGACGCCCAAGGTGGCCAAGCACGTGCTGGAGGACAGCACGGCCGCATGGCAGAAGGCCGCCGACGCCACGGTCGCCGACGACCTGTGCTGGCGCCTCTCGGCCACGGTCCCGGTGGGCCTCACCGCCTACGACACCTACCCGGTGCAGTTCGCCGACACCATGAGCGCGGGGCTCGACGCGTCGAAGGTGGCCGCGAGCATGCGCGTGTACGTGGCGGCGGGGGCCGAGGGCGGCTTCGACGCCGTCCCGGCCGGCAAGGACGGGCGCGCCGGCACCGAGCCCGCCAAGGGCTGGACCGACATCACGGCCCAGTGCAGGGTCTCGGTCGAGGGGAGCTCCTTCACCGTGCGCACCGGCGACCTGATCGCCGCGCTCGGCGGGGCCGACGCCTTCGCCGCGGGCGCCCGCGTGATCGCCGTGTACAACGCGCCGCTCGCCAGCGGCTGCAACCACGGCATCGCGAAGGGCAACCCCAACGAGGTCTACCTGCGCTACCCACGCTCTCCCTTTGCCGACCAGTCCGGTGACGCCGGCTTCACCCGCACGCCGAGCGACGACGCGACGGCCTACACCTGGGGACTCAGCCTTACCAAGCGCTCAAGCTCCGATGACAAGCCCCTTGCGGGCGCCAAGTTGCGCATCACTGATGACCGCGGCCGCATGCTGGCGGCTGACGGTACGTGGACGACGGATGCCGATGCGTATGTCGTGTCTGGCGAAGACGGCCGCGTGGAGCTGAGCGGCGCGGACGCGGGCGTCTATACCGTTGAGGAGGTCGCGGCGCCCAAGGGCTACACCGCCTTTGAAGGCAAGCGAACGGTGACGGTTACAGCCGATGGCCTGGACGTCAAACAGGTAGCTTCCGCGAAGCCCAAGGTGACCGTATCGGCCGAAAGCCCTCTGCGGGTTGATGCTGCCAATGCCGGGACGGGTTCGATCGAGCTGTCGGTGCTCAACACCCCAAGCAAAGAAGCAAGTCGAGGCTTTATGCCCTCGACGGGAGATAGAACGTTGGTGCTGGTGGCGGCTTTGGCTGCCATCGGAGTAGCGGCTATTGTCGCCGCGCTCGCCATCAAGCGGGGAGGAGGTCGCCGTGATAAATAATTGTCCCCCCCCCTTGCTCAGTGGCGTACTGCCTCCGTAGCGAGTAACGCGCAGGTCTATCGACCTGATGATCTTTGGTTTTGAAAAAGCTACTAGAGAACCCTCCAAGAAAGAGGGCCAAACATGAAGACAACCAAGAACATCGCCCGTCTGGCAGTAACGGCAGGCCTCGCGGCGGCCTTGAGCTTTGGTGGTGTGATGGCACCAGTGACCATGGCGTTTGCTGCGGATGCAGCGGATGGCTCGGTGACCATTGAGAACGTCAGGGACAACGCGACTGAGTTCAAGGGCTATCAGATTTTTAAGGCTGATGTAGCGACAGTCAAAGGCGAGACGGTTGCGAGTAATATCACCTGGGCAAACGACGATGTGGAAAAGGCCGTCGAGAAGGTCATTCACGATAATGATTCGAGTTACGCTGGCAAAACCGCTCAGGATGCCGCAGACTGGATCACGTCTAAGGTGACGGGAACCAGCGAAACAACTCGTGTAAAATCTGACTCCATTGCTTATGGGATTGCCGCTGCCGTTGATGACCTTGCCACTACTGCTACAACCGAGAATCATGTGGCCAGTGGTCTTTCGCACGGCTACTGGCTTTTCGTGACTGATTCCACCACCATTGGAAAAGAAGAGGTTGGCACATCTCCCATCTTCACTGTGGTGGGAAGCGTGCCTGTCGAAATCACCGAGAAAACCGGTATTCCCACGGTTGTAAAGAAAATCAAGGATGATAAACCTGGCAGCGATTGGGCGGATAAGGCAGATTCCCAGATGGGTCAGGACGTCCATTACCAGCTGACAGGCACCGTTGCCGACAACATCGCCACGTTCGATACCTATCACTACGAGTTCCACGACGAGCTTTCTGCCGGCCTGACGGCAAATGCGAACACCGTTGAAGTCAAAATCGGCGATAAGACCCTTTTGCATAACTCGACTGAGGGCAACGCGACTGGTTACGATGTTTCGATTGATGATGCAACTAACACGTTGACCGTAAAGTTTGACGATCTCAAGGCTGCTGCGAAACAAGTTGGCGCGACGCTCGACGGTAGCTCCAATGTCGTCGTCACTTACACCGCTATGCTCGATCCTGCGAAGGCTGCGAACGTTACTGTTGGCAGTACGGGTAACGACAACACCGTAAGGCTCACCTATTCCAACAACCCCATGAGCGGTGATAAGGGCGAGTCCGTGCCCGACACCGTCCGTGACTATACCTACGCGCTCAAGCTTGTCAAGGAGGACTCTGTCGACGAGTCCACCAAGCTTAACGGCGTGAAGTTCACCATCCAGGCGACGAATCCTGACGATAACGCAGAGGGTGCTCCTGCCGGCATCAAGTATGTTCAGGAGAACGGTACCCTCTCCGAAACCAAGTGCGAGTTCGAAACTAAAAATGGCGGCGTAATCGATGTCAAGGGTCTCGATGCTGGTACCTACACGGTGCACGAGGTCGAGGGCAGCAACCCTGGCTACAATACGCTGGACGACTTTACCTTCACTATCAAGTCTGAGGGTCTTAATAAAGACGAGGGTGTGGCGCTCGACGAATACACGGCTGTAAATACGCTGAAGGTTACTGTGCAGAAGAATGACTCCGCCACTATGGTTACCCCGTCAGTCGACGGCGGCACCGTTACCCTTACCGTCCAGAACAAAAAGGGCTCCAACCTCCCGCTCACAGGTCTCAACGGCGTGACCTTCACTTGGATCGCTGGCGGCGCGGTGCTGTGCATTGGCGTGGCGCACCTTATCCGTAGTCGTAAGCGTGACGAGGGTTCCGAGGAGTAACCGTTCGCCTCGAACATCAACGCGAGACATGAAAAAGCGGGGCGCCCGATCGCATTCGATCGGGCGCCCCGCTTCGTTTGTTGGTGCAAAGTAACCTGACCCTTTTGCACCACCACAAAGGTGCCTGTCCCCTTTGTGGTGGTTGATGGCTAGACAGCTTGTTGGGGCTTGAGGTGGGCGTTGCGCCAGATGATTTGGATGATGTAGCCGAGCGTGAAGACGAAGGCTACGCCGCTGATGAAGTCGCCCACGAGAGGGATTGCCGTGAGCACGCCCGCGATTAAGCCGCCGACGGCCGCCATGGCGTAGCGGTTCTGGTTGTGTCCGACCATGCGAGCAATCGCGCATCCCGTAAAGGCGGTAGAAACCAATGCGATGCCGATAACGCCGCACAGGAGGGTTCCGGCAAGCGACAAACCAGCGATAGAGATAATCAGCAGCAAGACGGCGGGGACGATAGCAATCGTACCAAGAAGACCGCTTACCCACAGGGGCGTGGGGCGCTGACGGAGCGTGCCGGCAGCGCTTGCGGTCGCGCGCGGAAAGACGAGCTCGAGCAACAGGGCGACAAAGCAGGTCGAGAGCGCTGCGGCGACGATGCCGCCGATGATGTCGTTGACGGTCGCTGTCGTGCTTTCGTTCTCGGTGCGGTCAATCTTGAGCGCGCCGACCTCGGCCCCTGCTGCTCGCTCGGGGTCCTCAGAAACGTGTGCATTCACGGTGCCGGTGATGCGGGCGTTCTTGCCCAGGATGAGTTTGTCGGCCCAAACCTCGACATGGCCCTCGACGGTGCCATCGATGGTCACCGTATCGCCCGCGAGCGCTGCCGACTTGGTGGAGCCGCGCAGGGCAACCGTCTCGCCTATCGCATAGAAGCAGTTGGCGGTGCTGTCGGAATTGAGCACGACATGCTGACCGACGACCGTGACGCTGCCATCAACCGTAGTCTTGGCAATGTCGATGGTGCGCGCCGCAAGACGAACGGCGCCGCCCACCGTGCAGTCGCGGATCGAGAGGGTATCGCCCGCAGCGATGATATCGCGGTCGATGGAGGTGTCGTCCAGGTTGAGGCTCTGACCTGCCCAGTACAGGTCACCTTCGACGCCGGACGGATTGGCGTCGTTGTCGGTCGCAAGTACGTTGCCTGCGGTGTCCGTGCCGGCGAACGACGCCGTGGGAAGCGCGGTGATCGCCAGTGCGATGAGTGCGAATAGGATGGTGATGCGGCCCCACGCTTTACGGCGCTGGGTCGACGGGAATTGATTGTGGGGCATAGTGAATCCTTCGTCAGATGCTCGATATGCACCTAACAGGGTACCCAACGCGTGGGCGCTCTAAAAGAACCTCTCGGTTGCATTTCGAAGGATGAGCTCGCGCCACCTATTTTTTACGGTGCAAAAAGCGCGCAATGTCTTCCTCGGTGGGACTTTTGATGTCAAAGCGCAGCGATAGCCAGCGCAGCCCCATGGTCACAACGACGCATACGACCAGCGCGGCGACATTGCTCATAAGACCGCTCATGACAAGGCATACATAGCTCGCCGAGCCGGCGATGGCTGCGATGGCATAGAAGTTGGTGCGCTGGAAAATGCCCGGCACCACGCCCATAAAACTGTCGCGCAGCATGCCGCCGCCCACCGCGGTGAAAAAGCCCATCATGATGCACACTGCCGGCGCAAAGCCGTAGACCAGCGCCTTGTCTGCTCCGGTGGCGGCGTAGATGCCGACCGAGATGATGTCGAGCAGGGGAATGAGTTTTTCGGGCTTGTCGACGATTGCCGGGAAAATATAGATGATGGCTGCCGTGGCAATGGAAAGCGGGAGCGCCATCGGCTGGTTGAGGATGTAGACGTTGCCCACCTGCAGCGTCATGTCGCGTAAAAGACCGCCGCCCAGGCCACAGACCACGGCAAGCGCGACCGCGCCCACCAGGTCGAGCTTGTGCTCGCGCGCAACCAGCACGCCCGAGATCGATGCAGCGACAACAGCGAACATCTCGAGCCAAAACGGAATAGCGACCATGGCATCCGTGGCGTGTGAGGTAACGGTCATAGCGGCGACGACGGGCAAGATGGGGTCCTTTTGGTTGCGGGTTTAGACAATGCCCGTACATAGTACATGGTTGGCGCCGATTGCGACCCTATTGCTCGGCAAACGGTCGGGACCGGGTGCGGGCGTGGCATTGCCAGAATGCCAGGGGTCCAGAACATGTACGTCACCCTCCAAAAACGACATTTTCCGACATCTTTGGAGGCTGACGTACATGTTTGGATTGAGCTCACAGCATGAGTGAGTTGATTTACTCACATCCGGTATATTTCCCCACTTCAACGGACATAAGAGTTGGATACCGGCTCAGAGCGAGAGGCCCTCAATGGATACCCCTGTTCTCATTTCGCATAAAACCGCATGGCTTGTCCATCATGCACCCCAGAATTTGGTTCAGTCTCTTGCGCGGCACGACTACCAGATAGGCGCACAAGGCATCTCCACCCAGCAACGTGTTGCGCGCATACGACAGGCCCTTACCGACTGCGGCATTCCGTCCGATATGCTTAAGACTATCGATATCGCGGTTGTATTCGAATTTGAGCGAATTCGTACCAAAGGCGTCGTTTGCCACATTCTTGGACAAAATCTTCCCTACGAGCATATTAACGAGTTGACGCCCGGAATCTTCATCACCGACGAAGCCTTCACCTTCGCGCTCGCTGCCGAGTGGATGGATAGGATCGAATATCTCGAATATGGCTATGAAGTTTGCGGCGATTATCGCATGAGGCTCAATCCCGCCGACCCTTATACCGAGCAACCAGCCACCACCTCCAAGGATGAAATAACCGAACTGCTCGATCGGCACCCCGGCAAACCCGGTGCCACACGTGCACGGCTTGCGCTCAGGCACATCTACGATCACTCGGCCTCGCCTATGGAGACCGCTTCGGCAATCGCCCTCTCGCTCCCAACAAGCGAAGGCGGCGTTGGCATCCGAGGTATCGAACTCAACAAACCGCTCGAGATCCCTCAACGTCTCTGGCATTGCGCCAAAGCTCGAACACTCAAAATCGATGCGCTCGTGACCTATAAGCGCAGGGAGCTCGGTATCGAATATAAGGGCGGTTTTCACGATGAGCTCGAGCGCAAGGGAGCAGATGCGGAGCGAGAGGCCGTTCTTTCCCATATGGGATATCGAATCGTTACGCTCACTTCGGCTCAGTTCAGTAGTCAGCTCGCCTTTCACCGCGCCATGAACAACATTCGCGAAGCACTCGGCATGCCTCGCTGTACCGACACCGGGTACCAGAGAAAACAAAACGAACTACGCAAGGCACTTATCCGCAACTGGAAAAGCATGCGAGACGAGGAGGCACCTTCCGAATAGTGCCGCTCCCGTGAGCTCAATCCAAACGTGTACGTCAGCCTCCAAAGATGTCGAAAAATGTCGTTTTTGGAGGCTGACGTACATGTTTGGGGAAGCGTGGGATCGAGACGTATTTCGATAACAAAAAAGCTCCCATTCTTGGGAGCTTTCTCAACCAAAATGGCGGAGGAGGAGGGATTCGAACCCTCGTGACCTTATACAGGCCAAACGGTTTTCGAGACCGCCGCATTCAACCACTCTGCCACCCCTCCGCGTGGGGTAAAAACAAAGCAGGCTCAAAGGCCTGCTTTGGAATTAACTGGCGGAGAGTCAGGGATTTGAACCCTGGAGACGCTTTTGACGCCTACACGATTTCCAATCGTGCTCCTTCGGCCACTCGGACAACTCTCCGTTAAATGCGAAAGTTAGTATACACGAGGAATCGCAAGGTGCAAGCCGAAAACTTAGCATTTTTTAAAACGCTTGGCCGCACTTGGCGTTGCAGTGGGGTTTGAGGTGCCAAAAAACGGCTTCCGACCAGCGTGGTTGATCAACTCAATTGTTCAAAAAGGGTATTCATAAGCGACTTGGCAATGAATTTAAAAAACTTTGATTGGTGCTGTGGGCCACTGGTATGCATTTTGCGACCACAGCCTTGTGCCCGTTGACCTGCGGCTTGGCTCAGCTTGTCCCCGCGGCACCGTATCTTGTCCACAAATCCGTCAAGCATTTGGTCGGCATTTGGTTGGAATGCGCATGAAACACCGTGCGAGTATGGGCATATGTGGAGGTCATGAGGTTGTAGCTGCATATTCTTGCAGCCTAGGAGGTTGAAAGATATTATTACCAAGTCTTTTCCTGCTTCAGGCGCACCTTCACGACCTGAAGCCACATTTGCCCAGAGGAGGTGACAATATGAAGGCTTATGAACTGCTGTTCTTTGTTGACCCGTCGCTCGACCCCGAGACTCGTCTCGCTGTTATGAAGCGTATCGATACCACGATCGCTGAGGGCGCTGGCAAGGTCGACTCCGTTGACGAGTGGGGCAAGCGCAAGCTCGCCTACGAGATCAACGACCTCACCGATGGTGACTACACCCTCATCAACTTCCACGCAGATCCTACCCAGATCGCCGAGCTTGATCGCGTCCTGCGCATCACCGACGCTGTGGTCCGCCACATGATCGTCCGTCGCGACGACCAGGAGTAAGACTGTCGTTTTGGACTGGGCTTGTGCCCCAAGAGGAAGTAGTGAGTTATGAGCATCAATCGAGTGAACATCACCGGTAACCTCACCCGCGATCCCGAGCTGCGCGCCACCGCCGGCGGAACCCAGGTTCTGTCCTTTGGCGTCGCCGTGAACGATCGTCGCCGCAACGCGCAGACTGGCGAGTGGGAGGACTATCCCAACTTTGTCGACTGCACCATGTTCGGCACCCGCGCCGAGGCCGTGAGCCGTTTCCTGGCAAAGGGAAACAAGGTCGCGATCGAGGGCAAGCTGCGCTACAGCTCTTGGGAGCGCGACGGCCAGCGCCGGAGCAAGCTTGAGGTCATCGTCGATGAGATCGAGTTTATGAGCTCCCGTGGTGGCCAGGGTGGCTACGACCAGGGCGGTTACGCCCCCGCAGCTTCCGCGCCCGCAGCACGTCCTGCCGCGCCGGTGGCTACGCCGCCCGCGGTCGACGTCTACGATGAGGACATCCCGTTCTAAGGGTTGTTCACCTATTTTTGAGTGAGAGGCGGCTTCGGTTCGCCGAAGTTGCCAAATGAAAGGTATTTTGACATGGCTAATGATTTTTCTGCACGTCAGCCGCGTCGTAAGTACTGCCAGTTCTGCAAGGAGAACACTGAGTTCATCGACTATAAGGACACTCAGCTTCTCCGTAAGTACATGACCGACCGTGGCAAGATCAAGCCCCGTCGCGTCACTGGCGCTTGCACGCGGCATCAGCATGACATCGCCAACGCCATCAAGCGCGCCCGCGAGATGGCTCTCCTGCCGTACACCGTCCCCGTGGTTTCCTCTCGTGGCAACCGCGACCGCGGCTAAGAAGGGAGACGCATCATGAAGGTTATTCTTCTCGATGAGATCAAGGGCAAGGGCGGCGAGGGTGACGTCGTAGAGGTCGCTCAGGGTTACGCTGAGAACTTCCTGTTCCCCAAGAAGCTCGCTGTTGCCGCCACCAAGGGCAACCTCAAGCAGCTTGACGAGCGTCGCAACAACATCGCCAAGCGCGAGGCCGTCCGTCTGGCTACCGCCAATGAGACCAAGGCTGCCTTCGAGGGCAAGACGGTCACCGTTGACGTCAAGGTCGGCGACGAGGGCATCCTCTTTGGCTCCGTTACCGCCGCTATGATCGCTGACGCCATCAAGGCTCAGCTCGGTATGGACATCGACCGCAAGCGCGTCGAGCTCGGTAAGCCCATCAAGGTTGCCGGTGCCCACACCGTTGCCATCTCGCTGTACCGCGAGATCAAGGCCGAGGTTGTCGTTCTCGTTGGCGTTACCGCCGAGGAGCTCGCTGCCGAGGCTGAGGTCGAGGAGGCCGCTGAGGTCGCCGAGGCCGAGACCGCCGAGGTCGAGACTGAGGCTGCTGCCGAGTAGCATTTGCTGCAACGCAACAATCTTGTTCTAAGAAGGGCGCTCTGGGAAACCAGGGCGCCCTTTTGTTTTTTTTTGCGCTGAGTGAGTGTCATGGTGAACGTTGCGTCGAAGTCCTATATGCAGGACCGTTCATCCGTTTGGTTCGGTGATGATTGGCGGCGCGCGGCGCGTTTTGGGACCGTGGCTGATACTATGGATGCTCGCAAGCGATATGAATGAGGATGCTCATGGCATATGACGATAGGGAGACCGGGCTGACGGTTGAGGACCGCGGCTCAAAGTTGGGTCTTCCCCAAAACCAAGATGCAGAGGCCAATGTACTGGCCGCTATGCTGCTATCGCCCGAGGTGGTCGAAGAGGCCCAGGTCGAGCTGCAGCCCGATGACTTCTACCGGCCCATTCATAAGACCATCTATACCGCGATGGTCGATATGTACAACAGCCGCATTCCCATCGACTCCATCTCGCTGATCGATTATCTGCGAAGCATCAACAAGCTCGACGCCGTGGGCGGCGAGGCGTACATTTTGGAGTTGATGGGTCAGACCCTGTCGCTCGTCAACTGGCAGCACCATGCCGCCATCGTTCGCCGCGACTCGATGCTGCGCGAGCTGATCGGCGCCACCAACGAGATCAACGCGCTGGCATATAACGCCCCCACCGACACCAAAGAGGTCGTGGAGCTAGCCGAGAGCAAGCTGCTCAAGGTCACGGCGCGCGAGGTCAAGTCGAGCTACAAGACGCTGACCGAGTTTATGGTCGAGGCCTATAACGAGGCCGAGGAAGTGTGCCAGGCCGGTGGCCAGGCTGCGGGCGTGCCCACGGGCTTCCCGTCGCTCGACCGCATGCTCATGGGTTTTCGCGAGGGCCAGCTCATCATCATCGGCGCCCGCCCTGCTGTGGGTAAGACGTCGTTCGCCCTGAATCTGGCGCTCAACGCTGCCGCTGCCGGTTATACCGTCGGCTTCTTCTCTCTGGAGATGTCGGGCAAGGAAATTGCCCAGCGTCTGATTTGCGCCTACGCCATGATCTCGATCAGTGACTTCCGCATGGGCCGCATTAGCCCCGAGCAATGGGCCAATATCAACGAGGCCACGCAGACCTTGTCCAAGCTCGATATTCTGATTGACGATACGCCCGGCACCACAGTGACCGAGATTCGCGCCAAGAGCCGCCGCATGCTCCACAACAAGGAGAAGGCCATCATCATCCTGGACTACCTGCAGCTGGTGAGTCCTCCGCCGGGACGCCGTTCCGAGAGCCGTACCGTCGAGGTCTCCGAGATGTCGCGTGGTCTGAAGATCATGGCCAAGGAGCTCAAGATCCCGCTCATCGCGCTGTCGCAGCTCTCGCGTCAGGTCGAATCCCGTACCGGCAAGCGCCCGCAGCTTTCCGACCTTCGTGAATCGGGCTCCATCGAGCAGGACGCCGATATCGTTATGTTCTTGGACCGCTCCGCCGACGAGGCCGAGGCCTCGCGCGACGATCGACCCGACGAGGGCGTTACGCGTATCGTCGTGGCCAAGAACCGTTCGGGCCCGATCGGCGACGTCGACCTGATGTTCCTGCCGGCATCCACCAAGTTCTATGAGCTTGATGGGGCACATGCCGAGGAGTAGGACAGGCGCCCGTTGCACGGGTATACTGGGAATGTTTTGTGCTTCTGCGTGCCGGCGTGGCGCGTAGACAGTCCATGAATGTAAGGAGTAAACATGCCGTCAACCGTTTTGGTCGGTGCCCAGTGGGGCGATGAGGGCAAGGGTAAGATTTGCGACCTGGTCGCCGGCGACTTCGATGCCGTCGTGCGCTACTCGGGCGGCAACAACGCCGGTCACACCATCGTCGTCAACGGCAAGAAGTACGGCCTGCACCAGGTGCCCTCCGGCATCATGTATTCTGACCACGTGTCGGTGATCGGTAACGGCTGCGTCGTCAATCCCAAGGTTGTCCTTGAGGAGATCGACATGTTCGAGGCCGACGGCATCACCACCAAGAACCTCAAGATTAGCGGCAACGCGCATGTCATCATGCCGTACCACATCGATCTGGATGGCGCCTTTGAGCAGAAGCTCGGCAAGAAGAACATCGGTACCACCAAGCGCGGCATTGGTCCGTGCTATCAGGACAAGATGGCCCGCATTGGCCTGCGCATGCAGGACATGCTGGACGAGACGCTGTTCCGCGACAAGTTGGAGACCGCTCTCGCCCGCGTGAACCCCGAGCTCGAGCTCATCTACAACCTGCCCACCTACACCGTGGACCAGATTTGCGACGAGTACCTGCCGATGGCCGAGCGCCTGCGTCCCTACATCACCGAGACGAGCCTGCTGCTCAACAACATGATCGATGAGGGCAAGAACCTGCTGTTTGAAGGCGCCCAGGCGACGCTGCTCGACATCGACCACGGAACCTATCCGTACGTGACGTCTTCCAACTGCACCGCCGGCGGCGCCATCACCGGCTCTGGCGTGGGCATGAAGAACGTCGACCGCGTGCTGGGCGTCATGAAGGCCTATATCACCCGCGTCGGTTCGGGCCCCATGCCCACCGAGCTTTCCTATGAGTCCGAGGCTGGCCACATGCTGACCGAGGAGGGCTATGAGTACGGCGTGACCACCGGTCGCCGTCGTCGCTGCGGCTGGTTCGACGGCCCCATCGCCAACTACGCCTCGCGCGTCAACGGCCTCACCGATATCGCCCTGACCAAGCTCGACGTGCTTTCGGCTTTCGACACCATCAAGGTGTGCGTGGCCTACGACGTCGATGGCGAGCGCTACACGAGCGTGCCCGAGCATCAGGTGCGCTTTGAGCATGCCAAGCCCATCTACGAGGAGCTCCCCGGCTGGAAGTGCGACATCACCGGTTGCCGCAGCTTTGATGAGCTGCCGCAAGAGGCTCAGGACTACGTGGCGTTTATCGAGGATCTGGCACACACCCGCGTGACGTTCATTGGCGTTGGCGCCGGTCGCGAGCAGATCATCAACCGATTCTGGAAGTAATCGGTTTATACGGTTATTGCGATATACCCCTTTGCAGCCCAGACGTGCGGCCGAGGGGTATATTTGCTTGCAAAGGGCTCGCGCGGAGCGGGCCATTCATCCATAGAGGAGGCACCCTTGAAGGCGGACACTCAAACCATCGACATCCTGTTGTTGGGCAGCGGCGGCCGCGAGCATGCTCTGGCAGCCAAGCTCGCAGCATCACCGCGCGCCGGCAAGCTCTACATCGCGCCGGGTAACGGCGGCACCGCGAGCTGCGGCGAGAACGTGGTTCTCGACGACTGCGATCCTGCGGCCGTGGCGGCGTTTGCTCAGAGCCACGGATGCGGACTCGTGGTAATTGGCCCCGAGGCTCCGCTCGTGGCGGGCGTGGCCGACGCCGTGCGCGCGGCGGGTATTCCCTGCTTTGGCCCGGGTGCCGAGGGCGCCCAGATGGAGGGCTCTAAGCTGTTCTCCAAGCAGCTCATGGAGCGTGCGGGCATTCCGACGGCAGCCTATGGTTCGTTTACCGACGAGGCTTCGGCTCTCGCCTACGTGCGCGAGCAGGGCGCCCCGCTGGTCGTGAAGGCCGACGGCCTTGCCGCGGGCAAGGGCGTTATCGTGGCGACCGAACTTGAGCAGGCCGAGGAGGCCGTGCGCGAGTGCTTTGGCGGCACCTTTGGCGATGCCGGCAACACCGTGGTTATCGAGGAGATGCTCGTTGGTCCCGAGTGCTCGCTGCTGGCCTTTACCGACG
The DNA here is from genome assembly GCF_040926185.1 of Collinsella aerofaciens. Taxonomy (GTDB): domain Bacteria; phylum Actinomycetota; class Coriobacteriia; order Coriobacteriales; family Coriobacteriaceae; genus Collinsella; species Collinsella aerofaciens_BC. The sequence continues at coordinate 15,477 of NZ_JBCOIQ010000009.1, forward strand.
GCAAGACCGTGCGCCCCATGGCCACCTCGCAGGACCACAAGCGCGCGCTTGAGGGCGACCTTGGTCCCAACACCGGCGGCATGGGTGTCTACAGCCCGGTGCCCATCGTGACTGACGAGGAGCACGCCACCATGGTGAAGGTCATGGAGCAGACCGTGGCCGAGCTCGCTGCCGAGGGTATCGACTACCGCGGCTGCCTGTATGGCGGCTTTATGCTCACCCCCGCCGGCCCCAAGGTGCTGGAGTTCAACGCCCGCTTTGGCGACCCCGAGACGCAGGTCGTGCTTCCGCGCCTTAAGAACGACCTGGTCGAGGTCATGCTGGCTTGTGCCAACTGCGAGCTCGACCAGATTGAACTCGACTGGCGCGACGAGTGGGCCGTGGCCGTTGTCCTGACGAGCGCGGGCTATCCCGGCAGCTACGAGAAGGGCAAGGTCATCACCGGTATCGCCGACGCCGAGGCCATGGAGAACGTGACCGTGTACCATGCCGGCACCGCCGTGGTGGACGGCCAGCTCGTGACCAACGGCGGCCGCGTGCTTGCCGTGACCGCCCTGGGCGACACGTTCGAGAACGCTCGCAACCTTGCCTACGAGGCCTGCGAGAAGATTGATTTTGAGGGCAAGACCCTGCGTCACGACATTGGCCTGCGTGCGCTGCGCGGCCGCGACGCCTGGGATGCCTAAAATCCGAGAGGAATGAGACGGATGGACGAGAAGAACGAAGAGCTCGTGGACGCGCAGATCGTCGAGCAGGACGGTCGCACGTACGGACACGCCGAGGGCGAGCCCGGTGGCGAGGTCGTCGATGAGCCGCTGCTGGTGCTGGGCGATGACGACCCGCACGATGCCGAGCTGCACGAGAAGATTCTTTCGGAGGAGTGTGCCTGGAAGGGCAAGATCCTCGACGTCCACCGTCTTGAGGTTGAGCTGCCCAACGGTCGCCGCAGCGCCCGCGATATCGTTCGCCATCCGGGTGCGGCGGCCGTTGTGGCGCTGACCGAGAGTGGCAAGATCGTACTGGTGCGTCAGTACCGCACCGCCATCGACCGCGTGACGGTCGAGATTCCCGCCGGCAAGCTCGATCCAGGCGAGGACCCGCTCGATTGCGCCAAGCGCGAACTGCATGAGGAGACGGGCTTTAGGGCTGGTCGTATTCGCTTTTTGACGTCGATTGTCACGTCCTGTGGTTTTTGCGATGAGATCATCCACATCTACTTGGCTACCAAGCTCGAGTTTGATGCGCCCAACCCCGATGATGACGAGTTTGTCAACGTGGACCTGGTGCCGCTGCACGAGCTGATCGACGCCGTGCTCGACGGCAAGATCGAAGACGCCAAGACCGTCGTAGGCGCGCTTGCCTGCGACAGCATCGCGCACCGCCTTGGGGGCACGGAGCTTTAACGAGTGGGGATAGCCCTGGGACAAGTGCTACTGATTGCTTTGTCCCAGGGCCTTACGTTGCTGATATTTCTTTGAGGATCACATGCTGAAGAGGTTTCTTTCGTATTACGAGCCCCAGATGGGGCTTTTTGTTGCTGATACTGTTTGTGCTCTGGTGCTTGCCGCCATTGACCTGGCGTTCCCCATTATTCTGCGCAATTTGACCGGTGGGCTGTTTACTCAGGGCCAGGCTGCTATTATGCAGGCGCTCGGTATGATCGCGGTGGGGCTGGTGCTGATGTATGCCGTCCGCTGTGCCTGCCGCTATTTTGTGAGCTATTGGGGTCACGTGATGGGCGCGCGTATGGAGTCCAAAATGCGTGAGGACCTGTTCGACCAGTATGAGCGCTTTAGCTTTGCGTACTTCGACCGCAACAGCTCGGGCGACATGATGAGCCGCGTGGTCAACGACCTGTTCGATATCTGCGAGGCGGCGCACCACGTGCCCGAGTGGATCATCATCTGCGGCATCGAGATTATCGGCTCGTTTGTGATTCTCTTTACCATCGCCCCGGTGCTGGCGCTCGCCATGGCCGTGGTGACGGCGGCGTTTGCGGTCATCATGTTTTGGCAGAACATGCGCATGCGCGAGGTCTTTAGCGACAACCGCAAAAAAATCAGCGGCATCAATGCGCAGCTGCAGGATTCGCTGGCGGGCATGCGCGTGGTCAAGAGCTTTGCCAATGAGGAGACCGAACGCTTCAAGTTCCGCGCCTCCAACAATCGCTATCTTTCGTCCAAGGAGAACATGTATCACGCCATGGGCGTCTATACCGCGACGTATGGCCTGCTCTCGGGTGTGCTCTATGTGATCGTGGTGCTGCTGGGCGGCTGGCTGGTCGCCCAGGGACAGCTGCAGGCGGTCGATATGGCGACCTTCGCGCTCTACATTTCGCTGTTCTGCACGCCGCTCGAGACACTCGTCAATTCGGCCGAAACGTATCAGAAGGCTATCGCCGGCTTTAAGCGTATGGACGAGGTGCTCTCGACCGCGCCGGATATCCAGGACAAGCCGGGCGCCACGGATCTGCAGGTGACTGCCGGCGCCGTGGAGTATCACGACGTGTGCTTTAACTACGAGGATGTTGAGCTGGGCGAGGGCGATGCCGACGAGCGTCCCGTTATCGACCATATGGACCTGTCCATCAAGCCCGGGCAGACCATCGCTTTGGTTGGCCCTTCGGGCGGTGGCAAGTCCACGACCTGTTCGCTGCTGCCGCGCTTTTATGACGTGGCTGCCGGATCCATTAGTATCGACGGCCAAGACGTGCGCGATGTGACGCAGCAGAGCCTGCGCCGTGCCATCGGCCTGGTGCAGCAGGATGTCTATCTGTTTGACGGTACGATTGGCGAGAACATCGCCTACGGCAAGCCGGGCGCTACAGCGGAAGAGATCGCCGAGGCCGCCCGTCGCGCCAACATCGATTCCTTTATCGAGTCGCTTCCACAGGGCTACGACACCGTGGTGGGCGAGCGTGGCAGCCGTCTTTCGGGCGGACAGAAGCAGCGTGTTGCCATCGCGCGCGTGTTTCTCAAGAACCCCAAGATTCTGATTTTGGACGAGGCGACGAGTGCTTTGGATAACGAGAGCGAGGAGGCGGTCCAGGAGTCGCTCGAAGAGCTGGCACGCGGCCGCACCACGATTATCATCGCCCACCGTCTTTCGACCATTAAGCATGCCGATGAGATTGCGACCGTTGAGCATGGTCGCGTTGTGGAACGTGGCACGCACGAGGAGCTTCTCGCTCGCGGCGGCACCTATGCCCGTTACTATCGAATGCAGTTCGAAGGTGCGCGTGCGCATGAGCTCGACTGATTGATATGACAGGAAGTTTATGGCTGATAAGAACCCTTTGACTCCGGAAGAAGTGACGGAGTTATTCTCCGAAATCGACGCATCCGGCGTCTTGGATCCCACGCTTGCCAAAAAGCGCACCGAGCGCATGCGCGAGAAGGAGGCAGCGGCCAAGCGCGGTGACAAGGCGGCGTTGGCCCAGCTGCGCAGCGAGGACCGCGCGAGCCAGGCAAAACATATCGACCCGCTGTCCGAGGACGATCCTTCGGGCTCGCAGGTGAGCCATACCATCACGAAGACCGCCATGGCCGTGGTCATTACCATCTTGGTACTGATTGTGGGCATGCAGATTGGCTACGGCGTAATGCGTCGCCTGAACACCGCCAACCTGTCCGAGAGCGTTTCGGTGGATACCGTTTCGACCGCGCTCAAGGGTGGGCTCGAATGGGGCAACGGCTTTACGCAGTTCCCGCTCGAGTTTACCGTCGACGAGGCGGACGAGCGCACGGGTACGGTTGAGGTGACGGTGTTGGACACGTCGTCTGCCAATGAGCTCGAGCTGCTGTCCAACGGACAGATTCAGGCGGCGGCGCTTGCGACCAACGCCCTACTCAACGACAAGATTGACCGCGTGGTGTATAACGTTCACGCCTATATCGACGAGGATAGCAACATTCAGCACGATTCCTTTTTTGGCATGTTCCCCGCGCGGGGTCATCAGAGCGCCATTTTGACGTTTGTGTGGACCAAGAGCTCATCCAACGCCACGAGTATCGACTGGAAGATGCGCATCGTAAGCATGGACGACACCATTGCCGAGCGCATTCAAAAACAGGTGAACTCGGTTTCGTCGCTGATCGAGGACCCGGTGGTGAGCCAGACCAAGATTGACGAGGAAAAGGCCGAACGTGACCTGGAGCATCGTCTGCATGGCCGCGAGATTTTCCGCGGCGGCAAGCCCGATCGCACACCGTTCGAACTGCTGGAGCAGGACAAGAAATAATAAGACGCCATCATCCCGCGTGAGCCACAAGCCCGCGTGGGATGATTTTTCTGGGACGGGGATTAAAAAATCATTATGCATAGAAAGTCATAATTATCATTTCGTAAACATTTCGATGAAATTAACGCCATGAGGCATGCTTGCGGTTACAATACCGCGAGGCCTAACTACACACCTTTAAGCCGGTCCTGTGAGACCGGGAAGGAGAATTATGGCGAACAACCATACCGCGGGCGCTGCCGCCCGCACCTTCGCGCCCAGCGAGCTTTGCCAGCGTATGCTGGCCAAAACCAGCAAGGGCACCTGCGGTCCCTGCATCCTGTATCTTGAGGATGGGACCATTTTTTATGGACGTGCATGCGGCGCCGAGGGCACCGCGACCGGCGAAGTTTGCTTCAACACCTCGCTCGAGGGCTACTTTGAGGTCATGACCGACCCGAGTTATGCCGGCCAAATCGTAACCATGACCTATCCGCAGATCGGCAACTACGGTATCGACGAGACCGACGTCCAGTCGGCCTTCCCTGGTGACGCCGCGCGCCCTGCGAGCGCTCCGGCCATGCGCGGCATGATTGTTCGCGACATGTGCGCCACGCCTTCCAACTGGCGCTCGGCCGTCAGCGTGCCGGAGTATCTGCGTGCCCACGGTATCGTTGCCATCGAGGGCGTCGATACCCGCGCCCTGGTGCGCCACCTGCGCGACAACGGTTCCAAAATGGGCATTATCTCGACCGAGATCTTCGACGTCGACGAGCTTGCCGGGCGTCTGGCCGCAGCACCCACGCTGGTGGGCGAGAACCTGGTCAAGACCGTGAGCTGCCCCGAGCTTCACGAGTTTGCAGCCGCCGACCTGCCCGCTACGCATGACTTTGCGCTCGCATCTGCCGCTCCTGCCCGCCACAAAGTGGTCGCCTACGACTGCGGTGTGAAGCGCGGCATTCTGGAGGGGCTGGTCCGCGCCGGCTGCGACCTTACCGTCGTGCCGTGGGACACGCCTGCCCAGCAGGTGCTCGACATGAATCCCGACGGCGTCTTTTTGTCCAATGGCCCTGGCGACCCCGATGCCGTGGTGGAGACCTACGAGCAGGTGCAGCAACTGATCGGCAAGGTGCCGGTCTTTGGCATTTGCCTGGGTCACCAGATGATCAGCCTGGCCTGCGGCGCCCAGATGGAAAAGCTTAAGTTCGGTCACCGCGGTGGCAACCAGCCGGTTATGAACCTGGTGAGCCGCCGCGTGGAGATTACCGCGCAAAACCACGGCTTTGGCCTGCTGTTCCCCAGCCTGGGCAAGCTGATTCCCGAGCTCTCTGGCGGCGAGACCGAGCATACGGCCGACGGCGATCTGCGCGCCTGGGTGCGCCGCGGCATCGCGCCGGTCGTGATGAACGAGCGCTTCGGCCGCATTCGCCTGACGCATGTGAACCTCAACGACGGCACCGCCGAGGGCATCCAGCTGCTCGACGCCCCGTGCTTCTCGGTCCAGTACCACCCCGAGGCCTCGCCCGGCCCCACCGATGCCCACTACCTCTTTACCGCCTTTACGCGACTCATGGACGGCGAGGAGAACTACCTGGACATCGACACCGCGAAGGACCGCCTTGCCGGCTGGAATTTCGCTGAGACTGTCGCGACCGAGACTGAGGAGAACTAACATGCCGAAACGTGCTGACATCAAGCGTATCCTCGTCATTGGTTCGGGCCCCATTGTCATTGGCCAGGCCTGCGAGTTCGACTACTCCGGCGCCCAGGCCTGCAAGGTGCTCAAGGAGGATGGCTTTGAGGTCATCCTGGTCAACTCCAACCCGGCGACCATCATGACCGACCCGGGCTTGGCCGACCGCACCTATGTCGAGCCCATCACCGCCGAGTTTATCGAGCGTGTGATCAAGAAAGAGCGCCCGGACGCGCTGCTGCCCACGCTGGGCGGCCAGACCGGTCTGAACGCCGCTGTCGAGCTGGCGAAAGACGGTACGCTCGACAAATACGGCGTCGAGATGATCGGCTGCGACCTGGCCGCTATCGAGCGCGGCGAGGACCGCAAGCTCTTTAACGAGGCCATGGCCGAGATTGGCCTGGAGGTCGCGCGCTCGGGCTATGCCTACAGCGTGGCCGACGCCGAGGCCATCGCCGAGCGCGTGGGCTATCCCTGCGTACTGCGCCCGAGCTTTACCCTCGGCGGCGCCGGTGGCGGCATCGCTCATACCCACGAGGAGCTCGTCTCCATCGTGAGCCAGGGCCTTGAGCTCTCGCCTGCCCATGAGGTACTGGTCGAGGAGTCCATCGAGGGTTGGAAAGAGTACGAGATGGAGGTCATGCGTGACCACGCCGGCAACGGCATCATCGTGTGCTCTATCGAGAACCTCGACCCCATGGGCGTGCATACCGGCGACTCCATCACCGTGGCGCCGGCGCAGACGCTCTCCGACCTTGAGTATCAGCGCATGCGTGTCGCCTCGCTCGCCATCTTGGAGAAGATCGGCGTCGAGACCGGCGGCTCCAACGTGCAGTTTGCCGTGAACCCCAACACCGGCCGCCTGATCGTCATCGAGATGAACCCGCGCGTGAGCCGTTCGTCCGCGCTGGCCTCCAAGGCCACGGGTTTCCCCATCGCCAAGGCCGCCGCTCGCCTGGCCGTGGGCTACACGCTCGACGAGATCGTCAACGACATCACCAAGGCAACGCCCGCCTGCTTTGAGCCCACGATCGACTACTGTGTGGTCAAGGTGCCGCGCTTTGCCTTCGAGAAGTTCAAGGGCACCGACCCCACGCTCACCACGCGCATGAAGGCCGTGGGCGAGATCATGGCGATCGGTCGCACCTTTGAGGAGGCCTTTGGCAAGGCCATGCGCTCGCTGGAGGATGGACACCAGGGTATTTGCGCCGGTGGCAAGGAGGGCGCCGACAAGCTGAGCGACGATAAGCTCGCCCAGGCCGTGGCAACCCCGACCGAGCACCGCATCTTCTTTGTGGTCGAGGCCCTGCGCCGCGGCTGGGATGTTGCGCGCATCCACACCATTTGCGGTATCGATCCGTGGTACCTCAACCGCATCAACGATATGGTGCAGGTTCAGGAGAGCATCCGCGGCCTGCGTGTGGAGGATATCGACGCCGACGCGATGCGTCTGCTCAAGCAGTACGGCACGAGCGACGCCGAGATTGCCGCGCTGACCGGCTCGGACGAGCGCTTTGTGCGCGCCTATCGCAAGGGCCTGGGCGTGGTTCCCAGCATGAAGACGGTCGATACCTGCGCTGCGGAGTTCTCGAGCGCCACGGAGTACCACTACAAGACGTACGAGAACGTCTACCGCACGAGTCCGGATGCTAAGAAGTGCGTGGCTCCCGACGAGACCACGCCGGCGGACAAGCCCAAGGCGATGATCCTGGGCGCCGGCCCCAACCGCATTGGCCAGGGTATCGAGTTCGATTACTGCTGCGTGCACGCGAGCTACGCGCTGGCGGCCCGCGGCTTTGAGACCATCATGGTCAATTGCAACCCCGAGACCGTCTCGACCGACTACGACACCTCGGACCGCCTGTACTTTGAGCCGCTCACCTACGAGGACGTTATGGATGTCATCGATGTTGAGCGCCCCGACGGCGTCGTGGTGACGCTCGGCGGCCAGACCCCGCTTAAGCTGGCGCGTATGCTCGAGGAGAGCGGCGTGAACATTATGGGCACCAAGCCCGATGCCATCGACTTTGCCGAGGACCGCGAGCGCTTTGCCGCCCTGCTCGACAAACTGGGCATCATGTATCCGCCGGCGGGCCAGGCCACCTCGTTTGAGGAGGCCGAGGCCGTTGCCGCGCACATTGGCTACCCGCTGCTGGTGCGTCCGAGCTACGTGCTGGGCGGCCGCGGCATGATGATCGCCTACGATGCCGAGCATCTGCGCGATTACATGGCCGAGGCTGCGCGCATTAGCCCCGACTACCCGGTGTATCTGGACCGCTTCTTGGAGGGCGCGATCGAGTCCGATGTCGACGCCCTGTGCGATGGCGAAGAGGTCTACATCGGCGGCATTCTGGAGCATATCGAGGAGGCCGGTATTCACTCCGGCGACTCTGCGACCTGCATCCCGCCGTTCAGCTTTAGCGAGAGCCTGCAGGCAAAGCTTCGCGAGACCACGCGCCGCATCGCGATGGCGCTGGGCGTACGCGGCCTGGTCAACGTGCAGTACGCCATCAAGGGCGAGACCGTTTACGTGATCGAGGCCAACCCGCGCGCAAGCCGTACCGTCCCGTTTATCTCCAAGGCCACCGGTGTGCCGCTCGCCAAGTGTGCCGCACGTATCATGGCGGGCGATTCCATCGCGAGCTTGGGCCTGCCGAGCGACGAGCGTCAGCTGGACTGGTTTTGCATGAAGGAAGCCGTTATGCCCTGGGGCCGTTTCCCGGGCGCCGACGTTATCCTGGGGCCCGAGATGAAGTCGACGGGCGAGGTCATGGGTATCGCCAAGAGCTACCCCGAGGCATACGCCAAGACGCAGCTGGCGATTGACTACAAGTTGCCCGATCCAAGCTGCGGCAAGGTGTTCATCAGCGTGTGCGACCGCGACAAGCGTCACATCCTTTCGGTCGCGCGTATCCTGCGTTACCTGGGCTTTGACATCTGCTCCACCGAGGGTACGGCGCGCGTGCTGCGTGGAGGCAACGTGACGTGCGAGATCGTGGAGAAGATTAGCGGCCCGCACGACGGCGAGCGCCCCAACATCGGCGACCTCATCGCCGATGGCAAGATCGCGGTGATCATCAACACGCCGTACGGTCCGGGCTCGCGCGGCGACGGCTATCTGCTGCGCACCGAGGCAGTGCGACGCGGTGTGACCTGCGTGACCGCGATGTCTGCCGCCAACACGTACGTGAGTGCCATCGAGGCGGTGCGCGAGGACCAGCAGGGTCACGGCAGCGCCAACGACATGGGCATGGACGTCATCGCCCTGCAGGACCTGCCGCAGTACACGGTGTAGTGTGACCTGTCCGGCCGGGGCGGCAGCCGGACACTTTCTCTCGGAAACTGGGCTTCGCGAAGTTTTCCGAGAGAAAGGTCCGCCTCCCGCCCCGGCCTGCGGTGACTCGGTTGCACCGTGTGCTGCCGAAGGGGCTTTGCGCGATGACTAGGGCTGAATAGAAAATGAGTGTGGGCCCTGCCGTTCGAACGAACGGCAGGGCCCACACTAATAATTCAGCCAACGTACGTCATAGCAACCCCCGGTAGGTCGAGGGTGCCCCGCGGCGGTCTGGTGTTTTCATCTGAACGACTTTGCGAAGCAACCGGAGTGAAGATGAAAACACCAGACCGCCGCGGGGCACCAGCAGACCGCAGGGACGGGAGCAGCTATACTACTCTCAGTAGTTAAGGGTCGCGGATCCGCCGCGTCACCGCTCTCAACAGGAGGTCTTTGTTTATGGCAGATCAAAAGCCGGTTGTCGGGATCATCATGGGCTCCAAGTCCGATCTGGGCGTTATGGAAGGTTGCACCGCCGAGCTCGAGGCGCTGGGTGTGCCCTATGAGCTTGTCATTGCGAGCGCACACCGCACACCGGCGAAGGTCCACGAGTGGGCTTCGACTGCCGCCGATCGCGGTATCAAAGTGATTATCGCCGCCGCCGGCAAGGCCGCTCACCTGGGTGGTGTCGTGGCTGCCTTTACGCCGCTGCCGGTTATCGGTGTGCCTATGAAGACGAGTGACCTGGGCGGTATGGATTCGCTGCTGTCGATGGTGCAGATGCCTTCGGGCGTGCCCGTGGCCTGCGTTGCCATCAACGGTGCCAAGAACGCCGCCATTTATGCCACGCAGATTCTGGGCGCATGCGACCCCGAGTACCGCAAGGTTATCGAGAAGATGAAGCAGGAGATGGCCGACGCCTAGGCGTTCCGCCGTTTCACCGCAGTATAAGGAGAGCCATGTCCGATTATCAGGGAAAACGATTCAAGGCTTCTCAGATTCCCGATCCGTCGAAGCCGGGTGCTGCCCATGCGGCACAGCAGGGTCGGACATCCTCTCCTCAGCAGCCGCGCGCGCCGCGTCCCGTAACGCCGATGTCCCATCATCGCCAGGATACGCCAGCTGCATATCGCCCTTCGTCGTATGATACGGCCAAGAAAGAATCGCGTTCTACGAAACAGTCGGGCGCTGCTCCGTCGAGCTATACCGAGCCGCCGCGCAAAAAGTGCCGCTCCGTTATCCCCATCTTGCTCATCATTATCGGCATCGGTCTAATCGTTGCCGCTGCCGCCATCTTTATCAACGCTCAGATTGGCTATAAGCAGGCAAGCGATTCGTACCAGAAAATCGAGAAGCAATATGTGAGCGATAAGGACGCCAGCGGCGTGCCGATTATCGACTTCGATGCACTTGCCCAGACAAATCCCGAGGTTGTGGGTTGGATTTACGCGCCGGGAACCAACATCAACTATCCCGTGGTGCAGACCAATAACAACTCCAAATACCTCAACACGCTGTTTGACGGTACGTCCAATGCATCGGGTGCGATCTTCTTGGACAGCGACGACACCGCGCCGGGAATGGTTGACCAGCAGACCACGATTTACGGCCACCATATGAACGATGGGTCGATGTTCAACGTGATTTCGGACACCACCGACCAAGCGACGTTCGATAGCATCGAGTACGTGTATTACATCACGCGCGATGTAACGTATAAGCTGCGACCGCTGGCGACCAAGGTGGTCGAGGACACGTATGCCAAGGCGCGCACGACCAATTTTGAGGGCGACGACGGGCTCAAGAACTACCTGTCCGAGATGCTCGACGGTGCTTCGGCAGTGGCGAGTGATGCAGGCGACCGCGCCGCCTCGGCAACCAAGGTCGTAACGCTTGTGACCTGTCGTTCGTTATCGCTGAGCAACACACGTGCCGTCATGGTGCTCACGCCGGTCGAGGAATAGATAATGGGCTACTCAATGACGGTGAAAGGGGAAATGATGCTCGAGAATGGCAAAACGATGCCTTCGGTTGATGCTTGGCTGCGCGAGGCCAAGGCCGATGCTTCGGCGGCAGGCTGTGGGATGTATCTGACGCATAACGGTGTGGTGCGCGCGACGCCCAAGTCCGAGGCGCGCGGTGTCGAGACCGATGGCGTGGCGCCGGGCCACAAGGTGGGCGGCATGGTGTTCGGCTTCGATGCTCAGAAGGTGCAGGCTGCTATCGAGGCCACGAGCGCGATGCCGGGTATCGGCTATGTGCGCGTGTGGCTGGCAAGCGGCGAGCTCGCCGTGGGTGACGACATCATGCTCGTGCTCATCGGCGGGGACATTCGCCCGCACGTGGTCGATGCGCTGCAGGCACTCGTTGGCACCATCAAGAACGAATGCGTGAGTGAGGTCGAGCGCGAGGCGTAGAGGCTTGCGTCGATAGAAGACTCGTTTATAAAAATGCCTGCCGGTACGTGTGATACCGGCGGGCATTTTGCGTTTTGGACGCGGTTGACGCTACACGCGCGTCGCATCCTTGCGGCTCATGGTCATGCTCTGGAAGCGATTCTCCATAAAGTCATTATCGAAGTACTTGCCGTAGAACTGCGCAACGGGAATATCCGGCTCCGTGCCGTTGACGCGCTGGTACCAGTAGTCGAGCGACTGCAGTGTCATAACGCCATCGACCAGCATAATGATGGTGAAGATGACGGTAGCGGAGTAGCGGCTCTTCCACGGAATCATGTTGATGAGCTTGAGCAGCCTCGGCAACAGCAGCTTGATCCAGATGAGGCCACCCAGGCCCCACAGGCAGGCGAAGCCCGTGCAGGTACGTCCGCCGGTAAGGACGGCGAGCGGATCGGGCATGCCAAAGAGCTTCATATGCGAGTAGCTCCACGAGACCACGCCAAACGAGGTCTGCATAAACCAGCCCACGAACACCTCAAAGCTTGCGCCGAGCAGCGCGCTCACCAAAAAGATAATGATGGGGTTCTTTTTGTAGAAGCGGTTGAGCACCATGGTCATGAGTACGGCGCCAAATCCGTAGATGGGGCTGAAGGGGCCAAACAGCATGCCGGCGCGGTTCTGGTAGACGCCCGGGTCGCCGACCGTCATGTGCCAGATGTCCTCGGCGATCAGGCCGAGTATGCAGCAGACAAAGAATACCCAGAACAGGTTGAAGTAGTTGAGCTTAATGTAGCCTTCGCCGGTTTCATCGCGCCCGAGCATGCCCTCGGCGGCGGCGTCGCGATCGAGCATTTCCTGCAGGCGGCGCTGCAGCTCGCGCTCCTGGCGCAGCGTGGGGTCGACGGTGGCCGAAAGCGCGACGAGGATGCCGAGCTGGATGGCAGGGCGCAGCAAGAAGGGCCCGATGCCCTGGAGCATCACGTCAACCAAAAGCTCGACGACGGTAAACGCGATAAGGATATAGGACAGACGGGCAGCGTTGCGGCGCTGGTTTTTGATAAGGTCCAGGCCAAAGATGATCAGGATGACGGCACTGGCAGCCGAGAGCATGATGCCGGCGACAATCAGTCCGACCGCGACGAGCGTGTTGTCGCCGAGCTTGGCGGCGGCGTTGCCGTTGATGAGCGCGGTGATGACCTGCCACATAAAGGCGCCGACCGAAGGGAGCGTGCCCACGCCGGACAGGATGCACAGGACGGCGTACACCTTAATGATGAGGGGGATCTTCTTGACCTCCGTGGCGCTGGGGACGCTGGGGTCGAGTTCGTTTCGATCCATATAGAACCTTTCTCGTTTTGCTGTAGGTACAAGGATACGCCGCCGACCTGCTAAAAGACAGGACAAACGACCCAATTGCAGCAATGTAAGCCCTAGCGGTGGACGAGACGCGTCGCAACGGAAGTATGCGGGATCGTCGGCCCCGAGGCGGTTGCCCAATAAAATGTTTGGCTGCAAAACGGATTATAAGCTCGGTGGGCTTTTAAAAAGCGCTGTTCATGCGCGGGAGTGCTTGTCTTGCCGTGCGTATAATAGGGCAGGTAACGCCAAATAACGAGGCTCTGAGGGGATGCCATGTCTCAAGAAACCATCCACGCGGCCGAGCGCGCCGCGGGACAGGTGAAGACCATGTCGACGTATGATCCGGACTCCGACCAGCTGCATGAGGAATGCGGCATTTTTGGTGTGTGGGCGCCCGATCGCGACGTGGCTCGACTGACGTACTTTGGCCTGCGTGCACTGCAGCACCGCGGCCAGGAATCGGCGGGAATCGCCGTGGGTGACGGCGGCACGGTTATGGTTCGCAAGGACCTGGGCCTGCTCGACCGCGTGTTCTCCAACGCCGACCTGTCGACGCTCTCCGGCCAGCTGGCCGTGGGCCACGTGCGCTATGGCACTGCCGGTGCCAAGAGCTGGGAAGCCTCGCAGCCGCATCTTTCTACCATCAACAGCGTCATTATCGCGCTTGCTCACAACGGCACTCTGGTCAACACCGACGAGCTGCGCCGCCAGCTGATCGAGCTGGGCGTGCCGTTCCTCTCCAATTCGGATTCCGAGGTCGCGACCAAGCTTATCGGCTACTTTACCCAGCGTACGGGTCATCTGCGTGAGGGCATTCGCAAGACCATGGAGCTCGTGCGCGGCGGCTACGCCATGACGCTCATCAACGAGCAGGCGCTCTACGCATTCCGCGATCCGCACGGCATTCGCCCGCTCGTGCTGGGCAAGCTGGTGGACGAGGGTCTGGACCAGGCCGATGCCGCATCCGTTTCGCAGCTGCCCTCGCAAGACGGCGCCGCGACGGTCGACTCCGCCGTCCATGTCACGCGCGCCGGCGGCTGGGTCGTTGCTTCCGAGACCTGCGCACTCGACATCGTGGGCGCCGAGTACGTCCGCGACGTCCGTCCCGGCGAGATCTTGCGCATCAGCGCCGAGGGTCTGGTATCCGAGCAGGGCGTGCCTGCAGCCGAAGAGCCCGCCAACTGCATCTTTGAGCAGGTCTACTTCGCCCGTCCCGACTCCATCATGAACGGCAAGAGCGTTTACGCCTGCCGTTACGACATGGGTCGTCAGCTGGCACATGAGGAGCCCGTCGAGGCCGACCTGGTCATCGGCGTGCCCGACTCCGGCCTGCCGCCCGCGGAGGGGTATTCGCACGAGAGCGGTATTCCCTTTGGCGAGGGTCTTATCAAGAACCGCTACGTGGGCCGTACGTTTATCGAGCCTACGCAGGAGTTGCGCGCCATGGGCGTGCGCATGAAGCTTAACCCGCTGCGCGACAACATCGAGGGCAAGCGCCTCGTCGTGATCGACGACTCCATCGTGCGTGGCACCACTATGGTGCAGCTCGTCAAGATGCTGCGCAACGCCGGCGCCAAGGAGATTCATATCCGCATCAACTCGCCCGAGGTCATCTGGCCGTGCTTCTACGGTATCGATACCGACGTGCAGTCGCAGCTTATCAGCGCCAACAAGACGGTCGACGAGATTTGCGAGTATATCGGCGCCGATTCGTTGGCCTTCCTTTCGGTCGAGGGCCTGCTTAAGGTCATGCCCAAGGGCGGTTACTGCGATGCGTGCTTTACCGGCCGCTACCCCGTGGCGATTCCCGAGAGCTTTGGCCGCGATAAGTTTATGGAGGGCTTTAAGCCCCGCAACCTGGATAAGCCGCTGCACTTTGACGACGACGCCGTGGTCGAGAAATACGACGACCGCAGCTGGGAAGAGGAGCACGGCGAGGCCTAAAGCCTGCCATGTAGGGACAGGTTTATTCTGGTAGGTTTTACCTGCTGTTTTGTTGATATGACGGCGTGTGCTGTTATGGCACACGCCGAAATGAACGCAACTATGAGCACCGTTTGGCGCCCGCGCGGCGGACGGTAGTGGGAGAGGAAGGCTCAGATGAGCGACAGCAAGCATGTGACGTATGAGGATGCCGGCGTCGATACCGCTGAGGGCGGCCGCGCCGTCGACGCTATTAAGCAAATGGTTAAGGACACCAACCGTCCCGAGGTCATCGGCGGCATCGGTGGCTTCGGTGGCCTGTTCTCGGCCGCCGCGCTTAAGGATATGGAAGACCCGATTCTGATTAGCGGTACCGACGGCGTGGGCACCAAGCTCGTGCTCGCTCAGATCATGGACCGTCACGAGACGGTGGGCCAGGACCTGGTCGCCATGTGCGTCAACGACATTTTGGCTTCGGGCGCCGAGCCGCTGTTCTTCCTGGACTACGTTGCCATCGGCCACATCGAGGCCGAGCACATGGCAAAGATCATCAAGGGCGTGGCCGACGGCTGCAAGCTCGCGGGCTGCGCGCTCGTGGGCGGCGAGATGGCCGAGCACCCGGGCGTCATGGCTCCGGCCGACTACGACCTTGCCGGCTTTACCGTGGGCGTCGTCGACCGTCCCAAGATGCTCGACCCCGCAAACGTCCGCCCGGGCGACGTGATCCTGGGCCTGCCTTCCACCGGCGTGCACTCCAACGGCTACTCGCTCGTGCGCAAGGTCATCGGCGTCGACGGCATTAAGCCGGGCACGCCCGAGGCCGCCGCTAAGGCCGAAGAGCTGAGCCGCCCGCTCGAGGAGCTCGGTGGCGCATCGCTGGCTGACGCTCTGCTGGCCCCCACGCGCATCTACGTCAAGCCTATTCTGGAGCTGCTGCGCGGTGGCGCTCCGGTGCACGCCATTGCCCACATCACTGGCGGCGGTATTACCGAGAACCTCAACCGCGCGCTCGCCGACGACGTCGACGCCGTGGTCACCCGCAACGGTGCCGAGATGGGTTGGGACGTTCCGCCCGTCATCACCTATGTGTCGCGCCAGGCCGAGCTCGCGCCCAATGAGGCATGCAAGACCTTCAACATGGGCGTTGGCCTGTGCCTGATCGTCGCCCCCGAGGACGAGGCCGCGGTGACCGAGGCTCTGGTCGCGCTGGGCGAGAAGCCGTTCCGCGTGGGCGAGTGCGTCGAGGGTTCCGGTAAGGTCGTGTACTCCGATGAGCGCTAACGAGCAGATGACTGCCGCCGAGGGCCTGGATTTTGTGCCCTATACCCGTCCGACCGGCACCGATACGGCCGAGCCGCTCAAGATCGGTGTGCTCATCAGCGGTTCGGGTACCAACCTGCAGGCGCTGATCGATCTGATCGCCGCCGGCAAGCTCAACGCTTCGATTGAGCTTGTGGTGTCGAGCCGTCCTTCGGCTAAGGGTTTGCAGCGCGCTGAGCGCGCGGGCATCCAGACGCTCACGCTGTCCAAGGATGTCTATGCCGACCCTATTGCCGCCGACGAGATCATCGCGCACGAGCTTCTCGAGCGCGGCTGCGAGTATGTGGTCATGGCCGGCTACATGCGCATGGTGCACACGCCTCTGCTGGCGGCGTTTCCCAACCGCGTGGTCAACTTGCATCCGGCGCTGCTGCCGAGCTTTACCGGTGCGCATGCGATTGACGACGCCTTTGCGCGCGGCGTCAAGGTGACCGGCGTGACCGTGCATTTTGCCAACGAGATTTACGACAACGGTCCCATCATCGCCCAGCGTGCGCTGGCTGTTGAGGAGGGCTGGGATGTCGACACGCTCGAGGAGCACATCCATGCGATTGAGCATGTGCTGTATCCCGAGGTCGTGCAGATGCTCGCCGACGGCCGTGTTCACGTGCTGGAGAGCGGCAAGGTCGCAATTGACGTGCCTCGCGGCTAGCGGCGCACAGTACAATTTAGCCGAGTAGTCAGGGTGGTCATTGGCGCCAAGGCGCGCGTGGCCACCTTTTGTTTTGGGTAGTTATCGGGGACGGTCTTTAACGACTGGTCATTCAAGAACGTCTCCGATGGCTAGGTGAGAGAGGTGAGCGCATGGCGGATAACGAAGCGCTGTTTGCGCCTGAGCTGGTGTTTTTTGATTGGGAGTGTGCAACGCCGGATGAGGTGTTTGCGCGGCTCGAGGGCGAGCTTGCCCCGCGCGGCTACATTGCCGACGGTTGGCTCGACGCCGTTCGCACGCGCGAGGATGCCTATCCCACGGGTCTTGCCATGCCGGCGGCAAACATTGCCATTCCGCATACCGATCCGGGGTTTGTGGCCAAGCCCTATATCGCGGTGGTGAAGCCCGCCGCGCCCGTGACATTTAACGCCATGGCTGGCATGGGCGCTCCGGTGCCGGCGCAGATCGTCATCAATCTGGGCATCGCCGAGCCAGGCGGCCAGGTCGAGGCCCTACAGGCGCTCATGAACATCTTTATGGATGCCGATGCCGCAGCCGACGTGCTCGGCCAGACCACGTCCCAGGGCATGGTCGACGCCATCCGCCGTCACTTCTAAGGTGGGGCTGAGTCGGCACTTGGGGACTGTCCCTAACTGCCGGCTGCCAGAGCTGTCCCCTTTGCACCAAAATGGTGCAGATTAACCTGTCCCCAATGCACCAAGCGTGCCGCGAGGGCTGCGTTGTGACACAATGGCGTTTGTTCGATTCGTTATGCGAAAGGCCGACTATGGCAAATAAGAAAAAGAACTCCGAGGCCGCGCCGACGCCCGAGCAGCAGGCCCGCGCTGCCTCCAGCTCTCGCAAGAAACAGCGCAAGACGTACGTGTCTAAGACCGTCAAGATCGTCCTGGTGGTCATCGGTGTGCTGGCGATGCTGCTTTCCGTCTCGGCGATGGCGTGCTCCGGCCTTATGTCGCAGGCCGAGGACACCTCGGGCTACAAGCTGACCGGCGGTGTTGCTGCAACTATCAACGGCACCAACCTCACCGAGGACACCGTGACCAAGCAGATCATGAGCATGCGCACGTCCTACGGCTACACCAAGGATGAGGATTGGGCGCAGTATCTGGTTGACAACGACCTCACTCCCAAGAAGTACCGCAAGCAACTCATCGACTCCTACACGCAGCAGATTCTGCTTCAACAGGCACAGAAGGAGAACGGCGTGACGGTGTCGGACGAGGAGGTCGAGAAGGCTTGGAAGGACGCGTGCAAGAGCGCGGGCGGAGCCAAGGCCTTTAAGAAGACCCTCAAGACCTACGGCTATACCGAAGACACCTACAAGGACTCGCTCAAGGAGAGTCTGGCGCAACAGAAACTCAAGGATGCCGTCGCGCCCACGAGCAAGCCCAAGGACAGCGAGATTGTCGATTACATCAACGAAAATCTGTCCAGCTACAACGACGCCCGCCGCTCGTCGAACATCCTGATCAAGGTTGATTCCGACGCTTCCGACGAGGACAAGGCTGCCGCCAAGGCCAAGGCGCAGGAGTGCCTGGACAAGATCAACTCCGGTGAGCTGAGCTTTGAGGACGCCGTTGAGCAGTACTCCGAGGACACCGGTTCCAAGGAGAAGAAGGGCGATGTGGGCTGGGATAAGCTCACCACCTTTGTCGACAGCTACCAGACGGCGCTCGAGGGACTCAACAAGGGCGACGTGAGCGAAGTCGTCGAGTCGACCTATGGCTACCACATCATCAAGTGCACCGACTACTTCCATGTCGATAATCAGGTTGATGACATTAAGCAGGTGCCCAAGGACATCAAAAAGTACGTCTCCAACGTGGTGAAGACGCAAGCGGCCAGCACCGCGTACAGCGAGTGGCTGGAGCAGTACAAGAAGGACGCTGACATTACCGTCAACCCCATGCCCAAAGACGTGCCATACAACGTGAGTCTGAAGGGCGTCACCAAGAGTTCGACCGACGATTCGTCGACGACTGAGTAATCATGGGGCGGTGCTCGCGCGAGTGCCGCCCACGCTATTAGAGAGGATTTGCAGATGACCAACGAAGAGCTGCAGAAGGAAATGATCGCGGCCATGAAGGCCAAGGATAAGGTTCGCCTGTCCATCATTCGCCAGGTCAAGGCTGAGGTGAAGAATATCGAGGTTAACGAGCGCCGCGATGTGACCGAGGAAGACGTCAACAGCATGATCAAGCGTCTGATCAAGCAGACGAGCGAGACGCTGGAGATGTCCATCAAGGCCGGCACCGACCAGGAGCGTACCGACAACCTGACCGAGCAGGTCAAGATTCTGGAGAGCCTGCTGCCCGCGCAGGTTTCGGGTGAGGAGCTCGAGGCTCTGATCGAGCAGGTTATCGCCGAGCTGGGTGCCACGTCCAAGAAGCAGATGGGCCAGGTTATGGGTGCCCTGGGCAAGGCAACCGGCGGCAACTTCGACAAGCCGGCCGCAGCAAAGATCGTCGGAGCCCGCCTCGCGTAGGGGCCGAGCGGCATATAGTTGATGTTGAGGGGGCGTGGCCATTGCGGTCACGCCCCTTTTTTGCTGGGCGGTGCTCATTGGGGACAGACTTAAATGAGTACCCAATGAGCAGGTACTCATTTAAGTCTGTCCCCAATGAGTGGGTGGAAGGTTGCGGGTTCTTTACGGGAATGTAGTGTGGGCTGCGAAAACGTGGTTCTTTCCGTACAATAGTTCAACTCGTGTAAACGCAGGGAAGGGACATTCATGGCAGACATGATCGAGATCAAGCATCTCAACAAGTACTTTGGCGACCTGCATGTGCTCAAAGATATCAACCTCACCGTCAAGCGCGGCGAGAAGCTCGTAATGATCGGGCCTTCCGGTTCGGGTAAGTCGACGCTCATCCGTTGCGTCGATTATCTGGAGGAGCCCACGTCGGGCGAGGTCGTCATCGATGGTACGCCGCTCACCAAAAAGAACCACCTGGAGATGGCTCGCAAGTACAGTTCCATGGTGTTTCAGCAGTTCAACCTGTATCCCAACATGACGGTGCTCGGCAACCTGACGCTCGCGCCCATCAAGCTGCAAAAGAAGAGCAAGGAGGAGGCGACCGAGATCGCCATCGCCGCGCTCAAGCGCGTTGGCATGGCGCATAAGGCCGGCGAGTATCCGCAGAATCTCTCGGGCGGTCAGCAGCAGCGCATCGCCATCGCCCGTGCCCTGTGCACCAAGCAGCCCATCATCCTGTTTGACGAACCGACCTCGGCGCTCGACCCCGAGATGGTCCAGGAGGTTCTGGACGTTATGATTGAGCTCGCGCAGGAGGACATCACCATGATCTGCGTGACGCACGAGATGGGCTTTGCGCGCCAGGTGGCCGACCGCGTCATCTTTATGGAGGACGGCCGTATTCTGGAGGAGGGCACGCCCGAGCACTTCTTCGATAACCCCGAGAACCCGCGCTGCCGCGAGTTCCTGTCCAAGATTCTGCACTAGGCGCGGTGATGGACATGACGGATATGACGAGGGCGGCCGTGTCGCGCCGTCACTTTTTGCAGCTGGCGGGCGCCGGTATGCTTACGCTGACGGGGGCCGCGCTTACCGGTTGCGGCAACTCCGCCAGCGGCGAGGGCTCCGACAAGGGGTCCAAGCTTGCGGCCATTAAGTCGCGTGGCCATCTGAATGCCGGCGTTAAGAAGGACGTTCCCGGTTACGGCTATTACGACACCGCTAAGGGCCGCTTTGAGGGTATGGAAGTCGATTTGTGCTACCAGATCGCCGCTGCCGTCTTTGGTGTGAGCTACAAGGATGCCCGCGCCCAGGAGCTTGTCGAGTTTACCGACGTAACGCCCAAGACGCGCGGCCCGCTGATCGATAACGGCCAGCTTGACGTGGTCGCGGCGACCTACACCATCACCGACGAGCGCAAGAAGAGCTGGGATTTCTCGACGCCGTACCGCACCGACTACGTGGGACTCATGGTCAAGAAGCGTTCGGGCTTTACCTCGATTGAGGACCTGGACGGCAAGGTCATTGGTGTGAGCCAGGGTGCTACCACGCAGGGCCTGATCGAGCAGATGATCAAGGACAACGGCTTTAGCTGCGAGCCCGAGTTTAGGGCCTTTAGCGGTTACCCCATCATCAAGAGTTCGCTCGACGCCGGCAATATCGACGTCTTTGCCATGGACCGCTCCACGCTGGCCGGTTACATGAACGAGACCGTTGAGTTGCTGCAGCCCGAGGTCAAGTTTGGCGAGCAGGGCTACGGCGTGGCGACCAAGAAGGGCTGCGACCTTTCGGCCGTGGTCGATCAGGTGATTTGCGATCGCCTGGCCGACGGCTGGCTCGACCAAGAGGTCAAGACCTGGGGTCTTGTATAGGCGCATCGTCCAAGGAAGGAATCAAATGCTCGAAGGATTATTTGACGCCGACCGTTGGTCGACGACATTTCAAAACATGGGGCCCTTCTGGGAGGGCTTTGGCGTGACGCTACAGGTGGTCGTTGCCGGTCTGCTGCTGTCGCTGGTGCTGGGCACGCTGCTGGGCGTGTTCTCTACCACTCGCTCGCGTGTGCTGCGCGCTATCAGCCGCGTGTACGTGGAGTTTTACCAGAACACCCCGCTGCCCGTGCAGGTGCTCTTTATGTACATGGCCGGCCCGCAGTTTTTGCAAGCCATCACTGGCGCCGACCAGCCGGTGCGTATCGCACCGTTCGTGCTGGGCTTTTTGGGCGTGGGCCTGTATCACGCGGCCTACATCTCGGAGGTCATCCGCACCGGCATCGAGGCCGTTCCGCGCGGTCAGATGGAGGCGGCTCAGAGCCAGGGCTTCACGCGCGCGCAGGCCTACTGGTACATCGTGCTGCCCCAGACGTTCAAGATCATACTGCCGCCGCTGTGCAACCAGGCGCTCAACCTGGTCAAGAACACGTCGGTGCTGGCGCTCGTCGCCGGCGGCGACCTTATGTATCGCTCCGACAACTTCGTAAGCCTGTATGGCTACCTGCAAGGGTACATCGTCTGCTGCCTTATGTACTTCATCATCTGCTTTCCGCTCGCCATGCTGGTGCAGTGGCTCGAGCGCCGCTCCAAGGAGCGTCCGCGCGGTGTGAGCCTGGCCGAGCTGGGGCTCGACAACGTAGAGGAGGCCTAGCGCATGGAAATCTTCAACGCGACCAACCTGCTCTACATCTGGGGCGGCTTTGTAAAGACCATCGAGATCTCGGCGCTGTCGATCTTTTTCTCGCTCATCTTTGGCACGGTGCTGGCGCTCGTCAAGAGCTATGCACCCCGCCCGTTCCGTATTTTGGTGAGCGCCTATATCGAGCTGTTCCGCTGCACGCCGAACCTGCTGTGGATTCTGTTTATCTACTTTACGGTGCAGGGTTTGGACATTGTGATTTCGACCATCGCCTTTACGCTGTTTACCAGCGCCGTTATGGCCGAGATTGTGCGCGGCGGTCTCAACTCGATTCCGCGCGGCCAGTTTGAGGCAGCGCAGAGCCAGGGTTTTGGCTTCTTTGCCACCATGCGCTACATCATTCTGCCGCAGACGTTTAAGACGATCATCCCGGCGCTGTTTAGCCAGTGCACGACCGTCATCAAGGACAGCTCGTATCTTTCGGGCATTAACGTGGCCGAGCTCATGTACACGGCAAACGTCGTGATGGCCCATGCGATCGACCTGTCGCAGGTGCTTATGCTCTACGGCCTGGTGTTTGCGATGTACTTCGTGCTCAACTTTGGTATCTCGCTGCTGGTGAGGGCATATCAACGCCGCATCGTAGCCGCATAGCCTGGCTTTCCCAAGCACGGCACCTTGCCCCTCAATCGTCGCTTGCGTACATTTAGTACGCGGCGCTCCTCTTTCGGGGCAATCTGCCGCACTTGGGAAACCAGGACGGTCTAAGTGACAAAATGGGAATCAGGAATTGCCTATTTCTCATTTGTTAGAAAGGAATCGCGATGAGCGATCTGGTGAATAAGAAGAGTCCTGTGGTCATTACCATCGCGCGCGACTTTGGTGCCGAGGGCCACGAGATTGGACGCATCCTCGCCAACGAGTTGGGGATTCCGCTGTACGACAACGAGCTGCTGGTGCGCGCGTCTCTGCGCGCGGGCGAGTCGCTCGATAAGATGGCCGCCTATGACGAACGTCTGGCCGTGGAGAACATGGCGTTCCTGCCCGACCGCTACGATGCGCGCTCGTACTCGGACAAGTTGTTCCAAAAGATGAGCCAGGTGATTTTGGACCTGGGCGAGACCGAGAGCTGCATTATCGAAGGCCGTCTGTCCGATTACCTGCTGCGAAACAACCCCAACCACATTGCCGTGTTGGTGACCGCGCCCTTTGAGGACCGCGTCGAGATCGTGCGCAAGAAGCGTGGCCTTAACAAAAAGAAGGGCGCCAAGCTGGTCAAGCAGCAGCAGAAGGCGCGCGAGGCATTCTACAAGCGCTATAGCGCCGGCAAGTGGAAGATGACGAGCGGCAAGGACATCGTCGTCAACCGCGCCAAGTTGGGACGCGAGGGCTGCAAAGACGTTATCGCCGCTGCCTACCGCTACAAAGTGGCGCAGCTCGAAGGCTAGCCGATCAAAACCACCGCAAAGGGGACAGTGCATCTTTGTGGTGGTTTTTGTTTTAGGCCGAGGGGAAGGCTTTGGTGAGACCGGCGCGCGTTTGCGTGTCGGTTTTTTGGTAGATGGAGCTCAGGTGGCGCTGCACCATGCGCATCGAGATGCCGAGTTCCTCGGCGACCTGCTTGAGCGGGCGTTCATCCTGGGTTACGGCTACCAGCACGTCCACTTCGCGCGGGGTGAGGCCGTGGTCGCTGATGAAGGCCTGGCGTTGCTCTTCGATACTCGGCGCTGCCAGTGCTTCCTCGGCAAGCTGTTGATGTTCGCGTTCCTGCTTGGTCTGGGGTAGACGGAACAGGCCGGCGGCAACGAATGCCACGCAAGCCGCGACGAGCAAAACGAGCGCACCGATCATGATGAGAGCAACATTGCCCGAGGTCACAAGTGTCAGCGAGATTCCCGATGTAGTGAACGCGCACATGTTGTTGGCGGCGCGTCCCATGCCGGCCCAGAGGGCGGGCGCATGCATGCGCGGTGCCAGCTGTGTAAAGGTGGCGGTGAAGAACGTGACGAAAAAGCCCGAGCTCAGGTAAAAGACGATAAGGCCCAGGTTGGGATCGGCCCCGGCCTCTACGGCTAGGATGGAAATGGTCGAGAGTACGGCGATGCCGAGCATGACGAGTCCCATGTATCGGCGTTCGGCAAGATCAAAGATAATGCCGGCGGCAAGGCCGCTCGCCGCCAAAAAGAGGCGCGGCCATGTTTGCACGGCAATGGTGCCGTGGGCGTTGGAGAGCGTGACCACGTTGTCCAGGGTCGAGAACAAGCAGGCAAGAATCATGATGAGCGCGATGCTCCAGCATGCCTGCTTGGCGAGGGCGTGCGAGGGCTCAACAAAGGGATTGATGGCGCGGCTGGAGCTCTCGGCGGCCTTTTGGGGAACGACGCTGAGTGCGGAGATGGCGATGGTCGCTATGCCAAGGACGATGAGCTCTGCGATGCCGCCGCAATTGAGCAGGTTGATGGCGAACTGCATCAGGATGCCCGCGGCATAGGCCGCTCCTGCACCGGTGGCGAGCTTGGGATCATCCTGGAATGCCAATGAAAAGGCGTGGTGCGCTGCGGCACCCAGCAGACCGAGCCCAAAGAATGCCACGCAGCCCAGAATCTCGAGCACAAGCGAACCCGTGGGGGACTGGATTTGGGTCAATCCCAGGATGGCGATGGGAACGGCGGCGCTGACGGCTGCCTGGGGCTGGCCTTTGCGTTGGGCGAGACCGAGCAGTGGTGCATATCCGATAAAGCCGATGACGCTGGCACCAAGGATAAAGCCCTGTGCGAGCACAACGCGCTCGGCGCCGGCGAGCAGGCCGACATTGATGTCGAAGCGAAACTCGACGGAAAGAAAGGCGAAGGTAAAAAGCGCGAGTGCCAGAAGCGCGTTGATTTTAGGCTTGCTTAGGTTCAAGGACGGTCCTTTGGGTGGACGAATGATTGTGTCCTCGATTGTAGCGTCCTTGGGACGAGTGTGGCGATGGCGAAATCATATTGAATTAAACCGCAGTTAGAGGCCTAGGTTCGCATCTACGAACCTAGGCGTGCGGAGTCATTTGGCACATCTTGGTGGTACAGGACCACCACAAAGGGGACAGGCACCTTTGTGGTGGTATGGCCCATCGACCAAGGAGGCCGTTATGAACGGAAGCCACTTTGATAAGCAAACTCAGCGTGAGCGTACCTGCTCGCTGGTTCACGGTACCTGGCGTTGTGTGGGTGTCAAAATCGCGTGCGTCGGCGCGTGTGCGCTTATGGCCGGCCAGCTGCTGCTGCCGAGCGTGGCGCTGGCGACGGAATGCGCCGATCCCGCCGCTGGGACGGACGAGGTTGCCGCGGCTCCGGTGACGCCGGCGGTTGCGGAGGATGCGGCTGCGACGACCGCACCAGCTGCTTCGACCGCGCCTGCAACCGATGCTGCCCCGACGGTACAAACCGTCGCTGAACCTCAGCAGACGACTCCGGCTGGCACCGCCGATGAATCTAGCGATGCGGCACCCGCTGAGCAAAACACTCTCAGCGATAACGCCGCCACGCCGGCGAATGACGCCATCATGCCCTGCGGTGTGACCGATGTTGTTGGCGGCAGCGGCGTTAGGGTCAATATTACGGTGCGGAACAATTACACCGACATCAAGAAAGAAGAAACGATTGAGTATGTGAAGGGGATTGCCCTTGTAGATGGAGACCAGTCTGCTCTCGATGGTAGCGCTTTGACTTTTATCGGCCTGGGGGACTTGATCGTCCATGCGGCGTATGACAGTGCGAGCAATAAAACAACGCTTACCCTGGATATCAGCAAGATTCAGAGACAGAAGGAGGAACAGAAGTACTTTACGGAGTACAAGGAGAATAAGTCCAAGATGACGACCACCTATGATGGATCCAAGCTTACGTATACGGGTACAGAGCCCGGGAATATCATCATCGGTGATCCGGACGACGCCTTTAAAGGAGACACCGAGGCGACCGGGAAACCCACTATTAACGAGATCCGGGATGACTACTACACCCGCACCCATGTCTACGAGAGGGCGTGCCTTGTTATCCCGGCAGCGGAATCAGAATCGGAATCCATCTCCTTTGCCAATGTTCAGAATACGAACTTCAATTGGCAGCTGGATACTGGTCCGCAGGCGACGGCAGGTGTCCCTAACTACGATGCAGATAAATACGAAATCGCTTATGAATGCTGGCAGGAATTTGAAAACAACGAACCCGTTGCTGCCTGGTATTCCGATAACGGCTCACATGGTTCCCTGCCGACTATTACAAAGTTTAAAAGCGGGAAAGAGTACGTGTATTCTCTTATGCTGAAGCCAAAAGACGGATATTCCTTCAGCGATGAAACCGTTGTTACCGTAAACGGGGAAACCGTAAAGTCGAGTCTAAGCGGAGAATTCCTGTATGTCCCTGCTATTAAAACAATTACGATGCCTGCTTCGTCGGAAAACGAAGCTCTTGAGAATCTAAACGTCAACGATGTGAAAACCGACTACGCGCCCGGCGAGGCGCCGCGTGCGACCGCGACGATTCCTGCCGCCGATGCCGATAAGTATGAGATCGCCTATGAGTGCTGGGAAGAGATGGATGGCAGCGACCCTGCGGAGCTCAAGCCCATTGCCTTCTGGTATTCCGACCCCGCAAAGTACACGCCGGGCATGAAGAAGATTGACCACTTCGAGGAGGGCAAGTTCTACATGTACTCCGTTGAGCTGAGGCTCAAGGGCGACAATACCGTGGCCGATGACTGCATGATGTACGTCAACGGTCATTGGGCGCACCACATCAAGACCGTCAACGGCGTCTTCGCGCCAAACGCTGACAATATGCTGTGCGAGCAGCCGATCGACGAATGGCGGGCCATCGACGTTATCGAGATCAACGGCGCCACGACCACCTTCAAGGCGGGCGATAAGCCGGTCTTTACGGCGAACGTTCCGACGGGTTCCAACTCCCTTCCTCAGTGTGAGTTCTGGACGGGCAGCGATGGCAGCGAAGTGAACTCTCAGAAGTTCTGGGATCAGAACATCACGAATCACATCGACGCCTTTAAGCCCGGCGTGACCTATCGCTACGGTATCTACCTCAAGTCCGCGCGCGGCTTCTACTTTACGCCCGACACCAAGCTGGTGATCAACGGCCAGGAGTGCGGCTACCAGGTCGCGGATAGCGTATCCGATGAGGACAGCGGCTGGATCTACACCCTGTGGCTCAATACCGATCTGACCTTTACGCCCGAAGCCACGCCGACTCCCGACCCGCAGCCTACGCCGGATTCCAAGCCGACGCCGCAGCCTGGGGTGAAGCCCGCGGCCAAGCCGGCCACGACAACCGCCACGATCAAGACGGTTGAGAAAACCACGCAGGCCAAGAAGGGCGCTGCTGTCCTGGCTACCACGGGGGATACCACCGCGATGAGGGTCGCCGCCCTAGGCATCGCCGGCGCAACCGTAGCCGCGGCCGGCATCGCCGCGACCAAGCGTCGCAAGCGTTAGGTTTTGGTGACGGCGCCCATCCTCGGCTTTTGCGAGATCTCGATCTGTAACACCTGGCTGCCCAAAACGGCCCTAGATGTTACAGATTTAGATGAACCGAATGGCCGCCAACCTAACGTCTCGATCTGTAACATGTAGCGAGGAATTTGGCCTCTAACTGTTACAGATTGAGACAAAGCGGGTGCGGCTGGAGCAATATCTCGATCTGTAACAACTACAAGGCTCAACGGGCTCCAGGTGTTACAGATTGAGACAAAACGACCGGGCAAGTCCCAAACCACCACAAAGGTGCCTGCCCCATCGTGGTGGTTTGGGCGGCCGGCATAAAAAAGTCCCCGCCGGGCGTGTGCTCGACGGGGACTTTGCCGTTTGGTGGCTAGCGCTGCAGGTGATTACTCGCCCAGCAGGCTCTTGGTGATCGAAGCGGCGGCCTTCTTGCCGGCGCCCATCGCCAGAATGACCGTAGCGGCACCGGTGACGATGTCGCCGCCGGCCCAGATGCGGGGATCGGTGGTCTGGCCGGTCTCCTCGTCGGCGACGATGTAACCCCACTTGTTGAGCTCCATCTTGCCGCCGATCTTCTTTGCGAAGGGGTTGGCGTTGGTGCCGATAGCCGAGATCGCGACGTCGCAGGGGATCTCCTCGATGGCGCCCTCGATGGGCACCGGACGACGGCGGCCGGACTCGTCGGGCTCGCCGAGCTCCATCTTCTGGACCTTGACGGCGCACACGGAGCCGTCCTCGCCAGCGACAAACTCGAGCGGGGAGACGAGCGGCAGAACCTCGACGCCCTCGGCCTTAGCATGGTGCAGCTCGGCGCGACGGCAGGGCATCTCGTCCTCGGTACGACGGTAGGCGATGATGGCGTGCTCGGCGCCCAGGCGCTTGGCGGTACGGACGGCGTCCATAGCCACGTTGCCGCCACCAAAGACGACGACGTTCTTGCCATGCTTGGTGGGGGTGTCGTACTCGGGGAACTTGTTGGCCTTCATCAGGTTTACGCGGGTGAGGTACTCGTTCGCGAAGAAGACGTTGGGCAGGTTCTCGCCGGGGACGTTGAGGAACTTGGGCAGGCCAGCGCCGGTCGCCACGTAGATGGCGTCGAAGCCCTGCTCGAACAGCTCCTCGGCCGTGGCCATGTTGCCCACGACGGAGTTGTACTCAAACTTGACGCCCATGTCCTCCAGGCCGTCAATCTCGCGCTTGACGACTGCCTTGGGCAGACGGAACTCGGGGATGCCGTAGACCAGCACGCCGCCGCCGGTGAAGAAGGCCTCAAAAACGGTGACGTCAAAGCCGTTGCGGGCGAGCTCGCCGGCGCAGGTGATGCCGGACGGGCCGGAGCCGACGACGGCGACCTTCTTGCCGTTCTTGGGAGCCATCTTGGGCGTGGAGGCGAGCTCGGGGCGGTCACCCAGGAAGCGCTCGAGCTGGCCGATGGCCACGGGCTCGGACTTCTTACCGCGGATGCACTTACCCTCGCACTGGTTCTCCTGCGGGCAGACGCGGCCGCAGATGGCGGGAAGCATGGAGTCCTCGCGGATGGTATCGAGGGCGCCGCCGAAGTCCTTCGCGCGGATCTGCTCGATAAAGCGGGGGATGTTGATGTTGACGGGGCAGCCCTCAACACAGAACGGCTTCTTGCAGTTGAGGCAGCGCTCGGCCTCGGCCAGCGCCATCTCCTCGGTGAAGCCCTTGTCGACGGGGCGGAAGTCGCAGGCGCGCTCGGCAGCCGGCTCCTCGTTATCGGGGGTGCGGGGCGACTTCATATCGGCAACGAAACGACCGTTAACTAGTGGCATGCGCAGCTCTTTTCCTCATAGGCCTTGAGGGACGCGCCCTCTTCGGAACGGTAAGCGGCCTGGCGGGCACGAAGGTCATCCCAGTCGACCAGGGTGGCATCGAAGTCGGGGCCGTCGACGCAAGCGAACTTGGTCACGCCGCCCACCTCGACGCGGCAGCAGCCGCACATACCGGTGCCGTCAACCATGATGGGGTTGAGCGACGCGGTGATGGGGGTGTCGTACTTCTGGGCGGTGAGGGTCGAGAACTTCATCATCGGAACGGGGCCGACGCAGAAGACCTGGCTCACGGCCTTGTCCTGCAGCAGACGCTCCAGCGGAGCGGTGACAACGCCCTGCTCGCCGTAGGAGCCGTCGTCAGTGGTGATGTGGATGTGGTCCTCGTCGAGGAGCTCGCGGAACTGGTCCTCCATGAGCAGGAGGTCCTTGGTGCGGGCGCCCATGATGGCGTGCACCTCGTGGCCGGTCTCGACCAGGTGCTTGGCGACCGGGAAGGCAATTGCCAGGCCGACGCCGCCGCCGATGACGGCGCAGGGGCCCTCGGCCATCTCGGTGGGAACTCCCAGCGGGCCCACGACGTCGCGCAGTGACTCGCCGGCCTCGTAGGTGGACAGCATCTCGGTGGTCTTGCCGATCACCATGAAGATGAACTCGACCCAGCCCTCGTCACCGTTCCAGCCGGCCAGGGTAAACGGGACGCGCTCGCCCGTCTCGTTGGCGCGAACCATGAGGAACTGTCCAGCGTGCGCATGTTTGGCGATTGCAGGCGCCTCGATGCGGAACTTGAACACCTTCTCAGAGAACTGCGTCTTCTCCAGGATCTTATACATAGAACCCCTCTCTTGTTAGGGCTGCCGAACCGTGCCTCCACGGAAATGGACGGTAGCCCGAATAAAACCGTACGCGCACAGGCGTTGTGCAGACATACGGTGCAAATTATACCCTCATGGACATGTCGCTTACGTGTGTCTTTGGCAGGTGGGAGCAGGGTTTATCCACTTTGGCCTACCAAATAGGGGCAGGTTTATTTTGGTCAGCCTTATCGGGTAAAACGGCAAAGGGGGCCGGCCTCGGTTTGTGATGAGGCCGGCCCCCTTTGGGGTGTTGCGTGCATATGGCGGCGCAGGGTTTATTGCGATGCGCTCACTGTGGCGTTTCCGCAGATAAAACCTGCCAAAATAAACCTGTCCCTAAATGGTAGGTTTTAGTGCTTGCCGTTGGCGGAGGCGGCGCCGTTGACGTGGTCGCGGGCATAGACCACGCCGTGCACGATCGCCAGGCCGGCGGCGTCGGCCGCGCGGGCGCAGGTGTCCTGGAAATCCTCGGCCTCGCGGGCGCGCAGCTGCTTAAGCACGTAGTCGGCGACGGCCATCTTGCCGGGAGGGTTGCCGATGCCGGTGCGGATGCGGCTAAAGTCGCGACTGCCCATCTTGTCGATGATGGAGCGCAGGCCGTTGTGGCCGGCGTGGCCACCGCCCACCTTAACACGTACGTCGCCGGCGGGAATGTCGAGCTCGTCGTGAATCACGAGCAGTTCCTCGGCCTTGATTTTGTACTCGCGGCAGAGCTTGGAGATGGGGCCACCCGAGGTATTCATATACGACTGCGGCTTGACCAGCACAATCTGGCGCTTGCCACCCTCTTCCTCAGCATCGTTGATATTGATGAGCGCGACCTCGGCGCCGGCCTGGTTTTTCCAGTACGTGACGCCGGCCTGACGGGCCAACTCGTCGATCGCCTTGAAGCCAGCGTTGTGGCGGGTTTCGGCATACTCATCGCCAGGGTTGCCAAGTCCGGCAACCATGCGAATCTTAAGCGGCTGTGCAGCTGCCATGTTCATCCTTTCGTTGATTTGTCGCCTGCTATGGTGAGCGACCCTGTTGCCGCTGTCAAATGGAGGGCAATTGAGGTTATTTGAGGGCGTTTGGACGGCCGTCGAAATCGAGGTGGACAGTTAGTTCAGATACGTATAAGTTCTGAGGACTCGAAGTGCTCAATTCAATGCCGATACGTTGTTTTGGAGCTTTAGTTAGTCCATATGACGCTGTTTTGAAGTCTACCCTGCCTTCAAATCGGGCGAATGGTATAGAGATAACTGCAAAACAGCCTAATTCAATGTGTCCATTTATACGTATTTGAACTAACTGTCCAGCCCTGCTCGACGGTGCACGGGTGATTCGCCGTTTAGACCGGCGCAAGGCCGATTCCGGCCCGCAGGGCGTTGAGCCAAGCGGCCTGACGCTTGCGATAGCCCTTGATACGGTATCGGAATCGGACTCCCGCGAGTCGATGCATCGTTTGGGCGAAGGCTTCGAGTGCAACAAGGTCTTTCATTTGGTCGCGATTGATAACCAGGACGTGGATGCCCATTGCCTTGAGGCCATTATTTCGATTGCCATCGTGGATGCGAGCGTTTTGAAGCTCATGCCCAATTCCGTTGTATTCGTTGTCGACTCCGGCGGCCGGGCAATATAGGTCGCAGATGGCGTAAGGGATGCCGGAGGACATGTTGACCGCAAGAGTGTCGAAGTCGATTCGATAGTTGAGTAGCAGGCCTCCCATGGGCAGGCTGCAACATCCGAATCCGCCAAAGCGCATGGGCGCTCCGAGAACGGCAAACATTAGGGATTCGGCTGGGGATGCAGATCCGGGTCGGGCGAGCTTGACTGCCGTGCGAAACGAGGTGTATGAGCTGCTTTTGGCAAGCTGTGCAACAGTCTCGAGATCTTCGATGGTCGTGGCGGGCTCGCATTTGTAGTGTGCCTGTTCGTAGCGGGTTTCGTTCTGCTGTTCGGTCGCCGACTGGTCGCCCCGGCAATCGAGGTCGTCCATCGCTTCGTAGTCATCGCCCTTGGGCCAGATGTCGTCATAGGCAATGGGGTATGTTGCCCCGGGAGGAAGGGAGTAGGTTCCGAGCAGCTCCATAAGGAGCATCAAGGTTTTGGCGACTGATTCATTTTTGGAACAAAGCATGGCTGTCATGGCAGGAGACGTTGCGTAGATGTCGGCCTCGACGTGCATAATTGCACCTTCAGGAAGAGGAGTGGAGAGAATATGCTGAAGAAGTCGCTTGTCGGGGCGCCTGTTGTCTTCGTTTGAAACGAGAAGATCGAGCAGTTCGGAATCATCTTCATTCCAGGCGTCGAGTATCGAAAGTGCGCCAAAGTCTATCGCGTCATTGTTGGGAATGCAGCCAGCCAAGGCCTGTGCTTGCTGTTCGCTATCAACGGAGTCCCAGGGTAGGGCAGAGTACGCCCGTCGTGCGCGACGAATTGCGCGGAGGGCGGAGAGATGTGAAATCACGGTCGTCATAGCTATAACGTACTAAGTTGGCGGCAGAATGCGACCGCCATACCGTTCTTTTCGCTCAGCGGGGCGCTGCGCGCCATGAACGGCTGGGTGTTATGAAATCGGTGGAATCGGTTGAGGGGATTGCAGGAAATTGAGCTCTGCCGCGAAGGTTGACGATAGCTACTGGACAGTTAGTTCAGATACGTATAAGACGGCGGGCGTTCGAGGCGTTTCTAAGGGCTTTCGAGGGCGATTTGAGGGTAAATATGCGGCGGTCGTACTCGAAAGCGATGAGCTTTGGGCAGTATGGCGTTCGCCGGGGAGCTCAGAAGGCTCAGAACGGCCTTTGGAGCTTTAAAAAAATACGTATCTGAACTAATTGTCCAGGGAAGGTTGTCGAGGGGTAGAAAAAGGGTCGGAAGCGAGCTTCCGACCCTTTAAAAACACCAAAGATGATGAGATGCACGCTGGATTACAGCGCGAAGTCGCCGCCGACGAGCGTGGAGACGGGCTCCTCGTGGTAAACGGCGGAGATGGCCTGAGCGAACTCCTCGGCGACCGAGATAGTCTTGATCTTGCCGCCGACCTCGACGGGGATGGCGTCGGTGACGACGCACTCGACGATGGGGGCGTCGTTCAGACGCTCGATGGCCGGACCGGAGAAGATGCCGTGGGTGGCGCAGACGTAGATGTCGCCAGCGCCCATAGCCTTGAGCTCCTTGACGTTGGCGCACAGGGTGCCAGCAGTGTCGATCATGTCGTCGTTGATGATGCAGGTCTTGCCCTTGATGTCACCGATGATGCCCATGACCTCGGCGGCGTTGTGGCGCGGACGGCCCTTGTGGGCGATGGCCAGGTCGCAGCCGAGCATGTCGGACAGCTTCTTGGCGGCCTTGGCGCGACCCACGTCGGGGGAGACGACAACCAGGTTGTCGGTGTCGAAGTGCATGTCGTTGTAGTACTGGCCAAACAGCGGCAGTGCGGACAGGTGGTTAACCGGGATATCGAAGAAGCCCTGGATCTGGCCCTGGTGCAGGTCGAGGGTGATGATGCGGTTGACGCCGGCACGTTCGAGCAGGTTGGCGACGAGGCGGGCGGTGATGGGCTCGCGCGGGCCGGCCTTGCGGTCCTGGCGGGCATAGCCGTAGTGGGTGATGACGGCGGTGATGGAGCGGGCGGATGCGCGCTTGGCAGCGTCGGTGGCGATGAGCAGCTCCATGAGCATGTCGTTGACGTTGCCGCCGGCCACGGACTGAATCAGGAAGACGTCGGCGCCGCGGACGGTCTCGTCGTAGCGGGCGTAAATCTCACCATTGGCGAACTGCTTTAGCGTAAGGCCCGAAAGCTCGACCCCAAGGTACTCAGCGATCTTCTGAGCGAGGGGACGGTTGGAGGAACCGGAATACACGCGGATGGACTTGCGCATATTCTCCGACTTCTCGGGATCATTAATCGGCATTACCCTTCTCCTTTATATCGAATGCCATATAGATGCCTTGTTGCATTGTAACCGCGCGACGGGGTTAATCGGGTCTTGATAACGTCTTTACCGTCAACGGACACGAACCGACCACTCATCCGGTTGCGCAGGTCACGATAGAAAAAGGAGCCGCCCCCATGGGAACAGCTCCTTAGATGCTTGATAAAACGTTATACCTCGTCGTCCTCGTGCAGACGGCGGCGATAATCGGCGGCCCAGCCCTCAATATTTACCTGACGGGCGCGGCTCAGACCGAGTGCGTCGGCCGGGACCGGCTCGGTGATGACGGAACCGGC
Organism: Collinsella aerofaciens; assembly: GCF_040926185.1. Taxonomy (GTDB): domain Bacteria; phylum Actinomycetota; class Coriobacteriia; order Coriobacteriales; family Coriobacteriaceae; genus Collinsella; species Collinsella aerofaciens_BC. Next base: position 49,801 of record NZ_JBCOIQ010000009.1, read on the forward strand.
GGCCACGAGCGCGCCGTCGCCGATTTGGGCGGGCGCGACCATCATGGTGTCGGAGCCGATGAAGGCATCCTTGCCGATGACGGTCTTGTGCTTGTGCACGCCATCGTAGTTGCAGGTGATGGAGCCCGCGCCCACGTTGACGCCGGAGCCCATGGTGGTGTCGCCGATGTAGGACAGGTGCGGCACCTTGGAGCCCTCACCGATCGTGGACTTCTTGATCTCCACGTGCGTGCCGGCCTTGGAGCCGTCGAGCATGTGGGTACCCGGGCGCAGGTAGGCGCGCGGGCCGCAGTCGACGCCGTTCTCGATGACGGCTTCGATGGCGATAGTCTCATCGATGGTGCAGCCGCTGCCGACGGTAGTGTCGGTGAGGCGGCTGTTGGGGCCGAGCTGGCACTCCTCGCCCACGGTGACGTGACCGATCAGATGCGTCTGCGGCCACACGACGGTGTCGCGGCCGATAACGGCGTCGGGGCCGATCCAGGCCTGCGTGGGATCGATGAACGTGACGCCCTCGGCCATCCAGTGCTCGTTGATGCGGTCGCGCGCGATAGCGGTGAGCTGCGCGAGCTGGATACGGCTGTTGACGCCCAGGCCATCGCGGTAGTCATCGCAGTGGAAGATGGAGACAGCCTGGCCGTGGCTTTTGAGAATCTCGAGCATGTCGGGCAGGTAGTACTCGGATTGCGCGTTGTCGTTGCCGATCTCGTTAATGTGGGCGGCGAGCTGCGCGCCGTCGAAGGCGTAGCAGCCGGCGTTGCACTCCAGCAGCGTGGCGGCCTGCTCGGGCGTGCAGTCCTTCTGCTCGATGATGCGCTCGATCTGGCCGCCGGCGCCCAGCTTGATGCGGCCGTAGCCGAAGGGGTCGGGCGGGGTCATGGTCATGACGGTGCAGGCGAGCTCGCCGGTAGCGACGGTCTGCGCGAACTTGGCGACGGTGTCGGCGGTGATGAGCGGCAGGTCGCCGTTGAGCACGACGACGGGGCCTTGCGTGATGCCGCAGGCCTCGAGCGCGACCTTTACGGCGTGGCCGGTGCCCAGGCGCTCGGTCTGCTCGACGCACTCGACCTTGGTGGCGCTGTTGGCGTAGGCGCCGTCGATCAGGGCGCGCATCTCGTCGGCGTGGCTGCCGATGACGACCACGACGCGGCTGCAGCCGGCCTTGATGGTAGCGTCGACGATCCACTGGACCATGGGCTTGCCCAGGATCTTGTGCGAAACCTTGCAGTGGTTCGACTTCATGCGGGTGCCCTCGCCGGCAGCGAGGATAATTGCGGTTGCGTCCATGTGATCTCCTGTTACGTTATAGAGACGTGTGTTTGGAAACGATACACGGCGCAATATGATACCGCAGGCATATGATGAGCGCGTAACGATTGGTTTGCGGCGGTTGAGGCTTGCGTCGCTGGTGTGGCGTTTGCGCTGCTTGCGTGCGGCGTTGGCGGTGCTACGGAGCCGTCGTTTGAGCTAGGGGACGGGGGTGCCCGTGGACAACATACGAGAAGAGTTTGGCGGCGAGCCCGTCGCGGCATTCTCGATGTCGCATCCGGCGGTGCCGGCCCTCTACATGGTACTGACGCTGGGGCTCACCATGTTCTCTATGCAGCCGGTGCTGATTGCGCTGTCACTTGCGGGCGGGCTGGCGTACGGGCTTGCGACGCGCGGTGCTGCGCGCACGTTGGGGGCGCTTCGCTGGCAGCTGCCGGTGATTTTGATTATCGCGGTGCTCAATCCGCTGTTTAGCGCCTCGGGCTCGACGGAGCTGTTCCGTATTGGCATGCGTGCGGTGTATCTGGAGAGTATGGTATACGGCCTGTGCATGGGCGGGTTGTTTGTGGCGAGCGTGCTGTGGTTTGAGGCTGCGGCGTCGATGCTTGGCTACGACAAGGTGCTTGCGCTTCTGGGTAACGCCGCACCGGTGATCGCGCTCATGATTTCGATGTGCATGCGGCTTATCCCACAGTTTTTGCGCCGCGGTCGTACGGTACTGGCGGTGCAGGATGCGATTGATGTGCCGGGTCGCGCGCCGGCCGATCCCGTGCGTTCGCGCCTACGGGCATCGAGCGTGTTGATGGGCTGGGGCATGGAAGATTCGCTGGAGCGCGCGGACACGATGCGCTCGCGCGGGTGGGGCGCCGCGACGCGTCGCACGACGTACGCGCGGTATCGGCTAAGGCGCAGCGATGTTGCCGCGTTGGTTTTGCTTGCGCTGTTTGGCGCGGCTGCCGTGGCGGTGGCATGGACCGCGACGACACAGTATTCGTTTTATCCGCAGCTCTCGGTGCCGGCGCCGTGGCCGGGCTATGTCGTGTACGCTGCCTGGATGGTGCTGCCTTGCGCGTTGCACGCGATTGATGAGAAGAGGTTTGGCTGATGGCTCGGTTGGATAGGGGCCCGGTGTCGGGCGCTGCGTGCGGCCCGGATATGCCGGCGATTGAGGTGCGGAGCCTGAGCTTTGCCTACCCCGATGCTGATGCTGCGGTGCTCGAGGGGCTCGACTGGTCTGTTCCCCAAGGTGCATTTGCGCTGCTTGTTGGCGGTACCGGATCGGGTAAGTCGACGCTGCTGTCGCTGCTCAAGCCCGAGATCGCTCCGGCGGGCGAGCGCACTGGCGAACTGAGCGTGCTGGGCGAGAACGTTGCCGACATGGACGTACGGGCATCGGCGGAGCGCGTGGGCTATGTGTTCCAGGATCCCGAGAACCAGATCGTGTGCGAAACCGTGTGGCACGAGATGGCGTTTGGCCTGGAAAACTTGGGGCTAGCACGTGATGAGACGCGCCGTCGCGTAGCTGAGACCAGCTATTTCTTTGGGCTGGAAGATTGGCTTCACCGCGATACTGACACGCTTTCGGGTGGTCGCAAACAGTTGCTGTCGTTGGCGGCCGTGTTGGCGCTCCGCCCGCGCGTGCTGCTGCTCGACGAGCCCACGTCTCAGCTTGATCCGGTTGCGGAGAAGAATTTCCTGCACGCGCTGTTTCGTGTGAATCGCGAGCTGGGCTGCACGGTTGTTGTGGCGACGCATCAGCCGCGGCCGATGCTCGAGTATGCGACGTGTACGTACCGGATTGAGGGCGGTCGCGTGCGCGAGGTGGCGGATATGTCTTCTTTGGGACGCCGAGAATCGCTGTTTTCCGATGACATGTTGGGGTGGGGTGCCATCCGATGTGCAAAAAACGGAGTATTCAGCAGGCATGAGGACAATTTGGGTTCTCTGGAGCCGCCCGGGGACGTATCGAGCGCGAAAAAAAGTTCGGAATTGGACAAATCGTCCGAATTTGTGGCGCAAACGTCGCTCGAGAACGGCTCGGAAGCCTTCTCGCGCACGGATGGAAGCAGAATACTCCAAAAAATGCACGGCGGGTCGGCTACCACCCTGTCGGAAGGCTGGTTTCGCTACGATCGCGCGGGCGGTTGGGTGCTGCGCGGGCTCGATGTGTCGTTTTCGGCTGGCGCGGTGCATGCGATCGTGGGCGGTAACGGCTGCGGTAAGTCGACAATGCTTTCGGTGCTGGCGAAGACCGCCAAGCTGCAGCGCGGCCGCGTGGTGCGCGGAGCGGCCTCGGCGGCGCTGCTGCCTCAGAATCCCAAAGCATTGCTGGTTGCCGAGACGGTTCGCGATGAGCTGATGGAATGGGACTCGACCTGCGGATATGACGAGAACTTGGCGCGGGAGCGTGCGGCGAGCTTGGGGTTGTCGGGTCTGGATGGACGCCATCCGTACGATCTTTCGGGCGGGCAGCGTCAACTGCTTGCATTGGCAAAACTGCTGCTAATCGGCCCCGAACTGCTATTGCTCGATGAGCCCACCAAGGGTCTAGACCTGTTCAGCCGCCGCATTATCGCCCGCGCCCTGCGTGGCCATGCGAAGGCTGGCGGCACCGTCATTATGGCCACGCACGATCTGGATTTTGCCGAGCAGGTAGCCGACGACGTCGCCATGATGTTTGACGGCGAGATTGCCTGCATGGAGTCCCCGGCCGACTTCTTTGCCGACAACGTGTTCTATAGGGCGTGATGGGATGACGGACTGTCGTTTCTCGCGCTTGCTTGCAAAACTGGAGATCCCGCTGTTGTTGGCGGTGCCGGCGGTGATGGCTGCGGCGTTGCTGTCGGGTGTTGAGCAGGCAGCATTGGCCATGCTGGTTGTGGTGGCGCTGGTGCTCGCGCTGTTCTTTGCGGGTTACGAGGCATCTCGTCCGGGTTTGCGCCAGATTATGCCCACGCTGGTTCTGGCAGCATTGGCCGCGGCGGGGCGTATCTTGTTTGGCCCCATTCCCGACTTTAAACCCGTGAGTGCCATCGCCATTATCGCCGGGGCGACACTCGGTCGTCGTAACGGCTTTATGGTCGGTGCGTTGGCGGCGCTGACCAGCAATTTCTTTTTTGGGCAGGGCATGTGGACGCCGTGGCAGATGTATGCCTGGGGGCTCGTGGGATACGTTGGCGGTGCGCTGGCGCATGCCGGCGCTTTTGATCGCGCCGATGGCACCGTGCGTATGCCGGCGCTGCTGACCTACGGCTTTGCTTCGGGTTTGCTGTACGGCGTTGTGATCAACGCCTACGACATTATCGGTTTTGTTCAACCGCTCACGTGGGCGGGTGCCATGGCACGTCTTGCCACGGCAGTGCCGTTCGATATCACACACGGCCTCGCGACCTGCGTGTTCTTGGCTGCCTTGTACAAGCCTTGGTGCCGTCGCATTAACCGTGTCGTCGTGAAATACGGGCTGTAAGGCATTTCGCGTTCCCTCACGAACTTGCGGTGGAATGGTTCTCGTTTTTGGCTATTTGCTGCCCAAACAGGAACTATTCCACCGCACCTTATAGGGGGAGAGGGGCCACATGATCTGTTTTCCTCCGTCCCCGAGGGATCGTTTGTGTTTAGAGCTCCAGCGTTAGGGTGACGGGGCAGTGGTCGCTGCCGAAGATGTCGCCGCGGATGCCGGTGCCGCGTACGTTGCCGGCGATTACGTCGCTTACCAGGAAGTAGTCGATGCGCCAGCCTGCGTTGTTCTTGCGGGCATTAAAGCGGTAGCTCCACCAGCTGTAGACGCCCTCGACGTCCGGATTGGCCGCACGCCAGGTATCGGTAAACCCGGCGTTGAGCAGCTCGGTAAACTTGCCGCGCTCCTCGTCCGAAAAGCCCGCGTTGCCGCGGTTGGACTTGGGGTTCTTAAGGTCGATCTCCTCGTGAGCCACGTTAAAGTCGCCGCAGGTTACGACGGGCTTGCCGGTTTCGCGCTCAAGCGCGCTCAAAAAGCCGCGGTAGGCATCGTCCCAGGCCATGCGCACGTCGATGCGGGCAAGCTCGTTTTGGGCATTGGGCGTATAGACGTCCACGAACCAAAACTTGTCGAACTCGAGCGCACAGACGCGGCCCTCGGTTGCGGCTTGGGCGACGAGTTCGGCCGCCTCGCCCTCGCCGGCGTAGGGCAGCAGTGCGTCGGCGCGCAGCACGCGCAGCGGTTCCTGGCGGCTAAAGACCGCGGTGCCCGAATAGCCTTTGCGTTCGGCGTAGCTCCAGGTTTGGTGGTAGCCGGGCAGATCGACCTGTACCTGGCCCTCCTGCAGCTTGGTCTCCTGCAGCGCCAGGATATCGGTATTGAGCTCCTGTGCGATCTGGATAAAGCTCGGGTCCTTTTTGAGCACGGCGCGCAGGCCGTTGACGTTCCACGAGGCGAAAGTGTAAGTCTGAGGCATGGTGTCCTTTCGACGGGGTTGGCAGGCTTAAGATTAGCGCAACAGGGGCGGTGGTGGGCACCGCGCGTGCTGACCCAAAGGCCGCATGCTGGGACATCGCCCGACGCTGCCCGACCAACAAGGACGGAGGACTCATATGACGCAGGCAATAACGGATCCCAAGCAGGCCTCCGCCGCGCTGGCGGAGCTGTTCGGCACCCATAAGCGCGTGGTCTTCTTTGGCGGCGCTGGTGTTTCCACGGCAAGTGGCATTCCCGATTTCCGCAGCGTGGACGGCCTGTATCACCAGCAGTTTGCCTATCCGCCCGAGACCATGCTGTCGCATAGCTTTTACGAGGCGCATCCTGCGGAGTTCTTCGACTTTTACCGCACCAAGATGATCGCGCTCAACGCTAAACCCAACCGCTGCCACACCAAGCTGGCCGAGCTGGAGCGCGCCGGCAAGCTGAATGCCGTGGTGACGCAAAATATCGACGGCCTGCATCAGATGGCCGGCTCGCAGCGCGTGTTCGAGCTGCATGGCTCGGTCCACCGCAATGTCTGCCAGACGTGCGGCGCAGTCTACAGCGCCGAATGGATTTGCTCGCGCGAGCACGAGGACGCCGCGGGCGTGCCCGTGTGTCCTGCGTGCGGCGGGCGCATTAAGCCCGATGTGGTGCTCTACGAAGAGCCGCTCGACGAGCATGTGTTGACCGGTGCCGTTGCCGCCATCGCCGCGGCCGATGCCCTCATCGTGGGCGGGACCTCGCTCGTGGTGTATCCGGCGGCGGGCCTTACGCGTTACTTTACCGGCGATACGCTGGCCATTTGCAACCTTGCTCCCACCGATCAGGATGCAAATGCCGACCTGCTGATTTCTTGCGACATCGCGGCCGCGTTTGCGTTCTAGCCCGCGCGCGCGGATACAATAGAAAGACTGAGTGCAAAGCGACCCCGCCGCCAGCTCCCCAAGCTCGGCGGCGTGGGCATTTTAGGAGGATGTTCATGGCGAACGACAGCAAGACATGGCGGTGCGGAAAGTACGAGCTCAGCTTTGACCGTCCGCGCATCATGGGCGTCCTCAACGTGACGCCCGATTCGTTTAGCGATGGCGGGGAGCACTTCGACCCGGATGCCGCCATCGAGTACGGCCTGGCGATGCTCGACGCCGGCGCCGACATCATCGACGTGGGCGGCGAGTCCACGCGCCCCGGCTTTACCCCGGTCAACCCCGACGAGGAGGCTCGCCGCGTGCTGCCCGTGGTACGCGCGCTGGCCAAGGAGGGCGCCATCGTCTCGATCGACACGCGTCATGTGGCGGTTGCCAAGGCGGCCGTGCGCTGCGGCGCCTCGATCGTCAACGACGTGACCGGCTTCACCGATCCCAAGATGGTCGAGTTTGTTAAGACGAGCACCTGCGGCGTCATCGTGATGCATGCCGGCGAGGTCGCCGCGCCCACCCGCACGCACGCAACGGTGCAGCTCGATACCTCGGCAGCGGCGTTTGTTGCCGAGAAGGCGCGCGAGGCGGCTGCCGAGGCCGCGCGTGAGGCCGAGAAGCCGGCTCGCCGCCGTCGCGGCAAGCTGCTGGGCGATCCTAAGCCGGAGACCAAGCTTCCGGGCGGCGTGGTGCAGCCCTCGTTGCCGTTTGGCGAACCGGAGCCCACGTCCGAGCCTGCAAGCGAGCAGGAGACGCCGGCCGCCGAGCAGGCTGCTGCAGCCGAGACCGTCGCGCTCGCGCCCGAGGCCGCGCCCGCAGCCACCGAGGCCGCATCGGAGCCCAATGACCGCCTGGCCGCCATGATGCGCCGCAGCGCCCGCCGCGAGGAAGCCTACGTGCCCACCTCGCAGCTCCGCCGCTTCACCCTGCCCGATTCGGCGCCCATCATGCGCCGCGTCATGGGCTTTCTGTCCGACCAGGCCCGCACGCTCATCCATGCCGGCGTGTCGCGCGACCGCATCTGCATTGATCCTGGCCCGGGCTTTGGTAAGTCGGCTAACGAGGACATCGTCATCCAGCGCGAGACTGCCAAGATGGCGTCACTGGGCTATCCGCTCATGTGCGCCGTGTCGCGCAAGCGCTTTGTGGGCGCCGTCTCGGGCGTGACCGAGGCCGCCGAGCGCGATGCCGCTACGTTTGGCGTGTGCCTGGGCGCCATCCAGGCCGGTGCCAACATCATGCGCGTGCACGACGCCGCGGGTTTTGCGCAGTTCCTGAACGGTTACTGGGCGGTTGCCAAGCCGCAGCCGCGCCGCGCGTTTGTGGCTGTGGGCTCCAACCTGGGGCATCGCTGCGACAACATCCGCGCTGCACGCGAGATGATCGCCGAGATTCCACTCACCTGCGTGTCCAACTCCTCCAAGATTTACGAGAGCGAGCCGGCCTACGAGACGCGCCAGGACGCGTTTGCCAACGCCGTCATCGAGATCAAGACCGAGCTGGCGCCGCTGGTGCTGCTCGATGAACTCATGAAGATCGAGGCTGAGCTGGGGCGCGACCGCTCCAAAAAGGCCAAGGCCAACGGTCCACGCACCATCGACCTGGACCTGCTCTGGATGGACGGCGAGACCCACGGCGGCAAAAAGCTGCGCCTGCCGCATCCGCTGATCGGCGAGCGCGATTTTGTGCTGGTGCCGCTCGAGGACTTGATGCACGACCCGGCGCGGTTCTTCCGCTACAACGGCGTCGAGGTCAAGGAGCCCGAGGACCGCGTGGGCCATATCGTGGGCGAATTGGGGCGTATGTAGATGATCGAGATGAACGCTGTTGCCGCCGGTACCGAGCTTGACGCCGCGCGCGACGCGGGCCGCGAGGGTGTGTCCGCGGGCTGGTGCGCTTGGAGCGCGGGCGATGCTTCGCTGACGTTTTCGCTGGTCGTGCGCCCCGATGTGAACATGCATGCGTTCCACGGCCTGCCGTTTGTGGCCGCGATGGGCATGATGGATGCGCTCGCGGGCACGGCCGCAACGCCGGGCCTGGGGCTTGCCGGCAAGGTGGGTATCCAGTGGCCGAGCGACATCGTGTGCGGCGCGCCCGCATTTGAGACGTCGCTCGCGCGTGTCGCCGTCAACGGCGGTGCAGGTGCCGCGGGCATGTTTGCCGCGGTGACGGTGGATATTGAGCGCGCGGCGTTGAGTGGGCTTGGCGTTGATATGGCAGACGAGGCACTGGTCGAGGCGCTGGCCGCCGCGGTGCTCGCCCGCGTGGACGCCTGGGCGGTTGTCGCCAACACGCCACAGGGAGCTGCCGGCCCGCTGGCTCCGGTGCTGGGTGACTACTTCGACATGGTGCCGCTGCTGGGTCGTCAGGTCGCGGCGGTGTCGCCCAGCGGTTTGCCGCTTGCGGTCGGTGTGTTTGCGGGCCTGGACATCTGGGGTCGCGCGACCATCAAGACCGATGCCGGCGAGCAGGAGTTTCCGCCCGAGGCCGTACGGATTCGCGGACTGTAACGCGAGGCGCCCGCGCTCAAAGATAGCGATGACAACAAGACCCTCCTCGGCTGTGCCGGGGAGGGTCTTTACGCGACTACAGGGTGGCATCGCGGTTCTATTCCTCAAAATTGAAAATATTTCGATTTTGAGGAATAGAATTAAGCCAGCCCGGCCTTTAACGAGGTATATTCGTTGCAGAGTCTATTCCTCAAAACTGAAAAATTTTCAATTTTGAGGAATAGCGATAAAAGACCGCGAGGAGGCCCCAATGAAACTCATCAATAGAACGTCATATATGGACACGTTGACGAGCCTTATTGGCGTGCCGGACATCAAGGTCATCACGGGCATCCGTCGTAGCGGTAAATCAAAATTGCTCGAGGCCCTCCGCGATTACGTGGAGGCAAATCTGTCCAATTCGAATGTCATCCATATCAACTACAACCTCGATGAGTTCGAGAATCTGCTCGAGTATCACGCGCTGCTCGCCTATGTAAAAGAGCATCGAGTGTCCGGCAAACAAAACTTTCTGCTTATCGATGAAGTTCAGATGTGCGACGGTTTTGAGCGTGCGATCAACAGCCTCCACGCATCCGAGCAGTACGACATATTCATTACCGGATCGAATGCCTTTTTGCTGTCGAGCGATCTGTCGACGCTCTTTACGGGGCGCACGTTCGAGATCGAGGTTTTCCCATTCTCGTTTGAGGAGTATCGACTCTATGGCGACGAGGGCGAGGTCGACCGCGACTTCGATGAGTACGCGAGAACCGGCGGTATGTCCGGCTCCTACCCTTATCCACTGCAGGAGCAGCGTTATCAATATCTCTCCAATGTCTTCAAAACGCTCATCGTGAGAGATATCGTGCAGCGGCATAACGTGAGAAACGAATCGGCGCTGCTGCGCATTGCCGATTACATGATGGACAACGTCTCCAACATAACGTCGGCACGCAACATTACAGATGTTTTGAATGCGGATGGGCTAAAGATTACGAACAAGACGGTCGGCACGTACATGGGGTACCTGTGCGATGCGTTTGCCTTCTATAAAGTTCGTCGGTACGACATTCGCGGCAAAAAATACCTTAAGAGCGGCGAGAAGTATTACCTGGCAGACCACGCGTTCAAATACGCACTGCTTGGTACACGTGATATGGATTGGGGACGCGTATACGAGAACATGGTGGCCATCGAGCTGCTGCGCCGCGGATACGAGGTATACGTCGGTGTGCTCTATAAAAAGGAAATAGACTTTGTAGCAATCAAGCGAAGCGAGAAGCTCTACATTCAGGTGAGCGACGACATCAGCTCGGATAAGACGTTTGAACGCGAGATTTCGCCACTGCTGAGCATTGGCGATGCGTATCCCAAGATGATTCTTGCCCGCACGCATCACGAGGCCACGGATCGCGATGGGGTGCAGATCGTGGACCTGGCGAGGTGGTTGTGCGGCGAGGCTTAGCAAAAAATCCTATTCCTCAAAACTGAAAAATTTTCGATTTTGAGGAATAGGATTGGCGGCTGGTTGCTGCGACCTGGCGTTTACTCTATCCCAGCTCCTGCATGCGGCGGTAGATTTCGCAGATACCCTTGATGGTGAGCTGTCCGTCGACCACGTCGAAGGCATCGGTCGAATCGGCGACGATGCCGGCGAGACCGCCTGTGGCGATAACGGTGGCATCCTCGCGGCCCAGCTCGCGCTTCATGCGCGCGACCAGGCCCTCAGCCATGGCGGCGGCGCCCGTTACGGCGCCGACCTTGATGCACTCCTCGGTATCGCGGCCGATGGCGTGCTCGGGCGCCTCGAGCGGAACGCTGGCGAGCTTGGCGGCTCGGGCGGCGAGCGCGTCCATCGAAATGCGGATGCCCGGCGCAATCGCTCCACCAATGTAATAACCGTCCTCGTCGATGACGTCGATATTGGTCGCGGTGCCAAAGTCCACCACGATTGCCGGCGCGCCGTAGAAAGTTTCGGCCGCAACGGCGTTGGCGACGCGATCGGCGCCTACGGCTTGGGGACGCGCCGCGCGCAGCTTGGTCACCGCGGCCGTCTGCGGCCCAATGACGATGGCGTCCGCCGCGATGCGGTCGGCCACGGCGTGCCATTCGCGCGAGAGCTGCGGCACCACGCCCGCAAAGGCGATCGCGTCGACCGCGTCGAGCGAAAGGCCGTACATCTTAAAGAAACCCATCAGGCGCACATGGATCTCGTCGGCGGTATAGGAGCGGTCGGTGGGCATGCGCCACGACTGCACCAGCTCGTCTCCGTCAAACAGGCCCATGGCCGTCTGCGTGTTTCCCATATCGATAGCGAGCAGCATGTCTACTCCCAGTGTTGGCATAAAAGGACGCGCACCATTGTATACGCGCCGCCGACGGCGCTCGGCTGCGATTCGTTTACGGTGATAGGGGCTGAGGGGTTTAAATATGAAGGAATTATGCTCTACGAGATTTTCCTTGCCGTTTACCGAACTCCCACGTAATATTCTTTCTTGCGCACATGAGGCGCCCAGACATTGCGGGGTGGAGCAGTCTGGTAGCTCGCCGGGCTCATAACCCGGAGGTCGTAGGTTCAAATCCTGCCCCCGCGACCAAGACTTTTAGCAGCTCGGAAGCAAAATTGCTTCCGAGCTTTTTCTTTATCGGTTTACTTTGCGGGTGAATCCTGAGTCAATTTATTATGTGAAGCAAATAAACCATTGATAATCGCGGGCCGGTCGGCTTGACTTATCGACCGATAAACTCCAATTGGGAGGAGTTCCGGCGGTCCTTAGCTAATAATAGTGCCGGGGATGGACCGCGCCATCCCCGGACCCTGCGCTCCAAAGGGACAAGTCCCCTTGGAGCCCCGTCTACTGCTCTCAACACGGAAACAGGGGAGAGGGGGATACAGGTCGTAGGATGCCGACGGGCGAGCGCTATGCTGTCTCAAGTCCGCATGTAGCTTGTTCGGAGGCCGTCTCTGCGTCTCAAGGCGGGCAGTGAATTCTGGCAATCGAACTTCTTCGTATCTGTTCGCTGAGACTTGAGCGATGTGCTCCGCACAAATAATGTTGCCGAAGCATGCGGAATATCAGAAGAGAGATTGCAGGGCGTAAGTCAGCGTATGAAGAGCTGCCCGTCGTTTTGATAATGACATAATTAAGTGACAAACTAAAGCGATCGGAGCGACCATGATTCTTGACAGCCTGCGTAACAGCGCGTCTTTTAATGAAACCGACCGAGCCATTGCTACCTATCTGCTCAATCATACCGGCGACCTTAAGACCCTCACTATGGCAAAGCTCGCACAGGAGACTTACACTTCGAACGCGACTATCATCCGCTTTTGTAAGAAATTGGGCCTAAGCGGCTATCGAGAGTTGATCATGCAGCTCATCCAGGAGATAAGCGGAGACTATCTTCTGGCTGCCACTGTCGATCACAATCGTCCTTTTGGCAGTACCGATTCAATTGAGGCCATCGAGGGCAACCTTGCAAATCTCTTGAAGGGCGTCATAGATCAAACGAAAATTGAGCTCGATAGCGCCAAATTGAGCATAATCGCCAAGGCAGTTCTTAGCGCCCCGCGAATTTACATCTTTGCTAAAGGGGAAAGCTATCTGGCGGGATGTATCTTTCGCAACAATCTTCTCAAGCTCGATCGTCATGTCACCATGGCAGACGACGGGGGCCTGCAGACACTGCACGTTAAGAACGGTAGGCCCGGAGACCTGTTTTTATTCCTAAGCTACAGCGGCATTCACTATGATTATTCCAAATACGCCGCCGCTCTTTCCGAGCGCGGAATCAAGCCGTGTTTAATCACGGCGTTTTCTGATTCGGCGCTCGCCAGGCAATGCGATACTGTCCTGCTCATTCCAAAATCAGAGCGCGTGATTGGAAAGGTTGCCAATTACTCTTCCATGATCTCGCTCACGTATACGCTTCAGGTTATTTATTCGCTTATATTCAATCAGGATTATCAAGAGAACTATCGTGTAAAACACGAGGCCGATTCGTTCATCTTTACGAGTTTTGCGGAGATTTAGTCATACAAAAGGTGACCCCAAAGCATTTTTGCCTTGAGGCCACCTTTTGTGCTTTTGCTATTTGGATGGTTTCTCTACTTCAGTTCAGGCCAATAGCCCTTGTTCGCCTCAATCATGTCGTCCAAGACTTCCTTAGCCACGCGCGCTGAGGGGATCGTGCGATTGAGGGTGAAGGCCTCGAGTGCCTTCTGGTAGGAGCCTTCGATAACGGCTTCGACCACAAGGCCTTCGCAGGCATCCTGCTGTTCGATAAGGCCCTTGTAGAAGCGGGGGATCTTCCCGACGCGGACCGGTTCGGCTCCTCGATCGGTGATGTACGCCGGAATCTCGACGGTCGCGTCGTCCGAGAGATTCTCGATTGCGCCATTATTGGGCACAATTACCAGCTGGCGATGTCGCAGGTCATGCGCTAGAGACTTGACGACATCGACAATGAATCTGCCGTGGACGCCTACATAGAATTGCGTGAGATCGACCTTTTCACCGCGCTTAAGCGCCGCAGAAGCATCAAAGATCCGCTTTTCGCGGCCGTTTACGACCTGCATGCCACGCGTGTTATTGATGTCCATGTATTCCACGCAGGCATCGGGCAACAGGTAGTACTGGTAATAGGTGTTGGGGAGGTAATCCTGGAATAGCGTGGAAATCGTCGCCGCATTCTTGAAGGTATGGGCCCAATCGGGGTCCTTTACCAAGGCGTCATTGAGGCTTGCCTCGGAAATGTAGCCGAATTTACGCACATGCTCTTTGAGCTTGTCTGTAACGTCGACGCCCTTGCAACGCACGTTGGTAAACCACCCAAAGTGGTTGAGGCCGAAGTAGTCGACTTCAATGTCGCTGAGTTCGCAGCCCAAAATCTCCGCCATGCGGGCTTCAATCTCTACTGGCATATCGCAGATGTCGAGAATGCGAGCGTTTGGACGTAGCTTGTGCATCGCCTTGGCTACGATGGCAGCGGGGTTGGAGTAGTTGACGATCCAGTAGTCCTTGCAGGCGTACTCCTCGCAGAAATCGACAAGCTCGCACATGGGGAAGATGGTCCTCATGCCATAGGCCATGCCACCTGCTCCGCAGGTCTCCTGGCCGACTACGCCATGGCGCAGGCTGATCTGCTCATCTTGGATACGCATCTTGAGCCCGCCCACGCGCATCTGCGCCATAACAAAGTTCGCATCTGTAAATGCTTCTTTGGGGTCGACAGTTACATGCAGGGGAATCTCGGGAGCAAGGTCATCGATAACTGCCTTAACCACCACAGCGACCGTGTCCTGGCGTTCCTTGTCGATGTCATAGAGCCAAAGCTCACGAATCCCCAGTTCGTCCTTTTGATCAATCAGGTCTTTGACGATACCGGCGGTATAGGTGCTGCCGCCGCCGCAGATTACAATCTTGTATCCGTTCATGTTGTTCATGCCTTTCAAATCAAATCGAGCCGCAGACAATCCTGGTCGCTATCTGTATGAAGTAAGTAACGATGTTGATAACGGCCGCCATGCCCGCAACGCTGCCCGCATCCGCGTGCTCTCCTGAATGCCGGGTCCAAACCGCAGCGAGTAGACCAAGGAGTGGCCAGATAAAACCGCATACGAATGCAGCCATCAGAGCGAGAAGACCCCTTGTCGACTTTTCTTTGTACATGTTGAGCAAGCGTTCGAACATGCCTCGGATTGAATGTAACGTTTTGGTCAACATGAGGTCTCCTTGCTTGTCGTCTGTCGATCAGGCGACTGTTAATCTTCCAGATTAAGGATGGGACGAAGCAGGTCGTAGACGGAGTGCACGTTGGTTCCCACGATAATTTGGACATTAGTGCCGTTCTTAAATAAGCCCTTGTCAATAGCCTTCTTGATGATCTCTTCGTTGACCTTGTTGGGATCCTTGACCTCGACACGGAGGCGAGTCATACAGCAGCCCATGGTGTTGATATTGTCCTTACCGCCAAGGCCGTCGATGATGTTTTGCACCATCTCCTGCTGTTTTGCGTCGACTTCCGGCGTTCCGGAAGACTCGAGAGCGTTGGCATCGCCAGAGACCTCGGCAGACCACTCTGCAGAACGACCGGGCGTCATGAGGTTGAGTTTCTTGATCACCATCGCCAGCATGACGAACGAAACGGCGGCAAACACGATGCCCAAGACGATGTAAATCGGGAACTTGGTGACGCCCATTGGCAAAGGCAGGCTGAGCGTGAGCAGCTCGATGCCACCGTACATGTTAAGCAAGCGGACTCCCAGGACAAACAGGAGCATCTCGCCCAGTCCGTAGAACAGGCTGTAGGCAACCCAGAGAATCGGAGACGCGAACAGGATCATGAAGTCGAGCGGCTCAGTGATGCCGGAGAGCATGGCGGTGATGTAAATTGGCACCAGCATGGCTGCGACGGCTTTTCGATTCTCCGGACGGGAAGTTGCAATCATTGCGAGCACGGTGCCAAGGGTTACGAATTCCTTGCCAAAGCCGAACATGGCAAAGCGGACAGAGGGGTCGACTGTGGTGAGGGATCCGTCGGCGATATGGGGAAGCTCGGCATAGAAGATGTTTGCTGCGCCGGAAACGCTCTGGCCGGCGACGACCGCCGTGCCGCCAATCGCGGAGTAGTCAAACGGCATCCACATAAAGTGGTGCATGCCGAGAGGTACGAGGACGCGGTTCAGGAAGCCGTAAATGAAAACGCCCAGACCGCCCGAGGCTGCGATGAATGAAGACGCGTTGCTGATGGCGTTGGCGATAGGGGGCCACACGACAGTCGCTCCGATGCCAAAGACAATGCTCAGCGGGATCATCGCCAGAAGTGCCAGGCGGGGTCCGCCGTAAATCCGGATATAGTCCGATACCTTTACATCGATCAGTTTGTTATAGAGCCAACCGCAGAAACATCCGATGAGTACGCCGCCGAAGACGTTGACATCGGTAACTTGAAGACCCAGTACCGTTGCCTGGCCAGTGCCATACAGACCCATCGCGCCGGCTTTTGCCAGCTGATCGGTGAGCGTCAGGTAGGCGTTGTTGACATACAGGAACATGAGGTAACTAATAAGTCCAAACACTGCCGCGTTGGATTTTTGCTTCTTTGCGAAGCCTGCCGTTAGGCCGACTGCGAAAATCACCGGCAGGTTGCCGATCACCGCGGAGTTGGTTGCCGCGGAGAGCAGCGTGCCCAGATCCGCGACAACTCCGCTGCCGAGCGAGCATACCGTGGCGATGGCCAAAATGATGCCCGTTACCGAAAGGTACAAAATAGGGTCGACGATAACGCGGCCAAAGTTCTGGAAGGCCGTTTTGACTTTATCCATCTCTTCCCCTCTCCTAACTAATCTCGGGGGTTTGCCCCTTAGGCAGAGGAGGCACCCGCATGCTTGCCGGCGTTGGATGTTGATGTCCGCCTCTGTTTACTGGATTCATGATAGTTGGGATGTCTGCAATTGGGGCGGGCTGGAACAAACGGTGCTTAAAACGAGCTTGACTAGTCTTTTTCGTTGTTACCGTATTTCCATTTCGGTCAACGGTATTCATTTTTAGGCAAATGGCTTTGGGTGCGAGCGGCTAGCCGTGTCTTGATTTGCCAGGTCTGTCTCTATTCGCATTAGGCTTGCGTGAAGTTTGGATATTGAGGGGACGTTCCGAATCTTGCCGTCCGGGCATCCTGGAGGAAAGGAGGAGGAGCCGGATAAGGGCGCACTACGTGCGCCCGGGATTTTGCGGCGCAACTCGGCGTGCCGAGTTCGTTTCCACTGGTAGCGTGGTCAGATAAACCGGAAGGCCGTCAAGGCCCGGCGTCATACGCGCCCCGCGTGCCGTAGCTGCTTGCGCCCGCTGCGCATGTTGTCGTTGAGCTAGGACTCGATCAGGGGCCTGTACGGGTCGAGCTTTGAGCCCTGCGCCCGCCTCGCGGGCGGCTCGGGGCTGAAGTCGTCCATGTTGCGGTACTTGTAGACGGTGTCCCGGCTCACGCCGGTCTTGCGCTCGACCTCGGCGACGCTGTCCCCCTGCCGCCACAGCAGGCGTATAGAATTCTTGTCGGTCATGCCGATCATTTCCTCTCCGGGCCTCCTTTGGTAGATACGAAGCACCACCAAGATGGCCCTGCGATCTGGTCAGCATGCCCCTTGCGGGAAGTTTCGACTTTATGCTGCCGTTTTTGTCGATTTAGATGTTACGGAAAACACTCGGCATCGAGGTAGGCCCCGAGCCTCTGGCCCTCGGGCCGCGAGGCGTCGATGGCGCGCAGCATCTCGGCGCGGTCGTGGGCCCGCTGCTCATCCTCGGGGCGGACATCCCGTATCCCGGTGGGCTCCCAGCCGGGGTCGTACTCCGCCCGCAGGCGCTCGGCGATGCGCCACCCCTCGATGACGTAGATCCCGTTGTCGCCCGGGTCCATGCGCGCGTCGCCCTCGTAGCGCGAGATGCCCACGCTGAGGCCGTCGGCACCCATGAAGTTCGCCACCGCCTGGCAGACGCGCGCCCAGCCGTGGGGGTCGTTGTCCGGGGAGCGGAACCCCCGCAGCTCGCAGTACTCGAGGAACGCCCCGACGGTGAACTGCATCCCATTTCTTGGACTTTGAAATTAAGGTTCGAGAAAAGGGAGGCATCGGAAATGTCCCGCAGGAAGAAGGCAAGATACGGTCGCGAGATGAGGGCACGCGCCGCCGACCTGTTCGAGGCTGGCCTCGGCTTCGAACTCGCGGCCAAGAAGCTCGACGTTCCCGCCCCGGCGGTGAGAAAATGGCTCTACGCGTACCGGGCAACCGGGAGGAAGGGGCTGATCGGGATGGGCGAGAGCCGCAGGACCTACGACATGGAGACCAAGCTCGCCGTCGCGAGGGCCGTCGTGGACGAGGGGATGCCGCGGTCGGAGGCGATGGCCCGCTTCGGCATCGCCGCCGCTACATCGCTCGACCGCTGGTGCAGGCTGTACCGCGAGGGCGGGCCGGAGGCGCTCGAGCCGGGAGCCCCTGTCCCATGCGCTGCGGTCCCTGCGCCCCTCCGGCTCCACGATGACCTCGCTCGCCTTCATGTCCCGCTCCCTTCCGGCCTTCCGGCCCGTAGAATCTCTGCCTGCGGGCAAAGCGGAAGGCGCTTGCCCTGCGGCGCCTTGCGCTTTGCTCCCTGAAGCGCCGCGCCGAGGCGAAGGGGGTCAGGGGTTGTTCGCGGCAACCCCCACCAATCGGAGCGGAGCGCAGATTTGCGCGGGGTTCCGCGAGCGCCCTTGACGCCGCGCAGCTGAGGCGCAACACGTGGGAATGGGACGGATGGGAAGTTAAGGAAAGTTAGAGGCGACTTGAAGAGATGCGTATCCGCAGCTCGAAACCCCGCCCATCAAAAAAAGAGGGGCAATTCTCCTCTTTTGGAAAGTTACGGAAAGTTAGGCTGCCCCTTAGGCCCAGTATGGGACGTAGCGCATATGGCGCGGCGCCGTGTTGGGGTCGACGGGCTTGACTAAGCCTGCGGCAAAGGTGTCTCGAATCAAGACGCCACCCGAAGGCCACCGCCGTATCTCGGGCATGGGCTGCCACGAAGTTGGGTCTTAGGACGGCGTGGCTGGTTTACTACGACGTTGCTACGACATTTACTGCGACATGGGATGTCGTAGTATTTTCCACTCCCCACTTTTATCGGAGCCCGCTGGAGGTGGGATCCTTGCGACGTGCAGATGGGCGCGGTAATTGAGGTGGATCGCTCCGGTGGAGAATCGCAACCGGTCAGGTTTATACTGATAAGGAGCTGTTTTTATATGCGAAAGGTGAGATTTATGGAAAAGAAGACGGTATTCGTTGCGTTTGCAATCGAGGACGAACGTCAACGCGATTTTCTGAAGGGTCAGTCGCTCAACACGAAGTCGCCCTTCGAGTATATCGATATGTCGGTCAAGGAGCCGTACGCAACCGCCTGGAAGGAGAAGGTCCGCACTCGCATCAAGCGCTCCGACGGCGTGATTGCGCTCGTAAGCAAGAACTCGTTGAGCTCAAGTGGGGAAAAGTGGGAAATCGGCTGCGCGCGTGAGGAGGGGAAGAAGGTGCTGGGAATCTGGGCGTATAGCGATGACCGAACTGATCTTCCCGGTGTACGCACGGTTTCATGGACCTGGAGCCATATCGAAGATTTCATCGACAGTCTGTAGGAGCTGGGCGATGGACAGAATGGCCCTAGTAGTTGGAGTTAACTACTATTCTGACAAGCGCATACCAAATCTTTCGGGTTGCGTGAACGATGCCGAGGAGGTCGCGCGCCTCCTCAAGCGCAACGGGGATTCCTCTCGGAGCAGAAACTTTGACTGCAAGGAGCTGTATGCAACCGGCCCAGACCATGTCGTGAATCGCGCTGCAATCAAAGATGAGGCGCGCAGGCTGTTTCAGTCAAAAGCCGAAATAGCGCTCTTCTACTTTTCTGGACACGGGTATATCGAGTCAACCGGCGGGTTTATCAATGGGTCTGATTCCACTCGGGGAGACGAGGGGCTCTCTCTGAGGGAACTCGTTGATCTGGCGAACGGCTCGAGCGCGCGCCACAGAATCGTTATCCTTGACAGCTGCTATTCGGGGGCGGCAGGGTCGGTCCCGGGCATGGAGAACCATGCCGCAATCTCGGAGGGCGTCACCATACTCACCGCCTCGCGAAGCGATCAGCCCTCGCTTGAGCGTAAGGGGCATGGCGTTTTTACAAGTCTCCTCATAAACGCCCTAGAGGGTGCTGCGGCGAACCTGACGGGCAGCATCACGCCGGGCAGCGTCTATGCGCACATCGATCAATCGCTTGGCATGTGGGACCAAAGACCCGTTTTCAAAACGAACACGGACAGCTTCGTGTCGCTGCGCGAAGTCGATCCCGCAATCTCACTCGATGATTTGCGGAAGCTGAAAAAGCTCTTCCCAACAGAGGACTATGAATACAGGCTGGATCCGTCGTATGAGCCAAGGGACGAGGGAAGAACAGACGCTATGCCTCCAGCAGAGCCCAGGAACAACCTGGTGTTCTCTCTGCTCCAGAAATACAACCGGCATGGTCTTCTGGTTCCAGTTGGCGCCGACCATATGTGGAACGCGGCGATGGAGAGCAAGTCCTGCCGGTTGACGCTCCTCGGCAAGCATTATCGAAGGCTTGCGGACCAGGGCCTGCTTTGACATGTTGACTAACGAGGCTTTCAGCGATCATGCTCAAACTTTAGGGCTTGTGGCTAGAGGTCGGATAACGCTCAAGCCGTTTGATGCTCATCGAGGAGCTTTAGTTTCTCGATGAGCATCTTCGTCAGCTCCTCGTCTTGGATGAGGTCTATGCCGAAGCATTTCTTTCCCGCGTCCTTGAGGGATGCACCGATGTGATATGCGGTCGCACTGTCGAGGATAAGGAAGCGGTCGTGGAACGTTCTGGTGCGGCGGACGGTGAGCTGCGGGTACTGTGCGTTGAACACGTCGACGTCGCCTTGCGTGAGCCGGTTGCCGGACGTGTAGACGGTCACCGCGACGCCCTTGCGCTTCTTTGCGAGGACGTTCAGGGTGTGGACATCTACGTAGCCATCCACGAGGGAGATTTCGCGCTCGGCGCGGCCCACGAGATCTGTCAGCAGGCTGAAGGCGTCGAACATCTGCCCGGCGAAGAAGATCCGCTGGGGTTTCTCTACCTCGCCTTCGAGCAGGCGGAACACCTGGTTGAAACGCTCGTCGGTCGATTGCTGAAACGCCGCCTGACTCAACTCGACACCGCGCAGCCGCTCAAACAGGGTGGCATTTTCGGCGAGGAAGTGGCGCATGGCGACAAACGCCCTCATGATACTGATACTGGTCTGCACCGCCACTTCGCTGCGTAGCACGCCGGACAGCATGGCTATGCCCTGCTCGGTATAGGCATAGGGGAGGTAACGCCGCCCGCCGCGGCCCTCCATGGTCTTTGAGGTTCCAATTTGGCACCTCAAAGACTCGTCCTCCTCCTTGGTCAGTTGAAAACGGAAGTCCTCGGGGAATCTGTCGGCGTTGCGTGCGGCGGCGCGGTTGAGATTCTTTGTCTCTACCTCGTATAACCGAGCGAGATCGGTGTCGAGCATGATTTGCTGCCCACGGACGGTATGGATTAGGGTCTCTATGTTTGCGGAATCGACCAGGGCTATCGGCGCGCTCGTTTCGACCGATTCGTTCTCGGCATCAAAATCGCTCATGGTTCCTCGATTCAAAGATGGGGACGCTCCTGCGTCGAAAGCATTTTATCATCCTGAGCTTTGTCGCCTGCCGGTCCAGCGGCGATGACCTCTGACGTTAGGGAGGGAGT
Source organism: Collinsella aerofaciens (assembly GCF_040926185.1). Classification (GTDB taxonomy): domain Bacteria; phylum Actinomycetota; class Coriobacteriia; order Coriobacteriales; family Coriobacteriaceae; genus Collinsella; species Collinsella aerofaciens_BC. The sequence continues at coordinate 71,204 of NZ_JBCOIQ010000009.1, forward strand.
GTGCTTCGTCGTGGCGACGTCGGCCCCAAGCCTTCCTCGCCATGACGGTGATCCGGCTCCCGTCGATGGTGATGGGCGCGCCCGCCCCGCGCTGGATCTCTAGGAGATCGGCGGCCGAGGACGCCGTGATCCGCCACTCCTCGACCCAGGCGGCGCGGCCGTCGCGCACGACCTCGCGCTCGACGAGCTTCGCGCCGGGACAGGGGCAGAGGTCCGGGTTCGGCCCGACGACGGTGAGCCTCACCGGCTCCCCGGCCGCCTGATTGGCGCGCGCCTCCTCGCCCGGGGCCTCCTGCCCGCCGCCTCCGGTTCGCAGCAGCCTCCCCATGAGATCGGCGGCTTCGCGGTCGTTCCCTCCCATCATGTGCGCGTACACGTCCATCGTCATGCTCGACACTTCGTGGCCGAGTCTCCCCTGCGCGCTCCTCGGGTCGATGCCGTTGCCGATCAGGAAGGTGGCCTGCGTGTGCCTCAGCTCGTGGAAGTCGTAGCCGACGTAGCGCCTCCGCTTGCGGCCGCCCTCCTCGGCCTCCTTCATCCTGCCGAGGCCGTGCTCGATCAAGTAGCCCCTCTGCCACGTCGAGAAGTTGTCGGGGTCGTGGAAGCCGAAGTCGCCGTCCGAGCACATCGGGGTGTTCGGGGTCTGGGAGAGGCCCTGAACCTGCATCCGCCTCACCTGCACGGCCTTCCAGGTGCGCAGGTACCGCGCCGTCCCGTCGTCGATCGCGATCCAGCGCGACCGGCGGTTCTTGGTCTCGCGCAGCGCCTTGTTCTCGGTGTACTGGTACTTGATGAACACCCGCATGTTGTCGAAGTCCACGTAGCGCCACGTGAGGCCGAGCGCCTCGCCACGCCTCACGCTGGTCGCGAGCGCGAGCCAGATGGCGACGCGCCTGTCGTCGAGCTCGTCGCCGTGGAGCGCCTGACAGAGCGAGATCGCCTCCTCGAGCGTGAGCGGGGTCCTCTCAGCCGAGCGCGGGCGCGAGACCTCGACGTCGCGGCAGGGGTTGTGCTCGGTCAGGTGCTCCTTCACGGCGAGGTCCATCACCTGAACATGACGGCGTTGAGCTTGTGGACGCCGCGCTGCGACATGCCGTGCTCCTCGCGCGGGTCCGCGTAGACCATGTTGAGCAGCGACAGGTCGCTCACGAGCACTCCCGCGAACCACCGCTCCGCCTTCTTGAGCTCGCACTCGTGTCGGTCTTGTGCGTGAGCGGCGAGAGGTTCTTGAGGAGCTTGCGCTGCTCGTGCCACCTCCACCCGAGCTCGGGCGCCGTCACCTTGTCGGGGTTGGCGAACCCACTCTCCAGCTCGCGGCGGTACTCCTCGAGCGCCCGCCTCACGTCCGACTTGGTGCCGTGCACCGTCCTCTTCGGGGAGCGGATGTACTTCCTCGTGGCGGGGTCCTTACCCAGATGGTGCCTGATCCTGTGGACCTTGCCCCGCTCGATCTCCTCGATCTCGCCGCAGCCCGTGACCTTCGGCATGGCCTCCCTTTTCCCTCACGTATCCCGCGCGGCCCGTGGTGTGGAAGAGGGGCCGCGCGGCCCGGTGTCGAGGGGGCTGCTCGGAGCCCCCTTCTAGCGCGAATTGTATCAGGGGGGGGATTTGTTAGACGGGGCGAACGGAAATGGGGGAAATCGGGGGGAATCGGCAGGGCTACGCGGTTTCGCGTGGTTGTGCGAGATTTATCGAGATTGACTAAAAGCCGCAGGTCAGAGCCACAAAAGAAACACAAGCGTTATAATCGGAATAATATGCTTTACTCATTGGGAAAGGGCTCATAACCCGGAGGTCGTAGGTTCAAATCCTGCCCCCGCGACCAAGAACTTGCAGCTCGTCGGCCTAGCCGGCGAGCTTTTTTGTTATTTCGGGACCGTGTTTTCGGTCCAATTCTCGGTCTCTCAAACAAAATCTCGATCTGTAACATCTAGACCCGATTTGGGCGGCTAGGTGTTACAGACCGAGATATACCGGTGGGTTGGGTCGTGTTTGTCTAAATCTGTAACACGAGGGACGGATTTTGCCGAGTTGTTGTTATAGATTGAGATTTTCTAGCAGGCGGGTCCCGTTTGTCTCGATCTGTAACGGGTAGGGGCCAAAAGTGGGCCTAGATGTTACAGATCTAGATTGTCGAGGATGGGTCGAGAGGAATGTCTCGATCTGTAACAGTAAGCCCCGGTTTCGCCGCGTAACTGTTACAGATCGAGACAAACCGACGGGCCGCCCCGTCCCATCCACCTGCCGCTGCCTGCTGTCCGCCGATTTCAGTTGTGCCGCCGTGCTCCCATGCCATATCCTTTAGACAACTACGCGGCACCATCGCCGCCGCGCCTACAAGAGAGGAATGTCCATGACCGCACCTGCATCCAAGCTGCTCCAGCCCATTACGGTTGGCCCCCTTGAGCTCAAGAACCGCATTATGTTCCCGCCGCTTACCACCGGCTACGAGGAGCGCGACGGTTCCATCGGCGAGCGCAGCCTGGCTTTTTACGAGCGCCTGGCCCGTGGCGGCGTGAGCTACATCGTCATCGGCGACGTCGCTCCCGTTATGACCGCAAGCCCCACACCCAAGCTGGCGACCGACGCCCAGATCCCCACGTTTAAGGCGCTGGCCGACGCCGTCCACAAGCACGGTGCCAAGGTCGCGCTGCAGCTGTTCCACCCCGAGTACGACGTGCCCGGTGTCGGCCGCATGGTCATGGGCTCCATGGCCGCTGCCAAGGCCGCGCAGGAGGCCAAGGCCGCCGGCGACGAGGAGACCTTTGCCGCCAAGATGGCCGAGTCCAACGAGATCCGCAACCAGGCCTACGCCAAGCTGCACCACGACATGCAGCACTTTGTGAACGAGGCCAGTGTGGAGCAGCTCACCCAGATCAAGGAGGCCATCGCTGCCTCGGCCGCCCGCGCGCAGCAGGCCGGGATCGACGCTATCGAGGTCCACGGCGACCGCCTGGTGGGTTCGCTGTGCTCGGCCATCCTCAACCAGCGCACCGACGAGTACGGTGGTTCGTTCGAGAACCGCGTTCGCTACGCGCTGGAGGTCGTCGCCGCCATTAAGGAGGCCGCGCCGCAGCTGATGGTGGAGTACAAGCTCCCCGTGATCATGGAGAACCCCGACGGCACGCCGCGCGGCAAGGGTGGCCTGCAGCCCGACGAGGCCTGCGAGTTCGCCAAGCTGCTCGAGGGTACGGGCATCGATATGATTCAGGTCGCACAGGCCAACCACACCGGCAACATGGGCGACACCATTCCGCCCATGGGCGCCATGCCCTACAACTGGACGCTGCCCGTGGCCGAGCGCGTCAAGGCCCTGGTCTCCGTGCCGGTGGCAACCGTCGGCCGCGTTGTCTCGGTTGAGGCCGGCGAGAAGATTCTGGAAGACGGCGCCGCCGACATCATCGCCTATGGCCGCTCGCTCATGTGCGACCCCGACATTGCGCTGAAGGCCGCCACGGGTGAGCCCATCCGCGAGTGCCTCAACTGCAACAAGGGCTGCGTCGATGCGATTCAAAACCGCAAGTACATCTCGTGCGTGCTCAATGCCGAGAACGGCGATGAGGCAACCATCGCCATTAAGCCGGGCGAGGGCGACAAGAAGATCGCCGTGGTGGGCGGCGGCATCGCCGGTCTGGAGGCCGCGCGCGTGGCGGCCAAGCGCGGCTACGACGTGACCGTCTACGAGGCGAGCGATCATCTGGGCGGCCAGATTGTGCTGGCGGCCGCGCCTCCGCGCAAGGACGAGATCATGCGCTCGGTCGAGTACTACGAGAAGATTCTGCCCGGCCTGGGCGTGAAGGTCGAGCTCAACCATGCCGCTACCGCTGAGGACCTCAACGCCGCCGACGCTGCGATTGTGGCCGTGGGCGCACACGACGTGGTCATCCCCGTTCCGGGTGCCGATTCGGAGAAGGTCGTCTCGAGCTGGGACGTGCTGGCCGGCAAGGTGGAGCTCAGCGGCCGCGTCGCCGTCATTGGCGGCGGCCTGGTGGGCACCGAGACTGCCGAGTACCTGCTGCAGCACGGCTGCGAGGTGGCGATCGTGGAGATGCTCGACAAGATTGCCGCGGGCGAGTCCGAGACCATTCTGCCGCTGATTATGAGCGACTTTGCAGAGCACAACGTGGAGCAGCATGTTAAGACCCGCCTGACCGCCATTACCGACGAGGGCGTGGAGGCTGTTCGCACCACCGAGGACGGCGCCGAGGAGCCGGTGAAGATCGCCTGCGATTACGTGGTGATGGCCGTGGGCTCCAAGGCCAACGCGTTTGACCTGGATGGCGTGACGGTGCCCGTGACCTGCGTGGGCGACTGCTCGGGTGAGCGCACCGCCGACATTGCGAGCGCCATTCGCACGGCGTATCACGCGGCCAACGAGCTGTAGTTGAACATCGCGGCCAGGCGGGGCGGTAGCACGGATCCGTCTCGCCCGGCTGTGTCCCGTCGGGTGTCAACCGGTGCGGGGCCTGCAAGCGCAGCAGGTCCCGCCCTTTTTGTTTTGCTCCGATGAATGGCAATGCGCGGTAATCATGAGGAGTGAGGACGTCTACTGCCTTGCAGATCACTCAAAAATATTGGGGGAGGGGTTAATAACTATATCCTCTATACCAAAGGACATAAAGAGATGCCAATTTTGTTGACAAGCGAATGACGATTAGCTGCGAGTCAGCTACCAGCGTAAATAATCGATAAAGAAATGTCGTAATTTGGTGCCAAATGCCCAGATAACGCCGCGTCTATTTTAATTAACTGCTTTGAGCAAACAGTAAAATGCTACTATCTAACTTGCACGTAAGAAAGCAGATTAACGGCTAAGGCTAAGAAGTGGCAGGTATGTCGGAAGCAACTAGGACTCGCACGCATGCGCCCGAGGTTAGGCAGCGCGCCGTCGAGATCCTCCAAGAGGGGGTCGGTCATCGCGCTCTCGCCGCGGAGCTTGGCATTCCCCAGGCCACGGCTCGTCAGTGGGCCCGCGCGTATGCCGTGGGCGGTGCCGACGCCGTTCTCAATGCCGGTTCGCATCATCACACCTATTCGTACGACGTAAAGCTCGCTGTGGTTAAGGACCGTCTGGAAAACGGCTTGACGGTTCGCGAGGCCATGATCAAGCACAAGATTCCCAGCGAGTCTTCGGTCAAGGCTTGGTGCCGTCAGTACCGCGAGAGCGGTGAGTCCGCACTGGTCGATAAGCCGCGCGGTCGCAAGCCGCGCGTTAAAAAGGCGGAATAGCAAACGGGATGGTGCGCCCACAGGGGCGCATTTTTCTTGCCGCCTCTCTGCTCCAAAGCGGACGTGCCCTTGCCCCGTACGCCTAAAACTCCCCAGTTGACCGAAAACCCGCCGCTGCTACTCATCAATTGAGCTATAACGTTAAACAATTGCAGCGTTTTTGCATGGGGGAGTGATGGTATGACGCTACTGTATTTCCTTACCCTGTTTCCGCTGGTACCGGCGCTGGGCATGCTGCTCGCGCGCGGTGACCGCGCCCGCGATGCGGTGGGACTCATAGGCTCCGGCATTATCATGGCGGTGACAGTTGTAGTCGCCGTCATGTTTTTTTGCACGGGTCCGCAGAGCTTTGAGATTGCCCCCGGTACCTCGCATGCGCTCTCGATCATCAGCTCCGTCATCGACGTAATTCTGTGCGCCGTCATCCTGTACAACGCGCACAAATATAAGAGCGTGCTTACCACGGTGCTCGGCATAGTCCAGCTGGTGGGCTCGCTCGTCTTTGCGGCCATGACGCTGCCTGCGGCCGAAGCCGTCACGGCGACGCCGCTCTACCTAGACTACATGAGCGTGATCATGGTCCTCGCCGTCGGCATCGTCGGCAGCCTTATCTGTATCTACGCTTTGGGCTACATGAAGGACTTCCAGGCTCATGATGAGCACGAGGCCGCGCTGCGCGGGCAGACCGCGCCCGACCGTCGTCCGCAGTTCCTGGCGCTTATGTTCCTGTTCCTCTCGGCCATGTTCGTCATCGTGACGAGCGACAACCTTGAGTGGCTGTTCTGCGGCTGGGAAATCACCACCGTGTGCTCGTTCCTCATGATTGGCTACACGCGCACGCCCGAGGCCATCAAGAACGCCTTCACCCAGATCATCCTCAACATGCTGGGCGGCATCGCGTTTTTGGCCGGACTCATGTACCTGCACGTTAACGGCATGCCGCTGACCATCTCGGGCATGATCGAGCTTTCCGGCGCCGGAACCGCGCAATCCGCGCTGCTGGTGATGCCGGTCGTTCTGCTGTCGCTCGCCGCCCTTACCAAGGCCGCGCAGATGCCGTTCCATACCTGGCTGCTCGGCGCCATGGTTGCCCCCACGCCCACGAGCGCCCTGCTGCATTCGTCCACCATGGTCAAAGCCGGCGTGTTCCTAATGGTCAAGCTGAGCCCGCTCTATGCCATCTATCCCGTGACCGGCTTTATGGTTACGAGTGTGGGTGCCATCACGTTTTTGCTCGCGGCCCTCATGGCCATCTCGCAGAGCAATGCCAAGCGCGTGCTCGCGTTCTCCACCATCTCCAACCTGGGTCTCATCAGTGCCTGCCTGGGTGTCGGCGCGCCCGAGGCCGTATGGGCGGCCATCTTCCTGATCTTGTTCCACACGGTGGCTAAGTCGCTGCTGTTCCTGTGCGTAGGCACCGCCGAGCACCATATCGGCAGCCGCAATATCGAGGACATGGACGGCATGTTCAGCCGCATGCCGCACCTGACGCGTCTGATGATGCTGGGCATTATGGGCATGTTTGTGGCGCCGTTTGGCATGCTCGTGTCCAAGTGGGGCGCCCTGGTGGCGTTTGCGCAGACCGGCAACGTGCTCATGATCATGGTACTTGCCTTTGGCTCGGCCGCGACGTTCTTCTTCTGGGGCAAGTGGCTTGCCAAGCTTTCGGGCGTCGACCCCACGGCTCAAAACGTTGAGGCCAATGTCCATAAGACCGAATGGATGGCCCTCAACACCATCGCCGCGCTGCTGATTCTGTGCTGCGTGGCGTTTCCGGTTATCTCGAGCGGTCTGGTGTCGCCTTACCTCGCCATGGTGTTTGGCCGCGTGCCGTACGTTATCGGCAAGGACGCCATGTATCTGATGGTGGTTATCGTGGCGTTTATCGCCGTGGTGCTGCTGACTTCATTCCGCGTGAGCAACAAGCCGCACGTCAACGTGTACCTTTCGGGTGTGGGAACCGACAAATATCGCCATTTCCGCGGCTCGATGGGGCACGAGGTGAAGGCCGAAAAGCGCAATTGGTACTCGGAGGACGCCCTTGGCGAGAAGCGTATCGGCCCCGCGGGCAGCGTCGTGTGCTGCAGCATTATCTTGTTTGCGCTGCTGTGCTGCGCATGGATTGGGCCCGAGAGGCTTGCCATGAGCGCGCCCTCGGTGCTGCGCGGCAAGTATTTCGAAGGTTCGGGTGTCGTGGGCGTCTTTATAGGCACCGCGGCGTTTGCCTTGATTGCGCCGCTTGTGGGCGGTTTGATTGACGGTCTTGACCGTAAGCTTTCGGCCCGCATGCAGGGCCGTGTGGGTCCGCGTCTGCTGCAGCCCTTCTACGACGTTGCCAAGCTGCTGCGCAAAGCCCCTGCCAGCGTAAACACCATGGACGATACCTATATGGCGTGCGCGCTCATCTTTACCGTCGTGGGCGGCGGCATCTTTGTGTCGGGCTCTAACACGCTACTGTGCGCTTTTATGGTGACGCTCGCCGCGATCTTTGTGGTGCTGGCGTCCGCCTCGACGCAAAGCCCGTTTGCCCAGGTTGGCGCCGATCGTGAGCTACTGCAGGTTATGAGTTACGAGCCCGCCGTTTTGCTGATGAGCGTGGGCCTGTACCTTGCCACCGACAGCTTTGATTCCATCGCCGTGACGGGGCAGTCGGCCCCCATCATCGTGTACAGCGCGCCCATTTTCCTGGCGCTGCTCGCGGTGCTTACCATCAAGCTGCGCAAGTCGCCGTTTGACCTTTCGTACTCGCATCACGCGCATCAGGAGATTGTCCAGGGCGTCGCCACCGAGATGAGCGGCGGCACGCTGGCCAAGATGACCCTTATGCACTGGTGCGAGACCGTGCTGTTTTTGATGTGGGTGGGCATGTTCTTTGTTTGGGACAACCCCGTGAGCTGGGTCGTAGCCCTGGTCGTGATGGCCGCGACGTATTTTGTCGAGGTGCTGATCGATAACACCTTCGCACGCAGCACCTGGCGCAGCTGCTTTAGGCTCGGATGGGGCGTGGCGCTGGTGTTTGGTCTGCTCAACCTTATGCCCATCCTCGTCGACGTATTTATTTAGGAGGCGGCATCCATGGATCATAAAATGTCGCGCTCGCCGTGGGTTATTCATTACGACGGTTCGAGCTGCAACGGATGCGATATCGAGGTGCTGGCCTCGCTCACGCCACTGTTCGATGCGGAGCGCTTCGGCGTGGTCAACACCGGCAACCCCAAGCATGCGGACATCTTTTTGGTGACGGGGTCGGTCAATGCCCAGAACCTGCCTGTCGTGCGCCAGATCTACAACCAGATGCTCGAGCCCAAGTGCGTGGTGGCGTGCGGCATCTGCGCGTGTTCGGGCGGCGTGTTCCGCGATGCCTATAACGTGATCGGCGGCGTGGACCGCGCAATTCCCGTGGACGTGTACGCGCCCGGGTGCGCCATTCGCCCCGAGACGGTGATCGATGCCATCGTGGAGGCGTGCGGCATCCTGGACCAGAAGGAGGCCGTGATGCGCGCCGGCGGCGACCCGCTTACCGTGGGCGGTGCCGCTACTTGGGACGGTGGCGTTGAGCTGGGCGAGGACGGGTTTGTGGCTGCGGGGGCCGGGGCTGACGGTGCCGGCGACGCGCCAGCCGGGAAGTCCGCTGCGCCCGTCGCTGGCGACGCACCTGCTGGGACGCCAGCCGCTGCAAAGGGGGCCGAGTAATGCAAAAGGCTATCTATACCACCGTTGGGATCGACGAGCTCCTGTCGCATGTCCAGGCGCTCAAGGGCGTCGGCGCGCGCTTTGTGCAAATGCACGCCGAGCGCAACGTCGACGACGGCTCGTATCGCTTGGTCTATACGTTTATCAACGTTCGTGCTGCTCAGGAGCATATTGCGCAGGATGGCAGCTATGCGATTGAGAACCTGGTGGTTGAGGGCATCGACCAGTACCAGGAGATTCCGTCCATCAGCTCGTATTACCCCGCGGTGTTCCCGTTTGAAAATGAGGCCCACGACCTGTTTGGCCTTGCCATCACCGACATGCAGATCGACTTTAAGGGCTTTTTCTACCAGGTTTCGACTGCCGAGCCCATGAGCGTTATCGCGCCCGAGGTGAAGGCCGCGCGCGAGAAGGCCATGAAGGTCCGTGCCGCCGCCGAAGCCAAGGCGCGCAAGGCCGCTGCCGAAAAGGCTGCCGCTGCTGCGGCTGCTGCAGGGGAGGGCGCTGCAAGCGCCGGCGATGCCGCGGGCGCCGCTGCTCAGCCCGCTGCGGCTGCCGGCTCCGATGCTCAGCACGATGAGGCTGCTGCGAAGGCCGCGCTCAAGGCTGCCGAGATGGAGGCAAAGCTCGCTGCCATGGATCCCGAGAAAGCAGCCAAGGTCCGCGCGGCGCTTGCCGCCAAGGCCGCCCGCGACAAGCAGAAAAAGGAGGCGTAAGGCCCATGGCACATCGCTCCGTCATTCCGTTTGGCCCGCAGCACCCGGTGCTGCCCGAGCCGCTTCATCTGGACCTGGTGATTGAGGACGACCGCGTTCTCGAGGCAATTCCGCAGATCGGCTTTGTGCACCGCGGGCTCGAGAAGCTCACCGAAAAGCGCGACATGCATCAGTTTGGCTACATCGCCGAGCGCATCTGTGGCATCTGCGCCGTGGGCCATAGCTGCGGCTACGCCAGCGCCTGCGAGCGCATGCTCGACATCGAGGTGCCTGGACGCGTGCAGTATATCCGCACCATTTTGCACGAGCTGTCGCGTATCCACTCGCATTTGCTGTGGCTGGGCCTGCTCGCCGATGCCTTTGGCTTTGAGGCGCTGTTTTATCGTTCGTGGACCCTGCGCGAGCAGATTCTCAAGATCTTCGAGAGCACGTGCGGCGGGCGCGTGATCCTGTCGATCAACGAGATCGGCGGCCTTAAGCACGATATCGAGGACTCCGAGTTGGCGGGAATCGTCCAGACGCTCGATGCCATGCGCCCCGACTACGAGGCCCTGGTGCATACGTTTTTAGATGATGCCAGCTGCGGCGAGCGCTTGCATGGCGTGGGCGTGATCAGCAAGAAGGACGCGCTGGATCTTTCGATGGTCGGGCCGTTCGGTCGCGCCTCGGGCGTGGATTACGACGTGCGTATGTTCGGCGACGGTGCCTATGCGGACTTGGCCGCGTTTGAGCCCATCGTGGCAACCGATGGCGACTGCTATGCCCGCTGCCAGGTGCGTTGCGCCGAGGTCACGCAGGCCATGGACATTATCAAGGAGCTTGTCGGCAAGATTCCGCACGACGGCATCGGCGGGCGTACCAAGCTCACACCGGCCGACGGCGCGCGCGGCGAGGTTGTGATTGAGCAGCCGCGCGGCGAGGCGTATTACTATGTGCGCGGCAACGGCACCAAGAACCTGGACCGTTTCCGCGTGCGCACGCCGACGTCGCAGAACTTGGCGGGTCTGACGCGTGCGCTGCAGGGCGTACTCCTTGCCAGCGTTCCCATGATTATCCTGACCATCGACCCCTGCATTAGCTGCACGGAAAGGTAGGCGCGGCATGAGTTTGCTGACATTTGCCAAGACGGCCTTGGGTTCTATGGTCAAACAGCCGGTAACGGTGTGCTATCCGCAGGAGAGGCTCGCGGCGCCCGAGCGCCTGCGCGGGCACATCGTTAACGACATGGACGTGTGCATTTGCTGCGGCATGTGCGCGCGTCGCTGCCCGGCGGGCGCGCTCGCGGTCGATCGCAAGGGCGGAACGTGGTCGATCGATCCGTATGCCTGCGTAGTGTGCGGCGAGTGTATCGAAAGCTGCCCCAAACACTGCCTGACTATGGACACCGCCCGTACTCCAGTTGCGGCGGATAAGACTCCCACGGTAGAAACCAAGCCGGAATAGCGCTGGAACAGGGGCCGGTGGGGCAAAAATGCCCCACCGGCCCCGCGCTTAAACGCGCGGTTGTGCCGTCGCGAACAAAACTATGCCGGTTTACTACGATGAATCGCCAATCTCCAACCACACCGCATTTGGTAAAAACAAAACAGCAGGTAGACGGCTTGCGATTTTGTGAAAAAAGCGAGTGCGGTCGGGGACCCCGTATTTATCGTAGTAAACCGGCATACTTTTGAAATGACACCGCATCGGTAACAGCCCCTAATCCCCCGGGGACGGAGGAAAACGGACCATTTTGGCCTTGCGAGGGCGTCTGCGCAACCCGCCCGCCACGAAATGGGCCTATCTACTACGTTTAAGCTACTGCCCGCAACCACGGCAAAAAACGCAAAAACAAAACCGACGCTCCTATAAGTTGTCAAGAGGCAGTTTGCGGGAGCGCTCCCTTCAATTCGCACAGGAGCTCGTAATACCTCCTCTCCAGTTTCGTCGACCGCCGT